>CAZFHS010000028.1:0-83118 GCA_964518955.1 uncultured Gemmatimonadaceae bacterium | reverse complement strand
TCCGCCCGTCCGCCCGTCCGCCCGTCCGCCCGTCCGCCCGTCCGCCCGTCCGCCCAGGCAGCCCCCACAGCCTCACTATTGGCGATCAAGGCATCCGGCGCCCATCTCGATAGCACCCTCCAGAACCGTCCGGTGGTAGCCGGCGGAAATTCGTGCAGATGCCAAACGACCGGATGGCAGCGGCCGATCGCCAGTGCCAGGTGCGACTTGAACGCCACAGAGTACACGACGTCTGCATCCTTCAAAAACTCGTGCTGTTTCAGCAGCCGCGACCACTTCCAGAGCCCGCCGAGTGCCGCCGGAAGGGTTTTCAGATGCCCGATCTGTTGTGAACCCCTGAGCATCGATTCGGGAGCGGGCACGACCTCCGTCGGGATCCCCATGTTCTTGAAGATTTGTACAAGCGGCCCTTTGAGCGGCGTGATGACCTTCAGGGCGATGTCGTGCTCGAATGCGCGCGACGCGAAATCGAGCAGCATCCTCTCAGTCCCGCCGAGCTGGGCTGAGGCGGTGACCGCAGTGACGTTGAGTGCAGATGAGGGTCTAGACAAGCGTCTCGTATACCTTGGCGGTTTCGGTGGCGGTTTGGGCCCAAGTAAACTTCGCGGCACGTTCGCGGCCGCGATTGATCAACTCCTCACGCCACTCGCTGTTTTCGGTCAGTTGCTCTATTGCCTCGACGTACGGCTTCGACTCCCGGCCAGGTACGATGACCGCCGCGTCGCCGGCGACCTCGGTAAGTCCGCCCGCACCTGATGTCACCACCGGTAGACCCGACGCCATGGCCTCGAGCACTGGAAATCCAAACCCCTCGTAGTGCGACGGGAACAGCAACATGTCGGAGGCATGATATGCGTTGTGGAGCTCCTCTTCCGCGGCGGGCCCCAACTGCGTCACCCGATGGGCAACTCTGCGGCTCGTCAACTCGGCCTGCTGCTCGGGAGTGAGCGTGCCGCCAACCTGTAGGAACCACGCTTCCACATCATTGCTCTGCAACTGCTCGAGCACGGAGATGATGGCCGGTATGTTCTTGCGCTGATCGACGCTGCCCACGTGCAGAATTACCAGAGCGCTCTCTGGAATTTCATGGCGGGCTCGGAACAGGGCCCGATCGTCCTGCGGAAGATCAAAAAACTCCTCGTCCACTCCAAACGGGATGACGTGTACTCGTTCGTCGTGTCCCAACCACTCACACAGCTGTTCTTTCAGCCATTCGGTTGCGACGATCCAAGCGTCTGCGCGTTTGATGCCCCGCAACACTCGTCCCAGGAACCGGTTTCGAATGCGATCGCGAAGCCCGTCGGTCGAACGGCGCACGGTGATTATCGGGAAAAGGTCGTGTACGGTGAGGACGCACGGGCGAGCGCGTTCTCCCAGCACGATATGAGCGTATGAATGATCGAGAACGTGTAGGGCATCACCCTTCATCGACCGGATACGTCTCGGATAGAGCCAATATCTCGATATGTACCGCCGCATCTCGGCGGTGCTTCCTTCGTCGGCCAACCTTCGGGAACCGGTGCCTGAGTCTCGTCGTCCGGCCGCCTTGCCGTTGGCGCTGGTGAGAGACGCTATCTCTCCGGCCACCTCGAAATCAAATTCCGCCGCCTCTCGGTTGAGGTGGTGGACCATTCGGGACGCATAACGGTCCATCGAGGGCCAGCGCTCGCCCGGCAGATCGGGCACGAGGAGGATGGACGACAACCCCTACACCCCCAACCCCGAGGCGGTACGGCGGTAGGGCCCAATCTCGGCCGTCAGGCCGGATTGGCGTAGGGCGGTAGGATGCGCGCGGACGCACACCCAACTACCGCCCGGGTTGGGCTGGGCCGGGCGGGGTACCGCCGTGTGGTTGGGTGCGGGAGCGGGGTACCGCCATACCGCCCTCAACATCACTGCTCCGCCCTCAGCTCGATGTCCAAATACCACGCCGGAAAGATCCAAGCCAACCGATGCTCGTATAGATCGGGCCACCGGTTGGCCAATCGCCGCACGAGTGCATCTAGCGGGCCACCGTGAAACCGCAGAATCCGGGTCGCGATCTCGAATCGTGCACTGGAGTAGTAACTGAGCGCGTGCTCACCCGTGAAACAATCAAACGATCTCCAGCCGAAATGATGCCGGTGGGTCGGGTCTGAATATGAGTTCGCACAGGAGAAGTGTGGAGTTGTGATGCGCACGGTTCCTTTCGGCTCGAGTATCCGGTGGAGTTCACCCATGAAGCCCGGTAGATCGGTAATATGCTCCACCAGATCGAAGCAGAAGATGCGTCGCATGCATCCGTTGCGGAAGGGAAGAGGTTTTTCGGCATTCAAAACGACGTCGGGCTTGACCTCCCGTGACACGTCGGCACGGATGGCTCCCGGCGCCCGTTCGACATTCCCTGCTCCCATATCGAGCTGCCGCGAGACGGTCCCTCGGGCCTCAGACATTCATCTGATCTCCTTCGGCGGCTCCTAGGCGGCTTTGTGGGTGTACGGTTCAGGAGCCTACCGCTTGTTGGTACACCGCCTCAGTCTCCGCTGCGACACGATCCCAAGTCAATGTTTCGGCCAAAGCACGACCGCGAATCGAAAGTCGTGTAGCCAACTCTTGGTTCTCGAGTATGGCCGATGTCGCCCTGGCAAACTCCCCAGCATTTCCAGGGTCGTCAACCACCATTACGTCGTCACCTGCCGCTGCCCACTCGAGTGCGCCGGCAGTTGCGGCTGACACAACTGGTAGGCCAGATGCCCAAGCCTCCGCGATCACCATGCCGAATGGTTCGTACCTCGTGGGAAAAAGAAGAACGTCGGCGCCACGGTAGTAGCGTTCCACATCGGGAACTGGAGCCACCAATCTCAGCTGCTCCTGAACGCCGAGTCGGTTAGCCATCGCTGTCACTCGATCGTGCGGACCTGCCCCGACAGCGACGAGGTAGGAGTGCGGTCCCAAGGAAGCCGAAACCTCGAGGGCAGTCTCCACACCCTTGCGTACCAGGGCCCCCACCAACAGTAGGACCCGTGCGGTTGGCGGGATATCCAGCTCGGACTTGAGCGCAAGTCGATCGGCATTTTCACCCGGTCGAAAATCGGAAGCGTCGACACCGTTGGGAATCACTGCCTGTACTGGTGCAGACAGCTCGTAACCCGACCGCCATTCATCGAGCGTGCGGTTTGATACAGCAATCAGGGCACGGAGTTGCGGGTGTCGTGCTGTGTGCCGCTCATTCCTGATCGCAATCGTCGTATCGATGCTCCTATAAGCGCGCTCCAGAAACCCAGAATAAGCAGATGGCCAGCGTTTTGATGCCTTCCGCGACGCCGTATGGCAAAAATGCGCTGTGATCACCGTAGCTCCGGGCACTGCTCCGCCGGCGGCGTGGACAATGTCCCAATCACGTTTTCTCAGTCGCTGCCTCACCTCTCTGGTAAATACACGGTTGCGCAAAGCCGCCGGGCGCATTGGTGTTTCGATCTGGATAAACGAGATCCGTGGATCCAGGTGCTCAGCCGAACATGCAAAGACGGTTATTTCGTGGCGACCAGCCAGCCGATTCACGAGTTCGAGTGCGTATCGATCCTGACCTCCGCCTCGTCGAACGTCGTGTATGGCAAATGCTATACGCACAGTCAAAAGCCCAAGATTAGGTCGTAGATGAGCTCGAGCTGTGCGGTCGCTTGTTCTGGAGTTGCACCGGGAGTCGCGGCAGCTGCTTCACCCAGTTTGTGTCGCAACTCAGAATCGTGCGTCAGCCGCAACATTGCGTGAGCCAGAGCATCTGGATCGTTTGGTGCGACCAGCAAGCCGTTCTCGCCATCTTTGATTTGTTCCGGGATCGCACCGGCATCGCTTGCGATTATGGTACAGCCGTGCGATCGCCCCTCTGCCACAACCAGGCCATATGGCTCCGGGTCACGACTTGTGTGGAGTGTCATATCGCATGCCGCGTAAAGGGCGCCGATATCGTCGCGATGCCCCAAAAACCGCACCTGGTCTGTCACACCCAGATTGTCGGCGAGCGTTTCGAGTTCGCTCTTGTAGTGCGGCTCGAGCCCGAACAACGTCCCGCCGGCGAATAGAAGGTGCAGATTGCCTGCATCCGAAGATGCCAACGCAAGTGCGCGAATCGCGGTGTCTTGACCCTTCCACTTTTGGAGTCGCCCCGGCAGCAGAGCCACCACATCGCGTTCGGAAAATCCAAATTCTGCCCTTGTTGCCGCTCTGTCGCATGTGGTGCTTGGAGGCTCGACCGGTGGATACACTACCTCGATCGGCGTCCTGCGCAGATTGAGGCGACGTTGTAGTCGCGCTGTGAAGTGGGAATTCGCGATGATCGTGCGGGCACCATTCAAAGATGCCCACCAGTCAAACACGCTAGTGAGTTCCGGTCTGTTGTGTTGGTACCAAACAGCAGGTATTCCCGCGGCACGAGCAGCTGGCCCCGCCAATGCATGTCCCCAGCACATAGCGCTGTGAAGTAACGCTGCGCCGTCGTCACGGATATTGGCGACAATCCACTCTCGCGCGCTACGTCGCTCTTGACTGCTGCGAAGCCTGGGTTTCCGCTGAGCTACACGCACGTCGATCCCCAACGACGTTAGATGTTCAACGAGCGGCCCGGGGCTGAATAGCAGTGCGACGGGCACGTAGCGTTCACGATTGTGGCTGCGAAGTATCCGCGCGGTTGCAATCTCTGCTCCGCCGAGGTCTCCTTGAGGGAATACGTATGTTACCCTTTTCATTTTGGCCGTTCGGCAACGAGCACATTCCCGAGCGTGTCGCTAGGAGCATAGAAAACACGATCGAGCGCTCGGAATAGCACATTCGTCAGCCGCTGCATGAGGGTCCTGGCCAGGATCCATGGGTGCCTGCTCGACCTGCCGAAAGTGGGGATATGCGTGCCCACGAGGAATCCGATCAAGGCGAGTGCGCCGCCAATTGGTTCCACCGCGACGACGCGGAGGCTCACGTCACCAGCCAAGCTCGATAAACCATGACGTGTGAAACGGTAGTAGTCGTGCGGTTCCTCGTGCAGCCACTGGGCGTGCGGGGCGGATACTATGAGCGACCCTCCGGGGCGGAGCACCCGAGCGGCTTCGCTGAAGAACTCCCACGGATGCGGCAGGTGCTCAATCACCTGCGTGCATATTATTGCGTCGGCACATTCGGACTGTACGGGAAGTGCTTCGGCGGATCCGAACACCTGGGCTGCCGGTCGCCCCGCAGCGGCCATGCGTAAATCGATGCCAATCCAACGTGTCTCGCCTTGTGCCAGCTCGCGGTATGGTTGAGAACCGGATCCGACATCGAGTACCAAGCCACTGAGCCGCTTCTGCCATCTCTCGAGCGTTTTCCTCAGAGGCTTGTCGAACAGAGCGGTATCAACTCGGTGCGTCATCCAAGTTCTCGATTGCATGCAGACGGCCTGCAGCCATTCCTCCGAGGAACCAGAAGAAGGCCAACGTTGGGTTCGCCATGAGCGGTTGGGACCCCCACGACATCACCAACACAGCCAACATGTACCCGGCTACCAGCGCTCCGAACGCGCTGTCCTCTGGCGTCGGAGCTCTTCGGGCAAGTTTGGCGGAAAGAATCCCCAAGCCCACTAATAGTGCCGTGAGCATCAACGTGCCGGGTATTCCGGTCTCAACGAGCATTGCCGCAAAAAAGTTATCCTGAAAGCCGAACCGATCTTGCAGCATGCGCTGAAACGGATCCTCCGTGAGCTGGTTTTGCAGCGCCGCCGCAGCCGACCCAGTCCGGCCCAATCCAACGCCGAACGGCGCCGCCGTGGCTCGGTCCCAAACCAAACGAAGTCCGCCTGCCCGCGCTTTGGCATAGGTCTCTGGATTGAGCAAGGTTTCGAAGCGGTCGAGGACGTCGGTCTCCCGCCAGATATCGGGGATGCCGGACGCCTCCGCCACTGACCTTCGAGCGGCGGGCGCCATGAACTGCTGCACCGCTATCACCGTTGCGGCCCCGAGTATCAGAAGCGCCACGAGCCCGGCGCTCGCGCGACCGGCACGTCGCGTCACCTGCAGGCCCAGCATTGCCAATACGATGACTAGAGATCCCAGGAACACCTGCCTCACTCCCGAGACCAAAAAAACGGCAATACTTCCCACTATTGCAGCTGTCACCCGCGTGTTGCGAATGCCGTAGTCGCCCCTTAGGAGTAGATAGATCGCAAACGGCAGGGCCAACATTGCATAAAGCGACTGTCCTCCCGGCAAGGCCGTTGTTCCGAATGGGCGCCACTCGTGGAAGTAGCTTGCCCGCTGCCTGTAAACTTCACCGAGGTCGAGGAAGGCGTCGGGTCCACCTACGTATTGGACTAGCGTGATCGCAAACGTAGCCACCAAGACGAGCAGGAGTGTGCTGACGAAACGTCTAGGTGCGTCTGCGTCCTCTGCGAGTATGTAGCCTACGAAATAGAGTGGGATCATCGAAAGGTGAATCTTCAGGGATGCGAGTCCCACGAAGACGCTCGCAGTGTACGGGCTGAACACCAGCATCACAATCCACGCGACGTGTATCGTCAATAGTGTGATGAAAGGCACACGCGGCAATTGTGTGCGGCGTGCAACCACGGCGATCGCGATCCAGACGGCGAGTATTGACCAGAAGACTATGTCTACGCCGATATGCACCAGCGGGTGGTAACCGGATAGAAGCTTGAACATCCCTTCGAACGCGAGGTAGGAAAATACGATCAGGATCGAGTGCAGACGGTCTCTAGCGAGAATCGCAGCAACAGCAGTCAGGAGCGGAATGAGAAGAACGAGATTTCTCACTCTGCACCGTTCGGACGTCGCAGGTCTGTTCTAACTCGGTTCATATTGCTCGACATTCGGTGGTTCGAAAGACCTCGTTTCCAATATCGCAGCTCAGAGTCTGCCGTGACATGCACGGAGCTCAGTCAAGGTTTCCGCGGCACCCCGCTAATCAGGTCGAAAAGAGCCTCGAACGCAATGCGGCTCTCGTACCGCTCTTGTACCATCTTGCGGCCCGTCGCGGCCCTTCGCCTTGCCTCGGCCGGGTTGTCGAGGGCCTTGGTGATCTGTTCTGCGAGTTCCGCCACGTTGCCAGGTGAGTAGGTCCAACCAGTTTCCGGCTCGACAATCGTCTCCTTCAGTCCACCCACCCCTGCCGCGACCACCGGCGTCTCACAAGCCAGGGCCTCGAGGGGTGAAAAGCCCAATCCTTCCTCCCGGCTCGCCTGGACACAGACGTCGGATGCCTGATAGTAGGCCGCAAGCTCTCCGACGGGGTCTACCGCATCTCGTGTGACCACGCGCTCGGCGAGTCCTCTTTGGCTCGCAGCCTCGAGAAATTCCTCGTGGCCTCCGCTCAGGTGAAGGAGCAAAAGGTCACGCTCTCCTCGCCGAATTTGAGTGACAGCATCGAGAAGTGTCTCCGCGTCCTTCTCCGGCGCAATGCGGCTGCTGAAGAAGATGATTTCGCCTTGTTCCGGCAAGCCAAGATCACGTCGGATCACCACTTTAGATTGCGCAGGCGGTTTGAATCGGTCGGTATCGACGCCGTAAATGGGGATCACGCTCACCGGTCGGCTTGTTCCGTGTTCTACGACCACCTCCTCGAGGTGTCGACTGAGAACGACGTAGTGCCGGCCGACTCTCGCGTTAGTCGCAGCCGCCAGCTTCAATGCCCAAAGCTGGTATTGTCTATATGGCATACGAGCGTCTGCCGCCCGCTTCCGACATTTGTAATACAATTCGACAGGACTGCACACGAGCATGAATGTTGGAATCCCGCTCAGCCTTGACGCGCAGTTCGCAGCGAGGGCGGCGAGCCCGTAACCCTGCACGATCACCGCGTCATACCCATGCTTTCTGGTTGAAAGGTGAGTCAACACCTGCGCTGCAAACCGTATGCGAGAGGTCGGACCGACGACCATCTGCAACGATGGATCAGGCTTGCGATTGACGACTTTGCCACCGGCGATTCTGCGACCGAACAATGACAGGTCCGCGAATTGTGCGAGCCCGTTCACAATCCTTATGTCGGTGCCACTCTCAACAACGAACAGGATCCTACAGCTTTGTTGGCTCATGTCTCCGCGCCTTGGCATGAAGAGTCCGAGAACACTTCGAGTAGCGCGTCGAGATGTTTTGCTGTCGTGTAGTTGGTGCTCTCCGCGAAAGCACCGGCGCGGAGGTTTGCGTAATGGGACTCATCCTCGAGGCAGCGCACGATGCTCCGAGCAAGTCCCCCCGCGGTTGGTGGATTCCCTGGCGCTAGATGCCCGTTCCTGCCGTCACACAACCAATCCGGTATACCACCAACCGCGAACGCCGCACTGGGCACACCAAACAGCGCCGCTTCGATGCCAACCATGCCGAAGGGCTCGGGCCAGAGGCTCGGCACGACCAGTAGATCAGACTCGGCAAATAGGGAGTCACGGTCACCAGTGCTCACCCATCCCGGGAAAGTCACGGTCAAGTGCGCGTGCCGATCCTGAGCTTGCTGCGCCTTTCTTTCCCACGCTGCGCGGTGGGGCCCGTCTCCGGCAAGTGTGAGATGTATCGGTCGGCCGAGTGATTTTGCGGCTGCCGCCGCGGCGTCGATGAGAACGTGCCCACCTTTCAACGGATCCATCCGTCCGACGAACAGCAGTCGGAATTGAGATTTGTTTTCAAGGTTGCCGGCCACGGTCGGTGGAGCCGCTGTCGACGCACCGACGATCGGAAACGGAATCATGTGTACCTGAGTATCGGAAAAACCGTGGTTTAGGTATTCGCGCCGCATGTGTTCGGTATGTGTGATGATCCCTCGACATCTCTGGAGCCCATCGATCCGTCGAATCTGCCGCCTATACTCGCGGAGCATCGTTCGCGGATGCCACCCGCCGCAACGGTGGGGGTAGTAGTGGACCAGGCATTGCCATCCGATTTTGCGGGTGCAAGGTACCACGCGTGGGAACTTCCAGGTCTTCGGCCCGCCCACACAGGTGCCGTAATATTGATGTGCGAAGAAAAAGACAGGTGCTATGGATGGCAGCGCTGACTCGATACTGTCGTCGATCAGACCTTGCGAGTAAATCAAGTGGGGACGCCATTCGCGCAACCGCTGCAAGGCCTTTTCAATACCTAGTTCTTCGACACACCACGTTGGAACTCCTTCGGGGACGGCAATTCGATCGCGATTCTGAGGCCGGTCCATCTCATGCCACAGTGCCACATGGTTGCCGCGGTCTGCAAGGCCGCTCAACACCATGTCCAGGTACGTTTCGATGCCGCCCACCTTGCGGCTGCTCCAGTTCACCAACGCTATCCGCATCCTCACCAGGCCGTTCTGCTCGTGCATGCGAATCTCACCTCAATGGTGCTGAGGATCCGTAGGCTGTCAGACAACGCGCTACAACCGACGGCCAGGTAAAACGCTCCACAACTCGTTGGCGGGCCGCCTCACCTAGTGCCCCCGCCTGTCGTTGGTGGTCACGTAGCCAGAGTAGTTTCTCGCGAAGGGCAGTTGGGTCGTTTGACGGAACCACAAAGCCGGTTTTCCCATCGTCAACCACTTCCGGAAGGCTTGCCACGTTTGTGCAGAGGCCTGGCGCACCGCAAGCCATGCCTTCCAGCAGAGTTTGTCCCAGCAGCTCAGGCACCGATGTCCTTTCTCCGTAGATGGTTTCGTAGACGCTCGGTAGCACAATGCATAGTGCAGATCGATAGGCGCGCACGAGTTCGTCGTCGTCCACATCGTGTTTGAAGCACACGGATTTGCCTGAAGCGGCTTTGTGTAGGTCGGCCAGATACACCGGATCGTCAGCCCGACCGATCACAGTGAGCCTCATTCCATCCGGGATTGCTTCCACGAGGTAGTTGATTCCCTTATGCGGAAGCAGCCTGCCTACGTAGAGGACCTCATTGGTTCGTTCAGAGTCGGGGTCGGGTGAGAACTTGTCGACGTCGACCCCGCCCAGTACCACATGTGCTCGGTCGTTTTCGCTGTGCCCACATACCTTGCGGCTGTATTCGCTAATATGCAGATGACCGTGATACCATCGGTCAGTGGACAAATAGGATGAAATGTCCCAACCTCCGCCGCCGAGGTCGGAGACGAAGACGCTCCTTCTCGTCAGTCGACAGAACAGGGCGGCCATGCTGCTGGCGACCACGTGTTGCTGATGACAATGTACGACCGATGCGGCACCGAGTGCCGAGAACAACTTGAGACTGAACGGGTTGTTCCGCTGACCTCTTACGTGCAGTGGACGTCCTAACACGCGCACCTTCAGGTCTCCGTCGGACTCCGTCGCGTCTTTGGGCCCAAACGTCACGAGCCGCGTAGGGACCTCAACGGCCATGGCTTTGGCAAGCTCGAGTGCGTACCGTTCGGCTCCTCCGACTACTCCACCCGGTCCGAAGAGCGCGGGCACCACGTGCACGACGGTCTTCTCAGGCATGCCACCGAGGAAACGTCTGGTTTGGCTCAAAGGCTACGGTTCTCCAGCACAACATTGAGCAGTTCGGTATCCAAAGCGGTCGGCGACAGTTGTTCGTCGTACCAGGAGATACGTTTCGCTCTGTCTGAAGCTGAATCTTCGCTTGTCCATGTGCTCACTGCGAGGCGTGCGAACTCCGCCTTCGAGAGCGCTGATCCCGAAATGCAGTCATCGAAATGCGGATCATGCAGGTGCCCTCGGCGCGTCACGACACGAGCACCTGCACTGAGAGCAGCCATCGCTGACGTTCGCCTTCCCGTGATCCCATCGATGAACGGTGCCAACACCAACCTTGCGCGAGCCAGCAACCGCAGGGCCTCTTCTGAGGCAAGGCGTCCTGCGTATTCCCAATCCTTGTCCATATATCGGCTGACATGTGGATTACTCAGGGCAGCCTCACGGTCGCTGCCGATTATCACCAAATCTTTTCCTATTGCCTGCACGGCAGCGGTGATCCAATCCCAACGCAGTCCGGAAGCGAACGGTGAGAACACCACTGGGGCTGGCAGCGTAGGTTCGAACTCGCAATCCTGCGGCAGGTCACCCAACGTGCTCCCGACATAGAGGGTTCTTGTTCGCCGCCCGAGCAATCTCGCCCACGTGGGTACGGCAGTCACGACTGAGCCGCATCGCGACATCAGGCGCCGTAGTTGGCGTCTCTGCAGCGGCGACAATGCGAGCCAGGGCAATCGGTTCGGCGGCACCCACGGTTCGTGAACGAACGTTGTGACGCCGATACCCAATCGCCGACATCCGTTGGCGATCGCCTCAGGCAATTTGGACAGGCCACGTCGACCATATAAGAACGGGACGTACTGAATCAGCACGGCCTCCGTGCGCTCGGCGTCGAGGTTGGCGATAGTTGGCGCAATGGGGGGCGCGGTTTCACCCAACACACGAACGTCGGCGCCAAGAGCGCTCCAACTTTTCACCAAACGGGCGGTGTGATCGGTGACGCCTCCGGGAGTACCCGGATAACCCGGGGAGAGAATTGCCACGCGGGTCATGGCGGCGCTACCATGACTTTTTATCTGCGGGACGGCTTGCTTTCATTGTTCTGCCTGTTGACAAGTCGGTTCCCGATAGCGGAGTATCATACGGTCCTGAATATACGGAGCGGAACGCCATGGGTTCGTATCTGTTCGTGTTGTTGTTGGCCGCTGCCGTGGCGTTCGTCATGATGCCCCTGCTCATGTCTGTGGCGATGCGAGTGGGAGCAGCGGACGATACGCAAGAACCACCCGTGCCGCGTGTTGGTGGGTGGGCACTTGTGCTAGGGTCATCTCTGTCGCTTCTGCTGATGGGAGTAGTGTTCGACCCCACTGGCGCAACTCTCCTTGGCACTTCCGAGTCGCTTGGCGCCGTTTCTCTTGGCGCGGTTGCCATACTAGTTCTCGGCAGCATCGATGATGTCCGGCCGCTCAAGGCCTGGGTCAAGTTTGGGGTGCAGGCTGCCATTGCGGTGGGTGTGTTCCTGATGGGCGTGAGAGTGCAGGTCGTTTCGTTCCCACTCACCAGTGTCGAACTCAACACTTTCGCCAGCTGTGCGCTGACCGTGCTATGGCTGGTGGGCATCAGCAACGCATCTAATCTGCTCGATGGAGCCGACGGTGTCGCGGCTGGTTCGGCGTTCTTTGCCGCAGCAGCGATTTTTCTCATGTCGGTTACGCTGGGCCATCCCGCTATCGGCTTGGTCACCGCTGCGTTAGCCGGCGCTCTGCTGGGATTCTTGCCGTTCAACTTTCCGCCTGCAAGAGCGTACCTTGGCGACTCGGGAAGCCTTGTAGTCGGCTTCTTGCTCGCCGGATTGGCAGTTGAGGGCTCGACAAAAGGTCCGACATTAGTCGTGATCGGCGTTCCCCTTCTGGCGTTTGGTGTCCCCGTTCTGGACACCACGATAACACTTATTCGCCGTCTCGTGCGAGGCCAATCTGTGTTTCAGCGCGATCACGACCACGTACACCACCAGCTGGCTCGCGCCGGTCTCTCCGCACGACAAGTTGCAGGGATGGTATACGGGGCGAGCGTGGCGTTTGCGCTGGGCGCCATGTTGTTCCTGAACTCCGATTCGGATGTTCGGTCATATGCAGTCACACTCATAGTACTGGGTGCGGGTGTATGGATCATTGCCCGTCACCTGCGGCTGCATGAGCTGAACGAGCTCGCCAGGCTTGCCAGACGGGGTGTTTTGCAGGCTCGGGCAGTAGCGGCGAATGTGCAGGTTCGCCGTGCCGTCGATCGCCTTACCAACGCGCGCTCATTATCCGACCTGATGAAAGGGCTCGCGATCCTTTTGCAGAACTCCGAATTCGATGAGGTGGTGCTCACCGCGGCTCCGGTCAACGAACGGCGTGGCAACACACTGGCTTGAACGCTCTCGGGTACGACGTTCGTCGAAGGATGGCCGGCACGCGGCACCGATGAGTGGGAGGTCGTCTGTCCCTTTGAAGGGGACGGCTGGGTCGGTGAGTTGCACCTGAGAAGAAGGTTGGGTAAGAAGTCGTTGCTGCTCGATCTCAATCTGCTCCTGGACCTGGTTCATCCCGCTTTGTCCCGTGCTGCGGATCAGATTGGCGCCGCTTCGATTTTTCAACAGTGAGAATACTGCACCTCAGCAAGTTCTACCCTCCTGATCCGGGAGGTCTGGAGAATGTCGTGGCGGCGCTCGCTGAGGGTGCGGCCCGGCTTGGCCACGATGTGAGCGTTGTTTGTACGACAGGGTCGAGTTGGGCGGGGAAGTGGTGCACTGACTGTCCAGAGGTCAGTGACAACGGTGTCGAGATCTTCCGATTGCGAACGCTTGGGACGTTGTCTTCTCAGCCAATAGCCCCAGCCTATCTCAAAGCTGCGAAAAAGCCTGCCGACGTCGTCTACACCCACAGGCCTCATCCCCTGGCGGATCTTTCGCTCCTTTTCGAGCGACGGAGGCCGGTGATCGTTTTTCACCACTCCGACGTTCAGAGGCAGCGACTCGTCGGATCGCTGGTTCGCCCGTTGGCGCGTAGGGTGGCGCGAAGAGCTGCGGCAACAGTGATGGCCACCGAATCTCACCGGCAGCAGGCTTCAGACCTGGGTGTCGCCGGTCTGGCCAAAGCGCAGATCATACCCTATGGAATCGACGAGGCGGTGCATTCGCCGTTTGTCGAGCTTCAAAGGCCGCCGGGATTCCCTGATTCGGAGAGAGGTCCGGTCGGGCTCTTCGTGGGCCGTCTAGTGTCGTACAAGGGGCTGGAAGTGTTGCTCCAGGCAGTGTCCGGAACGAACCTGAGGGTTGTGGTCGTCGGTGATGGGCCGTTGCGGCAATCCCTTGCCACGGCAATCTCCAAAGAGGGGCTTGGCCGCCAGGTGATACTCGTAGGCAGGGTCAGCGACGCAGAACTCCCCGGTTACTATCAGGCCGCCGACTACTTCGTGTTCCCGAGCACGACACCCGCCGAGATGTTCGGGATTTCGTTGATCGAATCGATGGGTTGTGCGACTCCAATCATCACGACAACGCTAGCATCTGGTGTCAGGGAGGTGAACGACGCGGGCGTGACGGGCCTCGAGGTCCCGCCAGGCGACGCGTTGGCTCTCAGGGCCGCAATGCAGCAACTGGCCGGAGATTCCGATTTGCGGGCAAGAATGGGCCAAGCTGGCAGGCGCCGAGTGGAGGAGCGGTTCACGTTGAGTCGGATGGTTGAGGCACACATTGAGTTGTGTGAGGAGGTGGCGAGAGAAGGGCGGTAGTGGGGTAGCACACACCGCCCAACCCAGCCGCAACCCATTGGTTTCTCAGGCAGTTGTGGCGATATTTGCTACCCTCGAGGGCCCTTAGCTCAGTGGTTAGAACAGCGGACTCATAATTCACGCCTGACTCGCGCCAACTCGTGCAAACTCACCGCAACGCTGTACAACTCAAACACTTGTGCGTACAAGGAATTTCGAGTAGGACAAGCTGCACCATGCGATTTCGTGCTTGGGTTCCACTATAGGTTCCACTATGAGAAACCGCCCGGCGTGAGGCCGGGCGGTGACTCCTCTGTGGCTCAACCGAGCCGATTCATTGTTCTTCGGGATCGCCTGCGGACATGTGAGCGGACGAAATCTTCCATCCAATGCCCGTGCGAACCCAGAGGTAGGTGTATGCAAAGGGTCGAGTGGGTCCGACTACGCCCGATGTGTCCGTTTGGGAGTAGGTACCCCTCTCCATGGCGTATACGGCATCCGTCGTGAGCACCTTGAAGTGCCTTTCGGCAATATAGACTTCTTGACTGGCGAGAGTGGCAAAGAAGGGACGATAAAGATTGTCCAAGGTGGTGAAGCCCATCACGATCTCCCCTAGAATCCCAGCGAAGGCCATTTCTGGGGAGTTTTCCCAATACTCAATGCCGTGGTCATAGTCAGCCTGCCTGAAGAGGTCCCACATCGTATCAAGTGTGGCGTTCACTTCAGCCGCAATCTCAGCCTTCTGTTCTTCAGTGAGTTCGGTTGTTGCTGGCTGACATGCGGCCAGCACGGTCAGTGCGTATGCTGCAAGAACGAAACGGCGCATTGGGTGCTCCTTGAATTGGGAGATGAGGCGAGAACCTACCCGTGTGCAGTCAACTGTCAATCAACTATCCTGAGGCAAGAGTCCATTCGATAGTGGAGCACCACAACCCATTGGTTTTCCTACCGGTTGTAGCGATATTTGCTACCCTCACGGGCCCTTAGCTCAGTGGTTAGAGCAGCGGACTCATAATCCGTCGGTCGTAGGTTCAAATCCTACAGGGCCCATGCTTTCTGTTCTTCATTCTTCTGCGGTTTCAGGCCGATTCTCGGCTCCATCCTCAAGTTAGCAGGCCATCACGCCGATAAATGGTGGAACCGGAGCACTCGCCCTTCCAGATAAACAGCGAGGGAGGCTCCGCACGTCGAAGGCACGGCCTTGCTTGGCGTACCGACAGTAGGCGGTGCACCTGAGCCAGCCGCGTCCGGGATAGACAACGTGCAGTAACCGTTCACCAGGAGCGCGTGGATGATCTGCTTTTCTGAACGCATGAGTCTTGGGGAGTCGGACTTTGTCTTAGGGCATTTGAATACATGGCGAAGTCACTCCAAGAAAGGCGTTTCTCGACAATCCTCGCTTTTGTGGCTTGCATCAATCCTCGTCCAACTTCTGCTCACAGTGCCTGGAGGTTTGTTCGCACAACGCCAGGCACTTCGCTTTCAACACCTCCAGATCGAAGATGGCCTGTCGCAAACGACTGTTCGGTGTATCGCACAGGACAGTAGGGGCTTTATGTGGTTCGGTACCCAAAACGGCTTGAATCGCTACGATGGCAACACCATTAGGATCTTTGAACCTGTCCCACATCTGGCTGACCAACTGAGCAACAGCGACATATACGCGCTCCACGAGGACAGATCGGGTGCACTGTGGATCGGAACCGCTGACGGTCTCAACAGGTTCGACAGAGCCACCGAGCGCTTCACGGCGTACCTCCACGACCCCGACGACGGCTCCACTCTCGGCCCGGGTCAGGTGACGGCCATATATGAGGACAGTGACAGCGTCCTCTGGGTGGGCACTAGTGGCGGTGGTATCAGCTACCTCGACCGTACCACCGGCAAGTTCACGAGGTTTCCGTTCGGCAGAGACGATCCCGATGCTCTCAGCAACGGATTCGTGCACGTGATATTCGAGGATCGCGCAGGTAGGCTATGGATCGGTGTCGATGGTGGTGTGAACGCCTTGAATCGTCAGTCGAGTCGTTTCACACATATGGCGAGCGCGAGCAGCAACGCGGATAGCTCGAGGTTCCAATCAGTACTTGCGATCGAGCAGGACGCGTCGGGGGCGTTGTGGTTCGGAACTGATGGCGGAGGACTCGTTTCGTATTCAGGAAACGCTGGTGGTTTCACGCGATACTCCCACAACCTTCGAGACCCATCCAGCTTGGCCCACAATACCGTATCGTCGATCCATGAGGACCGACGGGGCGTACTCTGGATTGGCACAGACGGGGGTGGGCTGCAGATACTCGATCGCGCGACAGGCGAGTTCACCCAGTATCGAACGGAAGCGGACAACCCCGAATCTCTCGTCGACGATCGAGTACTGGCAATAGCGGAAGATCAATCCGGTGTGATGTGGGTCGGAACGTACGGTCGGGGCGTGGACCGATTCGATACCCGCGAGGCGAAGTTCACAGCGTACTCGAGCCGCCCAGGTACTCGGTTGGCCAGTGGCGATTTCGTTCGGACGTTTTTGGTTGATCGAAACGGTGAACTGTGGATTGGCATCGAAGATGGTGGTATCAGCAGGATCAACAGGGAAACAGGAAACCGAACCCTCTACCTCAATGACCCGGCAAATCCGCACAGCCTCAACAACAACAGAGTGTTCTCGATCCATGAAGATCGGCAGGGAGCTATCTGGATTGGCACTGGAGGTGGGCTCAACCGGTTTAACCGGAGCAACGAGACTTTCAGGCGCTATTCAATTAGCACCACAGACTCGGTTTCAGGAGGAAGCGCTGCCGTCAGGGCAATTCTGGAAGACCGAAACGAACAACTTTGGCTGGCAACCGACGGAGCTGGGCTCTATTTGTTCGATCGTGAGACGGGGCGTACGGTCTCGTACTCGCACGATCCAGGCAACGCGGAGACTATTGGGGCCAATCGGATCTTTTCACTCCTCGAAAGCCAATTTGGGGTGCTGTGGGTTGGAACTTTCGGTGGAGGTCTGAATAGCCTCGACAGGGCGACTGGCAAATTCACGCGGTTCACCAATGTGCGAGGTGACACCAACAGCCTGAGCAACGATCACGTACTGACGATTTTTGAAGATCCTTCCGGCAAGTTGTGGATAGGGACCAACGGCGGTGGATTGGACGGGTTCGATCCTGAAACGCAGTCGTTCACGAACTATGGAGAGGCCGATGGCCTCGTCAACAACACAGTGTACGGCATCATTGGGGACGACTCGGGCTATCTGTGGTTGAGCCACAATTCTGGTCTCACTCGGTTCAACCCAGCCAGTGAAGCCTTCCGGCATTTTGATGTGAGCCACGGCCTTCAGAGCAACGAGTTCAACGGCGGAGCTTATTACCGCAGCACAGCGGGGGAGATCTTTTTCGGCGGAATAAACGGGTACAACGCTTTTTTCCCGGACAGTATCAAGAACGACCCCAGGTTGCCGCCCGTGGTCATAACCGACCTACAGTTCTACGACAAATCGGTACCAATTGGCGAAGGGCCGGATGGTAGAACGGTGCTGACGCATTCCATCAGCGAAACAGATGAGCTTACGCTCTCATACCGCGACCGTGCGATTTCGTTCGAATACACAGCGTTGTTCTACGGCTCTACCGATCAGAACGAGTATTCGTATATGATGGAAGGGTTGGATGAAGAGTGGATCAACGCTGGGGTTCGGCGTTTCACTACTTACGCTCGAATTCCACCTGGACGTTATACGTTCCGAGTCAAAGCATCGAACGGCGACGGGGTTTGGAACGAAGACGGGACATCGCTGCAGGTGAGGGTTTTGCCGCCAATCTGGATGACTTGGTGGTTTATAGCCTTCGCCACGGTCTGCGTAATCCTGAGTATCTGGGGTCTCCACCGTTATCGCACTCGACTGATACGAGTGCGTTCAAATCTATTGGAAGAGAGCATACAGGAACGCACCGTCGAACTCGAGCGTGAAATCTCCGAGCGCAGGCAAGTGCAACGGCAGTTGGCCAGGGCACATAGAGCCGCTCTCCAAGCCACACAGTCCAAATCCGATTTCTTGGCGAATATGAGTCACGAGATTCGTACGCCGATGAATGGCGTGTTGGGCATGGTTCAGCTGCTGATGGACACTGATCTAAACTCTGAACAATACGATTACGCGAAGACCATTCGAGCATCGGGTGACGCGTTGTTGGGGATAATCAACGACATACTGGACTTCTCTAAGGTTGAGGCCGGCAGGTTGGAGATCGAGCCAATTCCGTTTGACCTCCAGGTCGCAGTTTCGGAAGTGGCGGATTTGTTGTCGCCCCGGGCGGCCCAGCAGGGCATTGAGCTCGCACTTCAATATCATCCCGATGCACCCAGGTATTTGGTGGGAGATGCGGGTCGGATTCGCCAGGTCATCCTGAACTTGGCAGGAAATGCGATCAAGTTCACCAACGAAGGCCACGTACTGATAGAGATCCGTGGTCTGCCATCGAATGGTGACGAAGCGGCCGTCAAGATTCTCGTCCACGATACTGGCATAGGAATCGATGCTTCGGTTGGAGAGAAGCTGTTCCAGTCGTTCAGTCAGGCTGATGCGTCAACCACTCGTAAGTTTGGTGGTACGGGACTTGGGCTCGCGATAAGCAAACGGTTGGTCGAGCTGATGGGTGGGGAGATCGGTGTTGAGAGCGTTCTCGGTGAGGGATCGGTGTTTTGGTTCACGCTACGACTGGCTCGAACCCAACCAACCGGCACCGGTCCGGTTCCGGATGTCGACCTGTCACACCTGCGGATTCTCGCTGTGGATGATCTGGAAGTGAATCGCCGCATACTCTATGAACAGCTGAGATCTCTTGGGATGCGTCCCGATGTTGCGTCCTCCGCCGAGGAGGCTCTCGAGATGCTGCGTGACGGCGAAGCAGCGAGAGATCCGTATGCAGTTGCGGTGTTGGACTTCCAGATGCCAGATATGAACGGTGAGCAACTTGGAAAGCTGATCAAAGCAGACAAGTTGTTGTCGGACATCGCCCTGGTTCTGTTCACGAGCTCTGGGCAGCGCGGAGACGCGAAGCGTATGAGCGAGGTGGGCTTCGCAGGTTACCTCACGAAGACCACGTCCGTTGAGACTATGCGAGATGTGTTGGCGACCGTCTGGGCGGATTCGCAGTCAGGGCGAATGGACGTGCGGCTGGTTACTCAACACTCTGTTGCCGAAGCTCGTGCCGCCTCTGGGGAGCCAACCGTCGAAAACCCAGATAATCCTGAGCGTAGAGTGTTGATCGCGGAAGACAACATAGTGAATCAAAAGGTAGCAAAACGAATGCTCGAAAAGCTCGGTTGCGTCGTTGATGTAGCGGCGAACGGAGAAGAAGCAGTAGACATGTGGTCGAAACTGCCTTACGACGTTGTGTTCATGGACTGTCAAATGCCCGAACTAGACGGGTATGCTGCCACGGGACGGATCCGAGAGCGGGAATCTGCGGGGGCGCACACTCCCATCGTCGCAATGACGGCTAACGCCATGGAAGGCGACAGAGAACGCTGCTTGAGTGCCGGAATGGACGACTATATGGCTAAGCCGATTCGCATAGAGCTCTGCCGCGAAGTGCTCGAAAGATGTGAGAAAGTCTCGTCTAGTGAGAACCTCATCCGGGATCCTGTGTCGTAGACCGCTGTGAGAATCGTGCTTTGCCGCGACGTACGCTCGTTGGTATCCTCCGAACACCTGTATCAGAGAGGATCCCATGATCGACATGTTCACGCCGGGAAGGCTCGGGAACTTGGATCTCGACAACAGAGTGATGCGATCCGCGGTGTGGGAAGCAATGGCGGACGAGAACGGGTTCGTCACAGATGCCCTCGTCAACTGTTCGCGCGCACTGGCCGATGGCGGTGTTGGTTTGATTATCCTCGGCTACAGCTACATACAGACCAACGGCCGGCAGCAGCCCGGCCAGATGGCGATCTACGGCGACGAATACGTTGAAGGCATGAGAAGGATCACCGCTGCCGTTCATGAAGCTGGCGGCAAGGTGAGCACCCAAATTGTTCATGTGGGTCCGCAAACCAATCCTGACATGATCGGTGGCGAGACACCGGTAGCCCCGAGTGCCGTGGACCACAAGGTCTTCGGGATGCCGAGGGAACTCTCCAATGAGGAGATCTGGAAGATCATCGAGGATTTTGGGCACGCTGCCCGGCGATCCGCTGAGGCCGGTTTCGACGCGATACAGATCCACGGTGCACATGGATACCTGGTGAGCCAGTTTATCTCTCCCCTTTGGAACCAACGCGCCGACGAATTCGGGGGATCGCTCGAGAACCGAATGCGGTTTGCGGTCGAGGTCTACAACGCGGTCAAGAAGAACGCAGGCGATCTCCCAGTATTCATCAAGCTCAACGTCGACGACTTTGTCGAGGGCTCGACTACTCCGGATGACTCGTTGCCGCTCGCCAAGAGACTCGACGAGCTGGGCATAGATGGCATCGAAGTGAGTGCGGGTGGGGCGCTGTCGGGAGGGAAAGGGCCTGCGCGCGTAAGAATCAACAATCCAGAAGATGAAGGCTATCTGATGGACCTGGCCCGGATGGTGCGACAGGAAGTGGACTGCGCCGTGATCGGCATGGGTGGATTCCGCTCGCCCGAGGTGATCAACTCGGTGCTCCAATCCGGAGATGTGGATTTCGTAGCCATAGCTCGTCCGTTGATCCGCGAACCGGGCCTGGTCAACCGCTGGAAATCCGGGCAGACGGCTCGAGCTCTCTGCGTGTCGTGCAGCGGCTGTTTCAAGACTCTGCAGTACGGAACGGGAATCCAGTGTATGGTCGAGTATAAGGAGAAACACAGCCATCGTTCCTGCTGACGGCTCACTGGCTGCGCAACGTTCCACCGGTGTGGCTTCCGGTTCGAGATTTCCCTGGTTAAGATGGGTGTGCGTCGGAGTTGCAGTTCTTCGGGGCTCGCACCAATCGCAGCAACGGGCGATTAGCTCAGTTGGTTAGAGCGCTGGTCTCACATACCAGAGGTCGGCAGTTCGAATCTGCCATCGCCCATGTCTAAACCAAAGCCCCGCAACGAGTTAGAGCGTTGCGGGGCTGTTGTTCTAGGCATACTCGAGTTTTTTCGATACTGTATGCGCTCGTCCGGTTCGTTTCTTTCTTCCGGGTAATGCAGAGTACTTGCACATGAGATACAAGCCGAACAGGACGGCGTGCCCGTCATGACATTCATCGACCGCGCAAAAATACGGGTAACCGGAGGCACGGGCGGCTCGGGCTGCACTTCGTTCCGGCGGGAGAAGTTCGTGCCCATGGGTGGCCCCGACGGTGCCCCCGGGGGGCGCGGTGGCAGCGTCTACCTGAAGGCAGATTCACAACTTCGCACACTGCTCGACTATAGCTACAAGACGCACTGGAAGGCGCAGCGAGGCGCTCACGGTCAGGGATCGAACAAGACCGGCAAGTCTGGTGAGGACGAATGGCTCAAGGTGCCGCCAGGCACCGAAGTGCGGGATGTGGATACGGGCGAATTGCTGGGCGAGTTGACGGAGGCAGGCCAGGTACTGTGCGTTGCCAAGGGCGGCCGCGGCGGACGAGGCAACGCGGCTTTTAAGTCCCCTACGCACCAATCTCCACGCGAATGGGAACCGGGCGCCGAAGGTGAGAGCCGGCACATAGAACTGGTTCTGAAGTTGCTCGCGGATGTCGGCTTGCTCGGTGAGCCCAACGCCGGGAAGAGCACTCTGCTGTCAGTGGTTTCCGCCGCCCGACCAAAGATTGCCGGCTATCCGTTCACCACGCTGGAACCCAACCTCGGCGTAGTCGGCCTGTCGGAGAGCCGCTCGTTTGTAATTGCCGATATCCCCGGAATTATCGAGGGAGCACACTCGGGCAGGGGATTGGGAGACAAGTTCCTGCAACATGTGGAACGCACGAAGGTGCTTGCGTACCTCGTCCCGATCGATTGGCCCGATCCGCAGGCGAACTACGATATGCTCCGGCATGAGGCAGGTGAGTACGATTCATCGCTGGTGAACAAGCCCCACCTCGTGGTTTTGAGCAAGTCTGATTTGCTTCCTCCTGACGAGGCAGTCCCAACGATCCACGCCCCTGAGGCGGAAGCCGTGATGGTGATCTCGGCTGCGACCAGAGAGGGTTTGCAGGAACTCAACGAGCATCTCTGGCGCATTCTGGTGCGTTTCGAAGCTGAGGCTTCTCAGCCGGAGAATCATCTTTGAGGCAAGAGGATGTTGCCTACGTAGCACTTGCGTTGGTCCCAGGCATCGGCAGGGCACGGCTGGATACTCTGTTGGCCGCATTTGGGTCAGCTGATGAAGTCCTCCGAGCGAGCCAGAAGGACCTGGAAGAAACCCCGTCGATATCTCGAGCCGCAGCGACCGCCATCAAGGACGCTGACCTGAGCGACGGTGAAAAGGCCTGTGAACGCGCCGAAAAGGCGGGTGCTTCCGTGTTGGTGCCGTCTGCGGATGGATTTCCCGCGATGCTTCGAGAGATACCCGATGCGCCCACGCTCCTGTTTGCCCTCGGACGCCTCGAGCTCCTCGACGCGGACTGTGTTGGCATTGTGGGAAGCAGGTCTCACACTCGGTATGGCGCCGGGGCGTGTCGCGTACTAGCGACAGGAGTGGCTCGAGCGGGCTTGGTCGTGGTTAGTGGCATGGCCAGGGGGCTAGACCGCGTGGCGCACGAGACAGCGCTCGAACAAAGCGGTGGCACGGTCGGCGTTCTGGGTAACGGTCTGGGCGTAGTATATCCGGCTGCCAACCGCGTCCTCTACGAGCGCGTTGCTGACCAAGGATGTCTGCTGACCGAGTATCCACCCGGCGATAAGCCGCACGCAGGCAGCTTCCCACGACGCAATCGTCTAATTAGTGGTCTGTCGCGCGTGACGGTCGTAGTCGAGGCGAGAGAGAGGTCGGGTGCGTTGATCACTGCCGATTGTGCCTTGGCTCAGGGCAGGGAAGTTCTCGCCGTGCCAGGGCCCATTACTAGTCCACTTTCATTGGGCTGCAACCGGCTGATTCAACTCGGAGCAAAACCGGCTCTGGGGCCAAGGGACATACTGGAGGAGTTCGGCAAGACCGTGGGCGACGCTCCAGCCGCATCCATACCGGCCAACTTGAGCGATGCCGAACGAGGCATTCTCGACATCATCGGCCTCGGCATCGAGCAAGTGGACGATGTGGCGGCTAAGGCCGGTTGCGCAGTGGGCGACGCACTGGCAGTACTGACCTCACTGGAAATTCGCGGCCTGGTGACGCAGGAGCCGGGAAAGGTATTTCGGCTCGTGTATGTCGGTGCGGCGGCAGGGCGGTAGGGGAATGTGCAACGAGCAACGGGCAACGGGCAACGGGCAACGGGCAACGAGCAACGAGCAACGGGCAACGGGCAACGTGCAGCGAGCAACGCTCCGAACGCCTGAACGCTGTCCGCTGCACGCTGCACGCTGTCCGCTGCACGCGTTCCTCTCCCGCCTCTCCCGCTCCTGCTCTGTGACCGCCTCCACAATCATTCGGCGCCAATGAACCACCTCTACCTCCACGTCCCCTTCTGTTCCCGACGCTGCATCTACTGCGATTTCTCCATCGCCGTCAGGCGAGAGGTCCCCGCGCGCCGGTACGTGGATGCGATCTTGCGAGAGTACGAGCAGCGAAAGGCCTCGGGAGAGTGGGACGATGCGCCTTTGGAGACCCTGTATCTGGGCGGCGGGACTCCATCGCTGTTGCCCGCTGAATTCGTAATGGAGATGGTACCATACCTGCTCGAATCTGAATGTGCTTCGAGCTCGCAGTTGGAGGTGACTCTCGAGGCAAACCCCGAACACGTTTCCGATAGTGCTGCCTCCGCCTGGACGGAAGCTGGTGTGAATCGCGTGTCACTCGGGGTGCAATCGTTCGACGTCCGGGTTCTGGAGTGGATGCACAGAACTCATTCGCCGGATCAGATAACGTCGGCAGTTCGGTCGGTGCGGGATGCAGGCATAACATCACTCTCCATCGACCTCATTGCAGCGCTCCCCGCACAGCTCGACCGCAGTTTTTCGGCCGACCTTGCACGCGCCGTCGACCTGCGGCCGGACCACATCAGTGTCTATGCTCTAACTGTGGAACCGAACACCGCGCTTGGCAGGTGGATGAGACGCGGTACAGTAGTACCGGCCACGGATGAGGCCTACGCAAGCGATTTCCTACTCGCACACGATCTGCTTACAGGCGCCGGGTATGAGCACTACGAGGTCTCCAACTATTCCTTGGATGGGCACCGCTCGAAACACAACTACGCCTACTGGGATGGCAGCCGGTACGCGGGGCTAGGGCCGTCAGCGCACGGCTTCGATGGGAGAGAACGGCGCTGGAATGTCGGGCCGTGGGCTCAGTACGAGCGTCTCATTGCCGATTCGGGAGACGCGACAAGCGGTCGAGAGGTTCTCACCGCGGCGCAGACGGCGCTGGAACGCGTCTACTTGGGATTGCGAGTGACCGAGGGGCTCGACCGAGCTGACATAGGCGCCTTGGACCCGCGTCTCGTCGCGTTGGCCGAGGAGAGCGGTTGGGCGGAGACAAAGGCGGGACGCTGGTGTCTCACCCCCTCAGGGTGGCTACGACTGGACGAGATAGTTGCCGCCTTGACCACCTCGCCGGAAGGTGGGTAAATTGTTGTCCGCTCATGACTTGGGATAGATCTGCCGAAGGGCTTACTACTCGCGAGCAGCAAGTGCTGCAAGCGGTTATCCACTGCTACGTGGAGACCGCTGAGCCGGCAGGTTCGCGCACAATAGCGAAGAGATTCAACCTAGGTGTTTCGGCGGCGACGATCCGAAACACGATGAGCGACCTGGAAGAGAAGGGCTATCTGTTTCATCCGCACACGTCTGCCGGCCGCATGCCGACAGACCTTGCGTATCGCGTGTACGTGGACGGACTGATGAGGAGCTCTCGGCTCACGGAGCAGGAGGAGAGTGCTCTCCGCCGTGAGTTTCACGACCAGAGGTTTGCCATAGAGGACATTCTACAAAAGGCTGCACAGGTTCTGGGTGTTTTGACTCAGGAGCTCGGTGTGGCTGTGGCTCCTTCATTCGACGCCGCGATCCTGGAACGGCTCGAACTGATGCCGGCGGCGGATGGGCGCCTCTTGATGGTGCTGTTGCTCCGCAGCGGATCGGCCAAGACCATATTTGTCGAGGTGGACAATGCGTTTCCGCACCAGGCGCTCACTAGCCTCGCCAGCGTATTGAACGAACGCCTGAGTGGCTTGAGCCTGCGGGAAATCAGAGCGACGCTTCGTGATCGGCTGCGTGATGTGTCAATGGAGAGTCACGAACACGAATTGCTCAACATTTTTGTCGAAGAAGCCGATACGATCTTCCAAGGTGCAGACGGTAATCCGGTGGTGCTGAGCAGTGCCACCATGTTGGCCGAACAACCCGAGTTCAGCTCCAACGATCAGATGCGAAACCTGCTCGAACTCACCGAACGACGTGAAGTTCTAAGACAGGCGCTTCAGAATCGGCACGAACCCGGGATTACGGTGACGATCGGGGGTGAAAACCTCGATCCGAAATTGAGCGCATTTACTCTGGTGACCTCCACGTATGTAGCGGGGCCGCTTTCCGGTGTTTTGGGTGTGATGGGCCCAACCAGAATGCCATATCACAAAGTTGTTGCGTTGGTGGGTCATACCAGTAGGTTGATGAGCGAACTGGCGCAATGAGGTAACTCGCCCAGGTACCCTAATTCATGCCCCGCGATTTTTACGAAGTACTCGGCGTCTCCCGTGACGCCTCGTCTGATGAGGTCAAGAAGGCCTATCGGAAGCTTGCCATGCAGTACCATCCCGACCGAAATGAGGGCGAGAAGGCTACGGAAGAGAAGTTTAAGGAGGTCAGCGAAGCGTACGACGTCCTGAATGATCCTCAGAAACGCCAGATATACGATCAATACGGCATGGCGGGGTTGAAAGGTGGCGGCGGCGGAGGTTTCGGCGGGTTTCACACGTTCGACCTCTCCGAAGCGCTCAACATGTTCATGCGCGATTTCGGAGGTATGGGCGGGTTTGACTCGTTCTTCGGCGGCGGCCAGAGGGAACGGCGATCTCGCCGGCGTGGACAGGATATCAAAGTGTCCCTCGACCTGGCGATAAAGGACGTGGCGCACGGCTCCACACGCAAGATCAAACTCAAGACTCTGCACGGTTGTGATAACTGTGGCGGCACCGGCGCTTCTCCCGGCAGCAATCCGGGCACTTGCCAGACTTGCGGTGGCAGGGGAGAAGTTCGCCGAGCTCAGCAATCTCTGTTCGGACAGCTGGTGTCGGTCGGGACTTGTCCCACCTGCAATGGTGAGGGTTCCGTCGTATCGGAACCGTGCGAGGAATGCCGCGGTGATGGGCGAGTACGCCGCGATACCGTTGTGGACATAGAGGTCCCGGCGGGCGTCTCGAACGAGAACTATTTGACGCTTCGTGGCAAGGGAGCCGCTGGGCCGCGCAACGGGCCCCATGGCGATCTCATCGTTCAACTGAACGTTCTGGATGATTCTCGATTCGAGCGGCGCGGCGACGACCTGGTGTACGATCTTCCGGTTTCGTTCAGCCAGGCTGCGCTAGGCCACGACTTCGAGATCCCCACACCTTATGGTGATGAGACGATTGAAATCCCGGCGGGAACGCAGTCGGGCACTATCGTTACTGTTCGTGGTCAAGGGTTGCCAAACCTCAACGACGGCAGGCGGGGCGCGTTACACGTGCGCGTGCAGGTTTGGACGCCTACCAAGAAAACACCCGAAATGGACAATCTTTTCGAGCAACTAGCCGATTTGGAAGGAGATCCGCCATCCGAAGATGGATTGGGCCGACGGATCTGGAACCGTATGAAGGAAGCATTTGGAGCGTAGCCGTGAATGACTGCCTGTTTTGCAAAATAGCCGCCGGCGAAGTACCGACGGACATGGTCGCCTCAGACGATCGATATGTCGCGTTTCGTGACATCGCCGCTCAGGCGCCGACGCATGTTGTCGTGATCCCGAAAGCTCACGTCGCGTCATTGAACGAAGTCGCTGATGAAAACCTCATCGGGGGATTGATGCTGTTCGCCAAGGGTGTTGCCAAGCGCGAAGGTCTCGATGGACCAGGCTATCGTGTTGTGATAAACACCAATGCGGATGGCGGTCAAACCGTCTTTCACATCCATGCGCATGTGCTCGGCGGCAGGATCATGGGGTGGCCTCCCGGATAAGATCCTTGAGATCCGGGCATAATGGCCATATCTTTACAAGTCTATATAGAAATTTTTCTTATAATGTGTATGGGGGTGCACGCCTGATGGCGGAAGTAATAATCTTTGCGGACGAGAGTTTTGAGCGCGCCTTGAGGCGATTTAAGAAGAAATGCGAAAAGGCGGGCATTCTCTCGGATCTCCGTAAGCACCGCCACTACGAAAAACCAAGCGAGAGGCGCAAGCGCAAGCTGAACGCCGCTCGACGCAAGAGACGCCGGCCGCCACGGTGATAGTCGGCCAGCGCCGGGGGTAATGAAGCGTAATTGCTCATCAGTTACCGCTGTTTGCTTCGTAGGTCTTCTCAGTAACGCAATACAGTCGAATCTTCGATGCCGGTTTGGTCCAACGGTCTCGAAAGTGTGGCTTTCTGTCTGTTTTCGATGAATAGCGACCGACCGGTTTCGCACGAGGAACAGCAAGGGGTGTCCGCGACGGGAGTCGCAGACACCCCTTCCTCCTTTCCAGCCGTCGCTTCTCCTGAAGCACTGGACGAGTTGGAATTTGCTGCCGCGCTCGACGCGATTGCGGAGCGCGCCGTTTCGACACTAGGTGCCGATTCAGTCAGGTCCAGGCGACCCAGCAACTCGCTCGATTGGATCCAGTCAGAACTCGCGATGGTGGCAGAACTCGACGGGTTGTTGGGCGACGGTGACGAGTTTCGACCGGAACACATCGACGATATTTCAGACGCCATTGAGGCTTTGGAGATTCCGGGCAGCGTTCTGGAACCTGGCGATTTGAATCTCGTTGGCGGTGCGTTGGCATCCATGAATGCGATGCAGCTGGAGTTGCTGAGAGTCGGGGAAGATGCGCCTCTCGTTTCTGCACTCGTTGTGGAAGTCCCGCCGGCGAGTCTCGCGGGGGCCATCGAACGTGCGTTGGAGCCCGACGGCACCGTCAAAGACGGAGCGTCTCCGCAACTGGCCGCGGCAAGGCGCAAGCTCCGCGACACGCGAGCCAGGTTGCGCGCCCTCTTGGAGAAGACTCTGAAAAACGTCGGGGCAGATGCTCAAGGCGAGGTTACGGTCCGTGGCGGCCGTTATGTGATTCCGTTGAGGCGCGATTCGCGATCGGGCGTCAAAGGTATCGTGCATGGAGAGTCGGGTTCGGGGGCCACCCTGTTCGTCGAGCCCGCCGAGGCGGTGGAGCTTGGCAACGAGGTGAATGGCTGGGAAGCCGAGGAGGCCCGCGCGATTGTGGCGGTGCTGCGCAACCTCACTGACAGCCTCAGGCCTTTTGCCGAATTGCTTCGAGCCGGTGTCGAGATGTGTGTGGCGGTGGACGACCTTTATGCCCGCACTCGATATGCGATGGACACCGGCGGGCATCTGCCGACGCTCACGAACGACGCGACGAGATTCCGGATTGTAGAGGGCAAACACCCGCTGCTGTTGTTCGAAACGGAGGAACCCGTGCCGTTCACTCTCGAGTTCGCCGATGAAGAGTTCTCGGTCCTGGTGAGCGGCCCGAATGCAGGAGGGAAGACGGTTTTGCTCAAGGCCGTGGGGCTGGTGGTGGCGCTTTCGCAGTCGGGAATCGTGCCACCCGTGGGGAAGAAGACCGCGCTTCCGGTGTTCGATCGGATATTCGTTGACATCGGTGATCATCAATCCATCGCGGCGAGTCTGTCTACCTACAGCGCTCATCTGGCCGCTCTCAGGGATATTCTCGAGCGTGCCGATTCTAGGTCGCTGGTTTTGCTGGATGAGATGGGTGGCGGCACAGATCCGACGGAGGGAACAGCACTTGCCGGAGCGGTGCTTCAGTCTCTGAACGACCGCCGCTGTTTCACGATTGCGACGACTCATTTGAGTGGACTGAAGGAGCTTGCATCCCAAACGTTGGGCATGGCAAATGCATCGTTCCATTTTGACGTCGAGACTCTCGCTCCCACATATAGGTTCGTGAAAGACATGCCAGGACGTTCCTACGGTCTCGCGATCGCGCGCCGTTTGGGTTTGTCGGAAGATGTGTTGGCACGAGCCGATGTGCTATTGCCCGAGGCAGCACGGTCTCTGGATTCGATACTGGCCGATCTCGAGGCGCGAGAGGAAGCGCTGAACGAGAAGGAGGCCACCGCCTCCGCCGAGATTGCCCGCCTGGAAGCCGAGCGGATAAAGGCGGATGCTGCGGCAGCGTCGCTGGAGAATAGGGATGCAGAAGTAGCCGACCGGGAGCGTGAGATCGAGCGAGAGGGCCGGCAACAGGCGCGCCAGTACTTGCTAGACGCGAGGCGACGGGTCGAAGAAGCACTTGGAATGGCGCGCGGAGCCAAGACGGACACGACCGCCAAGCAGGCGCGCAAGATGGTGGAAGAGGGTGTCACCGAGGAGGGGGAGGCTCTAAAACGGTTGGAGAAACAGGCTGAGAAGTTGGGGTGGAAGGTCAAAGGGAGCGTGCAGCGAGCAACGGGCAACGAGCAGCGCTCGACAAAGGAAGACGTTGAACGCTGCACGCTGCACGCTGACCGAGTTAGAAAAACCCGCTCTCCGAACCCAAGCCTCGAGGCCTTCAACCTAGCTACCGAGTCCGCCTCATCAGACATCGACCTCCGCGGTAGAAACGGAGACGAGGCAGAGGCTGAACTCATCCTGGCGCTCGACGGAGCGATTGCCGGCGATCTGCCGTGGTTGCGAATCATTCACGGCAAAGGGACTGGAGCACTCAGAGCCCGTGTGGCGGAGGTGCTCGAACTCGATCCGAGAGTCAAGAGCTTCAAGCTCGCGTCGCCCCAGCAGGGTGGCAGTGGCGTCACCATCGCGGAGTTCGACAGATGAGCGGCATACCCGAAGAACTGATCGAGCAAGTCCGCGATGCGGCCGACATCGTCGAGATCATCGGCGAATCGGTGGAACTGAAGCGCACCGGCTCCGACTACCGCGGCCCGTGTCCATTTCACTCGGGTAAACACCGCAACCTGGCGGTCATTCCCAAAAAACAGATCTTCTACTGTTTCGTGTGTCATGAGGGCGGAGACGTATTCACCTTCTTCATGAAGCACATGGGCATGGAGTACCCGGCCGCCGTACGTGAGGTGGCGCGCCGAGTGGGAATTTCGATTCCCGATAGGCCTACCGGTGGCCCTGATCCCCGCGAGCCCCTTTTCTCGGCCGTATCGGTGGCGGCAGACTGGTACGTCAGGCGGCTATGCGAGGCAGCCGACGGTGAGCAAGCGCGCAGGTACCTCGAAAAACGTGACATAAAACCGGATAGGTTCGGGCCCTTGGGACTCGGCTATGCGCCGAGAGGCAACGAGTTCTTAGACGCCATGAACACTCTGGGCATCGAGCAGAGCGTACTAGACGCCGCCGGACTCCTTGCAAAGCGTGACGATGGCAGCGTTCGTGCCCGGTTCTGGAACCGCCTGCTCTTCCCGATTCGCGACCTGAGAGGTCGCACTGTTGGCTTTGGTGGTCGTGTTTTAGGCGACGGTGAGCCTAAGTATCTGAACTCGCCCGAGTCTCAGATTTTCCGCAAGCGACAGCTCCTGTACAATCTCGACGCAGCCAAACACGCAATCCGCAAGGCAAACAGTGTCGTTGTGGTCGAAGGGTATTTCGATGTGTTGCGCCTGGTGGAAGTTTCCATTGAGAATGTCGTTGCCCCCTTGGGCACAGCGTTCACGGAAGACCAGGCCATTCTCATCAAGAAATACTGCCAGGACGTGGTGATACTCTACGACAGCGATACCGCGGGCCTGAGAGCAACGTTCAGGGCGGCCGACGAACTGCTCCGCGCCGGCCTCAGAGTGTCCATCGCCACGCTTCCGGCCGGAGAAGATCCCGACACGCTCGCCGTCAGCGGTGGGGCGGCCGCGATCAAGAGCCTGCTCGACGACGGCATCGACGTGATGGAACGGAAGCTGCAACTGCTGGAACGCAAAGGGTGGTTTGGGACTCTGTCTGGGCGGCGGCGTGCACTCGACAGGTTGGTGCCTACCATTCGCGCCGCGATCGACCCGGTCACACAGGACCTCTACATCGATCGCACCGCCGAGGCGCTAGGAGTTTCGGTGGAATCAGTGAAACGAGAAGCATCGGGTCGCAGATCTTCGGGATCGAGAAGCCGACCCGTCCGAGACGACCAGGAATCCCAAGCAGTTCTGGATGACTCTGCCAGGAGTATCCCTGAGCGGGATCTGTTGCGGGTATTACTGCACGAACCAGAATGGCGGAAGAGAGTCAGTGAACTCCTGCCGGAACTCGGGGAACTCAATCAGCCTGAAGGTGATCTGATTGCGATGGTCGCCGCTGCCGATGAACAGACCCCGGTCACCGATCTCCTGGTTCAGGTTGACGGAGCGGCGAGAATCATATTGGCCCATCTGATCGAACTGGGCTTGGGTGAGCAGAATATCGATGCAATAGTGGCGGGTGCGTTGAATTTGATTGAAGCCCGCTGTCTGGAATCGAAAAAACGCACGGTGTCGAGGCAGATCACCGTGGCGGATGAAGATGAAAAGGTGAAGCTGCTGGAGAAGAAGGTTGCTTTAAATCGTGAATCGAGAAAACACAACACACGAGAGTGGAACGTGCTTCGTCGAGGAGGTAAGAGCGGTGCGGGTTGATCTGCAGGCATTGTTGGCATTACAGGAAAAAGACAGCGCCATAACGGCCATCGAGAAGAAGATCCAGGCTCTGCAGCCTGAAATCGAAGCTCTCGACGCCGACTTGGCAGAACTCGAAGACCAACTAGCGGTGGCCCGCAATGCCGCTGAGGAGTCGGACAAACGCCGTGCCGATTTGGAGGCGCGCATCGAGAGCTACCGTGTTATGCAGGAGCGACGTCGCCAAAGACTCGAATGGGTACGCGGTGCTAAGGAGGCATCCGCGATAATGGCGGAGCTCGACATGGCTCGCGGAGTGCTAGCAAAGGAAGAGGCCGAGTGGATGCGGTCGGCAGACGAGCTGCAGGAAGCAGAAGATCTCGTTGCCGAAGCGAAGGCCCAGGTCCTGGAGCTCAATGAGGCGCAACGGCCTCGACGTGAAGAGAGTGCAGAGCAGGGGGCTGCATATGAGGTCGAACTCGAAGCGGCGAGAGCCGAGCGTGCGGAGGCCGCAAAGGGAGTCGAGTTCAAGACGCTGCAATATTACGACCGCATACTCAGCGGGCGCGCCCCGAACGTCCTGTACCCTCTGATGGCAGGAGCGTGCGGTCACTGCCATACGGCGGTACCCCTGCACCGTCGCCAGCAGGTCGTAAGTGGCTCGGTTGTGGAGCCCTGCGAGGCCTGTGGCGTGTTGGTCTACAACGACGTGAGCGAATGACACTGGCCTCCGCTCGCTGGCGGGTCGTGCCGGAGGTGGATGCGGGTATTTTCCGCGCTTTAGCTGACGACCTCAACGTTCCTCCCGCGCTGGCGCAGATACTCGTGCAGCGCGGTTATGAGGCACCTGAGGATGCAAAACGGTTCCTCAGGCCCTCTCTGGACGAGCTCTCCGATCCCTTTCTCCTCGAGGATATGCACGAGGCCGTCGAGGTCATCGGGCGCACAGTGCGCGCCGGTGAGACGATCGTTGTGCACGGCGATTACGACGTGGATGGTCAGTGCGCCGCTGCACTGCTCACACGGATATTGCGGCTGGCCGGTGGAAATGTGGTCCCCTTTGTCCCGCACCGCATGCGTGACGGGTATGACTTCGGATCCGCCGGCCTCTCTGTAGCGCGCGAACACAACGCTTCATTGGTGATAACGTGCGACTGCGGCGTCACCGCCATGGATACGGTGACTCAGGCGAAAGAAGCGGGCATCGGGATCGTGATCACCGACCATCACCTTCCCAGGGAGCTTCCGCCCGCCGACGCCGTGGTCGACCCTCGGCGCCCCGATTGCGCTTCGCCATGCAAGGATCTCTGTGGCACAGGTGTCGCGTTCAAGCTCGCGCAAGCTTTGTGCGGCGAGCTCGGTTTGCAGGATTCCACTCCGATGCATTTCCTCGACCTCGTGGCGCTGGCAACAGTGGCCGATATCGTCTCGTTGACCGGCGAAAACCGGATCCTGGCGCGGCACGGGCTCAAGATCATAGGACGATCCCGTTGGCCAGGCATACGTGCCCTTCTCGAGGTCACTCGGCTGGCCGGTCGCCCCGTAAGGGCCGGACACGTGAGTTTCGTGCTGGCGCCGAGGCTGAACGCGGCGGGCAGACTCGGCGATGCCGGCGATGGCCTGAAACTCCTCTTGAGCGACGACGAAGATGAAGCTCTGCAGCTTGCTCAGTCCCTGGAGGCCGTGAATGCCAAGAGGCAGGAGCTGGACCGGGGGATCCACGAGCAGGCGATCGAAGAAGTCGAGAATACGGTTGACATCGAAACAACCAGGGGGTTGGTGCTCGCCAACGATGGTTGGCATTCGGGAGTAATCGGAATCGTAGCCTCGCGAATCTCCGAGGCCTACATGCGCCCCACCTTCTTCGTTGCACTCGATGGAGACGAGGGCCGTGGATCGGGTAGGAGCATCCCGGGTTTCGATCTGCACGAAGCGCTCAAGGATTGTTCGGGTTTGCTGGAACGTTGGGGTGGGCACCAATACGCAGCGGGTCTCACGGTACGACGCGAACAGGTAGACGCGTTTAGAGAGGCCTTCGATGCTGCGGCGCGGAGTCGATTGTCAGACGAAGATCTCATTCCGACACAACGCATCGATTTGGTTACTCAGGTCGATGCTCTCGATGACAAACTCGAGAGGCTGATTGCCCATCTCGAACCGTGCGGCGCAGGCAACCCCGCTCCGGTATTCGGCGTTCGCAACGTTTTGGCTAAGGACGTGAAAACCGTCGGCGCCAACCATCTCAAGTTCTCAATGAGAGACGGCACCGGGAGCATTCCGGCAATCGCATTCGGATGGTCCGGTCGTGTCACCGAAGGTTGGTGGCGGGAACCCGTCGATATCGCCCTCAGACTAGATCGGAACGAGTGGCGAGGCACCAGTTCTCTACAAGCGCGTGTCGTGCAGATCAAGCGCGCTGACTAATGCGTATCGTGGCCGGGGACTTTGGAGGGAGAACTCTTGTGAGGCCATCCGACATACGGGTTCGCGTTACGACCGATCGAGTCAGGGAGGCTATGTTTTCGATCCTCAATCCCGGGCTCGAGGGTGCTAAGGTCTTGGATCTTTTCGCGGGGTCCGGCATTTTGGGGCTGGAGGCGATCTCACGTGGGGCGGAGTTTGTTGATTTTGTGGATATTCTACCCGCCAGCCTTTCTACCATCCGCGACAACGTGGCTACACTGGGCTTGGAGTCGAAGACCCATGTCCACAGAAGTGATGTTTTGAAATACGTCGGACGCCTCGACGAGGGCGCATACGACCTAGCGTTGGCCGATCCTCCGTTCTCCTCCGACCAGGCGGTGGCGCTGGCTGAGGCGTTTCACGAGTGCGCGTTTGCGAAAACGCTGTGTATTGAGCATCGTTCAAACCTGACTTTCACGGGAGACGATACCCGCCGATACGGAGACGTTTCCCTCACCTTCTGCTATTCGACATGACAAAAATCGCGATATATCCTGGCTCTTTCGATCCGGTCACCCGCGGGCACGAGGATATCATCAAGCGGTGTTTCTCGTTTTCCGACCGCGTGATCGTTGCCGTAGCAGTCAATTCTTCCAAAACTCCGCTCTTTACGCTGCAGGAACGATTGGAATTGCTCCAATCAGTCCTAGACGGTGTGGATCACGTTCAAGTCGACCAGTTTGATGGCCTGCTTGCGGACTACGCAAGAAGAGTTGGCGCCCACATGCTTGTGCGAGGACTTCGAGCTGTCAGCGACTTCGAATACGAGTTCGAGATGGCGTTGATGAATCGTGACCTAAATAGTGACCTGGAGACGGTCTTCCTCACGCCTGCGGTTGACCACACATTTCTGCGTTCCAGTTTGGTGCGCGAGGTGGCTTCGCTTGGAGGTGACGTGAGTGGTTTTGTGCATCCGAAAGTCGAAGAGGCACTCAAAAGGAAGCTGACAGTATGACTTTCACAGACGAACTCAGGAGGCGCGCTGCATCGATCGGCGGTACTGTTGTGCTGATTGAGGGGTGGGACGAGCGCGTGCAGGAGGCCGGGGCCACCTTCGAAGGGGAATGCATCGGTAAGGCGCTTCTGCTCGAGGAGTCCATGGCGGGTGATCCGCGCGTGCCCAAGATCGCCGAGCTGCTCCGCTCGAGGCGCCCCGACAAAGTCGAGAGCGACGAGATGGCGCTGGAACTCGCTACCGATCCGTTCCGCTTCGCCGCGGGATTGGTCGCGCTCGGAGAAGCCGACGCCGCGGTCGGTGGAGCCACTGCCCCCACCGCTGCCGTTATCCGAGCCGCACTTCTGGCAATCGGGCCGGCTGTAGGGATCAAGACGGTTAGTTCGTCGTTTTATATGGATTGTCCGTTTCATCCCAACCACCCCTATGACCCCGCGGCAGGGGGGGCAGGAGAGGGAGGAGATGGTGAACAACGGACCGTTCTCACTTTCACCGACTCGGCTATCGTTCCCGACCCCACGGCTGAGCAACTGGCGGAAATAGCGGTGGCGGCAGCTCGCGACCGGTCGTTGATCGTCGGAGACGAACCGATGGTGGCTTTCTTGTCTTTCAGCACGAAGGGTAGCGCTGAGAGCCCAAGGGTCGACAAGGTCTGTGAGGCTCTCGAGCACTTCAAGAAAATGGCCCCAGACATCCCCTGCGACGGGGAGTTGCAGGCCGACGCCGCACTGGTTCCTGCCATTGGCGAGAGGAAGGCCCCGGGTTCAATTGCGGCGGGCAAAGCGAACGTTCTAGTTTTCCCCGATCTTGACAGCGGGAACATTGCATACAAACTGGTACAGCGGTTAGGCGGCGCGAGTGCCATAGGACCGATCGTTCAGGGGCTGCGTCTGCCAATGGCAGACCTGTCTCGCGGTGCAAGTGCGACGGATATCGTGGACGTTGCCTCGACCGCTCTCTTGCAGGCAAACGTTTCGGAGGGCTAATGAGCTTCACAATGCGCAAGGACGAGGACAAGGGAGTAGTGGTGTTGGGCGTGGACGGGCAGCTCATAGTGGGCAACCGGCACGAGCTCAAACAAAAGGCGCTCGAAGCGCTCGAGGCAGGCGACAGGAAGTTCCTGATCGACTTCACTAGTACCGGCTACATCGATTCTTCGGGGCTCGGTGTTCTGGTCTCCATGTCGAAGAAGATTCGCGAGGCTGGCGGTGAACTGCGCCTTGCCGGCCTCAACGAAGACCTTCGCACGTTATTCGAGTTGACGAAGCTGGACTCGCTGTTCGACATCGAGGATAGCATGGACAAAGCTCTGGAGTCCTTCTGACGAAGTGACTGCTCCACTAAGGCTATGTATCCGAAGGAGCACGGAACCCTCCTCCGAAGCTCCAGATTGGCCTGTGGAGATCTCGGTGCGAGTGCCCACGGCCATCGATGTTGTCGAGGAAGCTGTCGACCTCGTGGCACGACATTGCCTCGCTTCGGGGCTTCCGCCCGCCACCGCCAGGTTCAAGTTGCGAGTGGCTCTGTCTGAAGCTCTCGCCAACGCAATCATCTACGGGAATCGCAACGACTCCGAAAAGTCTGTTGAGGTGAGAGTAGTCGTTACCCCGCAGATGGTCTCGGTACACGTCTCCGATGAGGGTGACGGCTTCGATCCCGACCAGGTACCAAACCCGACCCTTCCAGAGGGTCTCGAACAAACTAGCGGCCGCGGATTGTTCCTCATTCGCGAAATGGTTGATGAGGTTCGCTTCAACGAGAAAGGCAACTCGATCTGCATGATGATGCGCCGCGCCTAGACCAGCTCGAGGCCGTGCTCGAAGGCCTCGGCACGCTGGTTGATAGCCGCATACGGATCTGGCAGCTAGACCGGGGAAAGCTGAAGCCGGTCGTGGGCGCAGAGAGTGTGCAGGCACCATCTGTTGAGGTCCACGACGACGGTACCGTAATCCCGAGTTCGCCTGACCGTTTCCTGCGGCCCGTCGAAGGGCTGGATGACTACTGGTATGAGATTTCGGACTCACCGTTGGAACCAGAAGCCGTGGCTCTGCAGGTAGGTCCAATTGTCAACTCGCTCCTCAACCGAGAGAACGCCACACTCCGGATGGCTAAGGCGCTCGCCTCCCGGTTTGAAGAAGTCGAACTCATCTACACCATCACTGAAACGCTAGGTAGCACGATTCGACTACAGGAAGCCGCTCAGAAAATTGTCGAGGCAGTGAGTGAGGTAGTTGGCTCACGCAGGGCATCGATTCTGGTGTACGATCAGAATACAGAGGAACTGAAGGCGGTGGCCTGTGTCGGCCGGGATGTCACGGTGTATGAGCCGATTTCGATCAACGACACGTGTTCCATTGCGGCCAAGGTATTCAGAGATCGTGTGCCGATTTCGTACGACCCGGAGAACGCCAACATTGAGCTGCCTCCCTGCGACGAAGAGCGCGGTTATCGTGGGTCGGCATTCCTCTCGGTGCCGATCTTCTATTCTGGTCCTCAGGACGAACAGCGCACCGTTGGGGTCATCAATCTCACGGACCGGACCGGCAAAGACGTGTTTGGGCTACAGGAGACACGTCTCATCTCTGCCATCGCAAGCCAGATCGGTGTGGCGATTGAGAACGCACGGTTGGTGTCACGCGATCTCGAGCGACAGCGCTTGCGGCACGAACTTCAGCTCGCCCACGATCTGCAACTCAAGCTGCTGCCGTCGCCTGATACGCTCGGGCCCGGCGTGGACACCGCTGCGCACTGCCAGCCGGCGGAGAGCGTCGGTGGTGACTTCTACAACTATCTGCGGCTTCCGCAGGGGCGAGTAGGAGTGATGTTGGGCGATGTGTCGTCGCACGGATTCTCGTCTGCGTTGATCATGGCTCTCGTCTTTTCCGCAGCCGGTATTCACGCGGAGGAGTCGGAAACGCCCGACGATGCGCTGCGTGACCTTCTTGCGTCAGTGAAGACGGAGTTGTCCGACACCGAGATGCACATTGCGCTCTTTTATGGCGTCGCTGATCCCGCAGCGGGAATGTTACGCTACGCCAATGCGGGCCACCCACACGCATTTCTCATGGCTCGGGACGGTGGGGTGGAGCGCCTGGGAGCCACCTGCCCGCCGCTCGGCCTCACCGATGCCAAGGGAATTGGGGCGAAGGCGGTTCACTGGCGAGCGGAGGAAGACTTGCTGGTGCTGTTTTCCGATGGACTAACCGATGCCGTCGACGAAAACGACAACCAGTTTGGCGAGGAACGGGTCATGGAGATCGTAGGTGCGTGCCGTGGCGAACCGGCCGCTCGAATCGTGGATGCCGTCATCAATGGCGTAAACGACTTTGCCTCCCTCGCAAATGACGACCAGACAATCTTGGTGTTAAGAGCCTGAGTGGGCCGCCGTCTCGGACAGCACTTCCTGCACGATCCCGCGATCCTCGATAGGATCGTCGCGGCTTTGGAGCCGAGCCAAAATGACGTTGTACTCGAGATCGGTTCGGGCAAAGGCACCCTCACCAGGCGGTTGGCGCCGCGAGTCGGCCGCCTGATCACGATCGAGAAAGACCGATTCCTCACCGCCGAACTCCGTGATTCAACCGGCGAGGATGCTCTTCCACCAAATGTGGAGTTGATCGAGGGTGATGCGCTGTCAGTAGATTGGCACGCGCTGATTGCTGAAACGAAGGGTCGAGATTTCCCCGATCCCTTTCCCGAATTCAAGGTTGTCGGGAACATTCCCTACGCCATCACGGCCCCACTGATCGAAAAGGCGCTCCAGCCACCCATGCCGGCGGTTGCGGTATACTTGATTCAGCGTGAAGTAGCTGACCGACTGGCGGCTGACCCCGGAGTGAAGGCATACGGCGCGCTGACTGTCGGCGTGCAGGCGATCGCGAACGTGGAGCGGCTTTTTGCGGTGCGACCCGGATCGTTTTCTCCACCTCCGGCGGTCGACTCAGCGGTGGTTCGATTGCGGCCGTTGGATGAACCGCTAGTGCAGGAGTCGGAACGGACCGCATTCCGTCGGTTCGTATCAGCACTGTTTGGGCAGCGTCGCAAGCAGTTGTCGCGAGCGCTCCGTACGGTGACGGGACACACCAAGAACGACGTTGAAGAGATGCTCGCCGAGAACGACCTGATCCCTTCTGTACGACCAGAGGTCCTTACGAGCGAAGAGCTGCTGCAACTGTTCAGGGAGGTTCGACTGCTTTCGGATGGGCAAACCCATGGCTTATGACGGAATGCGTGCGGATGGAATCCGGGCACAACAGGCGGGAACGCTCGTCGATTCGGTCATGGAAGCGCTCGAATCGGGACCGTTGGACAGTACGCACATTGCGCGGAACGTGCTCGGGCTCAAAGGTGCCCCTGAGGTTGTGGCTGACCGTGTTGTGGTGGCACTGGTTGGGTCGGACCCCAGAGTACAACGACTCGGCGACGGACTGTGGGCGAAGGCGAATGCAGCATTCGATTCACCCAAACTGTCGGAGTGTGTATTCGCTGTGGTCGACGTAGAGACCACCGGATTGAGCGCCGGCAACGGCGACAAGATCGTGGAGATCGCCGTAGTAGCGGCCACGAAAACGACGGTTCAGCTAGTGTTCGAATCGCTCGTGAATCCGGAGCGGCCTGTAGGAGAGTTCACATCGTCGATCACTCAGATCACAGATGAGATGGTGAAGGAAAAGCCAACCTTCCCGGAAATTGCTGACGACGTGTTGGCGGCTCTCGCGGGGAGGGTGTTCGTGGCGCACAATGTTTCTTTCGACTGGGGATTCGTGTCGCGTGAGCTCCGCCAAGCAAGGGACCTGACGCTCGAGGGGCCAAAGTTGTGCACGGTCGATCTCACGCGCCGGTACGTGAAAGGGTTGAGGCGAAGAAACCTCGACTCGGTGTCACAGTACTTCGGAGTGGAAATCGATGAGCGGCACAGAGCGGCGGGCGATGCGGTCGCGACCGCTCGAGTGCTGCAGCGATTGCTGGACTTGGCGCAAGACACAGGCGCAGTAACGGTCAACGATCTTCGTTACCGCTCTGCGGCCGCCAGGAAGAAGCGTTCGGCTATGCCCCGATCCATGGAGGAGCTGTGAGTCTGGTTACCAGATTCAACGTTGGCAAGCTGCGCTGCACCTGTCTCAACGCGGGCAGCGTGTTCCTGGATGGCGGGGCAATGTTTGGAGTCGTGGCGAAGCCGCTCTGGCAGAAACACTTCGAACCGGACGAACGAAATCGGATTCGTCTCGCGCTGCGCTGCCTGCTGGTCGAGCACGATGCAGGCCCCGTTTTGATCGACACCGGTATCGGCAACAAGGAGGATGAGAAGTTCGTGGGGATCTACGGTGTGGAGAATGCGGGTACGGCGGGCCGGACGTTGTTGGAGGACGCGCTCGCCGAGGCCGAATTTGCCCCGGAAGATGTCAAGTACGTGATCAATACACATTTGCATTTTGATCATTGTGGGGGGAATACGGTTGTTGAGGGAGAGGGGGGCGACGAGCAGCGCGCAGCGAGCAACGTGAGGGGGAATGGGGAAAGGGGAAAGGGTAAGGGGAAGGGTACCGCCGTAACGCCATACCGCCGTACCGCCCACGTCGCCTTCCCCAACGCAACCTACGTGGTGCAACGTGGCGAGCTCCTCGCGGCCCAACACCCGAACGAGCGCACTGCCGCCAGCTACCTGCTCGACAACCACCAGCCGATCACCGATGCCAACACTTGGCTCCTCGTTGAAGGCGAGGCTGAGATCTTACCCGGTATTTCCGTTCTTCCCACGCCCGGCCACACTCCGTATCACCAGTCGGTGCTCATTAACGACGGTGGGGAAGTAGCCTGCTACGCCGGCGATTGCATTCCGACAATTGCGCATGTTCCGGTGCCATGGATAATGGCATACGATCTCGAACCGTTGGTGACGCTGTCCACCAAAAAACAGCTGCTGGCGCGTGCGGAAGCCGAGGGCTGGACGATTGTGTTCGAGCACGATCCGACGGTACCTCTGGGAAAGATTGCGCGGGACTCGAAATCGTTCGCGTGTCTCCCGCTTGACACCCCGTAAAGGCAGGCGTAGCTTGGATTCTGACAAAACGGGAAAGAAAGCGCCTTTGCGCTTCACCCTGCTGCCGCCGACGAGACGTCGAGTGTGCGTTCAGGGTTCTTGGGACCACGCCGCAGCTTAGCTGACGGTGCCAACGGACGTCCAGAGAACCTGGGTCCGTTTTTTTGTCTACAACATTTTTCGAGGGAGGTGGCTTCACTGACCGTTCGCAATGAGAGTAATGAAGATCGCACCCGGGTCAACGAGCAGATCCGTATCAGCCCGGTTCGTTTGATCGGCGCCGATGGAGAGCAGGTAGGCATCGTCCCAATCGAAGAGGCAAGAAGGGTGGCTGCGGAGAGAGGTCTGGATCTCGTTGAGGTGGCGGCAATGGCTAGGCCGCCCGTGGTCAAGGTGATGGACTATGGCAAGTACCGTTTTGAGCAGGCCAAAGCGGCCAAAGCGGCGAAGAAGAAGCAGCATGTCATTCACCTGAAGGAAGTGAAATACAGACCCGGAGTCAGCGATCACGATTTCAACTTCAAGACAAGGCACGCACGCAGGTTTCTGGAGGAAGGAAACAAGGTCAAGCTGACGATGATGTTTCGTGGCCGCCAGGTAACCCACCCGGAGTTGGGACGAGAAGTACTTCTTCGAGTGTTCGCCGAACTGGAGGAAATCGCGAAGGTCGAGATGCACCCGAAGTTGGAAGGTAAAAACATGACGATGGTGCTCGCACCCAAGTAGGGCTGCGGGCGCGGGGTCACGCCCGGTAGGTGTCAGCAGGCCAACCAGGCGAATCAGATGCTGAGTATCAGGAAGAAGTAGATATCATGCCGAAACAACGCACTAAGAGGGGCGCGGCCAAACGGTTTCGTCTGACTGCGAAAGGAAAAGTCAGGCGGTACAAAGCCTACAAGAGCCACATCCTTACGAAGAAGCATCCCAAGCGAAAGATGAACTTGCGCCAGGGGACGCTGGTCTCGAAGGGACAGGAATCCACCATCAAGCGGCTTTTGGGGGCCTAGGAGAACAGCATGCCTAGAGTAAGGAGCAATGTCGCACGCCTGAAACGCAAGAAGAAGATCATGAAAGCTGCGCGCGGTGCGCGCGGTGGACGAAGCAAGCTCTACAAGTCCGCGAAAGAAACCGTCGAAAGAGGCCTTCGTTACGCATATCGCGACCGGCGAAACAAGAAACGCGATTTCAGACGACTCTGGATCATCCGAATAAACGCGGCCGCACATGGACACGATCTCACATACAGCCGGTTGATTGCCGGGCTGAAGAAGGCAAATGTCGACATCAACAGGAAGATGTTGGCCGATCTGGCTGTGCACGATCCTGCCGCCTTTGGCAAGCTCGCAGAGGTCGCGAAGCAGAGCTTTTAATACGGGTCCGAATCCAAATGTCAGACCCGACTATGACAGACAAGTCTGTTAGGCAGAAACTCGAGACCGTCGCGGCGGCCGTAGGCGAAGTGTCTGCAGTCGACATTGAAGGGCTCTCCGAATTGCGAACCAAGGTACTTGGCCGCAAGGCGGGGTTGCTCACTGAGATTTTGCGTTCTCTGAGCTCTCTTCCAGCCGAGGAACGGCGTCCAATCGGACAGCGTGCCAATCAGCTGAAACAGGAGTTGGAAGCGGCCATCGCCGAACGCGAACGCGTTCTCGCCGCAGACTCGACGAAGGCCACCGGCATCGATTGGTCGATGCCCGACCGTGCTGTTTGGCGCGGTGCGATTCACCCGGTTACGGCGGTGGTTGACGAGATTTGCGAGATCTTCAGGGAACTCGGTTTCACGCGGGTCGTTGGCCCGGAGGCCGAGACCGAGGAATACTGCTTCACCAAGCTGAACATCTCTCTCGACCATCCCGCGGCCGACATGCAGGACACGTTCTTCCTCGGGCCTGGGGTGGTTCTGCGCACGCACACTTCGCCCATGCAGGCTCGGACGATGGAACGGTACAAACCGCCCATCCGGATAGTAGTGCCCGGGCAAGTCTATCGCAGGGACGCATTCGATCCGTCGCACGCACCTGTCTTCGAGCAGATCGAAGGCCTCGCGGTGGACGAGGGCGTGAATTTCGTGGACTTCAAGGCGAGCATCGATTTCTTCATCAAACGGTTTTTCGGGCCGAACGTGAAGAGTCGTTTCCGACCTTCGTTCTTCCCGTTCACAGAGCCGTCTGCCGAGGTTGATATCCAGTGCCACGTATGTGAAGGCAGTGGGTGTTCGACCTGCAAGCAGACTGGCTTCATGGAGATCATGGGCGCCGGTATGGTACACCCGGCGGTGTTCGAGAACTGCGGAATCGATTCGGAACGGTATACGGGCTGGGCCTTCGGAATGGGCCCTCATCGTATCACGATGCTGCGATACGGAATTCCCGATATCCGACTGCTGTTCGAGAACGATATGCGGCTACTCAACCAGTTCGTGGAATAACGTGAACACCTCTGTCAATTGGCTGTCCGCTCTGCTTGGTCGTGAACTCGACCCGATAGACGTCTCCCGGCGGCTCGCTACACTGGGTGCGCCTATCGACGAGATCGAGAATCTCTTCGCCGGTTTGGGCGATGTCGTCATCGGCTTGGTCGAGTCGGCTGAGAGGCACCCAAATGCAGATCGCTTGACCCTCTGCCAGGTGAACGACGGCAATGCGGTGGTGGAGGTAGTCTGCGGTGCGCCGAACGTCGTCGCCGGCAAGAAGTATCCTTACGCCGCCGTCGGAACCATTCTGCCTGGTGGGTTTGAGCTCACAGCCAGGAAGATCAGAGGAATTGCCTCCAATGGCATGCTTTGTTCTGCGCGCGAACTGGAGTTGGGTGACGATCACGAGGGGATACTCGAGCTGAATACTGATGCGAAGCCGGGCACGCCCCTTCTCGATGCACTGCCGCTCGCAGACACGATGCTGGTGTTGGATGTGACTCCGAATAGACCAGACCTGCTGTGCCACAAGGGCGTGGCTCGCGATTTGGGTGCAAGTTATGGAGTGCCGGTGAAGTTGGAGGAGATTCCGGATGCACCCTCCGACTCCCTGTCGCCTAAGCAGGTCACCGGTCCAGGCAATGTCGATGGTGTCGAAGTGATCGTCGTCGACGTGGACGGATGTCAGCGGTACTTGGCGGCTGTGATTCGCGGCGTGAATGTCGGTCCGTCGCCCGATTGGCTGCAGGCGCGCCTCAGGGGCATCGGTGCGCGGCCCATCAACAATGTGGTTGACGCCACCAACTTCATCCTTTTCGAGCTCAACCAGCCGCTGCATGCGTTCGACCTCGCGAAAGTACGGGGCAACAAAATCATCGTCCGGTCCGCAAAGCCGGGAGAGATGTTGTGTACTCTGGATGGCGAAAAGCGGGAACTGGACGCGGGGATGACCCTGATCTGCGATGCGGAAGGCCCGACCGCAATTGCCGGTGTGATGGGTGGCGCGGACTCTGAAGTGTCCAACTCGACCACCGACATTTTGCTCGAGTGCGCCTACTTCGATCCGAAACGCAATCGTGCCACGCGGAAAGCTTTGGGAATGTCGACCGAGGCATCGTACAGGTTCGAACGCGGCATCGATATCGAAGGCATGCCTGACACGCTCGTGAGGGCAGTGTCGTTGATCCGTGCAGTGGCCGGAGGAACCGAGCCAAGCCCGGCCACAGACGTCTATCCGGCGCCCGAGAAGAGCCAAGTCATTTTCCTCCGGCCCGAGCGAGTCGCACATCTGCTCGGCACCGAAGTCTCGACCGAGGACATCGAAAAACACCTGGTGAGTGTCGGGTTCGTGTCCGTGCCCAAGGGAGAACGGCTGGCGGTACAGGTGCCTGGGTGGAGACCTGACGTCACTCGTGAGGTGGACCTGATCGAGGAAATCGCCCGGTTGATTGGCTACGACGAATTTCCGGCTGAGCTTCGGCCGTTTCGTGCGAGCAATGTACCGGACGCACCCATTGAAAAACAGAAAGCCAAGGTTCGCCGAGTTCTGACTTCAATGGGCCTGAACGAGGCACGGACTCTGCCTCTTGTGAGATCCGAAGACGAAGAAGACGGGACTGCTCTCCTCAATCCGTTGTCCCAAGAAGAGACACACCTTCGGCAATCGCTGCTTCCTGGCCTTGTGAAGTCGACACAGCACAATTGGGCCATGCGCGAGCGCAATGTTCGTCTCTTCGAGATCGGGATAGTGTTCAACGACACGGGTGAAGGAGTGAGGCCCACTGAGACGCTGCGGCTGGCGGGCGTTTTCACGGGCTCCCGCAATCCCGCTCATTGGACTGCTGAAGGTGACGCGCCCGACTACGATCATTGGGATCTCAAGCATGTGTTCACGCAGCTCGTTGACCTGTGCGGGGTGACGGGCACGATCATACCGTCCGACAATGGCCTGATATTGCAAACGGTATACGAGGAGGTCGTTGGGCACGCTGGAACTCTCGACGTCGAAGCGCCTGCCTGGGCCGCTCCATTGCAGGGTTTCGAGCTGGATGTGGCCGTCTCAGACGACGCAGATTCGAAATACCGGCCACTTCCCACCACGCCTCCGGTGGAACGAGATCTTGCCCTGGTACTTCCGCCGGGGGTGACTGCAGGACAGGTTGAAGAGGTCATAAAGGAGGCGGCTGGGCCATTACTTGAATCGGTGGGTGTTTTCGACGAATATCTGTCAGAAGACTTAGCTGGTCGAAGCGTTGCGTGGCGGCTCGTACTGCGCTCTCGCGAGAGAACGCTCAAAGACCGTGAGGCTGACAAGGTAGTCAAGAAGATCTTGAAATACTTGAAGGACAAGCTAGGTGTCGAACGAAGGCAGGCCTGAGTTCAGGGCGTTGTCGGAGCTCGAGAGGGTTCTCGAGCACGTTCAGGAGGAACTGACCTCCTGGCGCAGGCGTGCACACAAGGCTGAATCCGATCGGGCCGAGATGGGCCTCGATCACGACGTGGTAGCCTCTCGAGAGATGATCTCTGAATTGGAGCGGGACAATCACGAGAAGAACTTTCGACTCAAGCTTGTTAGGGAACGTGTGGATGGCCTGTTGGCCAGGTTGAAGTTCCTCGAGGAGCAGGTCGACATGGACGAGCAGAGCCGGTGACCGACAAGAAGACGGTCGTCAAGGTCACGATCGGCGGTGACGAGTATACGCTGAAGTCCGACCGCTCAACGGAATACACTCGCGCAGTTGCCGAGTATGTTGATAGCGCTCTCAAAGAGGTGCTTGCAAGTGGCTCAATCGTTGAAGCACACAAAGCGGCAATACTGGCGGCACTGGCGATAACTGACGAATTATTTGCGGAACGGAGTGCCACTTCGAGCATGGCTGATCGGCTCACGGAACTCTCGACCGACTTGTGCAGAGTTCTGCCGCCCGCAAAGAGAACATCGCGCGCCACTGGCTCGATTGCGGCGCTGAGCGACGAAGTGTAAATTCAAGCAGGGCCGCAACTTAGAGCCCTGAACCGAGAAAAACCAGATAATCGCGGCTACCGGAAAAAACCGGTACTGCCGTTGGAGATAGATAGATGAGCGAATCGCAGCTCATTCTGATTCTTGCATTGGCCGTACCCAGCGTGGCAGCGCTCGCCGGGGCGGTCTTTTACCGTCTTGGGCGCCGAAGCGAACACAAGGCGGCCGAGTTGGCAGGAAGGACGGCCGAGCAACAAGGGGCCCGCCTTCTCGCTGACGCAAAGCGGGACGCTGAAGCCGAGCACGCCCGTACGGTTCTGGCAGGCAAAGAAGAAGTGATGAAACTCCGCGAGGAGTGGGAGGCCGAGGAGAAACAACGCCGTCAGGAACTGGATCGCCTTCAGGAACGCGTGGTCGAGCGGGAGACGCTCATAGACCGAAAGCTGAACGCCCTGGACGATAGGGAGCAAAACGTTCAGCGCAAAGAACAGTCGAACCGCGATCGCGAAAAGAACCTGGAGGGCAAGGAAGCGGCCTTGGATGAGTCGGAGCAGGCGGTCGCGGCACGGCTCGAAGAGCTTGCCGGTATGACTCAAGCAGAGGCGAAACAAAGTTTGATCCAGGAAATGACGGATGCCGCAAAGAGCGAGGCGGAAGCCTCGGTTCGGGAGATAAAGGAAGAGGCGAAGCGCACCGCCGACAAAGAAGCAAAAGCCATAGTCGCGTACGCTATTCAGAGACTTGCCCCCGAGGCTGCGTCTGGAGCCAGTGTGTCGGCCGTCGCTCTCCCTAGCGACGAGATGAAAGGCCGCATCATAGGTCGCGAGGGAAGGAACATCAGGGCCTTCGAAACCGCTACTGGCGTCGACGTGATCATCGACGACACGCCCGATACAGTAGTGATATCGTGCTTCGATCCGGTGCGGCGCGAGGTCGCTCGGCAGGCGCTCGAAGAGTTGATTGCTGACGGGCGCATTCACCCTGGGCGAATCGAAGAAGTCGTCGAGAAGATTGCCAAACAGGTCGAAGAGGAAATTGCCGAAGCCGGACAGCAAACGGTGTACGATCTAGGCATCCGCAAGATGCACGGCGATCTCGTGAAGCTAGTGGGAAGGCTCAAATACCGTACTTCGTACGGCCAAAACATCCTCCACCACTCAAAAGAGGTTGCGCACCTAGCGGGTATGATGGCGGCTGAGCTGAAGCTCAACGTTCAGCACGCCAAACGTGGTGCGCTGCTGCATGACATAGGCAAGGCCCTGACGCACGAGCACGAAGGCACTCACGTGCAGCTAGGCGTCGAGGTAGCCAAGAAGTACGGTGAAGACCCGGTTGTTCTCAACGCCATCGCGGCGCACCATGATGATGTGGAACACGAGACGCCGATATCGGCGCTCGTTCAGGCCGCCGATGCCGTGAGCGGCGCCCGGCCGGGGGCGCGCAGAGAAGCGCTCGAAACATACGTCAAGCGTCTTTCGGCTCTGGAAGACATAGCAACTGGGTTCAATGGAGTAGAAAAGGCGTTTGCGATTCAGGCAGGCCGCGAGGTACGCATCGTAGTCGCGCCCAATTCGATAAATGACAAACGCGCGGAGGAGCTTTCGGATGAAATCGCGCGTCGCGTCGAAAACGAACTTCAGTATCCAGGTCAGATCAAAGTGGTGGTAATTCGAGAAACGAGGGCAGTGAATTTTGCGCGCTGAGAAGATTGACGGCAAAGCAATTGCCGAACAGATGAGAGCGGATCTCTCGGTAGAGATCGAAGAGCTGAAGGCGAAGGGAGTGACTCCGGGGCTGGCGGTGGTTTTGGTGGGTGAAGATCCCGCGAGTCAGGTGTACGTGAGGATGAAGGGGAAAGCATGCGAGAAGCTCGGCATGCACAGCGAAACGATCACACTCCCGGAAGAGACGACGGAAGAGGAACTCATGGGTGTCATCGATCGGCTCAATACCGATCCGAAGATCCACGGCTACCTCGTGCAGTTGCCGTTACCGAAGCATATCGATGAGCAAAAGGTGTTGCTGGCCATCGATCCTGGGAAGGATGTGGATGGTTTTCACCCGGTCAACGTCGGGAAGGTATCGATTGGCGATCCGACAGGGTTCCGTCCGGCGACTCCCTACGGTGTACAGCAGATGCTGATCCGGTGCGGAGCCGAGATCGAAGGTGCTCATATCGTAGTCCTGGGACGTTCCAACCTCGTTGGCCGGCCGGCGGCATCCATACTCACGCAAAAGGCAAAAGGTGCTAACGCAACGGTCACGATGTGTCACTCTCGCACGAAGAACATCGCAGAGTATGCGCGGGAGGGCGACATTCTGATCGCGGCCATGGGCATGCCTGAGTTCGTCGGTGCTGACATGATCAAGCCGGGCGCCGTGGTAATCGATGTCGGGACCACCAGAGTAGAAGATCCCTCTACGGAAAAGGGGTATCGCATAGCTGGTGACGTCGACTTCGATGCCGCGATGGAAGTGGCCTCTGCCGTCACGCCGGTCCCCGGCGGTGTTGGCCCAATGACAATAACGATGCTGCTTTACAACACGGTTCAGGCCGCAAGACAGTGGACGGAGGCCTAGACCTCTTTTCTCAAGTCGAGGAGAATCCGAAAGACGGCGCGTGGAGTGTATCGGCAGTAACAAAGCAGGCGCGCCGTCTTATCGAAAACGGGTTCACGCAGGTTTGGGTCCGCGGGGAAGTGTCGGGGTTCAAGGCATATCGCAGCGGGCACTGGTACTTCACTCTACGGGACGCTGATGCGCAGGTGCGTTGCGTGATGTGGCGCAACGCCAACAGGAACTTGCCGGCGCCACCGGACGAGGGTTCGCAGGTCTTCATCGAAGCAAAACCCACGGTTTGGGAAGAGCGCGGTGAGTTTAGGCTCACCGTGAAGAGGCTGGTGCCTACCGACGAGGGCGGGTTGTGGAAGCTGCGTCTGGAGCGGGCCAGGCTTGCGCTCGAGCGTGACGGCCTGCTCGATCCCGCTCGCAAACGACCGCTGCCGAAATTCCCCGCCCGAATTGCCATCGTCACGAGTCCCGATGGGGCGGCTCTGCGAGATGTCGTCTCGGTGGCCAGGCGCAGATGGCCGATGGTGAAACTACTCGTGGTCCCGACTCTGGTGCAGGGTGAAGGTGCCGAGGAGGGGTTGGTCGCGGGACTTGGCCTGGCAAGCAAGATTCAAGACTTGGATTTGCTGATCATCGGCCGTGGCGGCGGATCGGCCGAAGACCTTTGGGCGTTCAACAGCGAGAAGGTCGCGAGAGCGCTGGCAGCGATGGCAATGCCAACTATCTCCGCGGTTGGGCATGAGACCGACGTATCGCTGACAGACCTCGTCGCGGATGTGCGTGCTCCCACGCCGTCGGTTGCCGCCGAGACAGCGTTGCCCGACCGTACAGAGGTGAGCGGAATGACATGTACGCTCGCCCAGCGGTTAGCAAGTGGATTGTCGTCGCATACAAAGCTCGGGCGGGAGCGCCTTGCACGTACCACCGATCGGCTGACGAATGCGATTTCGATGAATGTCGACAACCGCAAGATGCAAATCGGCAGGTTGAGTGCGCAGTTGGATGCGCTCAGCCCACTCAAGGTGTTGGAACGAGGCTATTCGGTCGCCCGCGATGAGGAAGGGCGTGTTCTCAAACACGCCGGTGACTTCGCGCCGGGCACCGATTTTCGCCTCACAGTCTCTGACGGCGAGATCGCCGCCCGAGCTGTTGGGAAGAACCAGGAGAGGATGGCGCCTGACGTATGAGCGAAGAAAAACTTTCCTTTCGCACTGAAGTCGAACGCCTCGAGTCGATCGTGAGGTCGTTAGAAGGAGAAGACCTCGACTTGGACAAGGCGTTGGAGCTGTTCCAGGAGGGCGTAGATCGCCTCAAGAAGGCGCGAGAGCTACTATCGCAGTCCGAACTCACCGTTCAACGTGTTCTGGAGGAGAACGACGGTACACTCGGCACGGAAGACCTCGATCTCTGATCCCGCGGAGTTTCTGAAGGGCACGCGCGACTCGGTCAATCAGGTCCTCGTAGACTGGTCGGAGCGAGCACGCCACGATATTGGTGGCCGTGTGGGCGAAGCTATTGCGTATTCTCTCGCGACTCCGGGCAAGCGGTTGCGTCCGGCATTGTTGCTTGCCGCATACGATGCTCTAGGGGGATCCGGCGACGCTGTCGAGTTGGCAGCAGCAGTCGAAGTCTTGCACACCTATTCTCTCGTCCATGACGATTTGCCATGTATGGATGACGACGACCTCCGACGTGGTCGGCCGTCGACTCATTGCGAGTTTGACGTGGCCACCGCCACGGAGGCTGGCTTTCAGATGGTTCCCCTTGCGGCACGTGTGCTTTCGGCGGGCGGTCAACGCCTGGGGCTAACCCATGATGTGCTCGGCGCAATTGGCGTAGAACTGTTCCGGGCAGTTGGCGCGAGCGGTATGGTGGGTGGTCAGGTGCTCGACCTGGAAGCGGAGAACAAGGCGGTGTCGCTCGAGAAGTTGATGCGCATCCACAGGGCCAAGACCGGTGCTCTGATCACCGCCTGCGGCGTCATGGGTGCACTAGCTGCACGGGCGGGCGCCGAGCAGGTCGAAGCGGTACGACGCTACGGCCAGGAGATAGGGCTGGCCTTTCAGATTGTGGACGATATTCTCGACTCGACTGCTACCTCGGGTGAGTTGGGCAAGACAGCCGGAAAGGATGCCGTACAGAACAAGGCGACCTATCCGGGACTGCTAGGGATGGAAGCGGCGAAGCAAGAAGCCGAAACGAGAGTCCGGCGAGCCGTGGACCATCTTGCCCATTGTGGGATAGATTCAGAGTTGTTGGGTGGCCTGGCCGAGTTTGTGGCCAATCGCCGCTCTTGAACCTTTTTTCGAGAAATGCGCACCAGTAGATGAGTTTACTAGAATCGATCGCAGGGCCGGAGGACATCAGGGAGATTCCCCCCGAACGCCTGCAGGAGCTTGCAGACGAGGTCCGCCAACGCCTGATTGACGTGGTTTCCCAAACCGGCGGTCATATCGGCTCGGGTTTGGGAGTAGTCGAGCTTACGGTTGCATTGCTTAGCTGCTTCGACTCGCCTCGCGACAAAATCGTCTGGGATGTGGGTCACCAAGGATATCCATGGAAGGTGCTGACAGGGCGCAACGACCGCCTGCCGACTCTGCGCCAGGAGGGCGGCTTGTCGGGCTTCCTGAGACCCGATGAAAGCGAGCACGATATATTCGCCGCGGGGCACGCCGGAACGGCCATGTCTGCTGCGCTTGGAATTGCCGCCGCGCGCGATCTGAACGAGGAATCGTTCGATGTCGTTGCGGTGGTTGGTGATGGCTCCATGACCTGTGGGCTGCCATATGAGGGCTTGAATAACGCCGGTCATTCCGAGCATGACCTGATCATGGTGCTCAACGACAACGGCATGTCCATCGCGCCGAACGTCGGAGCTATGAGCAAATACCTCGGGTCGATTATCGCCAGCCCCATCACCAATAGAATTCGCGAGCGCGTGAAGGGCGTCGTAGAACGAACTTCGAAGGTCGTGGGTGGCGAACGTATGGTCCATTTGGCGAGAAATATCGAAGAGAGCATCAAGAATCTCTGGTCGCCCGGGATGTTGTTCGAAGAATTTGGTTTCCGGTATTTCGGCCCAATCGACGGCCACGACATCGAGGCAATGGTCAAGACGTTCGACATGGTGAAAAAGCTGGATGGTCCTCGGATCGTGCATGTTCTCACCGAGAAGGGAAAAGGTTTCCCCTTCGAGGAGCCCGATCACGAAAGATTCCACGCACGCAACCCGTATGATCCAGCAACAGGCGTGGTACGTCCGAGCAAACCAGGCAAAACGCCTTCGTGGACCAAGGTGTTCGGCACGGCGCTCATGGATCTCGGCCGCGTATATCCGAACCTGGCAGCTATCACGGCCGCGATGCCTTCGGGAACCGGCACGAACTTCTTCCAACGCAAATACCCAGAGCGGTTTTTCGACGTCGGAATTGCGGAAGCTCACGCGACCACGTTTGCCGCCGGACTCGCAGCACAAGGCATACGCCCTGTCGTGGCGATTTATTCTTCGTTTTTGCAGCGCGCGTACGACTGCGTGTTCCATGACGTCGCGCTTCAGAACCTGCCCGTAGTGTTCTGCATGGATCGGGCAGGAATGGTCGGCGCAGACGGTCAAACGCATATGGGGCTCTACGATATCGCCTACATGCTAACCGTTCCGGGTATGACCGTCACGCAGCCCAAGGATGGTACCGAGCTGATGGGCCTCATGAAGTGCGCGCTCGAACATGAGGCAGGCCCGTTCAGTATCAGGTATCCCCGAGACAACGTACCCGCCGCGGTGCCGCCCGTAGGCGACGTCGAGCCAGTTGAATACGGAACGTGGGAGGTGTTGCGAGAGGGCACTGACTGTGCCATTCTGGCTGTCGGAGTGATGTGTCAACCCGCGCTAGATGCAGTGGATCTCCTCGAGGAGGACGGGTTGGACCCGACGGTGGTCAACTGCCGGTTCATCAAGCCTCTCGACGAGGCCATGTTGACGCGGCTCTGCGAATCGCATCGGCTGCTCGTTACTGTCGAAGAGGGGACGGACATCAATGGTTTTGGGAGCTACATTGCGACCAAGATTGAGTCGGTCAATCCGGATGTGAGAGTCACCGTCATGGGAATTCCCGACGAGATGTTTCAGCACGCGACACGCGCTCGTCAGCTCGAAGACGTTGGGCTCACCGCTGAGGGTATTGCCTCGAGGGTGCGCGCTCGTGCTACCGAAGTGAGCTTGACTACCGCATGAGAGTTGGTGTTGTAGGGAACCTGAGCTACGAGAAGTTGCCGGCTCTCCTCTATCGCATTCGCGCGTTTGCATCCTCAAACGGGCTTACCGTTTTTGGCGAACCGCGTATAGCGGAATCATGGCAGGAAACCGTACCTGAGTTCGGTCCTGAAGGTCCCGATATCGACCTACTCGTCACTTTGGGCGGCGACGGTACCCTACTTCGTGCGATGCGTTACCTGGGTCCCTCAGACGTCCCGGTGCTGGGCGTCAACCTCGGTCGAGTGGGGTTTCTCACCAGCACCACGCCCGATCGAATCGAGCAGGATCTTGGGGCGGTGATGCGCTCGGAGCACCGCACCGAGCAGCTCACCACGCTGAAGACGTCCATTGTCGATGAACACGGACAAGAGCGCTCCGATGTCATAGTCCTGAACGACATTGTCGTTCACAAGGCAGGTGTGGCGCACCTGATGCAATTCAGGGTAACGGTCGACGGTGCCGCCGTCGGTTTGTACAGCTCTGACGGAGTGATCGTCGCCACCCCCACAGGATCGACCGCCTACTCTTTGAGCGCGGGTGGCCCAATTGTAATGCCTGCAGCAGACGCTCTGGTTATTACCGCGATTTGCCCGCATGCACTTGCGTTCCGCCCTCTCGTCGTTCCGGGAGACGCGGTGATCGGCCTACAGGTGGTTCCTCCCCAAAGAGACAAGGTGATTGTCTCGTACGACGGTCAACACGGAGACACGCTCGGTCCCGACGATCGCGTGGTGGTTCGGAGGGCTTCCTCCGCCATACAATTGGTACGTCTCGGGAAGAAAGGGTACTTGGACAGAGTGCGAGAGCTGCTACAATGGGGTGACTTGCGTTCTCGTCAGGAGTAGGAACAAGTGCTCACCGAAATCCGTGTTAGAGATCTGGCTGTCATTAGTGACGCCACCCTCTCACTAAAACCAGGCTTGAACGTTCTCACCGGCGAGACCGGTGCGGGTAAGTCAATGTTGGTGGATGCGCTCGCCCTGTTGCTGGGCGAACGTGCCAGCAACGATCTCGTACGCCCTGGGGCCGACCGTTGCGTCGTTGAGGCGGCATTCGACATCGACGCGAATTCCGATCTCCGCCAGGTGACGAACAACTCAGGATTGGACATCGAAGATGACCGCCTCGCCGTACGCCGCGACATAAGCAACGAAGGCAGAAACAGAGCCTGGGCTAACGGGAGCCCGACAACCGTATCGGCGCTTTCGACTATAGGGCGGTTTCTGGTCGATCTGCACGGCCAGCATGAGGCACAGTCGCTGCTGAAGGCTGCTGCTCAGCGCGACATTCTCGACGCCTTTGGGGGGCATGCGGCAGATCGCAAGACGATAGAGTCTCTCTTCGCCGATGCCACCGCTCTCCGAAAACGGGAATTGGAACTTTCTGCTCGGCGTGACGAGGTGCGCAAACGCGCCGACTACCTCCGGCACGTAGCTCAAGAGATAGCCGGTGCGGAGCTACGCCTCGGTGAGTACGAAGAACTGGAGCATGAGAGCCGCAAACTCGCCAACGTCGAAGACCTGACGGTGCACTCGGAGGTGCTAGCGGCGCTGCTCGACGGTGAGGAAAACTCGGCAGCGAGCACTCTCGGCCGAGCGCTCAAAGAACTCTCCTCAATAGAACGTATTGATGGGTCGGTGGTGAAGTGGCAGGAACTCCTCGACACTGCTTTGGCGAACGTCGAAGAACTCGCGATCGGAGTTCGCGAGTACTCTTCCTCCATCGAACTCGATCCAGATCGTCTGACGGCGGTGGAGCGTCGTCGCGACCTCATCTACCGTCTGAAGCAGAAGTACGGCCCTGCAATTGAAGACGTGCAGCGTACAGGAGAGCAGGCAATACAGGAACTGGACCTCCTCGACACCGCGGACACCGACCTGGAGAAAATCGGCGAGGAACTGACGGCAGCCACGACTGCGTTGGAGGACGCTTCAGGCCGCCTTACCGGGAAGCGTGAGAAAGCAGGCGCAAATCTAGAAAAGGCGGTCAACAAGCTCCTACCCGGTTTGGGCATGAACCAGGGCAAGTTCGTCGTCCAGCTAACCGAGGCCGAGAGGATCAACGCCACTGGCGCTGATGTGGTGACCTTCCTAGTCACTCTCAACGAGGGGATCGAACCGAAGCCGTTATCGACGGTGGCGAGTGGTGGGGAGTTGTCACGTTTGATGTTGGCACTCAAAGTCGTGCTAGCACGGCACGATTCGATACCGACACTCGTATTCGATGAAGTCGATCAAGGCATTGGCGGCGAAGTTGCGGTACAGGTGTCAGAGGCGCTCGCGCAGGTGGCTGAAACTAGGCAAGTGTTGATAATCACCCACCTGCCGCAGATAGCTGCCAGGGCACAACATCACCTTCGCGTCGAGAAACGCCAAAAGGATGGCTTGCCAAGCACCGAGATATCCGTGCTGGAGGGCGAGAGTCGGGTTGAAGAGGTGGCTCGGATGTTAGGCGACGGAGCTGACCCGGTTGCGACAAAGCATGCGAGAGAGATGATTAGGAGGGCGGGGGGGGAGTAGGACGAGCAACGAACAGCGAACAACATACAGCGAACAGAAGTGTATGCCAGTTGGTTTTCCTTAACTGCCCACCGGTTCCTCAGCTTCCTCCTCAACCTCGGCAGGCTGACCTCCAAACAGTCTCCTGAACAACCGCAGATAAAACGTCACGCCCGTCGTCTTTGGAGTGAATCCCCCAGATCCCTGATACGCTGCATGGTAGTACACGCCCGCCTCGGCCGGAAGACTGAGGCCGTCGCGGCCGCTCGAGCGGAAATGTATTCCAGCCCCCAAGCTCAGGCTGCTCATTGAGCTTTCAGCGCCAAGCTCCGATACCGGCACGGTCGGCAATCCCGGGGGAGTGTAGTCCTGACCCGTGTAAGTGTCCGCACCCTTCCGGTAGTAGTGCAATGCTCCGTAGGCACGAAAACTCGGGTTGAGCCTCAGTGTGGGATAGGCCGCGAGCGTCAACACATCGCCTAGGTTCCTCGATACGGTTTGTTCCGAGGCGATGGGAGCTATGGGTTGGTGCGGGTTGGTGATCCTGCGAACGAGTTGATCGCCTAGCTGGAGGTTGTAGCGCGCGGCCAACGCGATACCAACTACAGATCCCGGCTCGAAGGCCAGGTCGACGCCGGCCTCGACGTCGGTCTGTTTGTCGCCGGTTCCGATATCTACGAAGTGGTCGGGTGAGTCACGAGTGCCGGTTGGCAGACGTACGGTAGTGGACAACACTGCGCGCAAGGATGGTCGTTGAAACAGACCGTACCTGAGGCCAACCTCGACATCTCCCAGCTTCTGCCGGTATTTGGCGAAATCGAGCGGCTGGGCGTCGTAACCGAAGCCGGTTCCGAGTTCAGACAGTGCGTCTCGCACACTGGAGCTGTCTGGATCGATGATCGTCGAGGGCAATGGAACTGTTCCCGAAATTGCCGGTGCCCCGAATGTTTGGAATTCCGCGGAGATCGTCTGGATCGCCACCGCCAGTGCCTGTCCCGTTGCGGAGGACTCCACCGGTGAGAACGGTGGCAACGCGGCCGACAGCTCTCCACTCGCGTTCACCCCGGTCAGGGCGATGAGATCGTTTGCCATGGCCCGTGCTCGGCTCACCAGATCGCGTGCGCCGTCACATTGGGGTCCGTTGGGGCAGTCCAGTCCGCCGCCGCCTATGGTCGCATCCAGGGCGTTGGCTGAGGCCTCGATCTGACCGAGCAACTGGGACATTTGTCCTATGGCTGCGGCGGCATCACCCGAGATTGCCGAAGCCTGGTTCCACCCTGCGTTGGCGCCAGTCGTGTCGTGCGCAAAATCGACCTGCATACGCGTGGTGACGACCGGAACGGACACGGTGAATGTCATCCTGTCGTGAAGACCGAGCCGGAAGTTGAACGGGAACCTACGGACGTCGGCATCCAACTTCGTCTGCACCGAGCCGACGTTTATTCCGAGAGCAGAATCGCCGGTAATAGACCATATAGCCGCCTCGGCAGGGCTCATGCTCGGGAAGAAACTGGAGCTGGTCGAATCGAAGCTCAGGTCGGCGCCCAGTGGCACCGCCACACCGCTGGTATCGAACCTGTATCCCCAATTCATGTACGATGGTTCGAAGCTCATTCTGAGCACGCCGCGGCCGAGCATGTAGGTGTCGGGGTACTGGGCGGCAGCGGCGGCAGGTACGGCCGATATCGCCGCAGTGAGTCCACACATTACGGCAGCAGAGGTGCAGACGCACCTGAGTTTCCGTACGCTCCAGCATAGTGTTCGTCTCATAACCGGCGGGAATCTAAACAAAAGCGGGAGGCCGACCAAATCGACCTCCCGCTTTTCCTGTACCAGACCGAGCTATCTGATGCTAATTGATTGCCGGTATGCTTGTACTGTACGCGGTGTTGATGGCAGCTATCAGCGCATTGGCCACCAGCACGTGAGCGCTAGCACTCGGGTGGACTCCGTCGAGGCTGAGCGCCGTGCCGAAAGGTGCGTTCAACGTCATGTCGGCCGGATACGCGCCTCCCGGGAACGCCGGGAATGGCAATACCGCCATCGGATCTGCCGCGGCGGCCGCAGTCAGCAGATCGTTGGGGTCGATATATGCCCAACCGCGTTCGTCAGCCTCGGCTTGGATTGCGGCGTTGTACTGCGTGACCGCCGAAATCATGGCAATCGCTTCGAGCGGAGTGATCACTTCACTCACAGAGCAATCCAACGTGGTCGGCACGCCGCCGCCTGCCGTGGCCATTAGCACCGCGCCGTAATGGAACGGAACGAAAGCCGGCACGGCCGTGGTGGTTCCAGGGATCGTCACCGTGGCCGAACAATTTGCATCAACCGTCAACGTGGGAATCGCGGCACCCGCAGCGGCGTAAGCTAGACCGGCGGAAGCATAAGGAGCGCTAGTCACCTGCATCACGCCGACCAGCGCACCACCCTCGATCGTCCCCAATGCGTCCAGGTCATCCATCATATCTGAATAGTTGGTTGCGAATGCAGTTGGGTCGGTTATGTGCGATGCGTCTCCCGCATTGACACTCGTAATCCCGCCGAGCACGTCGTTGTTGCCCATCCAAATGGTGACGAACGTCGGCTGCGCGGCTGCAGCCGCTTCGATCTGTGTGTTACCGCCGAGGAACAGCGTCGTCAGCGCATTTGGATTGCTGGTCGCATCCATGTTGGTCAGGGCGTCGATTACCGCTGATCCCGGTACTGCAACATTGCTCACAAACTCCGGAGTCGCCTGCCTCAGGAAGCAGTCACCGGCAGTTAGGCCCATGACACGTTCTTGGGTGAAGATGTTCGTGATAGGCGGTGGGCAACCGGGCGCGGTCATCAGCGGAACATTGAACTCTGCTCCCGCGGCTCCGACATCCAATCCCATCTGGTCGGCCAGCAGTACCGCGTAGGATTCCATCTGCATGTCGGCTGTGATACCGCCTGATTGGAATCCTGCTGTGACGCTATTGCCGATCGAAACGTAGCGCGTGAACATAGGGTCCACTGCGTTGGGTGAGACGTCAATGAGTATTTCCGAGTCGCACGCCCCTAAAAGCGGCAGCGTTGCGAGAAACGTCGTCGCCAGTATTCGGCTCAATTTTTTATGACCGGTCATTTCGCGATCCTCGCGCGTTCGTATTCTGGTAGACATTAGAAGTGCACCGACAGGGTTACGCCAAACAGATGGGCATTGAACGTGTACAGGCCGCTGTTCAATTCGTCTGCAATTGCGGGTGTGGGGATCACGCCTGGATCGGGCTCACGTACTCTCCCTCGGCGATCGTTCTGTTTGATGTATTGGTACGCGAAGTCGGCGGTGAGCATGTCGGTCAATCTGAGTCCGAAACCACCTGTGAATTCGTTGCGCGCTCCCTCTGGCAGCAGAGGCGTCACAGTCTGGGGCGGGGCTGCGCCCTTGTGGTATATGTATCCGCCACGGACAGCCAGCATCCCATCGTTGTCCCAATCGAACCCCACGCGTATTCCATGCGTGTCCTCGTAGTTCTCGTGCACAACGCGGCCTTCTGACTGATTCTCAAAGGTGAGTGGCAACTCATCGAACACCGACCAGTGCATCCAATGGTAGTCGACCAGCAGCTGCAAAGCCGGCGAGACATCAAGCGCAACGCCGACAGTTGCCTGGTCGGGCATAGTGATGCTCGTTTGCACGGCCTGATCGGCCAGCTGACCACCATCCGCGAACTCGGCGAGTACGAGGGCGTCCATTGGGGTGCCGCCCGGAACGCCGAATGGGTTTCCGTCCGGAAGAACCAGGCCCGTGGATACGGCCTCGAAGTCAGCTTCTCCCTCGTAGTCCAACTTGACGCGCGTCAGGTACCGCGCACCTATGGAAAATCCGTCCACCGGTTCAATCGTAATACCGAAGTTGCCACCGATGCCCGTGGCACCATGCGCCTCCAACGCTACGTTTGCGACATCGGTGTGGAATGGCACGCCAAGGTTGCCCAAGGTCAGTCCGGCTGGTGCTGGAGCGGGCGCCGGTACCACCGACAAGTCCACTCTTTGTGTGAGCTTGACTGACGCAACCACATAGTCGAATCCAGCGCCGATCTTGATCTTGTCGTGCAGCTTGTAGGCCAGTGTCGGCTGGAAGTACATCGACCTCAAGTCGTTGTCATAACCGTTGAAGCGACCCTCAAAGGTGTCTTCCCAAATAGTGCCCAGTCCGTAGGGGACAAAGAACCCAAAACCGGCCGCAAGCTTATCGTTTATACCGTAGGCCATGAAGAGGTGCGGTACGGGAATGATCCCGTTCTGAAGCTCGGCGGTGCTTCTTGTCAGATCGTCCGTGAACGAGCCTTGCGCCAAGATGCTCGTAACTCCGACACCGGCCAACCCTCCGGTGATACCCGCGATCCCAGACGGGTTGAAGTTGATGGTCGAGCCGTCACTGCAAGCCGACGCGACGCCCGTTCCGCCGCGGGCCATCGAACACGTGCCGTGTTCGTTGACGGAGAATCCCTGTGCGGCGGCTGCCAGTGGTATGGACAGCATCAGTGCGCAGCTGGCCGCCATTAACACAAATGGTCGTTTCATGTGTTTCTCCATGCAATTGGTCATAATGGACGCTCGACGTTACTTCGCGGGGCAGGTGTTGTCAATTAAAGGGGGGCAGGAGAGGGAGAGGGAACTGAAAGGCAGAGGGGCAGAGCAGCAGAGGGGCAGGTCCTCAGCCTTCTACTGTTCTCGCAGCAGCTCCCTGTCGTATGCCGCCAGGATTTCTTGCCGCGAGATCAGCCCGACCAGGCGATCCTTGTTCTCGCCATCGATGACCGGAATGTGATGACTGCCGCGCACAGCTAGACGTTGCAGCGCCGTTCTCAGCGAGTCGTCAGGGTTTACTGATTCGTAGTGCTGGTGGGCGAGATCTCCTGCCAGCAAGACTGGAGAGAGTGCCTGTGCATCTGCCAGTACTGTGCGTATGTCGTCTTGCGAGATCATCCCGACCAGCGTCAGGTCGTTGTCCAACACGGGGAACTCGATCTGAGTCGACGCTGTTATCGCCGCAACGATCTGTGGCACCGATGCGTTCTCGCCTATCACGTTCGGGTCGTTATTGAACGAATCGCCAACCTTGAGGCGCTCGAGTATAGCCGTGTCTCTTCCACGATGGATGTTCTCGCCGCGTTTCACCAGCCATTCAGAATAGATCGACTCCGGGTACACGCGTTTCGCGGTGATGAGTGCCACCGCACCGCACAACATGAGCGGCAGGATGAGCGCATAGTCGCTCGTCATCTCAAACACGATCATAATCGCTGTCAGTGGAGCGTGTGTAGAACCCGCAATTAGCCCCGCCATGCCGACGAGCGCAAATGCTTCAGGCTCTATGGTGAACCCGGGCACAAACTGACCGCCGGCTACAGCAAGGCCACCGCCCAAAGTCGCACCGATGAAGAGTGCTGGTGTGAATACGCCACCGGCTCTAGTCACTGCCAGAGTCACGGCTGTGGCGGCAAGCTTCGCGAACGCCAGCGCGATCAGGAATAGGGCCGTGCGGTCGCCTATCATCGCAAAGGTGAAGCTCTCGTGCCCTCGGCCCCAGAGGTCCGCTCTGAATATGATGTCGAGTGCTCCGACTACGAGCGCGCCGGCCACGATTCGGTACCAGATGAGCCGCGGACCGCCTACCAGTCGATCGCCACTGTTGATGGCGCGCGAGTATAGCACTGCGACGAGCCCAGTGATCACTCCGAGGAGGGCGTAAAGGACCAGCTCTGCAGGAGATCCTACTCCATACTCAGTCGGGATGGCGATTACCGGTGAGTTGCCGAATGCCGCACGAGCAATCACCGCGGAAATGACGCTGGCAACGAGTACTGGAGGGAACGAGGCGACTCCGAAGTTGCCAACGACCTTTTCCAGCGAGAAGAACACTCCACCGATCGGAGCGTTGAATGCGGCCGAGATCCCCGCGGCAGCGCCGCACGCCACCAACACCTTCAGGCGCGACGGACCCGACCTGAAAACACGCCCGAATTTCGACCCAAGCGCGGAACCTGCAACAGCAACCGGCCCCTCTGCACCCACCGCACCGCCTGAACCAATCGCGAGTGCCGAACCTACAGTTTTCACCACTACAGGGAACGACGAAATCGTTCCGCCGCGTTTGGCTACCGCGCGCATGATGTCCGGGATGTTTTCGCCGTCGGAATCGTCGGTCCCGAACCTTATGAGCAGGCGGGTGAGTCCAAGTCCAGCCACCACGACGAGCAAAATCGAAAAGCTTCCGATTCCCCCCAACAAGTCGGCGCTCCTCACCGCCAACTCGCGGAAGAAGTCGATGAGCATGTAAAACACGATCACTGCCACACCCACTCCGGCTCCGATTGCCGCGGCGAATCCGAGTAGCAGCGTGTTTTCATCGACGCCAAGGCGTGGCAGTCGCGCTAGAAGCTGCTGAACGCGATCTCCCAACCACGCCTCTATGGCGCGGTTCCGGTCCTTTAGTCGTGAGAAGTCAGGCATGACGGGCTGAAGATACACTGCACCAGATTGAGCGTCACCCCGCAGCATGTTTGCTGGCGGAACCGAATTTGAGGTGGCAGATCGCTAGGCTACAGGTGTTTCCGCCGAGGTGTGGTCACGTGAGGTGCAGTTGCGCTTATTTTCGGTACCTCGCCCGGGTGTGCCGACTTACAGGAACTGTCAAGAAATACAGTCACAAGACCGCCCTCTCCAGCTCGTTCCGGGAAAGGGCGTTTATGCGGTTCTGGGTCACGCATCGGGTTGGCTGACTTGAGAGGTTTGGTCAGCCATTGATCTCCTCCTCCACTTCCTGTAGGGATTCGAGGATGGCGTCGAATTCAGGGACATCGCCGAATATCATATTGACCATGGCTGCATAGTCAGTCTCTACAGTTTCGAGCACATGCACCTCGGGTACCAGCCGCATCGTACCGGGCTTCGCAAGGTCGTACCGTGCCCAGCCTCGCGGGAAGAACTGCTGCTTGAACAGTACGACGCTCTCCAGCAGCCCATCGTCTGGCAGGGCTACGTCTTTGACCGGTGATGCCGCCATCATGGCGAGATCGTAATAGTGGCGTGAGTAACGCCGAGGCTGGGTGCTTCCTTCGGGCCGATGGTACTCGTGGTGCAGGATAGTTGCCTTTTCCCAAAAAGTGCGCTCAGCCTTGATGACATGGACTGAGCATTCGGGGGTCTCGAACAGGTCAGGGAACGCCTGGGCCGCGTAACAGCTGATGGTCCGTTCTTCGTGCGGCACCCACGATGCCTGGGGGCCAATCTCGAGCCGCAACTCGGGACGCAGGTACGTGTCGGGAAACGCGGCCGGGTAGCGGACGTTGATGACGTGCAGATCATCCGAATCGATCTCGCAAACACACATGCCGCCCAACACTTCGATCAACTGCACGAAGAGCTCACCGCCAATGTATGCCTTCGCCTGCTCGTCGAGTTGTCGGTTGAATTGATTCTGTCTGCTTCTCGAGCGCTGAGCGAGCGGGTCCTCGTCCGTCAGTACCTTCCAGTTCAGGATCAGATCGATGTCTTCGGAAAAGCGCTCGATCAGGTGATAGACCTTGGACAGGCTCGTACCACCTTTGAACATGAGAAGCCCTGAGAGTTCTGCGTCCTCAAACAGCCGACCGAGCAACCACGTGACCCAGAAGTCCTTTTCGATGATTGCTGGTGTCGTCCGTTTTTCCGCCGCGGCTTCCGTGAACACCTCGCTACGCTCTTTATCCGGAAGCCGTGCGACCCTGTCCATCAGGCAGACTCCTCGCACACCTGTTTGATTACGCGATAGATCCATGCGGTCACCGTGCGTGTGTCTCTCAAGACACGCCGGCGGGTCTCTGGATTGAGCTGCCGTCGGATCTTCGCGATTGTCCGTTGGTCGACACGCTCTTTGCCCAACGCTTTGATTGCCTGCACCACGAGGGCGCTTTCTCTGTATATGAAGGCCCTCTCCTTCAAGCCGGACTTGATGAACGCCAGTGTGTTGTCCCCGACCTTGTATTCACGGGTGGGGCCGTCGGAGACGTATGCCCACCGGGCCGGCACCTGCATCGAGAGTCCCAACAGGTTCAGTGCCGTATCGCCCGTGGGTTGAATGCGCCAGTTGAACTTGCGTGCGAGTGCCTGGGCCATCTGGTCGAAGTCCGGGCTCAGCTGCTGGCCCAACAGATCGCTTTGGCGTGGATAGTCGTAGACTCCTTGGCATAGCCGCCGGATTTTGCCTCTCTTGGCGAGACTGGAAAGCGCCGTATGGATGTTGGCCTCCGCGAATTCGGTGACGAAATCCGTCTTTGTGAACGCCCAACCCCTACCGCGGCCAGCGATCCTGCTAAACACTTTATTTTCAATACTTTGCATTGGCCGCACGCCTCATATTCTTTCAGATAATAAGATCATTTTCCTGAAATTAGCATGGCAGCTCGCCGACCGCCACAACGAACTTCGGTGCGCACCCGCCTGCGGCGATGACTCGGCAGCATGAAGAGGTTGCCGACGAAAGGAACGCCGGATAGCTTGATCGCTCCGGATACCTCTCCGAGCTCCAACAACCGTTGGGGCATCTTCACGAAAGTAGTTGGGGACATTACTGTCTTGATGTCTCGACTCGCGCGGCTTTTTTTTACTCTGGCTCAACTAGGAAGGGACAACTAGTTTGCGGGTGCCACGTGGAATGAACCAGCTAGTCACGAGTGCGAAATTTCCGAACGGTGCGTGCGATGACCGACACGAACAGCCAATCTGAAGGCGCAGCTGCGACGAGATTGCCAGAGAGCGGGTTACTAGATGAGATTGTTCGTCGAATTGTGGAAGTTGCGGCTCCGGACTCCGTCATACTCTTCGGTTCGGCGGCGCGTGGGGAATGGAATCCCGACAGTGACATAGATCTACTGGTGGTGAAGTCGGATGTGGTGCATCGCCGGATGCTCGCCCAGAGAATCCACCTGCAAATATATGGAATCGACGCTTCCATCGATATCGTGGTCGTCACGCCGGAGGACATCGACTACCTGAGGGGAAAGGTTGGCACTGTAGTGACGCCTGCGCTAAACGAGGGAAGAGAAATCTATGCCGCCTGAGACACCCGATTCGAACGTCTACTTTGGTTGGCCGAGGAAGCAGGTGCGGAAGTAGGCCCCGATATCCGCGAGGCTGCAATCCTCAGTGACTATGCGACCGTTGCCAGGTATCCTGGCCCTGGTGAGGAAGTGACAGCTGCGGAGCACTCGCGAACTCTTGAGCTTGCTGAGAAAGTCGTGGTTTGGGCGGAGTCTCAGCTGGCTGATCAGGCGGATTGCGTCTCGGAGTAGAGGCGAGCACTCAGGGCAGTGGCCGGTCAGTATGCAGCCATCTTGCCGGTGTTGATCACAAGGTCATGGAGAACGCCGTCAAGTCAAAAACAAGTCTTGTGACAGTTTCTTGTGACAGTTGCATTTGTTGAGCTGACGCAATAACAGCTAACCACATACATTGAACCGCTTGCCCGGGTGGTGGAACTGGTATACACAAGGGACTTAAAATCCCTCGGGGGCAACCCCATGCGGGTTCAAATCCCGCCCCGGGCATCTGCAGGAACCACAACGACTTATATTCTTGTTCAGACTGGCTGGACCGCAGCCGAAGACAGGGAAATTGTAGCGGTTTTGGCAGCTGAGGTCTCACGGCGCAATCATACCCAGCCTGCATTACGGGGATGTGACATCCCGTGTAGAGTTCTCGCTCAGTGCAGTCATCACCAGTTACACTGGAACCGAGCACGGCTGGGAAGCATTGGTCGTTCCGAGGATTGCAGGCGTCGCAGAGCCACTCCATCTGATGGGTACGCACTGTGGTGCTCCTCCGGCAAACGTAATTGAAGCCGTCATTTGGCCGTGAGACGGACGCTGATTCCGGAGAGTAACCGCCTGTCCGGCAACGGCTTAAAGAAGATTGGCGAAACTGTGACAATCATCACAGTTCGGTGTAAATCTTGCATATAAGACCGGGATACTCCAGTTAACGTACATGGGTGGCCCTTTCGGGCCCGCCGCCTGGCCGACGCAACAGAAGACGCCGCAGTAGCCGCCCGCCCGACGATGGGGCTGCCAGCCAGTCAATGGACATGCCTTTGGCTTCTTCGACATGGAGGTGCGCCTGTGAAATTCCGGACCAGCATCACCCTCACTTTGGGAGTTCTATCAGTCGTTGTGGTTTGGGGGTGCGATCTTCCCGATCCCATGGCCCCATCCAACGATGCGATTCCCTCCTTCTCCATCGGATCCGTACCGGTAGGAGGTGGCTACGAAGCCGTCGGTTTGGGCACCCTCGGCGGTTCTTGGAGCGAAGGGTACGGCATCAACGACCTTGGCCAGGCAGTCGGACTCAGCGACCTCCCACCGTACGGGTTCCGCGGCTACCTCTGGGAAGCTGGCGTAATGACCGACGTCGGCACCCTCGGAGGAGACAATAGCGAAACGAGGGCCATCAACAATCTGGGGCAGATGGCGGGTTTTGCCTCCACCGCTGAAGGGGCAAGCCACGCATGCTTGTGGGATGCCGGGGTCCCCGTCGATCTCGGGACTTTAGGCGGAAGTTGGGCGTACTCCTTCGGAATCAACGAGAGCGCGCAGGTGGTCGGTCATAGCGTTACCGCCGATAGGCTTCGGCGAGGCTTTCTCTGGGATGACGGTGTGATGATGAACCTGGGAACGCTCGGGGGAAGCACGTCCGAAGCGTGGGGCATCAATGAACAAGAGCAGGTGGTCGGATACAGCAGCAACGCCGATGGGCGGGGCCGAGGTTTTCTCTGGGAGGACGGCGTGATGATCGATCTCGGAACTCTCGGAGGAGATTTTTCGGATGCCCCGGCTATCAACGACCTGGGTCAGGTGGTCGGGTCCAGTGAAACCGCAACTGGGCAGACCCATGCCTACCTCTGGACAGAAGGAGTCATGACCGACCTCGGCACCCTCGGCGGGAGCTACAGCTACGCCTTCGGTGTCAACAACCAGGGTCAGGTAGTGGGAACCAGTGGTACTGCCGACGGGCATATGCATGCTTTCCTTTGGCAGGACGGTGTGATGATCGACCTGGGAGGGTCCACCAGTGAATCCAGCTGGGCCTGGGCAATCAACAATGTCGGGCAAGCCACCGGGTATATCGGATCGGAGGCCGTCGTGTGGATGCCGAGCAACGCTGCCCCGACGCTGAACGCGGACGCATCGGAGGTCACGTCGGCCGAGGGGGAGATCGTGTTGAACGGAGGCTCCGTGGCTGATGATGACGGAGACGCCGTCTCCCTCAGTGCATCTATCGGAACCGTAGCGAACAACGACGATGGATCCTGGTCCTGGTCCTTTCCAACCTCAGACGGTCCGGCCGAGAGCCAGACGGTCACGATTGGCGCTGACGATGGCAACGGCGGAATCGCATCGGTCAGTTTCACACTCACCGTCGCCAATGTTGCCCCGACTCCGGGTTCGATTGCAGCATCATTGGATCCGGTGTTGTTAGGCACGCCAATAATTGCATCCGCGGATTTCACTGATCCAGGCACGGGCGACACGCACACGGCCACCTGGGATTGGGGTGATGAAAACACCACGACCGGAACCGTGACACAGGGCGCAGGGAGTGGTTCCGTAACTGACGACTACACCTACTCGACTCCAGGCGTTTACGAGATCGTCTTGACGGTCACGGACAACGACGGCGGATCGGCCTATTCGGAATTCCAGTACGTGGTCGTCTACGATCCTGAAGGCGGGTTTGTCACGGGCGGCGGCTGGATAAACTCACCAGAGGGCGCGTATGTAGATCCTTCGGCCTCCGGAAAGGCTTCTTTTGGCTTCGTGTCTAAGTACAAGAAGGGCGCCAATGTTCCGACAGGGAATACCCAGTTCCAGTTCAAGGCAGGAGATCTGAACTTCCACTCCGACGTATACGACTGGCTAGTGGTCAATCAGGGCGGAGAGAACGCTCAATTCAAAGGGCTGGGCACAATCAATGGCGCAGGAGAGTACAAATTCATGATTTGGGCGGGCGACAGTAGCACCGATACTTTTCGCATCAAGATTTGGTTAGACGAGGACGGGGAAGATGAAAGTGTGATTTACGACAACGGCTCGCAACAAGCGATAGGCGGGGGAAATATAGTAATCCACAACTAGACAATCCGCGAACATTTTTTAGCAACATCCCCGGGCGTCGCACGGCGCTCGGGGAAAGGCCAATCCCGACCAAATGCGCAAGAGCGACTGGGTTTGCCAAACTGTCACAAACCCGACGGCCTTCTAACGAATGGAAACTGCTTCGTAGGGAACGAATCGCCCGACACGGCGTCGCTTTACTTCCCAATGTGCGAGCAACCCAGGTCTTCTACCGCCACCTCATCAGAGAATGTAGCGGTTTCTGTAGCGGACTCAGCGCATCTATTCGTTGTGAGGATGATTGACACAGGTGTAGAAACGCAGCGTAACCGCTTGTCTCGTTCGGACTTACATACGAATGACAACGGATGCCTACGAATGGTCCGAACCGAATGCGATTCTTAAAATCCCTCGGGGGCAACCCCATGCGGGTGTGCCTGCGGTGAGCCTACGGCTCATCCTCACCAGGCTACGCCACAAATCCCGCCCCGGGCACTCACTCCTGCCGCAACGCCTCCATCGGATGGATTCCTGATGCTCTGATCGCTGGGCCCAGGCTGGAGAGGACTACCACGACGAGCAGCAAGGCTCCTGCCGATACGAATGAGACGGGATCGACCGGGCTCAACCCCAGGAGCATGGAGCGCATTGCCGCGGCCGTTCCAATCGCTATGAGGCCTCCTAACACTAGCCCTGGCCCCGCCATGCGAAGGGCGTCCGTGAAGACGCCGCGGACGACCGCCCCTCGTGTGGCCCCGAGTGCGATTCTGAGGCCGAACTCACGTGTACGGGTGGTCACAGCAAGAGCCACGACCCCATATACGCCCATGGCAGAGAGCACCAGCACCAGCAATCCGAGGACCCCGGATATCTGTCCGCTGGTCCGCTGGTCTTGAAATGCACGATCAACCAGGTATTGGGCGGGGACGAGCACTGGCATGGGTAGACCTGCGTCCACCGCGCGGATGGCATCACGAACCGGCCCAACCAGTGCTGTTGGATCGGAATCCGACCTAACCAAGATCGTGAGCCTGGGTTCACTGGTCTGTCGCAGAGGTAGGTACACCTGAGGGTAATCTTCGGTGGCAACACTCGACGCGACATTCCCCACAACCCCTACCACCGTCCAGGTAGTTGGGTCCTCCGCAGTAGCCCGGGAGAACTGTCGACCCAAAGCGTCTTCGCCCGGCCACAAACGATCCGCGAATGATCGGGTAACGACCGCAACCCGCGGGGACGTACCGTCATCGCCTCGTTCGATCTGTCTTCCCTGAAGGACCGGTGTTTCGATGGTCGAGAAGAACCCCTCGGTGGCAAGCGTGTACTCAACCCGCACTCCGGCTGAATCCGCATTCGGCACGTTGGCCGGCCTGACGGTGAACCCGGCTCGATACCTGTCTAACGGAAAACCGCTGGTCAGCGACACCGCAGATACTCCAGGAATTGCGCCAATGGATTCCAGCATCCGGTCCACAAGTGCAGCACCGCCGTCTTCCATACTGGGATAACCCTCCTCGGACGGGTCTAGAAACCCGAGGAACGTTCCTCCAGTCCGAAAGTCGGCAACGACCATTCCGCCTGGTCTGAACCCGATTTGGCTCTCATCGGTCCGTTCCAGCGAACGCAAAAAGAGCGCTGCCATCAGCAAGAGCAGGAATGCCACGCCCGTCTGCGAAGACGCGGCGTAACGCTGGAGCCTCCCCACCCGTCGACCTCCTCCACCGGTGTCGTCCTTCAAGGCTGTTATCACCTCCGGCCGGCTGTACCGCAGTGCGGGGAGCAGTCCGAAGGCCTGGGCAGCAAGCAAGGAGAGTGCGAGAGACATGGCAATGGTCCAACTGCTCGGTTCGAACGTCGCACCAGGTGCGGAGATGCCAAGGTCCATAGGGGATACCCTGGTCATTGCGATCATAGCCAGCACTATCCCGACTGCGCCGCCAAGCAGCGACAGAATCAGTGCCTCAACCATCAAGTGTCTGACCAGCCGTACACGACTCGACCCCAACGCCAGTCTCACGCCGATTTCTTGTTCTCTTGCGGCTGACCTTGCCAGCACCATTCCTGCAAGGTTGCCACAGATGATCAGGAGGAGAACGGCAAAAAGCCCGCAGACTACGACTACGCCTATCAAGTCGAAGATCCGGTTCTGAGCTGGAAACCGTCCATAGCTCACGGCCTTCACCGTACGGTCGCGGTTGGTTTCGGGATAGTCGGCCTCTAGACCGGCAAACAAAGTTTGAACGGCAGCGCGGGCCTCTGATAGCGTCGCTCCCGGACGCAGACGCCCCAACACCTGGACCGAGACGAGACTCCTGTCGGCAAACACCGACTCGTCGCTGGCCGCGTCCGGGTGTTGAAACAGAGGCACCCACAGGTCCACACTGCTCCTATTTACGCGCGCACCTTCGAACTCCTCCGGTGCAACACCGATAATTGTGTAGGGGATGCCATCGAGCGTGAGCGAACTGCCCAAGATGTCTGGTCGCCCGCTCAGGTGGTCCTGTGAGAATTGGCGGCTGACTACAACAACCGGGTGTTGACCGGCACCCACATTTTCCGTGTCGAGGAAACCTCTGCCAACTGCTGGCGGTGCGCCGAGCACATCGAAGTACTCCGAGGTAACATAGGCCACCCTCACCCGTCTTCCTCCCTCTTCCGTGCCAAAAGTGGCGTCACGCTCGGCCCATGCGGTGAGGGATTGAAACGGGGTATCTGCGTCTCTGACATTCTCGAAATCGGGATACGCCCAGCGGTAGTAGTCATGACCCCCGATTACGGGCACCATGTCCACGATCCGGTCCTGTTCGGTTACTCCCGGAACCGGTGCAAGCCAGACAGCGTGAATCGTCGTGAAAACAGCCGTGTTCACCCCGATTCCGACCGCAAGGGAGAGTACTGCGACAACTACGAAGCCCCTGGCCCTCCGGAATCCCCTCAAAGTGTATCGAATGTCCTGGAAGAGGTCCGAAAAGAGCTCTCGGAGCACCCGGCGTCGCCAGCCTCTTCGATCTATCTCTCGGCAGTGTCGTGCCACCAGTTCCGGGTTGCCGAATTGTTCCAACGCCTCTCGATGAGCCGACTCAGCGGATTTTCCTTCTGCGACCAGCTGCCTGATCCTGGTCGCCAGGTGGAATCTGATCTCCTCGTCGAGGCTTTTATCGAGGTCCTTGCCAAACCGGTCCCAGTGAAAGAGCCGCTTCATTTCACCTGCTCCATTGGAACCTCGAGGAGCGAGAGCATTGCCCGGGTGCTTGCCACCCAGGATTCCAATTCTTTGTTGAGGGAGCGCTTTCCCTTCTTGGTTATCTCATAGAACTTGGCTCTGTTTCCCTCTTCGGTTTTGCGCCACTCCCAATCCACGAATCCTTTGGCTTGAAGCCGGTGGAGTGCCGGATAGAGGGAACCCTCTTCCACACGAAACAGCCCATCTGAGCGGGCGCCGATGAAGTCGGCCACTCCCACCCCGTGCATGGGCCCATTGGCGTCCATTCCCTTGAGTATCAACATCTCGAGAGTTCCGTAGAGGTTCCCAGCGCGTACGGTGCCCACGATCGATCTCCTCAGTATAGATGGTCTATATAGACTGTCTATGTTGTATACGGGATTCGTACTTCAGAGGTTTCGCGGACGAGGCAAAGATCGTTTCAGCGACCAGCAGTGCGAGTGGAAGAATGAGAGGGGTCGGGGGGATTGGACCCACGGGGGTTTGGCACATTCGGATTGCTGGGAGGAGCTGTTGGCGGTCGTCGATACCCATCCTCGCGGTCTTCGCGCCGCGCCCGGCGTGAGGTCCGTTTCTCGAGACGTCGCATACGCGAGCCAGTACCTACGGCTTGGTACACTAACCAAGCCACATAGGCGACGGTCCCGACACACAACACAGCGATGCCAATCCCGAGAAGCATTGTAGCAGTCCGGGCAAAGGCCAAACCCAAGGGCATTTAAGATTACACTGAACGGCCCACAATTATCCAGCCGCACCTTGCTCTCACCTCGGCCGTGCCCGATAATGATCTCGGTCATGAACGACAGAGAACGCTTCCGACGACTGATGCGAGGCGAGCCGGTTGACCGGCCGCCTTTGTTGGAGGAAGGCGTTCGTGATGAAGTACTCACATTGTGGCGCACCCAGGGGCTGCCAGCCGACAAGACCCACGTCGACGTGTTTGGACTCACGCCTCACGAGAATATCGGTCCGGACCTGAAGTTCGAAAGCAGCTACTTCGGGCGGGTCTTCGCTCTGAACTCGAGAGAATACCACAAGGCCTTCGAGGTGTCGAAGAACCGTTTCCCCGATAATTGGGCGCAGACAGTCAAGCGGCTGGAGCAACGAGACCACGTGGTCTGCATTTGGGCTTCCCGCGGTTTCTTCCAGGCGTTGGGGGTCGGCGACTGGGCTACTTTGGAGCAAGCTCTTGTTGGAACGGTGCGAGAACCGCTAAAGGTGCGCGATCAGACCGAGATGTACGGAGATTTCTGCTGTCGCATGCTAGAGCGCACAATGCAGGACGTGGACCCGGAATTCATCTACCTGAGCGAACCGATTTCCGATACCGAAGGGCCACTCATTTCGCCTGAGATGTTCGAAGAGTACATGATTCCGTTGTACCACCGACTTGCTGATACGGCGAGGAACAACGGTTGTGACAACATACTCTTGAGTACCTACGGCAATTCCAGCTGTCTATTCCCAATGCTGATCGATGCAGGTATCACCATGCTGTGGATATCCGAGGCTGCAGAGGTGCCCGAACTCGACTATCGTCGCTTGCGGAGCGAGTTCGGGCCCGAACTCGGTCTCATAGGCGGCATTCCGCTCAGCATTCTCCGTGGGGAGTCGCCGGAGGAAATCAGCACGAAGCTTGAAGAGATCGTACCCGAACTCGTCCGCTCCGGCCGCTATGTGCCACTTGCCGGAGGGCGAGTCAGGGAGGAGATCCCCTGGTCAGTTTACAAGCACTACCGCGAGGTGTTAGCGGAGTTGGTCACGCGATGACTACTGACCACCCTCGAACTTGAACGACACCTTCACCTTCGCTCTGTAGCTCTGTACCTTGCCGTCCACGAGCTGCATGTCGAGCTCGGATATGCTAGCTACCCGCAAGTCGCGCAACGACTGAGCTGCCCTATCTACCGCTGCTTTTGCCGCTTTTTCCCACGATTCGGTGCTGGTCCCAACCAATTCGATGACTTTGTAGACGCTTTCTGCCATTGTTCGACCTCCGTTTCGGTATCTGGTGCCTCCAACCTTCGGTGGTCTTGACGTCTCGTCGTCGGACGGGCGTCAAACTGCGGCGTCAGGGCGGCGGCGGGGCGGGCAAGGCCACCGGAGTAAATGACTTTCCAATACTGTCGCGGGTTTGAGGGGATGGCAAGGGTGGCGTTACTGCGGCATTGGACATTCCTTGTCGGATATTGGACATTCAAGTTCTCTCGAATCAGATAAACAGAACGGTTTGCCATGCACGCAAGAATTCGAACCACGATCTCGTTTGCGCTCGCCATCGTCGCACTGTCAGGGAGCGCGACATCCCAAACGGCTCGGATCTCCGAGGAGGTCCGCGTCTTGGAGACGTATCCCTTCTCTGAACCCAACAGCGTCCCGATACTCACCCGCGATCCACGGCTCTACCCCTACCACAGCTTCGAGGGATACTCCACTGAATCGGAGCCGCGCGAGTGGAAGGTCGTGCACCTCGATAACGACCTAATAGAGGTGTTCGTACTGCCCGAGGTCGGAGGAAAGGTGTGGGGCGCCATCGTGAAGGAGACCGGTCACGAGTTCATCTATCGTAACGAGGTGATGAAATTCAGGAATATCGCGCTTCGTGGACCTTGGACGTCGGGCGGAATCGAATTCAACTTCGGAGTCATCGGTCACACACCGGCGACCGCCACACCCGTTGATTACACCTTGCGTGAAAACCCCGACGGTAGTGTCAGCTGTTTCGTTGGGACGATGGATCTGCCATCGCGGACCTTTTGGCGAGTCGAGATCAGGTTGCCGGCCGATCGCGCATACTTCGAAACGAACGTACTTTGGTACAACCCCACACCTCTCGTACATCCCTACTACAACTGGATGACGGCGGCGGCATTCGCTCAATACGATCTCGAGATGGCAATGCCTGGGAATGCCTATTTGACCCATCCTGGCGATGCGCGAGATTGGCCCGTCGATCCAACGGGTCGATACCTGCCGGAATACGCGAACAACACCTTCGAGGGACACAAGTCATATCACGTGGTCGGAGAGTTGAACGACTTCTTCGGTGGGTACTATCACGAAGAAAACTACGGATTCGGTCACTGGTCTCGCTATGAGGAGATGCCGGGTCAGAAACTCTGGCTCTGGGCTCTGTCTCGAGAGGGGGGTGTGTGGGAAGACCTTCTAACTGACACCGATGGTCAATATGTGGAGTTCCAAGCAGGCAGACTGTTAGTGCAGTACTCCCCCGGGAGTGACGTGAACCCCATCACGCAGGCTGCGTTCGATCCGGGATCGGCCGATCGGTGGACTGAAACCTGGTTTCCTCTGGAAGGCATTGGCGGCCTGACGGATGCGTCGCGAGATGGAGCGATGTACGTGGAGCGATCTGACGGACGGTTGAACGTGAGAATCAATGCTTTTGGCGACATCGCAGATACGCTTCGTGTTACGGCTGGCGATCGGTTGGTCGCCAGAGTCCCAATCGTGTTTTCCGCACTCGAACCGGTGCAACAGGGTTTCGATGTTCCAGACGAAGCGCACTATCGCATCGAGCTGCCGCGACTTGGCTTGGATTACTCCTCCGATCCAGCGGTACGAGAGCTGGCAAGGCCATTTGCCTTGGATCCGGAGGCGCGGAGGTCGATATCCGAGGTCGACCTGATGGTGTTCGAGGCGAATGAGCTTCTCAAAGGTCGTCGCTACAAGGACGCGCGCGCACTGTTCGAGGCAGCTATTGAAGAGGAGCGGTGGCATCGAGATGCGCTGTTGGGCCTTGCCGACCTCAACTACCGGCGCGGTCTTTTTCAATCCGGTTTAGACCACGCGAACCGGGCTCTACAACTCGATGCTTACGACGCATCCGCCAATTTCCTGGCAGGGAATCTCTACCGCGCACTCGGCCGAGTTACGGATGCTCGTGAGGCGTATGGCTGGGCCACTCGGTCCATGGAATTCAGGTCTGTGGCCTACGTCCAACTTGCAGAGCTGGCATTCGCGGCTGGAGAATTGGAAGAGGCAGCTCGATACGCTCGTCTTGCTCTTGATTACGACAGAATCTCCATCCCCGCTCGGCGGGTGCTTGCTCTGGTCGGTCGTGAACTTGGCGACGAAACGCTTGCCTCGCAGATGCTCGAATCGATAGTCGAGATCGACCCTCTCAATCACTTTGCCGTGGCAGAGGCAACTCTAACCGTACCTTCAGGCTCGTCGGCATCGGAGTTTCTCGCCGTACTGCGAAGTGAATACCCCGATCAGACTGTCCTCGAGCTCGCGATCGATTACGCTCGTTTCGGCATGACGGACGATGCAATCTCGATCTTGCGGATAGGTCAGACAGTTTCGTCCAATCCGCTATTGCAGAGTTGGCAAGCGTGGTTTGCGCAGGACCCATCGCTTTTGCCTGCCTCTGCCGACATTGCTTTGGTCTTCCCGTTCCGACTGGAGACACACCGTGTGCTCGAGTGGGCGGTAGAGTACGATCGTGGCTGGTCGACATCGTATCTGCTCGCGCTGAACCTGTGGGCGTTGGATCGCGAAGACGAGGCAGCGGTTTGGCTCGAGTCTGTACAGAATAGGCCCGACTTCGGTCCGTTTTACCTAGCTAGAGCGCATCTCCTGGCGCAGCTACAGCAAAAGGATCGGGAAGCCGACCTGCGTCGCGCCGTGCAGCTGGACGGCAACAACAGAACGATCCGAATTCACTTGATTCGCTACCTCCAGGGTTCGGGCCGATGGGAAGACGCCCTCTCGGAAACGGCTGTGGGGCGCGAACTGTTCCCTGACGATTTCAATCTCGATCTGCTCCACGTTCGGTCGCTGAACAACCTCGGGCGGCCGCTCGAAGCGATCGAGATATTGGCAAACACGCACGTACTTCCGTCGGAGAACGCACGAGAAAGCCACCGGCTCTATGAGCAGGCGTATACATTGGCGGCACTCGAAGCGCTCGACGAAAACAATCTCGACGAAACCAGAAGCGCTCTGGCGGCAGCTCGAGAGTGGCCAGAGCATTTAGGCCAGGGCCGCCCCTACGATCCGGAGGAGCGAATCGTGTTGTTCCTCCTCGGACAGGTCCATTTGCGCATGGGCAACGCCGATCGAGCCCACGAAGCATTCGCTGCCGTAGTTGGCGACAACGACGTAGTTGCGGTGGGAACGAACCGTCTCGAATTGCTCGCAATTCCCGCACTCGCCGAACTGAGAGGAGCGGACGCGCTGCGCGGTGTCGTCTTCGATAACCGCACGCAGGTAGGGCGCTTAGCGGCGGAGTTCATCGCCGCGTACGTGGAAGGCGGCGACGTAGACGCGACACTTACGCGACTAGCCGTCGAACATGCAGGCATGTTCGACGATTTGGAGGGTGCCATTCTGCTCAGGGCATTGACGGCAAGGGAGAGCAGTGGAGGCGGACGATGAAGTTGCGAAATCTGGTTGCAGTGGCGCTTTCGGTGGTTTCCTGCACCAACGGTGCAACCACCAACGAACTCTACGATGCACCTGAGATCCCAAACGTGATCGACGGTGTGGTATTCGAATCCGGGAATTGGGAACCTCATCTGGCTGCCGGTGCCGAGGGTAGCTCTTGGGGCAATCATCGCGCGGTTGTCACGGTAGACAGTGTGACGGGTGACGCGGTGATGGCCACGATTCCGTGGCGAAGGCGCGACGCGAACCCGGCAGACAAGTCCATCGTCGTGGTTGATGCCGCATCTGGAAGCCAGGTGCTCAACGCGGTTGCTTTGCGAATCGAAAACGTGTCGGGCGATGTCGTTTTTCAACCGAATGACGGCTCGACTACGTACCACGTGTACTACATGCCGTGGGAATCAACGGGTGGCTACTACCCGCACATTTCCTACCCACAGTTGGAGATGACCGCTAATGCTCGGTGGGCCGCGCGAGTGCGCTCGGTGGAAACGGATGAGCTGCCACGAGCCCGAACAACACACATCCAATCGGTATACGACTTCCACAGTTTTTTCCCAACGGAGGTCATCGCGAGCGAACGGGAAACCGAGTCGTTCATGGCCGAGGCGAGCGATGGCTGGGCGCTTGTGCCCGAGCATCGCGATTACCCCGTTCGAATGCGCCACTTCATTCCATTTCATTGGGTCGAACGCGGTCAAAAGGGTGAATTCCACAGCCAGGCGTTAAGGGGGGAGTATTTCACGTTTCAATTGGCTGTGGTAGCCGGGGCGGAGTCGGTGGATGACGTGCAGGTCGACTTTGACGGATTTCCCGAGGCACTTTCGGGAAGGCTCACCTGTTTCAGCTGTGGAGGAATCAACGAGAGAGGTGAGGCGTTCGAGAAGAACGTGTCGGTATCAGAAGGAGAAGTGTTGCCTCTTTGGATTGGCGTTGATGTGCCGGAGGACATTGAACCAGGCGCGTTCACCGGCAACGTCCTCGTCTCACCGTCGAATAGGGGTGGCAAAGTCGCAGCCGTCACGATCGATGTTTTGCAGGACCGCGCCATCAACCACGGCTTCAATTCGCCGGAGAAACAGACCAGGCTCGCCTGGCTCAACTCGAATGTCGGCACCGATCCAGACTTCATTATCGACCCATTTGTGCCGGTGAATGTCGAGGGGCACTCTCTCTCAATTCTCGGACGTACTGTTGAACTTGGAGCAACCGGCCTTCCAGATCAGGTCCTGAGTTTCTTCAGCCCAGAGCTGACCGATTTTCTCGAAACACCGGAGCCCGTCTTAACGCATCCCATAGAGCTCGAAGCCTCAGTGGGAGGGAGGGGCGAAACCTTCGAAATGGGTGCATACGAAGTCAATCGTGTGGCACTTGGTCGAGCTGAATGGTCGGTTGAGAACTCCTCCGACAACTTCTCTGTGCGAGTGGAGGGGGCACTCGAATACGACGGCATGCTCGACTACCAGATCTCCATCAGGGCATTGAACGACGTCCGAGTTGACGATATCGCGCTGCCGATTGCTATGGAGCCATCTGCTGCCGAATACATGCTGGGCCTCGGGTTCCGCGGTGGCAAGCGGCCCCCGACAGTCGACTGGAAGTGGAAGATCGAAAATCATCACGAAGGTGTGTGGCTCGGCGGGGTGAACAAAGGCCTTCAATACGTTTTGCGCGACGAAAACTATGTGCGGCCGCTGAATACGAACTTCTACCAGAACCAGCCACTAATCATGCCCGGCTCATGGTACAACGATGGTCGTGGCGGGATAAGAATCACAACGAGTGACGAAGCTGTATCCGCTCGCAACTATTCTGGCCCGCGTCGCATGAGTGCGGGCGAGACGCTCCAGTTCAACATCAGATTCTTGTTGACTCCGTTCAAACCGATAGACACTGGTACGCATTTCCGCACACGGTTCGTGCACAAGTACGTTCCTGTCGATTCTGTGCGCGATTGGGGTGGTACTGTCGTCAACATCCACCACGCGAATGAGATCAATCCTTACATCAACTACCCGTTTTTCAACCTCGATATGCAGACAGCGTATATCGAGGAAGCGCACGAGAAGGGCATCAAGTTCAAGCTCTACAACACGATCCGTGAGCTGACGTACCGTGCGCACGAGTTGTTCGCGCTGCGGAGCCTCGGCGACGAAATCCTGAATGACGGTGAAGGGGGCGGTCATTCCTGGATGCAGGAACACCTCGAGAGCAACTACCACTCAGCATGGCACGCCTGGCGAGTCGACGATGCTGCGATGCTCAACAAGGGAACGTCGCGTTGGACCAACTATTACGTCGAGGGTCTCAATTGGTTGGCTGAGAACCAGCACATTGATGGCCTGTATCTGGACGACATCGCATTCAGTCGGGAAACAGTCAAACGGATGATTTCTGTGTTGCATCACCATCGAGACGAAGTGGTGATCGATCTGCATTCTGCCAACCAATTCAATGTCCGTGACGGTTTCATCAATAGCGCCATGCTCTACATGGAACACTTCCCGTTCATTTCGCGCCTTTGGTTCGGAGAATATTTCGAGTACGATCGAGACGAAGACTATTGGCTGACCGAGGTGTCTGGGCTGCCGTTCGGCTTGATGGGTGAAATGCTGCAGGATGGGGGACATCCGTATCGCGGCATGTTGTACGGAATGACTACACGAATGTATGGCGACGTGGATCCCCGCCCAGTGTGGAGTATGATGAACGAGTTCGGTACCGATGAGAGCCGCATGCTCGGATATTGGCTCGAGAATACGCCAGTTACCACTAACCACCCGCGCATACGAGCTACTACGTTTGTACGCCCCGATGGATTGTTTATAGCTCTAGCTTCGTGGTCGGGCAGGGATGAGACGGTGAGTCTGTCGGTCGATGAGGCTGTCATGGAACACTTCAACAGTGCTACTGCATTTGCGCCTTCTGTCGAAGGGTTGCAGGTGGGTGGTGACGTAGAGCTGTCTAATGTGTTGGTCCCTGCAAATCAGGGGCTGTTCGTAATAGTGAGATAGAGTCTCAACAACGAAGGCGGGGGAAGCAGGCGCTTCCCCCGAGCAGTTCACACTCGCTCGTGTTCCGTTCACTCTCGGCCCGGAAGCGTACGGCGCCCAGCCGGATCTACCACCTCCCACCAATAATCCCAGCCGTCGGTGCGTACCGTGTAGAAATCGTAGTGTCCGTCGTATCGATCACCCATCACGTCCATCTCGATCCAACCGGACACACCGATATACTCATCTAGGATTGCGGTTAGTGTCGTTTCCAACTCCTCGTAGGAAGCGTTGCTTCCGGCTTGGGCCAGAGTGAGCGCCGCGATTCGCGTGGCGTCATATGTCAGGAGTGAGTATGGACCTGGGGTCACTCCGGTCCTTTCCACTATTCTCTCGATCACGTGCCAGAATCGGTCAGGCACGGTGACACGATATGTAGGCGCCGTGTAGGCTACGTCTACCGCGAAGTCGGCCACCTCGGCATCGCCGAAGATGGACCAGTCGCCGACAAAACCGTCACTACCGTACCACCTAACATTTCGCAACCGCGGAATACTATCACTGGCCATGCTCAAGAACTGAGCTCCCTCACCCATGCTGGTGAGTTGGATCGCCACGCCTGAAAGGGACCCACCTTCGGCTGCGGCATCGACACCCGCCTGGACATTCCGCAAAACGGCGCCGATATCGTCTTGCCCGTTTGGGTCGTACGCGTGCATGGAGACGATCGTTCCGCCCCTGGCGGTGAATGCCCTCTCGACCTCGTCTGCAACAGAGATCCCCCAGGGATCATCGCGGTACACTAGCACCAACGACTCATGCCCATGGTTCCGAATGAGATCTACCAGGTCTCTAGCCATGTGCGAGTCGTTTGGTGCCAAACGGAAGATGTGGTCATTCCTGTTGGCGAGGTAAAGGGATGTAGAACTGGGGCTGATGAGCAAACTCTCGGAATCACCGATAATTTGTTCTACCGCGGCCACCTCAGCGCTCGTGTAGGGCCCGACAACCACGCGTACGCCTTGAAGCAGGGAGGTGTTCATCAAAACTGATGCTGCGTACGGATCTGACTGAGTGTCTGAAAGATTCAGTCGAAAATCCAGGCCTAGCAGTTCGAGATCAGCATGCACATCCTCCAGGGCGCATCGCATCGCAGCCAAATGGACTTGACCTGCTGCGCTATTTGGGCCGGAAAGTGAAACGAGCGCCCCGATTTCAATGGCCTCTTCGACATGCGGTGAGTACGTATGAGTTTCCCAGCAAGCCGTTGAAATGACCGAGATGATCGCCAGGCCTATTGCGGCAATGGTGTGGTTTGCCTTCCCTATCGATTGCGACATGTTCACCCGTCCGTTTGTATCGAGAGTCTTCGAATCTGAACGAATGCCGCTCTCGGTTTCTGACCGGGTGTTTTGGGGGGTACAAAAGAAGGGCTGGGGTGCATTCCGGCATCCCAGCCCCACGGCCATCGGTTTGAAGTAGCGCTCCGCCGCTGGTTCCCAATTCAGGTGTGCCGCGGGCCCTCCCAACGGATGGTTCTTAACACTTTGGTAGAGCAATACCCGTGCCATTTTTGAGGCCCGTTGATTTCTAATCCAATCGCGTGAGAACTGCGTTTCCCTGTGTGGATAAGTTGAGATTTACCCCGCCATTTGGGCGATTGTCGATGGCAGGGCAGCCAGTCGATAAGGGAGCCTTCTGACTTGGTTTTGGTTAGTAGCTTGGACGCCGCAGGTTCCGTGGATTGAATGCCGCAGTTGTCTCGATCCAAGCTCTGTTTTTATTCCCCCGACTGCCTTATGATGTGGCATACAATCCCGGTTATAACTCCATTCCGAGGTCCTCGATGAAATATTCGAAGCTCGCTCTCGTAGGATTCGCCGTAGCCCTTCTGGTGACGCCTGCCACGGCTCAGCGAAAGCCGATCAACATCGCGCTGGTCACGCCAATTCAGATCGTTCCGGAAGATGTGGGAGTCTCTGGGTTCCGCTGGAACATCATTTACGGTAAGAACTCGTCGATGAGCGGATTGGACATCGGTATCGCAAACCATGTGACCGGCCACATGGAGGGTGTGCAGTTTGGATGGGTGAACATGACTGAGTCGACAGTGGGATGGGCGGACGGAATTGTGAATTACACCACTGGCGAATTCGAAGGTTTTCAGTCAGGCGGAGTGAACTACGCCGGCCGCATAAATGGTTTGCAGCTCGGTTTGGTGAATTACGCCGAACGCGCCAACGGAGTGCAGGTGGGCCTCATCAACATCATCAAAGAGGGCGGGATGTTCCCGGTGATGATCATCGCGAACTGGGGATTCGAGCAGACGCGAGAGTAACCGACCGCAGACTGTTAGAGTCTGTCGGTAGCGTAGAGCAATCCAAAGGTGAAGAACACCCACGACGGCCCGTGGTCGTCGTATAGGGTGTGCCGCATCATTGTCCCGCTGAATCCAACACCCACTGCCCTGTGGGGCCACAATTCAGTGCCGAGGCCGATACCGTAGGCGAATCCCGATTCTGTCCCGGGGCGGTTGTACGAAGGCGGAATGACGGGCGGCTGTTCCTGGACCGGAGTTGGGAGCATCCACCGCGTGGATTCTATTGAACTCCTGACAAACTGGACCGGGAACGACACGTACGGGCGAACCCTGCCGTCAGCAAATCTGAAACCGGTTCGCCAATTTGCGCCCGCGCCGAGTATCACCCGTTCGCTCACCGCCCCTGCAACCGGCAGTTCGCCCCCGGTGCCAGTACCAGAGCGCGTGACCACATCGGTCAGGCCATACCACGCCTGCAAACCCACAGTGTGATCGGCATTGAGAACGTCGACGGGAACTGGTGTCCGAATGTCGAGTGCAAAGGTGTAGCCCATGCCTCCGAACACGCGGACGACCGATCCGGATACGCCCGGGCGAACGTTTGGGGGGAGCTGCGCGTTGGTGGCTTCGTAAACGCAAATGCTGAGAAGCAACGCAGCTAGCGCAATACGCTTCGAGAACAGGCACGACTTCATCGGAGTATCCTCCACCCTTTAGGCAACATACTTTGGGCTAATGAAGAATCTGCAATAGTGGTTGGATTGCGCAACCGTCCGCTAGCGGTGCGGTGCTCCGGGTGTTCAATTTCAACTGATGTGAATTAGTGGTTGCGTGTCAGGTAACTGAGCCAGCATCGCTTGTGGTTCGGGGGGGGGGGGGGGGGGGGGGGGGGGGGGGGGGGGGGGGGGGGGGGGGGG
>CAZFHS010000027.1:0-84376 GCA_964518955.1 uncultured Gemmatimonadaceae bacterium | reverse complement strand
ATGTATTGCAACAGGCTACAGCTGCAGGCAAAATACTAAACGGGACAGTACTGACATTATGTATGAATTATATGTCAGGAGATCAATATGACGGTGCTCATCTGGGGTGTTCTGGCCATCGCGGCAGGTTTTCTCGTCTTGTGGATTGCTGGCCTCCGTACGATGCCCAAAGTCCCGCCACTCCCGGAAGGTGTCGATCTGCCCGCGACTCCCATGCAACGTTCCGCGCAGTGGAGTTTGATCGTGGGATTGGTATTCGCCGCCGCTGCGGCGTTCGTGCTGATCGGCAACGGTGCGGATACCACATACGACGACGACAAAATTCGTATGCTGTTCACGCTGCTAGTGTTGATAGCAATCGTGGTGCCGGGCGTCGCGACGATTCAATTGAAAGGGCGAGCGAAAACCGAGTCTGCCAGTATGGACGAGCGCGACCTCACCATTCTCGAACGTGCGCCCGCGATGCAGGCGCTGGCCACCTTGGTGACATTGGCGGTGTGGGTTGTCGGCCTCGGCGAGCAGTTTCGCGACGCCGGAGCGGTGCCCGTTTTCTACCTCTACCTGATGTTCTGGTCATGCCTGTTGATGTACGTCATAGGACTACCGGTCGGGATCCTAGTCGGGTACCGGAGAGTCTGAGATGCCCAAGGCGGAGATCCAGAACTCGATCAGGAAATACCGGTTCGAAAACGGCGAGATGACCCAGCAGGATCTTGCCGACAAAGTTGGCTGCACTCGGCAAACCATCATCCTACTCGAGCAGGCGCGTTACTCGCCATCGCTTGCCTTGGCGATGAAGATCGCAAAGGTGTTCGACGCGAAGGTGGATGATGTTTTTCAGCTGGGGGAGGGGTAGGGTCGAGGAGGGCGTTCATACCGTTGCTTTCCTCCCCCAGTTGTAGGGTAGAATCCCAGCCTCAGATTGCTTGACGGACCCTGTTTCAGCCGTAACCTTACTGATCTTGGGATGTTCCAGTATGCGGGGTTTCTCCCCCGCTTCGGAACGTTCGTTGCAGCAAGGCTTTGAGAGCGTACTCCTCCGACTGGGAACGGGGACGTTGCAATGCAGTGTGTACACTGCGCTACGCCTGTACCAGACGATGCTGTGTACTGCCACCAGTGCGGTTCGCTGGTGTCTGACGCCGAAGGCCAGGCTGCGATCACCGCGTCGATGGACGACTCGGCAATCCGCCACCTGACTGACCTGCTGCGCGAAGACACTCAAGGCGACTACGAGATCATCAAGCAGCTCGGCCGCGGCGGCATGGCCGTCGTCTTCCTCGCCAAAGAGATCGAGCTGCATCGCCAGGTTGCCATCAAGGCACTTCCCCCGGAACTCACATTCGGACATGGCGTAGAGCGGTTCAAGCGAGAAGCACGCACCGCCGCAGGCCTCGACCACGCCAACATCATCCCCATTTACAGAATCGCCGGGGGTGGCCGGATCTTCTGGTATGCCATGAAGTACCTGGAAGGCCGGTCGCTCGATCACGTCGTCAAGGACATGAACAACATGTCCCTCAAAGAGGTGATCGAGCTTCTGCAGCCCGTAGCGGATGCGCTCGACTACGCGCACGAGCAGCAAGTGATCCACCGCGATATCAAACCCGCGAACATCATGGTGGACCCACGGAACCGGGTTGTCGTGACCGATTTCGGCATCGCCAAGGCGCTTACCGAATCGACACTCACCGCGTCCGGTTCGGTCATCGGCACGCCATACTACATGTCACCGGAGCAGGGAATGGGGCATGCGGTGAGCGGCGCGTCCGATCAATACTCGGTGGCAGTGATGGCGTATCGCATGCTGTCGGGTCAGCTGCCGTTCGAGGGCGGATCGGCAATCGACATTCTTCACAAACACTGCACCATGCCGCCGCCACCGCTAACTGTGCTGCGTCCCAACCTCCCGGACCACGTCTACGCTACCGTACACAAGGCACTCAGCAAGAAGCCGGAGGGTCGGTTTTCATCCGTCACAGCATTCGTCAAAGGGCTTCAGGAAAGAAGCCCAGAGATCAGCGATGAAGATGCGGAGACTCTCACTGCAGGCGGGCAGCTACCTGATATGGACCGCCTCAGCACAGAGCTGATTGTCACGCCGTCGCCGACGCCGCAGCCTGGAACTCCGACGGGACCTGCCAGTGGCTTCAGACGACTGCTTTACCCGCTCGTCGGCGTTTTGATCGTCGCTGCTGTGGGGGTTGGGGCTTGGCAGATGGGTCAAAGCAGTGCTCGCCCCGTGCCCGCCAATCCGGTTGACTCGGTGCAAACGAGCGAGACGGAAAACACTGAGGGAGGTCCCGCTGAACTTGCCGAAGGTTCTGCCGCAGTGGAATCACTCGGCACCGGTGCCGAACCGGCCGAGACAACGGTAGCGCAACCTCCCGCACCTCAGATGGCGCAGCTATCGGTGACGGGTGCACCAGCGGGTGCGATCATCCGGATAGACGGCGCACAGCAGCGCGGCACCGACTTCGAGTTGCAGGCGGGGAGGCACACCATCAGTGTGAACGCGCCGGGTTATCGGCCGTTCAATGAAGATGTGACGCTCGTTGCGGGTGAAGCGTACCAGATTCCGTACGTTGCTGTGCCGGAAATCGTGGCAGCTGCACCGCAACGTCTCGAACCAACACCGCAAGAGGAACAGACGCGTGTAGAAGACTTACCCCCGGGGACCTTACTGATCGGAGTCTCACCGGTGGCGGCAATCCTTTTCGTTGATGCTGAGGAGCGGGATTCGGGACGCAGGCATACAGTAGAACTTCCACCCGGTGAACACGAGCTTCGATTCGTGGCCGAGGGATTTGTCACTAAAGACACGACTGTAATCGTCGTATCGGGTGTTTCCTCCACAGTTCGGATAGAACTAACCAGATCATCGTAATGACTACAAAGATCAGCAGGCGCGCGGCCGCCGTGGTCTCTACAGTGGCGGCTCTACTCATGACTCCTGGAGCGATGCGTGCTCAGGAAGAACGCGAAACCCTCGTTAATCGCGGGATCGATCAATACCTCGATTTCCAATCCGACAGCGCGATTGCGTATCTGATGGCGGCGGTCGATCCGAGTATCGCTCCGCCGGACAACCAGCTGATGCGTGGTGTGCAGTTTTTGGCGCAGACGCTGCTGAGCGAGGGAGAAGAAGACCTCGCCAGCCTGTGGATGCGTTGGGCGGTCCGGCACTTCGGCGAGATGCAGATCGACAGCGCTGAGTTCGATGATCCGGAGAGCATTGGCAACGCGTACTTCGCGGCGGTCGGGTTCGTTGGGGCATCTGCCGCGGAAGACTCGATGACCCGTACCACGTGGGAATGGCCGGCATTCGGCGTACCCGAGAACGTCGGGATACTGCGCATTGGTCAGGAAGGTCTAGCACTGGGTGTGAGCGTTAATGTGGAAGGCCACGGGACACTACAGCCGGGTCAAACCATCTCGCTGCCACCGGGTAGTTACGTGATCGATGCCTTGGCTAGTGGATTCGACAGTTTACAGGTGACGCGGGAAGTCCTGCCGGGCGTCACGTCGGTGCTCGCATTCGATCTCGTTTCAATCGTCGTCGAAGAAGTAGCGGTTGCACCTGACGTGCTACCAGAGGATGTCGATGCGACTGTGCGTGATAGACTGGCACGTTTCACCGCTACCCGCTTCGGCACCGATCCGACTTGTGGAACGGGCGTGTTCGTTGGGCGGAACGGCCTTCTCTTGACAACGTATTCGGCGATCCGTGGAGCAGAGGAATTGGAAGTCACTTTGCCGGACGGCACTCGCATTGGGCGAGAGATCGGTGTGGCCGCGTGGGACACGCGGAATAATGTCGCACTGCTGAAGCTGCCGGTGGCGAACACCGATTCGCTGTCGCTTACCACAAACGTCTCGGACGAACAGTACGGCTGGATAGCCGCACATCCGCAGTGCGGTGCGGCGAGTGTGAACCGCCTGCAAGTTGGGCGTTGGGCGAACCGTCCCGTAGGGTTGTTGGAACTGGCCGATTCGGTGCAGCACGGCGAACAGGGTGGGCCGATCTTCAATCAGGCCGGGGCCGTAATCGGGCTGGCCATGGGTGCTCTCGAGGCAGTGCCTGCAGACCACGTTACGATCAGCCTTGGCGAAGCGCGCCGCAACGTCGCCGACAATCGACTCACGGCTCTACGTGCGGTGGCGACGGAGGAGAATCATCTCTACGGATCTGTGATGATCCAGTCGGAACTCGAGAACGCAAGAGCGCGCGTCAGCCCGCTCGAGGATTGGCATTGGCCCGAGACTGCATCGTCCGATCTGGTGCCGTTCACCTTCACTGGCCCAGTTGGGCGCTACCAACTCGAGTTGCAGGGAGAAGGTGCGCCGGTCCATCAGGCGGAATTCACGATCGATCCCGGTATGCTCAAGGAGGTATTCGAACCACAGATAGTTGCGGGCGGCGGCGGATTCCCCTGGCCGATTGCTTTGCTGGGTGCGGCAGGGGCGGCGGTGGCAGGGGTGCTACTACTTGGTGGCGACGACCCTGGGCCGGTGGTTGAGGACCGAGGATCGGTAGTCGTCATCCTTCCCCAAAGGCGCTAGACAATGACCACGCGATTGTTCGCACTCGGGGCCGTTGCCTTCACCGCCATCATGCTGGCCTGTGCCGAAGACAAGACGCTGGGACCGGTTACTACAGGATCGATTGCGGTCAGTGTGACAATGGATCCTGATCTGCGTGAGGCCCACGCCAACATGGTCGACCAGGTACGCGCTAGCCTCTGGCAGGACGGCGCGCGCGGGTCGCAACGATCGGGTCAGTCGGGCGACAGCGTCATCTTCGACAATCTCGAACCGGGTAGTTATGACGTTATCGTAGAGGGACTGACTGGCGGTGAAGTAGAGTACTTCGGAAACCGAGCTGGTGTCTCTGTTACGGCGGGCAATGTTTCGCGTGTCACCATCAGCAACTACGGCCTATTCACGACGCAGCCAAACGTACTCACCTCACCGACCACTGATGTGCAGTTCGATGTCTCGTTCAGTGGCGTAGCCGGTGCAACTGGGTACGTGGTTGAGTGGGGTACCGGCACTACGTATGCCAACACCTTTGCCGCGACGGGAACGAGCGCGCGAATCTCAGTCGACGACCCCGGCACGTACAACGTGCGCGTACGCGCCAACAATCAATGGGTGACGTCGGGTGCGCCGGGCGATCCAAGGTCCATTGAGATTCAGGCGGACACCAGCGGTAACACCGCTGCTGCCTCGATGGATCTCGGCGCTGGCGGTGGAGCCAACGGTACGCACGACGGCCTCAACATCCTTCCGATCGGCGACGTGGATTGGTTCGCGCTCGACTTGTCGCAGGGCGACCGGCTGACAGCGCAAGTCAATACGTCCTCGCTCTCCAGCGCATCCACGTTGGATCCGGTCCTGACCCTTTATCACAATCCTGCCGGAAGCTCAGTGGCTGAAGACAACTCGGCTGGTGAGGTGTCACTGACGTCGGTCGTAATCGGTGCGAGTGGTACACACTACCTTCGAGTAACCGGCCAGGCGGCGACGCCGGTCGCCGCGCCGAGCGATAGCACTGGCCTGATGGCGACGGCAACGATGCCGCAAGCTGTCGGTGAGGCCGGACATTACGAGCTCGTAATCCTCGTTGAGTCATCGCCGGCAGATCCCACAACATCTACGATATCTGCATCCCCGACCAGCGTTCCTGCGGATGGTTCGACCACAAGCACGATCACGGTGCAGATCAAGGACGCTGGCGGTACCAACCTGACCGAAGGCGGCGACGCGGTCGTGCTGGCGACAACTGCAGGCACGCTCAGCGGCGTTACCGACAACGGCGACGGGACCTACACGGCGACGCTAACCGCAGGTTCAACTGCCGGCACAGCGACGATCACGGGTACCCTGAATTCGGTGGCAATGACCGACAATGCGACGGTGGACATCACGGCTGTTCCGCCTGATGCCACGACGTCCACGATTTCGGCATCCCCGACGAGTATCCCAGCGGACGGGACGAGTACGTCGACCATCATGGTGCAACTCAAGGATTCCAACAGCAGCAATCTGTTAGTTGGTGGCGACACCGTTACGCTAGGGGCGACCGCAGGCACATTGGGTGCAGTCACCGACAACGGCGACGGCACTTACACGGCGACGCTTACGGCGTCCAACACGGCAGAGACAGCCACGGTTACCGGCACCGTGAATACTGTGTCGATCTCTGATGATGCCAGCGTCATCTTCTCGACCGCTCCGTTGCCGGATCCGGCGGTCTCAACAATCTCGGCGTCACCAACGACCGTTTCTGCCGACGGTTCGTCCACCTCGACGATCATTGTCCAACTCAAGTTCACGAACGGTACAGATCTGACGACTGGCGGCGACCTGGTGGAGTTGGCAACAACAGCCGGAACGCTTGGTGCGGTGACCGACAACGGTGACGGCACGTACACTGCGACGTTGGCGGCTGCGAGCATGGGTGCCACCGCGACTATCACGGGAACGCTGAACGGCGTTCCGATGACCGACACCGCGACGGTCACGTTCACGTCTGTCGTCGCAGATCCGGCGACCTCGACGATATCGGCTGCACCGACGTCAATTTCCGCAGACGGTTCCAGCACCTCTACGATCACCGTGCAGATCAAGGATGCAGGCGGCGACAACCTCATTGTGGGTGGGGATGCCGTCGTGCTCGCAACAACGGCAGGTACGTTGAGTGTGGTCACCGACAACGCCGATGGTACTTACACAGCCACGCTTACGTCATCGACATCGGCTGAGACCGCGACGATCACCGGCACGCTCAACACCGTGGCTATGACCGATAACGCCACGGTCGCGTTCACGACCGAGCCGCTGCCTGACCCGACGACCTCCACTATAACGCCGTCACCCGACAGCGTGCCGGCTGACGGAACGAGTACTTCTACTATCACGGTGCAGCTCAAGTACTCGAACGGCGACAATCTGACTTCGGGCGGTGACCAGGTCGAGCTGTTCACCACGCGAGGCATACTCGGTACAGTCACGGACAATGACGACGGCACATACTCGGCCACGCTAACGGCCGGAACCAGTGCTGGTACGGCGACAGTCACCGGCACATTGAATGGTGTGACGATGACCGACACTGCCTCAGTCACGCTCTTGAGTCTGGTGCATTCGGTAGTCGTCACTCCAGGCGGCGCGTCGATTTCAGGCGTAGGCACGACGTACACGTTTGCGGCCGAGGCTAGAGACGCTGGCGGTGGTGTGTTGTCGTCTGCGTCGATTACGTGGGCGAGTCTCAATCCCAATGTCGCGTCGATTGACTCGTCGACTGGCGAGACGGCGGCGGTAACCAGCGGGCAGGTGACGATTCGGGCGGAGGCCGATGGGGTGGTGGGGTACGGGTTGCTCACTGTGACTGTATCAGGAGCGGCGCCGGTCAACCTTTGGAGCACGATCACCACCGAGGGCGCCGAGTATTGGTATGGGGTCTGGGGCGCGACGGCTTCCGATGTGTATGTGGTGGGTACTCCCTCGAGCATCGTGCACTACGACGGCACCACATGGAACACGATGCTTTCCGGCACATCGAATGGCCTCATCAATGTGTGGGGTACCTCGGGCACGGACATCTTTGCGGTGGGCTGGAACGGCGCGATACGCCACTACGATGGGACCACCTGGAATGGCATGCAAAGCGGTACTGGCACTGGCCTTCGGGGTGTGTGGGGTGCATCGCCCTCCGACGTTTTCGCTGTAGGAGATGCCGGCACAATCCTCCACTACGACGGAACCGTGTGGAGTGCCATGGCGAGTGGGACATTTGGCAACCTCAGTGGTGTCTGGGGCACGTCCGCGACGGACGTATACGCGGTGGGCATTAGCGGTACGATCCTGCATTTCAACGGCACAAGCTGGACCGCCGTAGCGAGCGGGACAGATATGCATCTCTGGCGCGTGTGGGGTTCATCACCCACCGACATATATGTAGTGGGAGAAGCTGGCGAAATCCTTCATTACGATGGCGTGAATTGGAGCGCAATGGCCGGTGTCCCACCCTACGATAATCTCCAGCATGTTTGGGGTACGTCGCCCAGTGACATATATGCAGTCGGCTACAACGGTGCAGTCCTTCGCTACAACGGAGCTAGTTGGAGTAGCATGTCGAGCGGGACCGGCAATATTCTGTATGCGGTGTGGGGTACGTTGTTGTCGGACGTCTTTGCTGTGGATAATATGGGCCTAATCCTCCGTGGCGTTCGGGGTGCCAGCGTAACGGTTACTCCAGCATCCACCGATCTCACCGCAATCAGTGAGACAATCCAACTCTCGGCCACGGCGCTTGATGCCGGTAGTGATTCGATAGCTGGTGTAGCATATGCATGGTCCAGCGACAACACGGCGATTGCAACGGTCGACGCAACAGGCCTTGTCACCGCTAGCGGGTTTGGTACAGCCACGATCACGGCCGAAGCTCCAGGTGGAGCCTCGGCAACTGCCACGATCAATGTGATCCAACAACCGTCGTCTGTCGTGGTGACCCCCGCTGGTGCCTCGATCAGCGGCGTCGACGCGACGTATACGTTCACTGCCGCAGTGCTCGACGAGCTTGGTGATACCATTCCGTCACATCCCGTGACTTGGACTAGCCTCAACCCAAGCATCGCCGCGATTGATCCGTCTACTGGTGAGGCGACTGCGGTTGAGAGCGGTTAGGTGACGATCGCCGCAACAGCCGATGGCGTGGTCGGCTATGCGTTGCTGACAGTGTCGGTTCCAGGTGCGACGCCGGTCAATCTGTTGGCCAGCATGAACTCGGGGACGACCGAGAATTTGCGCGCTGTGTGGGGTACGTCGTCCACCGATGTGTTCGCGGTGGGTGCTGGTGGCACGATACTCCGCTATGACGGCACGGTTTGGAGTACGATGGCGAGTGAGACTGGCACCGTGTTCGAAGGCGTTTGGGGCACTTCCTCGAGCGACATCTACGCGGTCGGCAATGCATATCCCGGAGAACTGTTCCGACACTATGACGGCACGACATGGAGTGAGGTGCAGAGTATAGTTGGCGTTCCTCTCGGGGGCGTGTGGGGTGCTTCGCCAACCGAAGTCTACGTCGTAAGCGGTCAAGGAGCGATTTTCCACTACGATGGCACGAACTGGACTTCGATGGCTAGCGGGACCTCATCCCACCTCGAAGACGTATGGGGTACATCAACGACCGACGTATATACCGTGGGAGGTACATACGATCCGCCGGAGGGGATAGTCCTCCATTACGACGGGACCGCATGGAGCGGGATGGTCCTGGGCTCGGATAATGCAGGCCTTTGGGGAATGTCGCCGACAGACGTTTACCTGATTAGTAGATCTGACACGACTTTCCATTACAATGGCGTGGCCTGGAACGCGTTGGTCGATGTGGGAGGAGGATCAAGTATTTGGGGGACGTCGGCCACTGACTTTTACGCCGTGCGTGGGTCGGACGTTACCCATTATGATGGCACGGACTGGACTATGATGGGAGGTGTGGGGACGGGGCTGAGTGACTTATGGGGTACGTGGGGTGGAGATGTCTATGTCGTGGGTGATGGTGGCACGATCCTCCGTGGGGTTCGGGGGGCAACTGTAACTGTTACGCCGAACACGCTCGCACTCACCGCCATCGGTGATACATCGCGGTTCGTGGCCGAGGCCACGGACGCAACTTCCAATCCAATAAGCGGCGCGAATTTCACGTGGTCCTCGGACAACCCGTCTGTGGCGACGGTCGACTGGGATGGTTTGGTGAGCGCTATCAGCTTCGGTTCCGCGAACATCAGTGCTACAGCAACTGGAGGGCTTGCCGCTACTGCCACAGTAAACGTGATACAGCAGCCGGCGTCGGTGACTGTGACGCCTATAGGCGCATCGATCTCTGGTGTCGGTACAACACAACAGTTCACCGCCGAGGTCCAGGACGAACTTGGTGATCCAATTCCATCAGCCACGTCTTCCTGGCAGAGCCTCAACCCCTTCATCGCCACGGTCGACTCATCCACCGGAGTGGTGACCGCCGTAGCGAGTGGGCAGGTAACGATTGCTGCCACAGCAGACGGAATAACAGGCTATGCGTTGCTCACCGTGGCAGCAGAAGCAGCAGCACCGATCAACATGTGGGCTCTGTCAACCAGCGGAACGACCAATGGCCTGCACGCAGTAAGTGTTATTGGTCCAGCGGATGTGTGGGCGGTCGGCGGTGGTGGCACTGCCTTGCATTTTGACGGAACGAGTTGGAATGCCGTGCCGACACCAACGACGAACACGTTATATGAAGTTTTCGCAATTTCCGCGGACAACATCTACGCATCGGGCACCTACGCCACTTTGATCCACTACGACGGCGCTGTTTGGGACACTCTGCCCCGCTTCGGAACGTCGAGTTACATCTTCGCCATGTGGGGCAGTTCACCTGAGGACTTCTTCGCTGTTTGGGATACCGGCATTTATCATTATGACGGGTCCGATTGGACTCGGCAGGCAACTCTCCCGACTACGACCTATGGTATCTGGGGTACGTCTTCTGATGACGTGTGGGTTGTGGGTGCGAATGGCATGATCTACCGCTATGACGGCAACTCGTGGAATGCGGTCACCAGTCCCACCGATTTGAGGCTGAGGGAGATATGGGGTACAGCCCCAAACGACGTGTTCATCGTAGGCGACGACGAAGCTGCGTTCCATTGGGACGGCAGCACTTGGACTCCAGTAGATCCGGGCGGACTTGGGTTATACGACTATGAGGGAGTCTGGGGCAATACTTCAACGGACATGTACATCGCGTCGGAATGGATAAGCGAAGGCCACGTTCATCACTTTGACGGGGCTACCTGGGAAACTGTTGTCGACGATCCGGTCAGAACACTACTAGGAGTGGGCGGCATATCCACGGGCTCTGTATGGGCTGTCGGTGAAAGCGGAACCATATACCGCGGGTTCCGCGCGACCATCGTTGTCACTCCTGATCCGGTAACCTTCTCCTCGGTAGGGCAGACACAGCAGCTCGTGGCCGAGGCACAGGACGAATTCGGCAATACGATCGCCGGTCAGATGTACACATGGTCGAGCGACGACGAGCTGGTCGCGACGGTCAACGCCAGCGGCTTGGTCACGGCAACTGGGCCCGGCTCTGCAACGATTTCTGCCGAGGCTGCGGGAGGAGCGTCAGGCGCTGCTACTGTCAACGTGGTGCAGCAGCCTGCATCCATCACGGTTAGTCCAGGGGGCGTTTCGGTATCTGGTGAAGGAAGCACACACCAATTCACGGCCGAAGTACGAGACAGCAGTGGTAGCGTAATTCCCTCGCCGACTGTGATCTGGACCAGCCTCAACCCGACCGTTGCGACGATCAATCCCACGAGCGGCCTGGCCACGGCTGCGGCTGCCGGCCAGGTGACGATCGAGGCATCTGCCGGTGGCGTAATTGGGTACGCACTGCTCACTGTATCGGATCCAGCAGTGTCTCCGGTGACTGTTTGGAACATTGTGGATAGTGGGACAGTTTATGACGACTATTTCTCAGGGGGGTGGGCTTACTCTCCGAGCGAAGTGTTCGTTTTGGGGACCGGCGTCCGACACTTTGATGGTTCCACTTGGACGGATCACCCCTCCCCGCAGACAAATCTCCTGCATGACCTCTGGGGAACCTCTCCTGGCGACTTGTACCTGGTAGGCTATGAATTTGCAGGCGATCGGGGAACCATCCATCACTACGACGGCTCGACCTGGACTTTCATGGAAAGCGTGACCGGTCAAACCCTCAATGGTGTCTGGGGCTCTTCGCCCACCGACGTCTTCGCAGCTGGTGGCAACGGCACGATTCTGTATTACGACGGCACTAGCTGGACCCCGATGACGAGCGGAACGACGAACGACCTGGCTGCGGTATGGGGCTTGTCGCCGACTGATGTGTATGCCGCCGGAGGCGCGGATATGACAGAGGGGATAGTTCTCCACTACGATGGGACCGCGTGGAGCGAGGTGTGGAGTGGCACCGTGCCTTCCCTGGTGGATGTTTGGGGTAGTTCTGGCACAGACATCTATGTTGCTGGTGCTTGGGATCAGGTGCTGCACTACAATGGAGTCGACTGGAACCTCTTGCGCCCTGATCCCGATTTCGGCGGTGCAACGTTCGGAGTGTGGGGTGGGGCGTCCAATGACGTGTACGTGCTAGATTCCCACCTCGATTCCGCTTCCTTCTTCTACTACGACGGAGCTTCTTGGCACACGACACAGCCCGCCATTTCAGTTGAACTATTTGACATATGGGGTGCCCCTTCGGGTGATGTATTCGCCGTGGGTAGACTCGAGACCGTTGTGCGCGGGTACCGCGGAGCGACGGTAATAGTCTCACCTACCCTCACCACACTCACTGCGATCGACGATACGGTGCAGCTTGCCGCGCAAGCACTCGATCGATTCAGCGGTCCAATTGTGGACGTAGCGTTTACCTGGTCCGTCGACAACGAAGCCGTGGTGTCAGTTGATCAGACCGGTCTGGTAACGGCTACCGGCACCGGTTCGGCAAGGGTTGTCGCCGAGGCACCGGGTGGCGCGGCAGATACGGTTACGGTGAATGTGATTCCGGTAGCCGACTCAGCGGAGGTGACGCCGGCCGGAGCCTCCATCTCCGGGGTCGGCACGACCCAGCAGTTCACTGTGCAGGCGTGGGATGCGAACGGGAATCCCATCGCGTCGCCGAGCGTCAACTGGACGAGTCTCAATCCGAATGTGGCGACGATTAACGGGTCCACTGGCGAGGCGACCGCGGTGGCGTCGGGGCAGGCAACCGTACAGGCCGAGGTTGATGGTCTCGTCGTGTACGCGCTGCTCACGGTGTCTGTGCCAGGCGTCGCGCCAGTGAACATGTGGGTGCTGGAATCGACGGGTGTCGCCGATGGTTTGAACGAGATATGGGGCACGTCAGCATCGGACGTTTTTGCTGTGGGGCTCAACGGCCGGATTGTACATCACGACGGCACCGGTTGGAGCTCCATGTCCAGTCCGACTTCCAGCGGCCTCTTCGGGTTGTGGGGGACATCCCCAACCGATGTTGTCGCGGTGGACGGCGGAGGGACGGTATACCACTATGACGGCAGTCTACCGTGGACCCTCATGCCAGGTACACCAAGCATTACCCTTGACGCTCTTTGGGCCGCGTCTCCTGTTGCGCGCTATGTAGTTGGCGCAGATGGGACGATTGCATTCCACGACGGTACAAGCTGGACTACGCAGACGAGCGGTACCAATGAGTCGCTTTTCGCTGTCTGGGGAACGTCGACGAACGACATTTTCGTTGCGGGGAACAACGGCACTATTCTGCACTCGGCCGACGGCAGCAACTGGAGTCCGATGACCAGCAATACTCCCGAGCACCTCAACGACCTCTGGGGCACGGCACCCAACGACGTTTACGCTTCGGGAACCAATGGTACAGTGGTTCACTACAATGGCACTACGTGGACGCCGTTGTCATCCGCAGGTAGCGCGACCCTCTTCTCGCTGTGGGGAACCACCGGTGCTGATCCATACGCACCTGAGAGTGGTGGGGTGATCGAGTACTACAACGGAACCACTTGGACTGCGACTACGCTGGCCCCTTCCAACAATGCCGTGAGCATTTGGGGCGAACCGGGCGGTGAGATGCTCGCGTCTGGATCCAACGGATCCGTATATCGCGGGTACCGCGGTGCGACGGTCAACGTCACCCCTTCCGCGCCGACCCTCTTCACCGGCAGCCAGACTCCGTTCACTGCGTTAGCGGAGGATGCAGGCGGGAATCCGATCGGTGGGGTGACGTACACCTGGAGCAGTAGTGACTCCTCGGTGGCTGTGCCCGACGCCGACGGGCTGGTGACGGCGGTCGCCGTTGGAACTGGCGACATCATTGCGCATGCTCCGGGCGGAGCGGCCGACACGGTGGCAGTCACGGTCGTGCAGCCGGGCATCACACTGCCCACCGGAACGAGTTCTGAAACCGCCAGCGGCCTGCAGCGCGAACAGACGGGATCTCTGGATTTCGCGAATCACGGAGGAATCTCTGTCACGATCACGAGCTCGAATCCGTCAGTGTTGCTGTTGTCACCGGATGGCACAACCTCAGGGGCGACGTCCATTGTGGTACCGGTGGCAAATGGCAGCGCTTCGTTTAGCTACTATGCGCAGGGAGTGGAAGGCGCTACAGGCTCGATAGCTGTCGTCGCGTCAGCGTCAGGGTTCACCGATGGCGTGACGACGAGCGAGGTAGTGGTAGCGGCGTTGGAAATCTCCGGCTTGTCGTCAAGCACGACGACGACTTCAGCGGATGAACCATTCGTAATTAGGGTTGGCATTCCCAACTCCGGCAATACCGCTCTGGAAGCGCTGCTCAATGTCCGGGCTGGGGCACCGGGTCCATATACGGCGACTGTGCTGAGCGGCTCTCCCGCTGTCGGGCAGTTGGTCACAACACCCCTCACGGGCGGGGCAGTGACTGTGGAAATTGGCGTGGGGCAATCTGCTTCACCAGCCATGGTGGTTGCAGGCGGTGTTGCGTTCGACCCGCTGACCGCCGGAACGACAACCGTCTCTGCATCGATACCGGGCATGATCAGTACAAGCGATGCCTCGTTGGATGTCACAGTGACGACACCTTAGCGAGTCGATTTGGGGTCGGGGATCCTCCTATCCCCCCACCGACCGATACACCGTCTCAATCCAGAAGTCGCTATTGATCCACTCCCACAACCGGCTGTTCCAGGAAGTCCATTCGCCGAGTAGGTTCTCCGCCTCCATCTGTTCGAGCGTCTTGCCATCTACAATCGCGGTTCTAACCAGGTCAGTGGTCGCAACAACCATGTCGCGATACTCCCGCATGTCTTCCATAGAGTAGTCACGGCCGTGCGCTGATAGAAACCGGGTGTCGCCCTCGTACTGTTCGGTGATCGTTTTCAGAATGTCGATGAGTTTCTCGACGCCTACTTCATCACCATACTGATCCAGCCATATGACAGGAAACGACTCAGGAATTATGATGTCGCCGAGGTACACGATGTTGCGATCCGGGAAGTGCACGACGATGTCACCGTTTGTATGCCCGCCCGGCATCGCAATTAGCTCTAACGTACTCGAGCCGCACGGTACCGTCATCGTGTCTGTGATAGTGACGGTGGGTAGGCCCGCCTCCGGGAACCCGTCGCGGTCGGCAAGCTCATCCCTGCAGGTCGCATGGGATATTATCGTGCTTCCACCGCCGAGCAGTGCGTTCCCGCCGGTGTGGTCTCCGTTCGAGTGTGTGTTGATCAGGTATTCAATATTCTCGACACCCAGATCACGGAGTTTGGAGGCCAGCTGCTCAGCAGTCTCCTCGAAACCAGCGTCGACGAGTACGTGACTTTCGTCGCATCTCAGTAGCAGCACGTTCACGTACCCGTTGACCCACAGCTTTGTGAGCTGCTCATCGACTGGAGTGATGATGATATCGGGCAGCTGTGCTCGAGCAATCGTCGGCTCAAGCATCAGCATCGTCAACAAGCCAGCAACCAACGGAACTCGATGTGCCATTATCACCTCCCGCTTCTCCCTCCTCTCCCTTCTCTCCCTTACCTACCCACTCACCACCGGATATTCCGCCGAATGCCTGCGCTCTTCCGCCTCGCGCTGGTGGGCGTGCTGAGCGAACGCAAACCTGTCGAGCTTCGTGTAGATCACCGGAATCAAGAACAGCGTAAACACCGCTGCGACCAGAACACCGCCGATCGTGACCACTGCCATCGGGACTCTGAACACTGCACCGGCACCGGAACCCAACGCCTGTGGAACCAGTGCAATCGCGATGGCAACATTGGTCATGAGAATGGGTCTCAATCGCACAGGTGCCGCCTCCAGTAGGGCCTCAATCAACCCCCTTCCTTTCTCGCGGAGCTGCTGTGTGTAGTCCAAAATCAGAATCGCGTTGTTCACCACGATGCCCACGAGCATGATCACCGCCATCATACTGAAGATGTTGAGCGACTTGCTTGCGAGGAACAGACTCAACACCGCTCCAACGAAGCCGAGTGGCAGCGTCAGCATGATCGTAATCGGGTGGACATACGACTCGAGGATCATCGCCAGCACGATGTAGGTGAGCAGAATTGCCATCACCAGCGCCTTCAACATCTCGACGAGTGATTCCGCGAAGATTTCGAAGTCACCCGTGATCTCGTATGAGTATCCGGGCGGGAAATCGACGTCGTCGAGGCCGACTTGGATTTGACTCACCAGATCGGTGAGGCTTCCGCCGGCCATGTGTGCGTCGATCTGAACGGTGCGCTGTTTGTCGTCGCGCTGAATGGCGGTTTCACCCTCGGTCTCCGCCATCGAGCCCAATGCGCTCACGGGAACCATACCGCCATGAGTACGGATCTGGAGCGATCCCAACTCGCTCACGCGATCGCGGGAGTCCTCCGTGAGGCGGACCCGAATGTCGCGTTCGTCACCTGCCTCCCGATACACACCCGGGATCACACCCTCGATCGAGGCGCGCAGCGTACCGCCGACGGATCCAACTGACAGACCGTGCTCGGACATGACTTCTCGATTGGGCCGGAACTCAACCTCACGCCTCGGATCGGCTATGCTGTTACTCACCTCGACTAATCCCGGAACTGAAGCAACGACATTCGTCGCCTCTTCGGCTAGTGCCTCCAACCGATCTTGTTCCGGTCCCTTGATCAACACCTGCAGAGGAGCTTCTCCGCCAGGTCCCATCGATTCTGTGAGGGTCGCGGTGACTTCGGCGTCCGGGATGAGCGCCATCTTCTCGCGCATCAGGGGCAACAGGTCTTCAGTCGGCCCGTCCGACTCCACCGTCACTTGTAGTTGAGCCACGTGACCTTCACCGGCGCCGCTGCGGAAGGTCATGGCTGCTGCTGAGCCTCCGACCGTGGTGAGAATCGTCTCGACCTCCGGAATTTCTCTGAGAGCTTCTTCAGCGCGCACCGCAATAACCGAGGTTCTCTCCGGAGGAGTCCCTGGCGGTAGTTCCAGGGTCACCAACGCCAAACCTTCGTCTTGCTGCGGCATGAACTCACCGCCCACGAACGCTCCAGCCACGAACATGGAGAGAAGCATGGCGCCCAGTGTCGCGCCTATAATCAACCACCCATTTGTCTTTGATCCCAACGCCCATTTCAATGCTGAACGGTAGTCGTTCTCGAGGCCCTTGTATCCGCGATCGAATGCCTTCCAGAATCCGGATAGTGATCCCTTTTTCACCGCAACTTCGTCCTGCTTCGCCTTGAGAACCCGAGCTGCAAGCATCGGAGCGAGCGTGAAGGAGAACAACACCGAGAAGAGGCTCGCGAATACAACTGTGAGCCCGAACGAGATGAAGAACTGACCCATGATGCCCTGCATGAAGGCGATCGGCGTGAACACCACTACGTTTGTCAGCGCCGAAGCTGCCACTGCAATTGCGACCTCAGTAGTTCCTATCTCCGCTGCTTCCTTGGGCGACTTGCCCAAATCCAGCTGTCGGTCAATGCCCTCGAGAACGACGATCGTGTTGGTGACGAGGATGCCGACGGTGATTCCGAGGGCCATGAGGGTCATGACGTTGATCGTGAAGCCAGCCTGCTCGATCAGCAAAAAGGTCGCGATGATCGTCAGCGGCATTGCCACAGCCGCGACGATCGTTCCACGCCAAGAATGCAGGAACACGAACAGCACGAGGGTTGTGAGACCGATACCAATCAAGATGTTGCGAAAGATGTCTTGAATCGAATCGCGGATGAACTCGCTCGCGTCCCGCACGATCTCTAGTTCAATCCCGGCCGGCACCTGCGCGCGGAGTTCTTCCACCGCTTCCATGACCCCCGCAGCCGCAGCCACGGTGTTTGCACCCGACCGCTTCTGGAGCGACATGCTCACAGTGGGGTTTCCGTTGTAGCGCGCTATCTCACGAACGTCTGCGAAACCGGAGCGCACGGTCGCGACGTCGGCCAGACGAATTCTCCCGCCGCCGGGCAAGAACACCGGAAGCTCTTCAATCTCGGTCAATGAGGCGTATTCCCCGACGACGCGGACGGAGAACTCCGCATTCGGCTCCTTCACGCGACCGGCGGGAACGGTGATGTTCTCACCGCCCACGAGGCCGGCGACGTCTGTGATTGCGAGCCCGTACGCGCGAAGGCGATCGGGGTGTACCAGCACTTGGATCTCTCGTTCGCGGCCCCCGGTCACGCTAACCGACGCGATTCCTTCCACGCGAGCCAAACGCTCGCTCAGGACATCATCAGCCAGGTCGGTGATCGCATCCAACGACTGCGGACCTGAGACAGTGATGTCCATGATCGGCATCGCATTGATGTCGAGCTTCATGACCGTTGGCGGTTCCGCATCCGAAGGGAACAAGGCTCTGATTACGTCGACCTTGTCTTTGACTTCTATGGCGGCGAGATCCGGGTCGACGCTGTAGTCGAACTCAATGATCACCGTGGACACGTTCTCCTGAGAGAACGAGATCAGCGACTCGAGATTTGCGATGGTCGACACCGCGTCCTCGATCGGTTCGGTGATCTCGGTCTCGACTTCCTCGGGTCCAGCACCCGGATAGATCGTGCTGACAGTGATCATCGGGAACTCGACCTCGGGGAACATGTCGATCGGAATCGCCAGGTAACTGAACGCGCCAAGTACCACGAACACTACGACCAACATGGAGGTGAGTACTGGCCGCCATACTGCCAAACGTGCGAAGAATCGGAACATGGGTGGTTATCCTCCCACTATCCTGGCAAGCGCTCCGTCTGAGAGGAGCGATGCGCCGGCAACTACCACGCGCTCTCCCTCTGCCACGCCCTCCAAGATCTCGATCTGATCGGCCGCAGCCAGACCCGTCGTGACAGGTCTGAGAGTTGCGATTTCCGCGTCGTCGATCACCCACACTGCTCCTTCGGTGACAGCGTCGCGGGGAACCAGCAACGCGGTTTCCTTCTGAGCCACTACCACGTTGGCCGCTACAAGACCACCGGGCAAGACACTTCGAGAGCTCGATCCGGCGGACCCGGGAAAGGTGAGTTCAACCTCGATCAGTCGGGATTCTGGATCGGCCTGCAATGCAATCCTGGTCACCTGACCGTTGAGCTGATACTCCGGTACGATCGCCTGCTGCCCCATGGCGAGCTCCCTCGATTGCGAGGTGCTCACATGGATTAGTACCTGCACCCGTGACAAATCAGAGACGCGCACAAGCGGGTCCCCAGGGGATGGAACCGTGCCACGTGTCTCAATCACGTCCGTAACCACGCCTGCAATTGGGCTGGTGAGGTCTACGGCGCGCCTTGCGGCGGCAAGGTTGGCCTCAGCGACAGACAGGGCAGTCTGCGCGTTGTCCCAATCCTGTTCGCTGATCGCACCCTGCTCCATTAGAGGACGGAGGCGTTCGACGCTGCGACTCGCCTGGTCGTGTGCCGCTTCCGCCTGGCGCACTGAAGCCATCGAACCTTCTTGCGACTGGCGAATGAGCACATCGCCTGAAGCGACTCGCTGCCCGACGCGGACGGGGATCTCCACGATCTCGTCCCCGGTGCGTGCTTTTATCGTAGCGCTCCGGATGCCGCGAATGGTTCCAGTGTATTCACGGGAGACCACAAGAGGCCCTGTCTGGACCGCAGTCACCTCTACGGGAATGCCCGACTCGCGGCGGATTTCTTCGACACCGGGTGCAACTTCCTGCTCACCAGATGCCTGCACGACGCGAAAGACCACCAAGGCCACTAGGCCCATGCCGATAATGCTGAATACGATTCGCTTGATCATTGGAACCTCAGAAGCTGTATCTGTCCCCCGCTGGTCCGTTCCAGCTGCGCGAGGGCTTTGACGTAGTCGTGTAATGCCTGAACTTGGTTAACGCGAGCCTGGTCGAGCAGTAGTGCCGCGTCGGAAACTTCGAGTTGAGTAGAAAGACCGTTCGCAAAACGCGCATCGGCCAACTCCAATGTGCGTTCAGCGAGCGCCACGGTTTCTTCAGTAACGCGGATTTGTGCTTGCGTTCTTCTGTACTCGGCAAAGGCTGCGGCAGTTTGTATCTCGAGCCCTTCGCGCAGCTGTGCCTCCTCAACGTGAGCTTGTCGCAGAAGGGCTTGTGCCTCACCAATGAGTCCACGAGTGCGGAAGCCGTCGAACGGGTTCCAACTGACAGAGAGGCCTACATTCCAGTCTTCGCGCCACTGGTCGAAGCCCGGCGGCGCCATGTTTTCGGGGAATGCCTGAAAACCCATGTTGCCGAAGAACCGTACCGATGGGAGCAGCTGGCTGCGGTAGATCTTCACCGCGCCCTCCCGCATTGCCACGGCTTCCTGTGCGGCGTGAAGTATTGGCCGTTGCTGTACGAGGCGTTTGATTGCCTCTGCGTCGACGTTGACCGTGTCGATCTCCAACTCGGTCGTCAAGAGCACCGGTCGGTCGGTCGGGATGTTGGCGAGCCGCTTGAGCTCCAGCAATGCCAGCTCAGCACCGTTGGCGGCCTGAACCACTCCCGGTTCACGGTTCTCGCGATCGACCCTGGCCCTCAGCAGGTCGAACTCGGATGTGGTACCAGCATCGAAGAACGCCTCGACTTGCTGAAGATGATCGTCAGCCACATCTCGGCTGTCGACCGCAATCTCGTGCAGGCGCTTGGCGAGGACCGCGTTCAGGTACGCCGTTCTGACCTGAAGTGTAAGGTCGGCCTCGGTTTCCTCCAGCTGGTCTCTCGACGCGGATGTGAATCGCCGGGCAACATCGCGCGCGGCACCTACAGATCCACCCGCCCACAGCAGCTGCGAAAGTTGGAAGGTGGCGATGTAGTTGTTCGGCCGACCAAACGGCAGATCCGCGAACATATCTCCGAATGGGTTCTCGGCCGTATCCCCTGGCGGTGGCTCGCCACCGATATCGTCGAAGATCGTTTTGATCGCACGGTTGTACGTCAAGTTCGTCGAGAGCTGCGGCAATGCCGTGGCGGTCGCCTGTGTCACCTGCGACTCTGCCTGGTCGATCTGCGCGCGCACGGCAGCGATTTCTTCGCTTTCCGAGAGCACGCGCGACACCGCCTCGGTGAGAGACAGGCGAACGGTGTCGGCGCCCGGTGGCTCCTGGGCCTCCATGGGAGCCGATCCCACAATCAGTAGAGGAACAACCGGCAGCAGCCAGATCCTCCACTCGGTACGACGTGCCTTCATTCTGCGGTTTCCTTTCATCCTTGACCTTCTAACCGCTCACCTTCCGACGACGGGAGGTGCGTGATTTCGTTTGTATCGGTCGGGGCGCAGCGCCTTCGAAAATGATGTCGAGCTTGCCCGACATTTCAGCACGAACTTCTTCGAACGGCCCGCCTTCCATGAGCCAGATCACGAGCGTCTTGAAAACTGCCGCCTCTACCAGAGAGGCTCCGTGGTCCAGATTGAGATCAACGCGTACGTCGCCATCCGCTGCCCCATCACTCAGCACGGTCCGAATCATGGCCGCGAGCTCTTGTACCGGCGGTCGCGCTCTCATACAACCCTCGCCATCAGGAATCGATCGCAGGTGTTCGAAGATTGCCCTTCTGAACAACTCCGGGCTTTCTGCGCTGAGCTTCGCCAGGAGGTCGAACAGCTGCTCGAGCTTGCCGCGTGTGGTGCCGGTCCAACTTTCGACTGGGCCCAACTCTTCTGTTATTCGGTTAACCCAGTGCTCGAAGACTGCCGGCAAGAATGACGACTTCTGCGGGAAGTAGTTGAATACCGTTCCCTTTGCGACGTCGGCATGTTCCGCGATTTCCTCAACCGTCGTTTCGTCGAAACCTTTCTCGAGAAAGAGCTCGAAAGCGGCCGAATAGATCCGCTTTCGCGTCTCCTGCTTCTTGCGCTCGCGACGGGGCAGGTTGGTGCTCTCTGAGGACTCTGCTGCTAGAGCTTTCACTTTATAATTGATCCTGAGATTGTCTTTCTGGTGTGCATAATTATGACCACGGTCAATTATGACCGCGGTATTGCAAAAAGTCAACTGGACCCAACGAATCCGCAGTTGCTGCGAAATTGGCAGAATTCGGCGCTCAGGTTCGTTCTTATGTCGATGACCTTACTCAGGCTGCGAGGAGTAGTCGGTTGAGAAAAAGCCACAAAGCGAATCATCTGGTGACGTTGCCAGTGATGTTCTGCGTCGCTTGCCTCGCGACAGAGCCCGACAACATGCCGCCGGTAATGGAGATCATAGCGCCGGCGCGCGATGTTGTCTTCTTCGTCGGGGACACGGTAGAAATCATTGCTGAAGCATACGACACCGACGGATCCGTTCGCTCCGTGGAGTTCTTCGTCGACGGTCGTCCGATCGGATACGATACCCTAAACCCATTCGCTGTTACTTGGCACACGGCGGGAGAGTCACGCTACCGGCATCAACTAAGAGCACTTGCTCTAGACGACGACGATGCCTCCGCGACCCATTCAGTTGTTGTGCTGACGAGCTGGGTGTACGAACGTCCAGAAGAAGTCGGTGATGGCTGGGATACAGCATCGCTGACGAGCGTGGGAATGGACACGCTGCCGTTCGTGAATCTGATGAATGCTCTCCGGAGTAACGAAGATCACCGCACTCATGGTGTGCTGATCTCGCGGCACGGGCGCCTGGTGTTCGAGCAGTATTTCGCGGGTCATCGGCGGCACGACCAGGATGTGACCACCGCATTCGGGCGTGATACGATCCACGACCTAGCCTCGGTAACAAAAAGCGTGACCTCGACGCTGCTGGGGATCGCCATCGACCGGGGCAAAATCGCCGACGTTCACCAAAGCCTGTTCGGTTACTTCCCGGAATACGCGCACCTCAACGACGGGTCGAAGGACGGTGTTGAGCTCCAGCATGTTGTGACCATGACGGCGGGCCTTGAATGGAACGAATGGGGCTTTGCGCTGACGGATGACAGAAACGACCTGGTCCAGTTCAACCAGGCGCCGGATCCGCTCGCGTTCGCGCTCGCGAAGCCGATGGTGGCTGAACCGGGTACCGTTTTCGCATACAGCGGCGCAAACTCGATGCTCCTCGGAGACGCGATTCGTCGTGCCAGCGGAATCCGATTGGACAGCCTTGCACAGGAGTATCTCTTCACCCCACTCGGGATAAATGATCTCGATTGGAAATACTATCGGCACATATCTCCCGACTTGGTTGCGGCTCACGGAGACTTGGAGTTGCGCCCGCGCGACATGTTAAAGCTTGGGGAGCTCTACCTACGAGACGGAGTCTGGAACGGCGAGCAGATCATTTCGACCGGGTGGGTTCAAACCGCCGCGACGCCGTACTACTCGTTCCCGAACCGTTTCACAGGACATCTGGAAGGCCTCGTAGGTTATAGTCACGGGTGGTGGGTTCGGAGCGCCGACTACGGATCTGGGGCCTTCTCGGCGTCGGGGTGGGGAGACCAGGCAATCATCGTTTTGCCGGAGTACGACATGGTGGCCGTGTTCACGGGTGGCTCGTACTGGGAAATGCCCTTCCTCACCTCCCACGAGATGATGGTCGACTACGTGCTGCCGTCGATTTTGGCAGTCACTCCTTCTGCAGCGCCAAAACCGGGTCCACCTTCGTAGCGCGCCGCGCTGGCAGATAGCACCCAACGAGCCCAACAAATGTGAGCACTCCGGCAACGACCAGCACCGGCGTTGCTCCGAGCGAGTCTGTCATTGCCAGGCCTTCGGTACCAGCGCGCTCTCCGATTATGCCGACGAACCAGATGACGAACGTCGATGTGGGGATGCCCAACAGCAATCCTATGCCGGCGAGCATAGCACCCTGTCGCGCTACCCGTGTCAGAACGTTTCCGGAACTCGCTCCCAGCGCCATACGGATCCCGATTTCGTTTGTCTGTTGCGATACCGTGTAGGCCATCACCCCGTAGATGCCGATTGCGGCCAATGCCAGGGCCAAGAGTCCTGTCGCGAACATCACAACCGTCATCATGTTGGGGCCGGCGAGTTCGTATTCGACGACTTCGTCCATGGTGCGGACCAGGGTGACCGGCAAGTCGCCATCGATTCTCCACAGCGCCGCCTGGATCGGTTCCGCCAGGTGGTGAGGATCTCCGGTTGCACGCACCGCCACGTTGAGCGATCGCACCGGCATCTGCGCAATCGGGAAATAGACGCTGGCCGGCGATGGAATGAGGCCCGTGAGCCGCTGTTGGGCGACGTTTCTCGTTACGCCAACGATTTCCCTGGAATCTCCTCGTACGGTGATTCTCCTTCCCACCGGGTCCTGGCCGCCGAAGAACTGTTCGACTAAACGCTCGTTCACCATCGCGACCGGCGGGGCATCTGTCCTGTCCGTCACCTCGAACGCGCGGCCGGAGAGGATCGCTATTCCCATCGTTGCGAAGTAGTCCGAGGAGACCGACAGCCACGAGGTTAGAGGTTCCTCACCCGCTTCAACCGGCACTCCATCGACCGTGAATTCCGTGAATGGCACGCCCCGGGCGCGCGGCCTCACGTTCATGAGCGCGGTCCCCACAGAGCCAGGGACACCTGCCAATTCCCTCTCGAATTCTTCCGCAAAGTTCGCCAGCGCCTGGTCGTCTTCGTAAGCGTGCGCGGGCAGCGTGAGCTCCATGGTCAGGAGGTTGTTGCCGTCGAACCCAGGATCGATCGCCAATCGCTGGTGGAAGAGTTCGGTGAGGAGCGCCGCGCCGACCAGAATAGTGAGCGCCAGGGCGAACTCGGTTATCACGAAGAGGCTGCGGATCCTCCGCCGGCGGAGCGTGGCCGTTCCGCCACGGCTGCCTTCGACCAGAGGGGAACGCAGCCCGCCCTTGACGGCCTGCATGGCGGGCGTGATTCCAAAGGTGAGCCCTGCCACCAACGACAGGCCGATGGCGAACGTGAATACGGTGCCGTCCATTCGCGGAATGAAGCTGCGTGGTATTTCATCGGGCATGGCGGAAGCCAGCCACGCGACGCCCCAGATGGAAAGGATCAACCCGAGCATCCCGGCTGCCAAAGCGAGCAGCACACTCTCGGTAAGCAGTTGCCGTACGATCCGGCTCTTCCCGGCACCCAGCGCAACCCTGACCGCAATCTCCTTCTGACGCGCGTCGGTTTTTGCCATCAGCAGACTCGCGACGTTCACACATGCCACCATCAGGACTAGGAACACGACGCCCATGAGAAGTTGAACCAATCCTCTGTCCGTTGGTCCTGGAAACACCTCGCGCAACGTTTCGACGTTTACTCCCCAATCGGTGTTGCTCTCCGGGTAAGAACTTTCGAGACGTGCCGCAATTGCCGTCAGTTCGGATTGAGCCGATGCGGGCGTTACTCCCGGTTGAAGCCGAGCGGATACCAGCAACGAGTGCCGGTCGCGATTGTCCCTGCGGTTCGCGAAATCGTCGGCAATCCAGAGGCCCACGTTTCCGAACAGGAAGTCGAAGCTTTCCGGCATTATGCCAACGACGGTGTAACTGCTCCCATTGAGCATTATGGTGCGCCCAACCGTCTCTGAGTCGGAACCAAACCTGCTCCGCCACAACATCTCTCCCAGCACGACGACCGGTTCGTCTTCAACTCCACCCTCGTCGGGCAGGAAGGTCCGTCCGATCAGTGGATGAGCGTCCAGGGTCCCAAACAGACTTGGCGTCACTCGCGTGGTGTTGACACGTTCGGGTCTGTCGAGGCCTGTGAGGTTTGCTACGCCCGGCTGAGAGGCGAAAACGCCTGCGAAGGACGTTGATTGATCTCGCCAGTCCAGGTAGTTGGCCGCAGATGCCAGGTCCTGATCGCCGGCGGCATTCCGGTCGTCTTCCCAGAGGATTACCAGGCTCTCCGAATCATGGTAGGGAAGCGGTCTGAGCAGCCACTGGTTGACGATTGTGAAAATCGTCGTATTTGCTGAGACGCCGAGCGCGAGCGAAACGACGGCAATTGCTGTGACGATGGGAGTCTTCAGCGCCATACGGAAAGCGTAAGCCAGATCTTTGCGGAACGAACCGACCATATTCCTGTTCCTTCTCGGTGCAGGCGGATTGATAGTTCTTCGGCCGCGAGTTCCGAAGCGTGTCACCGCCGTGTCGCGATGCTCGCGAAATGCGGTCCCGAAAAGACCTCGGATCTCTCGAGTCCAAAACCGCAGCGCCGCCGAAATACCATGTGGAGTCGACGTTTGGGAATCGGCAAAAGAAGAAAGCAATTCCGGACCGAACTCACGATAGAAAGCACGCGGCAAGCATAGCCAAGCTAAGCCGGCGAATATGCGTTGCCCGACACGCGATCGGGATCGTGAGGGTCCGGAAAAGGTCATTTAGGAAGTGCGAGTTACGAATTGGGTGTCGCGCACCATTTCGGCTAGTCTACTGATGCGTGCGGCTTCGCAGGCCGCTACTTCGCGGCCGAACTCAGTGATCCGATAGTATCGTCGTCGATCGTCATCGAGTTCCGGGTCAGGCCTCATGTCGGAACGCTCGACGAGTTCATCTCTCATCATTCGCTTGATGGCACCGTAGAGGGTGCTGGTGCTCAAAATGACCTCGTCACGGCTACGCTTGCGTATATCGCCAATTATCCCGTAGCCGTGTCTGTCCATTTCTGCCAACGAGAGCAGGATCTGGAAAACAGGCACCGATAGCGGAAGAAGAGCCTCTGGCGATGTGGTTTTCGAATCTTTCATCCGGACTATTCCACGGAAAGAAGTTCAAGACTATTGCCGTCTGAGCTATATCCTACGAGGGAATAGTTTGAGGGGTTTCAGGAGGCCATAGGGACGGGATTGGTTCGTACTGAATCCGCCGCGGACGGACGCGGATGAACGCGAATGAGTTCGTTGGGTTCGGTGGGGCAACCAATTCCCAGCTGTTTTACAGCGTTCCTCCGCGTCACTCAGCGGCCAATTCCATTCGTTCTCAGCCGTTCCCAGCGCTCCCCAGCACGTTCTCGTTCTTGTGCTTCATGAGGCTGATCAAACCTTCTCGGGCGGGCCCGAGGAATTTTCTGGGATCGAAGTTGTCGGGGCTTTCGGCCAGCGCCTTGCGGACCAAACCGGTCATTGCAAGGCGACCGTCGCTGTCGATGTTCACTTTGCAGACCGCCGAGCGTGCGGCTTGACGTAGTTGGTCTTCATCGACGCCTCGTGCACCCTCGATCTTGCCACCATACTGGTTGATCATATCCACGTATTCGGGCACCACGCTCGAAGCTCCGTGCAGTACGATCGGGAATCCTGGGAGGAGCTGTTCGATCTCCTCGAGGATGTCGAAACGTAGCGGCGGGATCTCGGCGTCCAGCGGGAACTTGTACGCTCCGTGTGATGTGCCGATGGATATTGCGAGACTGTCGACATCGGTTCGGCCGACGAAGTCCTCGACTTCTTCGGGCTTTGTGTAGAGCGACTCCGCGTGTTGCACATGCTCTTCGATGCCGGCGAGCACGCCGAGTTCTCCCTCCACCGACACGTCGTGCTGATGAGCGAAGTCTGCAACTTTGCGCGTGAGGGCGATGTTCTCCTCATACGGCAAGTGAGATCCGTCGATCATCACCGATGAGAAGCCCGACTCGATACAAGAGACACAGAGCTCGTACGAGTCACCATGGTCGAGATGCACGACGATGGGGATGGCGGGATCGGAGAGTTCCTTGGCCATCTCGACTGCGCCGCGGGCCATGTGGATCAGCATCGTCTGGTTCGCGTACTTGCGGGCGCCTTGCGATACCTGCAGAATCACCGGGCTTCGAGTTTCGCTGCACGCCGTGACGATTGCCTGAAGCTGCTCGAGGTTGTTGAAGTTGTACGCCGGAATCGCGTATCCGCCGTCCATGGCCTTTTTGAACAGGTCTTTCGTGTTGACCAGCCCAATTTCTTTATAGTGCACCATCTGTCGTTTCCTTCCTGAAATGCCGATTTGGATCCCAAAAAAAAGTGGGATCGCGATGCTCTGGTATCCACACATGTTAGTGGAGGTATTGCTGCATGGCGTGCATCTGCGGCGCGCCAATGCGGAACTCTAATTAAAGGGGGAAAGGGAGGAAATCGGAAGCGGTGAACATTGGTCCATTTCAAGTGGGCTTCATGGCTTTGGTGACCGCCTTACTGAAGCGTTCCCAACTCTGCGCCGCCTTCTCCAGCTGTTTCCTGCCTTTGCGCGTGAGCGAGTAGAACCGTGCTTTGCGATTGTTCTCGCTCCGACCCCATTTCGACGTGAGCCAACCGCGCCGTTGCATGCGATAGAGTGCTGGGTAGAGGGATCCCTCGTCTACTGTCAGAACTTCCTCCGAAACCTCTTGGAGTCGCTCGGTTATCCCATACCCATGCCGGGGGCCGTCCTCGAGACTTCTGAGTATTAGCATCTCGAGAGTGCCACGAAGAAGATCGCCGCGTTCAGGATTCATGATTCCCTCTTTGTGGTTGCCACTATGGTGGAACCGTGAGTATGGTGCCAACACGTCATTGCCAAAGTCATCCCTATTCCTCCCTGAGCGATATTGCCGCGTCCACCTGGAGTGCCCGGCGCGTGGGAAGCCAAGTTGCGAGTACTGCGGCCGATAGCAGGATGAACGGTGCGATGGCGAGCGAGATCGGGTCGGACGGCTCCACTCCGAAAAGGAGTCCGCGCACGAGTCGTGAGGCCGTGACGGAGACAGTCAATCCGACTAGGGCGCCGAAGCCCACAGCTACGATCGCTCGACTGGCGACTGCCAGCGCGATGTTTCGGTCCGGAGCGCCCAGTGCCAGTCGCACTCCGATCTCCTTGGTGCGCTCCCCGACAGCGAGGCTCAGCACTCCGAAGATTCCAACCGATGCCAGAATGAGACCGGAGATTGCCAACACAGAAAACAACTCGGCGTTCATGCGCTGCGGATAGGTAAAGCCGCTCACTACCCTTGAGTACGGCAACGCGTTTACCAATGCCAGTCTAGGGCTGACATCCCGCAACTCCTGGCGCAACAGCGGTACTGCAGTTTCTGGGTCGACGTTTGGAGAAATGAGAAGAGCATTGCCTGGGGTGTAGTAGTGCTGTGGGTAGCATAGATACAGAACAGCTTCCTGCTCGCCGAGTAGTGACGTAACCTTTGCGTCACCGACCACCCCGACGACCTCGAACCCGCGAGTGGTTTCGCCCGCGTCATCGACTTGCCAAACTTGTCTTCCGGTGGGGTCGTCGTTGTCGAAGTAGCGGCGTGCCAGTGTCTCGTTGACTATCACGACTCCGGGAGCGTCGGCGTCATCTGTCACCGCGAACGGTCGCCCGGTGGTGACCTCCATGCCCACCACTTCGTGGAAGCCAGGGACCACACGCGCTACCGTGAATTCGATGTCCTCATCTTGCTCCTCGACGCGATACTCCTCGGTCGGATGTCCGGAAAGTGGCGCTTGAGCGGCGACTGTCGCTGCTCGCACCCAAGGTTCGTCGTTGAACCGAGCCACAATATCTCTGTAGAACAGTTCTCGGTCTTCTATCGGTATGCCCATGCTGCTGACCGATATGTAACTGGAGATCAGATTGTCGGTGTCGAATCCGGGATCGATGCTCTGTACTGCATCGAGACTGCGGTAAACCAGCCCCCCGATCACGAGCAGTATGACTGAGAGCGCAACCTGCAATGACACCAGGAGATCTCGAGCGCCCAGGAGTGACCTGCCGCCGGATTTGGTGTGAAGGCGGCTCGAGCCCGCTCCGGCCCACAGGTATGACACCAGGTCGCGGCGCGCCACGCGGAGCGCCGGCAGGACTCCAACGAAGATCCCGGTGAGTACAGAAACCGCGAACGCGAAGAGAAACACATGGAGATCCACCGATACCTCGCGCGGCACCGCGGCTCCCCACACGCTCGGTGTGTCGAAGTAGGAACCGAGCCGTGCCGCTGCAGGACCAGTGAGTGCGAACGCGATGGCGCCCGCCACTGCCGACAACATGATGTTCTCTGTGAGAACCTGACGCACCAAACGCCACGGAGTGGCACCCTGTGTAGCCCTCAGCGCCATTTCCTGCCGACGGCGGGCCGCGGCAGACAGCATGAGGTTGGCGACATTCGCACACGCCAGAAGCAGTAGGCCTGCCGCCGCCGCCAGCATCACCCTACCGGCGGTAGCTTCGGCCTCGCGGGCTCGCGGATGTATCCAGGTTGCGGGGGCGACGAAGAAGTTTCGAGTACCTGCTTGCAGCGGGGCGGTGGCATCGAGTCCGCGTGCAAATGCCGTGAGCTCGGCTTCGGCGTGTTCGATGGTCCGTCCGTCGGCGAGCTTGAGGTATGCCTGCATCACTCCAACGTCACGGTTTTCCTCGATGTTCGAACGCGCCCAATACACGCGCCGATATTCCGTGAAGGGGAGCCATACGTCGGGTCGGCTCGAAGCAGTCGAGCCCCTGAACTCGGGGCTCACCACGCCAACAATCGTGTAAGGGTTGTTGTTCAGATACAGCGTTTGGCCGATGACCTCAGGATCAGAATTGAAATGCGAACGCCAGTACGTATCGGCGAGCACGACAGTCGGAGCGGCATCGGGGCGGTCATCGTCCGGGAGAATGGGCCGACCCAGGCTCATCTCGATCTTCATGATCGAGAAGAAGGATCCTGTCACGGCGTTCCCAAAGAGCACTTCTGTGCCACCTCCCACGAAACGCACGCTTGCCGCGAAGCCAGGGCGGTCAGCGGCAACCCGCAAGAACGCGGCGCTATTCAGCCGCGTGAGATCCATGAAATCGGGGTAGGAAAGCCCTCCATATGAATCCGCATCGGTCCTGTTGAACAAACTGATCAATCCTGCAGAGTCGGCTCCGGGGAATGGTTGCTGATAGCTTCGCAAATAGGTGAATACCGTGGTACTCGCGGCCAGGCCCAATGCCAATACGCCGACAACAGACATGGCGTATCCCGGATTCGACCGAATGTGGCGAAGCGAGATGCGAAGATCTTGGATTATCGCAAAGAAGCCGGCCATGTTTTTGGGTGAGTGGGGTGCACCTGCGAGGATTTCTGCTCCTCTTTGAGGAATGTCGGCAACGTTTCCCAGACATCGTTCCGCATCGCTGCGCGCATCTGCCTCGTTCATCCCCGACGCCAGATTCGAGGCAACCTTCATCTCGAGGTGGAACTTCAGCTCTTCGTCGATCTCACGTTTCAGACTGTCCAGTCCTCCGCGCCACCCCAAACGAACCAGAACCGCTCGCAGCCAAGTCACAAGCACTCCTCGCCACCAGGTTTCAACCTGAGTTCGACGATCCAGGGTGGAGGGTCTGACTATCCCTAGATTGTCTAAAGTAAGCTTAATGCATCGAGCGCGATTGAAACAGGGGATGGACGCCTTCCGTAATTCCCATAGACAATCTAAAGGGGCGGTGTGCCGCTTAGCCGCCACCACACCTCGCGGGTTACAGGCGAGTGAGACGTGCCTTCGTGCACCTGAGGAGAAAGTCGACAATGACCATACGTACTAGCCTCTCCTTCTCGTTCATCTGCACAGTTGCGACTGGCGCAGTCGCTCAGAATGTCGCAGATGAGATTGTTTTCCAATCCGACCGGCTCGGCTCGTTGGACATATTCGCCATGGCTTCCGAGGGAACAGGTCAAAGGAGGCTCACCTCCAGCGGAGCGGCGGACTACTCTCCGACGATTTCACCCGACGGCTCCGTCATTGCGTTCGTTTCCGACAGAGACGGAACCAATCATGTGTTCATCATGGACATGGACGGTGGCAATCAACGGCGTCTCACTGCTGGGATCGATGAGGAAGATGAGCCTGCCTGGGCGCCCGACGGAGAGTCGCTTTATCTACGGAGGCACGTTAGCGGCGTGCCAGAGATCTGGATGGTCGAGATCGAGACGGGAGCGGCTGAACCGGCCGTCGCGAATGATGTTGCGTACAACTATGCTACTGTCTCACCGGTAGGCACCCGGTTCATCGTCAACGTCAACCGAGATGACGGAATGGAGATTTGGATGATGGACCTGGAAGGAAATGATCTGAGAAGGGTTCGAACACGCACCGCATGGGCCATGATGCCGCGTTGGTCACCAGATGGTCTCCAGATCGCCTATGGAGCAGCTGAAACTCCTCCCTTCATGGGAGGTGCGGTTGAGATTCACGTGATTGGTGTTGATGGGAATAACGATCGGCAACTCACGACCGAGGAAACGGTCAGTGAGTATCCGTGCTGGTCACCTGACGGAAATCGTATCGTCTTCCAGAGTTTCCGTGACGGAGATTTTGAACTTTATGTGATGAACGTGGATGGTAGCGGAATGCGGGCGCTCACGGACAACGAGCATTTTGACGGCCGTCCGAGCTGGGGACCCACGTTGCAACCCTTCTGATCAATCCTCCGTAGTCCAAAACGTGTAGTGGCTGATGTGTTGACGGCAACCAATTGATCATTCACTTGATATCGGTGTATTGTGCACCGAGCAATCCAAACTAGAAGCGTTGCGATCGTTGAACCGGAGGAGTCGATGGGTTCGAAACAGGGAGTGAGCCGACGCGGTTTCCTGAAGACAACCGGCGCCGCAGTGGCAGGCAGCGGCCTGGCCGTCGCATCACCCGAGGCTACTGAGGCTCAGGCTGTCGGACAGGACCTCAGGGTACGCGAACACCGGACGTTGGGCAGGACGGGCTTCGAGGTTTCCGACATCGGGTTCGGAGGCGGTTTCCTCAACAACACGAATGTCATGGAAGTCGCTCTGGATATGGGCGTCAACTATATCGACACGGCGGAACACTATGCCAACGGGCAATCGGAGCGGGCAATAGGCCAGGCGATGCAGGGCCGCGATCGCGGCTCGATCTTCCTGACTTCCAAGCTGAACCTCACGTTCGGCGGTGGCGGGGAATACGAGGTGTTGAAGCGGCGCTTCCACCAATGTCTCGAGCGCTTGCAGACCGACTACGTCGATTGCCTGATGATCCACATGACACCCGTTGCGGACCAGGTGAAACATGAGCCGTATCACAGGCTGATCGAGGAGCTCAAGGCCGAGGGGAAGGTGCGGTTCTCAGGGCTTTCCAACCACGGCACCGAGCATTCGGTTTATGGCCGTACACAGGATACGATGGAAGACGTAATCGGGGCCGCGGCGGAAGACGGCAGGTTCGATGTTGCCTTGTTCGTCTACAACTTCCTTCAGAAGGAGCAAGGCGAGCGGGTCATTGAAATGTGTCGGTCCAGGAATATGGGCGTCACGCTAATGAAGACCGACCCTGTAAACGTCAATGTACGGGTTGCAGAAGCGAACGAGCAGAGACGGCAGAGCGGCAGGGAGATTCCGGAGAGAGTGCAACGGCTCGCGGACGAATACGACGCGTTCGCGGCAGGAGCGGCCGAATTCAGGCAGCGTTATGGTCTCCAATCGACGGATGAAGTGCGTCAGGCTGCCACGAAATTCGTTCTCGACAATCCTGGGGTGCACTCGGTCTGCCCCACCATCAACACCTTTGATGTGCTCGAATCGTTTGTTTCGCTCTCGGGGCAGCGGCTCAGCGAATCAGATGGTGAGATGCTGGACAGCTATGGAACGTTGCTGGGGAGGTTTTACTGCCGCCATGCGTGCGGTGAGTGCGAGCCATCCTGCCCGCAGCGAGTACCGGTCAACACGATACTCCGTTACAACCACTACTTCGAGGCGCACGGCAGGGAAAAGCTGGCGATGGAGAAGTACGCACGACTCAACGGTGCCAATGCCGACGAATGCGACACGTGCGCGGGCGATTGTGAGTCGGCGTGCCCGCACGGCGTGGCGACCAAGACCATGTTGGCGAGGGCACACCGGAACCTGGTGCTAGGTTGACGGATCCCAACCTGCTACGCGGGCCATCATCCACCAGAAGGCTTTGCCTTTCAAGTAACAGTTGAAGCAATGTGAGTGAGCGCAGCTGCCGCAAGCCGGGCAGCTGTGACCCGCACACCAAGTCGAACACCAACCGCAGTTGTCTGACGCATCAGGATAGTAGGTGCCGTCGGGATCGTAGCTCTCGATGTCGGCGAAATCGAAGAGAACCTTGTCGTTGGCAGTAGCATACGCCCTGATTTGGTTGTTGCGAGCGTAGAGGTTTCCCGAAACGCCGGTGCCGTCCAGATGGCCGGTCATGTAGATGAACAGAACGTTTGGATATTCAGTCTCCAGTTGCGCCATCGTGTTCACGTAGGTGTCGATGCCTGTCTCGGTATTGTCCGACACACCGCCACACCACGACCACATCACGACGTTGTACTCCCCAGGATGCGCATCGAGGTACGTACGTGTGGCGGCTGCCCAGGAGACGTCCCCATTGTGCCCGAGGTCGTCTCCGACCTCGTGGAAGTTGGGAACCCCGTACTCCGCGCCCTCGGCGGCAAGCATGTTGAGCCCCGTGACTATCTGGCTGCCGTGCGAGGTGTGGCCATAGTAGAAGTTGTAGTTGGCCCGGATATGGTCCAATACTGTTGTTGGTATCGAGCTGAACTGTGCAACCGTCTCGTGTCCGGCGATCAACGCATCTTCGGGGATATCATCCGGGTTGAACGGATCTGTCGGATCACCGACTTCTCCGCATCCCGCTCCAACGCACAACCAACCCAGCATTCCTGCAGCTCGTCCAAAGTGAGATGGCCTTGTCATGGTTCTTCTCCGACCACTAAAGCTTTTGAGGCTGTTCTCCGCCGTTGATCATAAGCGCCTTCACCGGTTCCAACCCGTACGGAGTCGATTCCTCGATCGCTTTCAGAACGGTTCCGCCGCCAGTGAAGAAGTAGTATTGAGCGCTATCCATCGCAGCCAGGTAGAGACCCGGGGAGAGGCTCTTGAACTCCTGAAGTGTGTCGCCACCTCCGTAGAACTTCATTGCGTCGTGGTTCTTGTCTATGGTGCGGTCGAGTTTTTCCGAACCGTCGCAGAAGTGTGGCGTAAGGCCCATGACTGCGTTCACGAATATCGTTTTCGCCGACCCGATGGCGTCGGCTACCTCGGGTGTGTCGAATGACTCCGGCGCCACGTCGAGTATGTAGCCGTATTCCTTGCCTTCCTCAAAATCGCCGATCCGAATCTCCCGGAACTTGCCATCCTCCCGATTTGGGAATACGTCGGATTCTACGAGCACCGGCAACTCGACGACTTTCTTTGCCTTTGCGTCCTGCTTGACGAGGTCTCCGGCCGCGGCAATATCGGACTCGCTCACGCCCTTGATACGCACTCCGTACTTGGCGCAGAGGAATGTGTTGTAGATGACTCCGCCGAGGATCAGGTGGTCGACTTTGCGATAGATCTCGTTCAACGGACCGATCTTGGTGTCGTACTTCGCGCCGGCAACTACCGCCACTATCGGCCGCTGTGGCTCGAGCACATGTTTGAGATTGATGAGTTCCTTCTGCAACAGGAATCCTGCGAACGATGGCAGATAGCGGGTTACGTCGACTGTCGACACATGTGGCTGCCACGATCCGAATGCGTCGTTCACGAATACGTCCGCCAATCCCGCAAGCTGACGCGCCAGCGCGTCCTTGGCCTGACCGCGGGCTTCCTCACCCATGAACCACCTGGTGTTCGGGAGATAGATCCCGCCGATACGCCGCTCTTCGAGGTCTCTGATGTGCCAGTTTACAGATGTGTCGATCTGTTCTATGCCGTTTTCCGGATCTACGTGAAACTTGGGCACGGCGAAGGTCGTGTGGAGCTTCCGCTCCAAGTAATCCACTACGGGCTCGACCGAACTGTCATCGCTCACCGCAATGTGACCCGTCTTCTTGTCTTTCGGGCGGCCCACGTGGGTCATTAGAATCGGGCGGCCACCGCTCTCAACGATGCTGTAAAGTGTGCCGAGGGTCGCGTCGATCCGGTAGGGATCGTGAATCACTCCCTTCTTCACGACGTTGTGGTCCACCCGCACAAGGACGATCTTTCCGGCCAGGTCGGCATCCTGAATCAGCGGCAGGCGGGGATCGAGTTCGGCGCGGTTCATGGAGCGCTCCTTGACGTTGAGATCTGCGTTTCTTAACTGTAGCATTGTGTGCTTGTATGCGGAACGTCGCTCTAGACCGTTCGCCGATCCTGCGTTGAGTTTCGACAGGCGGAGACCGATAGTTGAGAGTAGTATTTTGAGCCTTGTCGTGTTGGCCGATGGTGGCCGCGTGAGCACGCAAGCAAAAGGAGGGTGGATCACATGAGCAGCGTGCCTCCTCTTTCCAGCGACCGGTTGGAAACTGAGATCGTATCGCTCGGAAAACGCACGGTAGCATCGCCAGTTCGCCACATGCGGTATGTCGACGACGCGTCGAGAGTCGTATACGACACGTCGGAGAAGCATCTGGCGGAAAGGCTCGACAAGACGGGCGAGATTCTGTCGTTCGAGGAAGCCGGTCCGCGCGACAAGCTGTTCTTCGATCCCCTCAACGTGAAAGCGGCGATAGTCACCTGTGGTGGCCTCTGCCCGGGCACCAACGATGTCATCCGTTCCATCGTCCACACGCTCACCTACAACTACGGCGTGCGCATCATCAAGGGGATTCAGTACGGCTACACGGGGCTCAATCCCGACTCACATTTGCCGTTCGTCGACCTGACCGCCGACGTCGTCCGGACCATCCATGAGGATGGCGGCACCTTTTTGGGATCGTCTCGCGGTCCCCAACCGGTGGATGTGATGGTCGACACCCTATATCGGGAAGACGTCCGACTGCTCTTCGCGATCGGGGGAGATGGAACGCTTCGTGGCGCCGACGAGATCCATAAGGAAGTTGAGTCACGAGGCCTGAGCATCGGCGTGATCGGCATACCGAAGACAATCGACAACGACATTGGGGTGGTGTCGCGGACCTTTGGATTCGATACTGCTGTTAGCACCGCCGTGGATGCCTTGCGGGCGGCACACATCGAAGCGAGGGGGGCGATCAACGGGGTGGGAATAGTGAAGTTGATGGGCAGGCACTCGGGATTTGTCACGGCGAACGCGGCGCTGGCGGTGGCCGACGCGAATTTCGTTTTGGTGCCGGAGGTGCCGTTCCATTTGGATCCACCTAAGGGATTCTTGCCGGTTCTCGAGAAGAGGCTTCAGGCCCGTGGCCATGCGCTAGTGGTCGTGGCGGAGGGATCCGGACAGCACTTGTTCGAGGGTGACCGCGGAGAGGACGCGTCTGGCAACGCAATCCTCGACGACATTGGGGTTTACCTGAAGGAGCGGATCGGCGAATATCTGTCTGGACGCGGCATGCGTCACTCGGTCAAGTATATAGATCCCAGCTACACCATCCGGTCAGTACCGGCAAATCCCAACGACCGGATTTTCTGCGGGTTCCTCGGACAACATGCGGCGCACGCTGGGATGGCAGGGAAGACGGGATTGCTGATCGGGTCCTGGAACAACCGGTTCATCCACGTTCCACTCGAACTCGCTGTGAGCAAGCGCAAGCGGATCGACCCGGAGGGCATCATCTGGACGAGCGTACTGGAGTCAACCGGTCAGCCCGGCCAGATGGCAAACGAGCCAATCGCGTGACGGCGATTGGCTCGTCATCCGTAAGGCGAACCCAGGTCCAGTAGGAACTGGTTCTCTGGATTCCGGGACTCGCCGCCGCTCGTGACTCGGATTGCCGCCGGGTCGTTGACCGGGCAGCTCTCCTCACATATGCCGCATCCGATACACAGTTCTGCGTCCACGATCGGCTGTTGGAGGTACACTTCTTCCCCGGCGTGGTTGATTACCGTCACTTCTCGGAACCAGATCGCCTTCTCCGGCAGGGGGCAGTGCTCTTCGCAAACGATGCACTCTCTGTCGAAAGCAAACGGTAGGCAACGTGAGCGATCGACATGTGCGGTCCCAATGAATACTTCTTGCTTCTCCTCGAGCGTCAGTTCCTCTATTGCACCGGTTGGGCAAACCTGCCCGCAAAGAGTGCAGTTGTATTCACAGTATCCTACGCTCATGATGAGAAAGGGAGACCAGATCCCGGCTAGCCCGGCCTCGAGCGTCGTCGGGTGAATGGCGTTGGTCGGACACACCTTCATGCACTCGCCGCAGCGGACGCATTTTTCCAGGAACTCGTTCTCGGCGAGTGAACCGGGCGGCCTGATGAGCTCGGGGTTCCAAGTTCTGCCCTGTACGTACGGCGGGACTTTCAGCATTACCGCCGCCGCCGCACCAGAACCGGCAGCCGTCAAGAACGCACGACGGCCAACTTTGTGCTTCGGACGCGACTTCTTTCGCTTCTTAGCCATCGTTTTCCCCAACCACAGATTCGGTATGCCCGACGGCTTCGATAGCGCCCACCAACTCCTTGGACATGTCTCCCAACTTCATATCGAAGGAAATTGCCGCCGAGGGGCACGCATCCCTACAGGTGAAACAGAGGTAACACTCTTCCTTCTTCCAACGACCCGAGAGATGAGGGTCGCATGCGCCGGGGCAAAAAGCGACGCACATCTTGCAGTCGTTGCAACGGTCGTTGTTCAGGATGAGGTGGATTCTCCCGGTTTTCGACAACACTCCGAGCAGTGCACCCAGCGGGCACAGATATCGGCACCAGAACCTGAAGTGAAAGAGTGCCATCACAACCAGGAACACAAACAGAATGCCAATCAGCACGCCGCCGGCGTATGCTAACGGCTGGTTAGTGAGCACGTAGTCGCGAAGCACACTGTAAATGGGTTCCGATATCAGCGTCAGGCGGACGGGGCCGATACCAGGATCGGTGTAGTAAATCCAACCGAAAAGCTGCTCCGCTCCCCATTGGAATGCCGGATAGACGCTGGTGGCCATCGTCCGGTAGAAGAGCGAAAATGGATCGAACACGCCGGCCAGATTCAAACCCGCGAGTGCGGAAACGAGCAAGCCTGTGAGCAGCAGGTATTTGCTCTTCTGCCACTGATTCCATGCTCCCGTCTTGATCAGCTTCGGAAGCGGCGCTTTGCGCGCCCAACTCACGATGTTGAACGTTGCTCCCACGGGGCAAACCCAGCCGCAGAAAAAGCGACCCAAAAGTAGCGTCAACGCTACCGTAACCAGGGCTAGCAGCATTCCCGACAACACCGCGTGCGACGCGAAGAGCGTCGATAGAAGAATCAGCGGATCAATGTCGAAGAAGAAGGTTGCCCAGGGTTCGGTGTCGTCTTCACCTACGAGAGTCGTGCGTATCAACAGGACGAAGAAGAGGACGAGAAAAAGGAATTGCGAAAGCCGGCGGAAGTTCACCAGGGTTGGTGCAAACACGGCAAAGCGGCTCTTGGAAACTCTGTCAGCTGCCAATAGTCACTCCAGTTTTCGAAATTGAGGAAGCCGCCGCGTCAGCGGCGGCCCTGGTCAGGATACTTCCAGCCGGCGCGGGTTCAGACTTTCAAAATTCGATGTGCCGAGCCCAATTGCCTCGCCTGCCTTGGTGGACGTGAAATGGTCCGGCTCGTAGCCGAACAGCGTCGATCCATACGCGTCCATTGCCACTGTGTCGATGCCGGCTGCTACGATGTCTTTCCTCTCCACATCACGGAGGCTGCCACCCTGAGGGCCGTTACCCGTTAACACGCGGACGGCGTCCATCACGACGAGGTCGGACGGAACGAACTTGGCGACATCGGCCATTACCGGGCCGAGGTTCTGGTGCAGCTGGCTGCGGTTTCCTCCGACTATACCCATCAGGTTTTTGATGGCGAGGGTCATCTGGGTCAGGCTGTGGTGTTTTACGATCGGTAGATTGATCCGCTTGTCGCATTCCACGTAGTCGGTGTAAACCTCCCATGACCTCAGATTCTGCCCGCCGATGTCCATGCGCCTGAACTTGCGTCGGTCGAGGAAGAACACGTCTGCACCGGCTTCTTCAGCTGCTGCCTTGATGCCGCTGCGCACGAACGTCCTCCGCTCGTCATTGCAAGGGGAATCGGAGAGTTTGACGGTTTTGGCTCCCGCTTCCAAGCAGAGACGAACCACTGTTGCCACGACGTCAGGATTCGTGTTTGCCGCCTGCTCGGGACGCCGGTCCCAGCCGATGTTGGGCTTGACCCAGACTACGTCACCGTTCGAGACAAAGCGGCTCATTCCTCCGAGAGCATTGATGGCCTCTTCGGTTAGTCTTCGTGCCTCGTGGGCAATCGCTTCGTCGCTGTCCTCAGGTGTCGTCCACGTCACAATTGCCATATCGGAGCGGGATTGACGCGTCAGGGGAAACGGGGAAAGGCTCATGGCAGCGGTGCCTGCTGCTGCGGCTTCAATGAAAGTGCGTCGGGTCATGCGCCGATGCATCTGTAACCTCCAGAGAAAAACTTATGACGAAGTAGTAACATACATAGTACCAGTGGATGTTCTGCAAGTGCAGGCAACGCGACGCAATAAATGGTTATACTTGAATGTGGCCCGGCGATTTATGCTTTCTGGTCAACCCCGGGCGCCGATTCTGCGTATACAATAGAGAAATCCCATTGGACGAGCACGCCCAGTGGACCAGTACTGCCTTGAGCGGGAAACTTCAGACGACTGGAGGAAGTCATGACCAAGGGCACCCAGCCGGACCACAAGAACGATGAACTCTCTCGTAGGAACTTTGTCAGGGCTGGAGGTGCTGCCTTGGCTGGTGGAGCTGCCATCAGCGTGACACCAACTCAGGCCAGCGCCAGCCCGGCCGCCGGTTTGTTCCCGAGATTTGGCGATCGTTCAGCGAGAGTGCGACGGTTCAACACACTAGGCCGGACTGGCTGGCAGGCTTCCGACATCGCGATGGGCACCAATAGGCTGAGAGAGCCCTCTGTCGTCCGCTACGCACTCGACAAGGGTGTGAACCTCATCGACACCGCGGAGGGGTACAGCCGCGGCGAGACCGAACGGGTCATTGGAGAAGCCCTCCAACATGTGGACAGGTCGAGCGTCTTCATTCACGACAGGATGCGTATCGGCGACGACGATACTGAAGAGACGATCTTGAACCGAATTCGGGGCAGCCTGGAACGCCTTCAGACCGATTACATCGATGCCCACGGCATTCACGGTCCGCCGACCATCGAGGCGCTCAGCCATCCAGGGTACCATGCTGCGATCGCGACTCTGAAGGCCGAAGGCCGTGTCCGTCACGCGGCCGTTTCATACCACGGCCCACGTAACGACGAACAAGACAGCATGGCCGACGTGTTGTGCGCTGCTGCGGAAGATGGGCGATTCGATGTGATGTTGCTGGTGTGCAACTTCCTGAACCACGAAGACTCTGACCGAATATTGGCGGCCTGCAAAGCGAACAACGTTGGAACGACGGCGATGAAGACCTCCCCGGGCGTGCTGCAATTCGAGCCAGTCGATCCCGACAACCTCACCGAGGCGCAGGAACGCATGGTGGAGCGCATGGTGAGTAGGGGTGGAACTCGCCAATCGGCGCTGGACCGGCTCCAAGCGCAGGCCGATCGTCAGAAGGAGACGTACGAACGCACTCGGCCATTCGTGGAGCGTTTTGCCATTGAAACACAGGAACAACTGCGCCTCGCCAGCATCCATTGGGTCATGCAGAATCCAGACATGCACGCAACCAATGTGAGCTTCACCGACTTCGAGCTCGTGGATAAGGTGATGCCGCTCTCGGGCACTAGGATGACGCCGGCTGAGGGTCAATTGCTGCAGGAATTCGGTGCCGTCTTGAACGACCGTTATTGTAGGCATGGTTGTTTCGACTGCGCGGGCAGCTGCCCGAGTGGCGTGCCTGTCAGCACGATCATGCGCTACTCCTACTATTACGAGGGGCAGGGCTACGAGAAGTACGCCATGCAAAAGTATGCGGATCTCGAGGCAGCCGACGCTTCAGCATGTGAGAACTGTAGTGCGCCATGCACGGGAGCTTGCCCGAACAAGTTGGACGTTCAGCAGCAGCTGCTGAAGGCGCATTCGTTGTTGACGTTGGGGTAGGGGCGGGGAAGGGGGAATGGGTTATGAGCAAATCAAGAGGAGGCTTTTGATGGGCGGAGATTCATGCCAGAGACCAAGGAACAGCAGCATTTCTCGCAGGAATTTCGTACGTGCAGGCGGTGCCACGATAGCCGGTGGCATAGCGGTTTCCGCGACACCTGCATCGGCTGGTGCGAGCCGGTCTCCTGGCTCATTGGGAGGAATTGACCGCCAGGAACCTCACATTCAGACCTACCGCACGCTTGGCCGGACAGGCTGGCGAGTTTCCGACATCGGTTTTGGAACAGGCCCGCTCAGGGAACCGTCGCTCGTCCGCGCTGCTTTCGATAAGGGTGTCAACTACTTCGACACCGCGGAATCTTACGGGAACGGCGCCGCGGAACGCGCGATTGGCGAAGCAATACCACATATAGGCCGGGAAAACATCTTCATCGCGACGAAGGCGGTGTTTCGCGGTGGCGAGACCGAGGAGGAGGTAGCTAACCGAATCCGTCAGAGTCTGGAGCGCCTGAACACCGACTACATCGATGCGTTTTCGTTGCACCACACGCCCACGGTCGAGTTCCTAGATCACCCAGGCTACCATGCGGCAATCGAACGCATGAAGGCCGAGGGAAGGGTGAAATTCGGCGGCGTGTCCTACCACGGACCTTCTAGGACCGGGCAGGGAAACATGTCCGATGTGCTTCTAGCGGCGGCTGAGGACGGGCGTTTCGACATGATGTTGTTCGTCTACAACTACATGAATCGCGAAGGTGGGGAACAGGTTCTTGCAGCGTGCAAGGCAAACAACGTTGGCGCGACAATCATGAAGAGTGCGCCTGGCGTACTCCACTACGACAAGTTTGATCCCGACAACATGTCGGAAGTAGAGAGAGAGTTCACCGAGCGGTTTGGGCTCCGTACAGACGACCAACTGCGATTCGGCAGCATTCAGTGGGTGCTCCAGAACCCCGACGCGCACACGGTCTGCATTAGCCTCAACGATTTCGACAACATTGACCGTGTTGTTGCGATCTCTGGCACTAGCCTCTCGGAAGCGGATGAGCAGATGCTCGAAGAGTTGGGACGGGTGTCAAACTCACGTTATTGCAGGCATGGATGTGTCGAGTGTGCGGGAGCCTGTCCGAACGAGGTGCCGGTCAGCAGAATCATGAGGTATGCGTATTATTTCGAAGGGCAGGGGCGTGAGAAGCATGCCATGAGCAGGTACGCATCGTTGGCGAGTGCCAAGGGCTCGACATGCGGCGATTGCACCGCTCCGTGCAACGGAGCTTGTCCGCATGGGTTCGAGATCAAACCACGGATGCTCGCAGCGCACTCAATGCTGACTTTGGGGTAATTGGAGGAAGCAGTACTACAGGAGACACTAAGTGAATTTGAGTCGAGTTTTGTGGACCAAGTCAGTGGTTGCCCTTGCATCCGTCAGCCTCGCGATTCCGTGCGCGAGCCAGGAGGTGGGCTTCCCCGAGCTAGACGGCTGGTCGGTAGCCAGTGACGTCCGGATGTACACGGCCGACAATCTCTGGGAGTACATCAACGGCGCCGCCGAGCTGTTCGTCGAATACGAGCTCGAGACCTGTCACACGGGGGACCTGGAATCGAGCGGCCTAGTGGTGACCGTCGACTACTACAACCTGGGTACACCTCTCAATGCTTTCGGCGTTTACGTGAGAGAGCGTCCCGATCCGGGAATCGAGATTCCGGGCGCCACGGAAGCAATCATCTCACCGCCCTACCAGGCACTTCTCCTAAAGGGCAGCAGGTATGTGAAGGTGAATGTGTTCGAGGGGGAACTCACCGAAGAGAACGGCCGTTCGTTGCTCGAGGCCATTTCAAATGCGCTTCCGGGGCCGTCGGAGTATCCCGAAGAACTCGCGCTTTTACCAGAGCATGGCCGTTTGCCCGGCACCGCAGGTTTTCAGCGCGAAGGATTCCTCGGGCTCACAGAGCTGAGCGACTGCATGTATGCCGAATACGCTGAGGATGGTGCGGAACCATGGCAGGGCTTTGCGATGCTCCCGACTGCTCATGAGTCGATCAACGCCATATGGGAGCGTCTGTCGGGCGCCTGGGAATCGACCGCGCACAACGGTCATATTGTGCTGTTCCGAGAGATCCCCTACCAAGGTCTGGTTGGAGTGGTTCGGACCGGGGAGGGCATCATGGGCGCGTCCGGTGCGGCCGACCAGCATCAGCTCATGGCCAGGATCGAGGGTCTGCACAGGTAGGGTACGATCACTTTTCGAGGGCTACGCATTGATTGTGTTGCTATTTATCCAAAATGGATATATCTATAATGGATAGATATCCAAAACCACCACAAAGGCTCGACAGATGGCGTCTACGGAATCGCAATTCGACTCTGTGTTGAAACCAGCTGTTTTTCACATTCTCCTGGCTCTCTCCGAGGATCCACAACACGGTCTTGGCATTGCCGATGCAGTAGAGCAGGCGACGAATGGCGCAGTACGCCTCGGCCCGGGAACTCTCTACAGGTCGCTCAAGGAGATGGTGCGCGACGGGCTCGTCAGAGAGGTGCCACCTCCTGCGGTAGACGAGGATCCGCGAAGGAAATTCCACGCGATCACTGATGCTGGGAGAACCGTTCTCGAGGCCGAAGCGCTGAGGTATCAGCGCATAGTGGAAGTGGCCAAGCAGCGACAGGTGCTGCACGAGGCACGCTGAGAGTGTCGGATTCGCGATCTGATAAGACCGCACCGCGAGTGCGGTGGCGTTCGGAAGAATGGCTCTTTCGAGTCCTGTTGTTCTGTTACCCGAAAAACTTCAGGCAGCAGTACGGTGCCGGGATGCAGGAGCTTTTCAGTACTCGGTTAGGTCGGGCACATCAACAGGGGCGTTTCAAGGCTCGGCTTGGGTTCTGGGTAGAGACGCTCCGGGATATCGGGAAGACAGCATTGCCCGAAAGGCTCGAACAGTGGGGCCTGAAGAGGGTGAAGGCGCCCAGCGCGCGCCCCGCATCTTTGGAACCTGCTATTTCACCTGGAAGTAGAGGTCCGCACTTGGAGTCCGTCATTCAGGATATCAAACACTCGATTCGGATTCTGGCCAGATCACCCGGGTTCGCTTCGATCGCCATTGTGATCGTTGCTCTTGGGATTGGTGCAAACACCGCCATCTTCAGCGTCGTCGACTCACTGCTTTTCCGTCCGCTTCCGTGGGAGAATCCGAAAGAGTTGGTCTGGATCTACCAGGATTCGGACGACGGAAATCCCAGCTCCAACTCTTATCCCGCCTATCGCGACATGGCCGAGTTCACCGATGTCTTTTCGGGTGTAATGGCGATGATAAATGCCAGGACTGCTAGGTATTACACCGATGCGGGTGAAGCTCAGCAAGTCACCGTTTCCTACGTAACATCGGGGTACATGTCGGTACTCGGCCTCTCGCCCTCGAGAGGGCGATGGCTCGAACAGCTCCACGATGTGCCCGGCGGGCAACCTGTTGCGGTCGTGAGTTTTCGTTCCTGGCAGAAACTCTTCGGAGGCGATCAAGATATTTTGGGCCGCCCGGTACGGCTGAATGGGGCTACAGTGACGATCATCGGTGTTGGGCCGGAAGGATACACCGGTGTACTGCCTGGAATCGACAACGACTTCTGGCTTTCCATTTCATCAGCTGGGCCTGTCGGCGGCGATTTTTACTGGAACACGTTGGAGCGTAGGCAAGATCATTGGTTCTTGGCGATTGCCCGCCTGGTGCCCGGCGTTAGCTCGGAGCAGGCGCAGGCGGCGATGAACACTTTGGCTCAGCGATTGGCAACCGACTATCCCGATCTCAATGAAGGTCGGGACATCACGGTGTACCCCGCCAGCCGCGTCCGGCAGCACCCGGACGGCGACACCTATCTATACGCTGGGGGTGCAATGCTAATGGCCGTGGTCGGCATGGTTTTGCTGATCGCATGCGGTAACCTTGCCAATCTCCTTCTGGCACGCGCCTCGACTCGTGGGCGAGAGGTGGCAATCAGGCTCGCTGTAGGCGCGACGCGTGGCCGCTTGGTGCGTCACCTTCTGACAGAAAGCGTGATCTTATCCACCGCCGGCGGGGTCGTAGGCCTTCTCTTTGCTCATGCCGGCGGCCGCTTGCTGGTTGCCAAACAACCCCCGCTACCTCTTTCCGTCACGATAGAAGTGAATCTCGATCTTAGGGTGTTGAGCTTTGCCCTCTGTCTGTCGGTGTTGACCGGCGTGGTGTTCGGCCTGGCGCCCGCGCTCAAAGCCTCCAGGCCCGACCTGGTACCGAGTCTGAAGGATTCCAATGAGGCGTTCAACGTCGGCAAGCGGACGTCGCAACGCCGACGCTGGCTGGGAATGAGGAACATCTTGGTGGTTATTCAAGTCGCAGCCTCGATCGTTCTATTGGTGGCAGCTGGACTCATGATCCGTAGCCTGAAGAACGCCCAGAGCGTGAACCTAGGGTACTCTGCCGACGGAATCGCAGTCCTGCAAGTCGACGTTCGTGAGGCAGGCTACGAGGGCGAGGCCGGAAGGCAGATCTTCGCCGAGTTACGACGGCGGGTTGGCGGACTCCCCGGCGTGGAATCGGTCGGTATGACCACTCGGCTACCTACCAGTGCCTCGGGGGGATCCAGCACGCTCGAGGTGGAAGACTACCAGCAGGTAACCGGTACGGGCGAGGTAGAAGTGATCTATGGGTTCATCGACCCCGAACTCCTCGCTGCGTTTCAGGTGCCCGTGGTTTACGGTCGCAACTTCACCGATACAGATATTGATGGCACGGAGCGGGTCGCTTTGATCAATGAGACCTTTGCGCTCCGTTACTTTGGAACGCCTGATGCAGTGGGCCGACGATATCGTCATCAAGGCTACCCAGATTCGTGGGTGCGTGTCGTTGGTGTCGTGCAGGACTTCAAGGTGCGGTCGCCCGACGAACCGCCTACCCCGATGTTCTTCCGCCCGCTGGCTCAGTATTCCGGAGTGTCACGCGCGTATGTAGTAGCGAGGACAGCAGGTGATCCAAGCGAGACCGTTGCCATGATGCGGCGAGAGCTCCGGTCCATCGACAACGATGTGCCCGTACACCAGGCTGGCACGATGTCGGCGCACATATCACAAGCATTGGCGTTGCCCAGGGCGGCTGCCGGCATGCTCGGCGTTTTCGGAGGTCTGGCTTTGCTGTTGGCGAGCTTGGGGCTCTATGCAGTCGTAGCGTTTGTGGTCTCGAGACGTTCGGCTGAGATGGGTATTCGGATCGCACTTGGCGCGAGTGGGAGGCGGGTGTTCGGGATGGTAGTGTGGGAGATAATGGCCGTGGTTGGCATTGGGGTCACAATCGGGTTGGCGCTATCGTTGCTTGCGACGCCGCTAATGAAAAGTGTGCTGTTCAACATCGCGCCGTCGGATCCTCTCACACTTGTTGCAGTTGCATCACTGTTGGGTCTGGTGACGTTGGTTGCGGCATGGTTACCGGCGCGCCGAGCCGCACGTGTCGATCCGATGTCGGCTATGCGGGCGGAGTAGTTTCGGCCGGCCGCCTTTCGAGGATGTGCTCGCAGTATGAGTCGCCATCGGGTATCGAACACCCGATGCGATATTGGAGATTCTCGTCCAAGGTCGCTACTAGCGTCTGCTCCATGCTCGTGTGTGCACGGCAAACCTCGGGGTTCTCGATTGGGAATGGGCATTGCCGCACGGCGATGATGAGACGGTCCTCTGAAAACTCGGTCACCTCCCAATCTCCACCGACGATATCAAACACCTTGAGAAGGTACCGGCCGACGGCGGCCACACCCTTTAGACCACCTCTTCTGTTGATATTGGCCCCGATCTCGGCTCCGTAGTTGCTGCTCACGTCGCGAATCAAGTCGAGACCGGCTTCTCCAAAACGATCGTAGACCGCTTCGTATAGACCGCGGATCCGTTTCATGTATCCGGGTACCGCCTTTTGGAGCTTCTCCTCGGCGCCGAGCCGATCGAATTCCAGTTCTGCTGGCAGCTCCATCGTCAGCTTACGAACAGGCTCTTGGTTGCGAAGTCTGGGTCGCTAGTGAGGTTCACTCCTAGCTTCCTGAGACCCGCCTCGTCACCTGGAGTTGGCATGTGCGTCATGTGGACTTCGCACCTGCGCAGCTCTTCCAGTTTGCTCAGTGCGGCCTGAGCTGCCGGGTTATTTGAGGTACTCACGGCGAGTGCGATCAGCACCTCATCCACATCCAGGCTGACTCGCTTACCGCCTAGCACGTCGGTTTTCATGTGGCCCAGCGAGTCGATCACCGACGGCGGCAATAGGTGCTCGTCATCGTCGATTCCCGCCAGATGTTTGGTTGCGTTGAGCACGAGGCTGGCGGCGGCGTGCATGAGGGGTGAGTTGCAGCCTGTGATCACTGAGCCATCGTGCAGCTCGATCGCAGCGCCGCAGAATATGCCGTTGTTGCCCTTGCCTGTCGTTTGAGCGCGCACGGCTGCTTCGCGCGCCGGACCGACGACTATGCGGCTTTCAGGTCGCAAATCGAGGCCGTTCATGAGCATCTGGATGCGCTGGACCGCGTCGTCGTTGACCAGCCCCATCGCTCGTTCGCAAGCGTAGCGGAAATACCTGCGCACGATCTCTTGCCTGCCCGCTTCCCTCACCACCCTGTCATCGATGATTCCGAATCCCGCTCGGTTGACGCCCATATCTGTCGGCGATTTGTAGAATGATTCCGCCCCGGTGATCCTCTCAATGATGCGGCGCAGTAGTGGAAAAGCGTCGATGTCGCGGTTGTAGTTGACCGTCTGTTCGTTGTACGCCTCGAGATGGAAATGGTCGATCTGATTCACGTCATGCATCTCGGCTGTCGCAGCCTCATATGCTGTGTTGACCGGGTGCTTCAAAGGGAGGGTCCAGATCGGGAAGGTCTCGAATTTTGCATAGCCGGAATTGAGACCTCTCCGGTGATCGTGGTACAACTGAGACAAACATGTCGCGAGCTTGCCGCTGCCGGGCCCAGGGCCGGTCACTACGACGATCGGCTTGTCTGTCTCGATGTGTTCGTTGGCGCCGTAACCGGCCTCGCTTACTATCGTGTCCACATCGGTCGGATATCCTCGCGTGAATCTGTGCGTGTAGACGCGGATCCCGCGGTTTTCGAGCCGGTTTTTGAATGCGGTGGCGGCTGGCTGTTCCTCGTAGCGGGTGATCACCACGGCCCTCACATTCACTCCGCGGTCACCCAGATCGTCGATCAACTTCAATGCGTCTGCGTCGTACGTAATCCCAAAGTCGGCGCGCATCTTCTTCTTCTCGATGTCGCCGGCGTAGATACACAGGATGACTTCGGCCTTGTCGCTGAGCTTTTGCAGCAACCGCATCTTCACGTTCGGGTCGAATCCGGGAAGTACACGCGAGGCGTGATAGTCGAACAGGAGCTTTCCCCCGAACTCTAAGTACAGTTTGTCGCTGAATTGCTCGACACGTTCGTTGATTGCCGCTGTCTGTTCCGCAAGGTACTTCTCGTTATCGAAACCGATCTTCATGGTGGGGTTTAGCTCCTGAGTTGGATTGCAGCTTGGGACCGCCGCCAAACCATCCTACTCCGCGGGCATCGTTTAGTCTACTGCTTGACGCGTTTGCCCGTTCACCAACGGCTCGCCTGCAACTCCGCACACGAGTTGCCGTATTGCGGATGGGGACTTTCTCTTAGGGACGCCCCCGGATCAAACAAAAAAAGGAATCGACATGAATTTCCGCTACGTCTTGATGGCCGCGTCAGCGGCCCTGTTGGCGCTCGCACAGGCCGCGACGCTCTCGGCGCAGGTGTCCGATCGCGCCGCCATCGTCCGTGCCATCGACTCTATCGTAAACGAACCAATTGATGCGGGACAGATAGCGGGAGCTTCGGTGGGGGTTGTTCAGGGCGGCGACACGATTCTGCTCGAAGCGTACGGCTATGCCGATCTGGAGTATCACGTACCCACGCCGGAACGGGCTATCTATGAGATCGGGTCGGTGACCAAGCAGTTCACGGCCGTGGCAATTCTGCAGCTGGTGGCTCAAGGACTAGTCGATCTCGATGCTGTCTTCACGGAGTACCTTCCCGAGTACCCGGCCGATGCTCACGGCATCACGGTCCGCAGACTGATGGACCACACATCCGGCATCAAAGGGTACACCGAGATGGAGGGCTTCGACGCAATCGCCACGAGATCGCTGCCGCGAGACTCTCTCGTTGCCATGTTCAGCGCAGCACCGCTCGACTTCCCACCCGGCGATGCTTTGATCTACAACAACTCGGCTTACTTCCTACTCGGTCTGATAATCGAATCAGTCACCGGCGAGGCATACGAGGATTACGTTGGCGAGCACCTTTTTGCTGCCGCGGACATGCCCGACTCGCGCTATTGCAGCAGCAACGCGATCATAGAACGGCGAGCGCACGGGTACGATGCGGGGCGTGAGGGATTGGTCAGGAAAGGGTACATCGACCACACGTGGCCGTACGCAGCTGGGTCGCTGTGCTCGACCGCATGGGATCTCGTCGCCTGGAACCAGGCTCTTCACGGCGATGGTCAAGGCGGTGGGTTATTGTTGCCCGAAGGTTATCGAGAGCTGATTACCCCTGGCACTTTGAACGATGAAACTCCTCTCCGGTATGCGAAGGGCCTCAGTGTATTGGAGATTGGCGGTCGCGATGTGATTGGGCACGGAGGCGGCATACCCGGATTCCTGTCCCAAGTCACCTACTATCCCGATGAAGACCTCTCCGTGATCGTCCTCGTGAACACAACAGGGCCTCCGGGGCCCGGTGCCATCGCTAGCGAGATAGCCGCTCTGATACTGGGTGAGCCGGCGGAACCGGCAGAGCGAGTGTATACAGGCGACTTGAGTATGCTGAAGGGAACTTACAGCGGGCCTGGTCGCGGGCGAGAGCTGGTTGTCACGATAGACACAGACTCGAGCAGCCTCACCGCCGCAGTTGGCCAGGGTGAGCCCTCAGAATTGCGTTTCGACGATGGAATGACCTTCGTGAGAGACAACACCCGCTACACATTCATCGTGGAAGCGGGTGCTGTGGCAAAACTCCTAGTCGATCGAGTCAGCGGGGTGTACGTGCTGACGCCGTCTACTTAGGCTTTGACCTCTCTATCGCCGTGCCGATGACGTAACTCTTGTCGCCTAGCTTCACTCGGCGGCCATTCCAGGAATGGGGAATCTTGGTTCCGTCCTTGGTTAGAAGGTTGTTCTCCATGGTGCTGTGCCCTTTGTTGAACACCTTCTTCTGAGATCGCTTGCACCTATCGCGATCCTCTCCCTCGGCGAAGAAATCTAACGCCTTCATCTCGTCCAGCTCTTCCTCAGAATAGCCGGTTACTAGACTCCAGTTGGCGTTTCTCCGGGCGAAGAGCCCACTCTTCTGTTCGAAGACGTAGAAGAGGCCCGGCATGCTCTGGATCGTCGACTCCATGTATGCCATCTCTTGGCGGAGCCGCTCCTCTACACGCTTCCGGTCGGTGACATCCTGAATCGTACCGGTCATGCGAATAGGCTTGCCGTTGTCATCGAAGTTCAAGGTGCCCAGCCCGTGCACCCATCGCTTCTCGCCGCCGTCGAGACGGACTATCGTGTATTCCTTGTCGAAGGGCCTCCCTCTGCCGAGCACCCTCGTCTTGAAGTAGTTGAGCATTTCCAGACGGTACTCCGGATGTACGATCTCCGCCCACAGATCGAGGTTGCGAGTAACGGAGTCGTCAATGCCGAAGACCTTGTCTAGAATCGGCGAACTGGTCCAACGGTCCGCCTCGATATCAAAGTCATATGAACCGAGTTGGGCAACTTCCTGGCTTTGGCGCAAAATACGCTCGCTCTCGAGGAGCTTTTCTTCTGCCTGTTTGCGAGCAGTGATATTCGCAAAGAAGACCACCATATGGCCCGGGGAGATCTGGTACGCATGAACCTCGAAGGCGCCAGAGATCTTGTCGTCCTCGTAATCCAATTGCTCTGAGTGCCAATGCTCTCCGTCGCGCGCCGCTTTCGTATACCTCTCGGGGATTTCGGTTTCCGCGAGGGGAGGAAACGCCTCCTGAATCGTCTTTCCGATGAACACGGAGGCATCCAAGCCAAGCAGTTCGTCGGCGGCGGGGTTTGCGGCGGTGAATACGAGGCGTCCGTCAGATTCCAACCTGTAAATGAACGCGCCCAACGGAGACAACTCGATGAAGCGATGCAGCCAGTCTTCAGGTGCCGCAGCGCCGGATTCGAGTTCCTCGATCCGTTTGCGCGAGCTTTCCAGTTCCTCGATCAGCTGAGCCTTGGTTTTAGCTTGATCTTTCATGAGACAACTCCAATCAAACGTGTCTCAAAGTTGCTATTGGGATGAGTGTAGGCGGGGCTTCCGTGGTCCCGTCGTCGCATCCACCGGCTCTTACCCATTATACGCTCAACATCCACCGCGGGGTCCCATCTGGGTTGGGCGACTTGGTGATCCATCAACTGACGCCTACGATTTAGCACAAACCGAAACCAACGGCAACCCCGAAACCTGCCAATTGCCCCCGCAGGAAGGCGAGTACATCCTTCACTGCAACGCAAATACCGCATTCGTGCCCCAAACGGGCGTTTCGACAAGTCAAGCGAGGTGTACATGACCAGAGTATCGACTATTCTGATTGCCGTCTTGTTTGTTGCACTGCCCCTGTCGGCTCAAGGAATTCCCGAGCCTGTTGACTTCTTTGGCTTCAATCTCGGGGACGATCGCAGGCTCGCCGATTGGGAGCAGCTCACCGGCTGGTACGAGCTTCTGGCCGAGAGAAGCGATAGAGTCATCCTCGACACGCTTGGCGAAACCACCTGGGGTGCGCCATATCTGATGGTGACGGTGACGAGCCCGGAAAATCACGCTCGACTCGATGAACTCCACGAGATCCAGCTCAAACTCGCCGATCCTAGGCGGATTTCGGGCCCCGCTGAGTTGGAACGTCTGCTGGATAAGGGCAAAACGGTGGCCCTCGTCACCGAGGGGATCCACGCTACTGAAGTGGGCGGCCCGCAGATGGCGGCCCGGATGATTCACCGCATGGCAACGTCCAACGACGAAAAGGTCCTCGAGATCCTCGACAACGTGATCCTGCTGGATATTCCGAGCCTCAATCCTGACGGCCTGGACATGATCACGCACTGGTACCGGAGGTGGGTCGGAACGGAGTACGAAGCTGCACCACTGCCGACACTCTATCATCCATACGTCGGACACGATAACAATCGCGACTGGTACGCTTTCACTCAAATCGAAACCGAGCTGACAATCACCGAAGCTCACAACGTATGGCATCCGCAGATAATCCATGACATACATCAAATGGGTGGCACCGGTGCCCGCATCTTCTTCCCTCCATTCATCGATCCTTGGGAGCAGAACATCGACCCGCTTTTGACATCGGGCGTGAATCAACTTGGTGCTTACATGGCTGCTGAGGCGTTGTCAAAGGGCATGAAAGGCGTTGTTACGAACGCGATTTATGACGCGTTTACGCCTGCACGAGCGTACCAGCATTACCATGGCGGTGTCCGAATCTTGAGTGAGACCGCGTCGATCGGCATTGCCTCACCAGTCTCCATTGCCTTGGAAGACATGGGTGAACGACGCGGTCTGGATCCAAAGGTGAGCGCATGGAACTTCCCGGTGGTTTGGCCTGGTGGTGAATGGCGCCTGATGGACATCGTCGACTACATGGATGCTGGAGTGATGGCACTGCTCACGAACGCGGCGGTGAACCGAAGGTACTGGCTGGAGAACTTCTATCAGATCAACAAGAATGCCGTAGAGAAGTGGCCTGAATGGCCTGCCGCGTGGATCATACCGGCTGAGCAGGGCAACCTTACCGGTCTGGACGCGGTGCTCAGAATCCTCACAATCGGCGATGTCGAGGTCCACACCGCCCAGTCTGCCTTTTCCGCTGAAGGCAAATCGTACGGAGCGGGGACCTACGTGATTCCCATGAACCAACCGTACGCTTCGTTTGCGAACACGTTGTTGTCTCGGCAGGAGTACCCGGATCTACGCCTCTACCCGGGCGGCCCGCCCAAGGCGCCATACGATGTTACCGCGCATACTCTGCCTCTGCTCATGGAAATTGACGCTACATCGGTGGATGCGGTGCCGACGGTCCAACTGTCTGATCCCATTCCCGCTCACGGCGTCACGTACGAAGCGCCGGCTGCTCTGGTTGGCAGGCGTGCTCCGAGGATAGCCGTGTACAAGTCGTGGCGCGATCCTATGCCTGAAGGTTGGACCAGATGGGTGCTCGACCAGCATGCGATCCCCTTCGACACGTTGCATGATGCCGACATTCAGGGCGGTGCACTTTCTAATTACGACGTGCTGTTGTTCGAGGACCAGGGAGCCGAGCAGATTCGAACAGGGTGGGCGGCAGGCGTGCTTCCGCCGTCCTATACCGGCGGGCTTGGAGTCGACGGACAAGGGGCCGTACGGCGGTTCGTCGCGGACGGGGGCCGGATTGTGGCCATCGGTGCGGCAACAGAGTTTGCAGTTGATTTGTTCGATCTTGGTGTGAGCAGCGCGGTCGAGGGTTTGACCAGCTCCGAGTTCTACATTCCAGGGTCGATCTTGCGCATCGACCTGGCGTCGGACAACGACATCACCGCCGGCGTACCTGCTGAAAATATCGCCTGGTATTGGAGGAGTAGCCGCGCGTTCGACGTGGCCGACCCAACGATCGACATTTTGGCGCGTTTCGGATCCGGCAATCCGCTGCTGTCGGGGTGGGTTCTCGGTCACGAGCACATAGCCGGCAAAGCCGCACTTGTTGAAGCAGGTGTTGGGGACGGATCCGTGGTCCTCTTTGGTTTCCCACCAAACTACCGCGGACAGACCATTGCGACGTGGCCGCTGCTGTTTAATGCGTTGACGTTTAGAAAGTGATTCTGTGACCGGTCTGTTCAAAACAACGAGCCCGGCTCGGATGTTTTTCGCCGCAGCCGGGCTTCTGCTGGCATTGGTCTGCCGCCCTGAGCTCCTGCGCGGCCAGCAGACCGCTATGGAGCTGGACACTTTGCGCGTTCAGGCGGTTTCCAGGATCGATCGCAACCTTCCGGCGACAACACGTAGCGTGCAGCTGCTGACCGCCGAGGAGATATCTGCGCTTCCGGTGCGTACGATCTCGGAGATTCTCGAATGGGCAACCGGGGTGGATGTGATGAGCAGGTCTCCTGCACAAGGAGACCTTTCCATTCGCGGCGCGAGTTTCGAGCAGGTAGTGGTGATGGTCAACGGAATCCGGATGAGCGACCCTCAAACCGGACACTTCGATCTCGACCTGGTAGTGCCTCTGGAGGCAGTCGAACGCATCGAGGTGCTCCGCGGTGCGGCCTCATCACTCCATGGTGCGGATGCGATGGGGGGAGTGGTGAATGTGGTGACGAGGAGTGGCGAGGTGCCGTTGTCGGCGAATATACAGGGTGGTTCATGGAGGACGGTTAGGGTCTCGGCCAGTGGAGGGGTGGGAGGGGAGCGAGGGGTGTCGATCAATGCGGGTGGGGAGGTCTCTCGTTCGGACGGACATAGAGAGGGGACCGATTACGAGACGGTGCTGTTTCACGGGTCACTCACCCAGGAACTGAGCGCCGGGCGCATCGCCGCAGAGTTCGGAGCATCGCGGAGAGACTTCGGCGCTCGAGATTTCTATGCTCCGTACCCTTCATTTGAAAAGACACGTCACTATACAGCGTCGATCGGTTGGGAATCTGACGATGCCGGTCCATTCTCGTGGGAAATGCGCCTGTCGGCCAGGCGACACGACGACGACTTCGTATTGGTTCGTGAAGATCCGTCGTTGTACCGGAACCAGCATACGTCATCGCAGGGCGGGGCGACTCTTTTGGGTCGCTACGGAGCTGAGAACGGAGTCAATGTAGCCGTTGGCGGGGAAATCTTCTGGGACGGCCTCAACAGCTCGAACCTCGGCGATCGATCGGAACGACGCGGTGCACTCTACGGAGAAGCCTTGGTCGGCGAGCTGGGTACCGCGGTGCTGTCGTTGGGAATGCGAACGGACTGGCACCAGGGTTTCGGTGCATTCTTCTCTCCCTCCCTCTCGGGTTCGGTGAACGTCCACCCGGACATGCGTTTCCGAACATCTCTGGGTAGGTCGTTTCGGGCTCCAACTTGGACCGAACGCTACTACCAGGATCCGGTGAACGTTGGGCGACCCGATCTCAACCCCGAGCGCGCATGGTCGGGCGAACTGGGAATCGACCTGTTCAGCGGTCACATCTTCAGCTTGTCGACGACCGCGTTTATGCGGCGTGCCACTTCTCTAATCGATTGGGCCCGGCCGGAGGATGCACTCGACACCGACCCGTGGGAAACGCGGAATGTGGAGGATGCCACCTTCAGAGGCGTCGAGACGGAGGTGGAGATTGCCGGACCACTCGGGTTCGTCTGGACGCTTGGGGGCACGGCCTTGTCGGTCGATACAGAGGAAGCGACCGGATACCGTTCGAAATACGCCCTCCGTCCATTGAAGGAACAGCTCACCATCGGTATGAAACGATCATTAGGTATTTCTACATCAGCGCAGGTGTGCGCTCGGCATGCACGACGGCTAGGCGAGGATTCATTCCAGCGTGTGGACCTGCGGTTCAGCGTGCGGGTTGTGGCGGGTTGGCTGAATCTGGATCTCATGAACATCACGGACGCCGAATATGCCGATGTGACCGGCGCGCGTGCACCCGGGAGAGCGCTCTTTCTGGGCTTCACTTCAGGTTCTTGACAGTACCGGATCCAGATTGCCTATTTGCTGGCGATCTAACTGGGAGCTCTGATGCGCGCCGCCATGCTCATTCCCTTCTTGGGTGTCTTCTTCTCCACGTCCCCGTTGATGTCTCAGCAGGAGTTCCCCGATTACGAGGTGGTGTTCGAGGAGTTGATGGAACTCGGCCCAACTTCGGACGGCGTGGCAGCGGTCAGTGACCTCACCATCACTCGCGATGTAGCCACTTTGCACCTTCAGTCCGGAACGATTTACCTGCTCACACCGGTGGCAGGCAGAACGGTTGCAGCCGTGTTCCTGGGTGACGGAACACTCTCTTTCGCTCCCAATAACCCTGTCGAACAAGAGCAGTTGTTTCGGTTCTACGAGACGCGGCAGGTCGAGCAACAGTTTGAAAACCTGTTCATGATGTTCGCCGACGGTACGCTGGAGGAACTGCAGCAAACGCTGACATTCGGTGCCGGATCACCTCCGAACGACGTCCGCAACCTGATCGAACACTCGCTCAAGTACTTAAGCGACAAAGACAGTGACCGTTTTGACACCAGGATGATGATGACGTTCCTGAATCGCCAGGAGAACGGACTCTTTTACGCGCATGTCAGCGAAGATCGAAACAAACCGTTCTTCTTCCAGATCGATCCATTCTCGTCGGAAAGCATTCTGTTTGGGCATCGAGCGAAAGAGGCTCGAAGGAAAGAGACTCGGGAGATCATCAACCAATTTTCCTCGCTACAGAACTCGGGCGAAACGCCTGACCCGCCAGGAAGACGCGATTTGATTCGCGTCGGTAGCTATCGGATCGAGAGTACTATCGAGAGGAACATGGATTTCTCCGCCGAGGCCGAAGTGGCGCTGGATTGGGTGAAACAGGGGACATCGTGGTTCCCGCTATCACTCTATTACGACCTCGAGATGGATGAAGTGGAGTGGGGCAACGGCGAACCGGCCACGTACTTCAAAGGAGAGGAGAATCCCTATCTGTGGATTCGAATGGACCAACCGGAGCCAGGGGACGAACCGCTCGAGATCGTTTTGAGGTACCACGGCGACTTCGTCGTCAACTACCCCGATGAACACTGGTTCCTGACTGCTACGCCCACCGGATGGTATCCGTGGGATGCCGACGGGACAGTGGCAGAGACGCCGTTCGACGTGACGTTTCACACCCCCGAGAGGGTTGTCCTTGTTGGGTTGGGTGACAAGGTGGAGGAGAGTATCGACGGGCGGATGACTTCGACTCGATGGGTGACACCTAGGTCGTTCGAGGAGAATTCGTTCAGCCTTGGTGACTACGATGCGTATCCTCTGCAGCCTGACGGCATACCCCCGCTGACAGTGTTGGTCACCAGAATACCCTATCGCCCGTTGCCACGCTCGGGTCTCAGTATGCAGGCGCAGGTGGGCGCCGACGTGGCGAACAGCCTGCGGTTTTTCCAGGAGAAGTTCGGTCCGCTACTGGATGGTCACATCTATGCTGCCGAGATCCTTGGCGGTCACGGACAAGCCTTTGCTGGCATGGTGCACTTGTCGTACGCGACCTTCTTCGGGGAAAGGGATGCTGGGGCAGACCAGGTATTTCGTGCTCACGAAATCGCACATCAATGGTGGGGCGTTGGCGTTGACGGGAAAACGTATCATGACAAGTGGCTGACCGAGGGAATTTCTCAGTTTGCCGCCTTGTGGTATCTCGACGCCATGCTGAACAACCGTGAAGTGTGTATCGAGATGTTGGAGGAGTGGCGAAAGGAGATCTTTGACCGGGGAGATGAAGCCGGACCGATGTGGCTCGGCACTCGTGTGGCTTCGAGCGAGCATCCCGGAGACTATCAGCTGATTGTCTACAACAAAGGAGCGTTCGTTCTGCACATGCTTAGGGGCCTACTAGGGGATGAGAAGATCACCAATGTTCTCCGCGAGTTCTACATGGCTTACAGGGGCAGTGCCGCAACGACCGAAGAATTCCAGAACGTCGTAGAGGAACACACGGGTGAGGACATGGACTGGTTCTTCAACCAGTGGGTGTATGGCAATGATCTGCCAACGTACTCCTATTCACACCGAGTGGACGCCTCGCCCGAAGGCGGGTTCACTGTGCGAGTGCGTGTGGCGCAGGAAGGTGTTCCGGTAGATTTTCGAATGTCTGTACCTGTGCGTGTAGAGTTCGACGACGGCAGCTACGCCGACTTCCCTATCTTGGTATCCGGTGCCCTGACTGAGGCCGAGTTGCCTCGAGTGGATGCAGAGCCCAAGAAAATTATCCTCAACCCGGACGAAGCAATATTGGCTGAGGTGAAGACTGGGAGGTGGCCGGAGAACTAGGAACAACTGCCCCTCCTCCGGAATTGCTCTCGGAGGAGGGTGCATTTGTGCCAGTGCAGCTCAGTTGCTGCGGGCCAGGATATTCGGGATGTTCGCGATAACGGTCTTCTTGCCGCCGTTCGAGATCGGCTTATCGCCGAGGAAGGTGTCGAACATGGCCCAACAGAGAGCTGGAGACCGAATATCAGCCGCTGCTTCCCCTTTGACGAGCGAACTCAGCGTTCCGTCAGGCGTGCAGGAGAATACCAACTCAGCCTCTTTCGTCATCTCCTCGACGCTGAAGTAGCCCCGAAACGTATCCAACGCAGCTTCACCGCCCGGCATATTCATCTCAGCCGCAGCCTGTTGAACGCGGGGGCGCAGGGAACCGTCGAAAGCGTCGGCCATGGTCTCCCCGTCGACATCGCGCGTCATCACCATTCTGAGAGTCACGCCGAAGTCCATGTCCAGAATGCGATCGTAGAAATCCTGATTGCGCTCGAGGTCGCGGGCGGTCTGGTTGGCGAATGAGCCGAGTGCCTGGCGGGCCGGAGCCTCGTCGACGTAGAGCCCAAATGCGTAGACCTTCACCTTCAGGAAAGTCTTCGTCCGAATGCCGACACCGGCCAGCACCTGTGAGCCACCGCTGCCAGCCGCGGTGATCTCCACCGGGAACTCCACCTTGCTGGAAGGCTCTATTTGAACAGCGGCGTCCTGTGCGACTGTGGCAGGTGCGATTGCGATTGTCGCGAGTAGTGCGACGAGCGATCGATGCATGATTGTCTCCAAGTATGGTGATTGATCACGACAAGAATGCAGGCAAAATCACCTTGTCGCAACATGCGGTACACCAGAGACCCTTCCCATGTCCCGTTTTCCGCATATCCTAAGCATCCGAACAAGGAGATAAACCGTATGGCCGAGCTGCGGAAAGAGCTGTCACTCTACGGTCTCACGATGGTCGCGATCGGGTCGTGTGTCGGGTCGGGGATCTTCCTCACACCAGCGCAGATCGCCTCTCAACTTCCCACTCCTTTGCTGATTCTCGCTGTGTGGACGCTAGGCGGGGTGATCGCTCTGGCGGGTGCACTCACCTTTGCCGAACTCGGCTCGATGTTCCCACAGCCAGGCGGAGTATACGTGTACCTGAAAGAAGGTTATGGCGACCTCTTCGGGTTTCTGTACGGGTGGGCCTATCTGCTGGTAATTACATCCGGTGCAAACGCCGCTCTCACCATCGCGTTCGCGACCTACCTGGCTTTCTTGTTCCCGATGAGCCAGCAGGGCATCACAATCGTCGCCCTTCTAGCCCTCGCGCTGGTAACAGTGGTCAACATCCTGAGGGTGAAGGCCGCTGAGGTGTTCTCCAATGTCTTCACCGGCCTCAAACTGCTGGGGATCGTTGGGCTCATCGTAATCGGGCTCCTGTTCGGCAGTGCCACGACCATGAGCGCGCCGGCTACGGAGCTCCTCCCGGCGGGAAGTCTGGCGGGAGCTTTTGGGCTGGCTCTCATCGGTGTTCTGTGGTCGTACGGTGGATGGCAACACGCGAGCTTCTTGGCAGGAGAGACAAAGGACGCGCGCCGCACGATCCCGAGGGCAATGATCATTGGGGCGCTCGTGGTCGCTGTGGTCTATCTCCTCATCAATGTGGCGTACATGTTCTTGCTGCCCGTGTCCGAGATCGCCGCCTCTGAGAGTGTCGCCGCCGACGCGATCAGCACGGTGATTCCGTTTGGGGGGGCTCTGATAGCCATCGTCATCGCGATAAGTGTGTTGGGAACGGCCGGGATATACACTCTGTCAGCGCCGCGCATTTACTACGCCATGGCGGACGACGGGATCTTCTTCAAGAAACTCGCGGAGGTGCACCCCAGGTTTCGGACACCGGTCAACGCAATTCTGATTCAATCCATCTGGGCTGCGCTCCTGCTCCTGTTCTGGGGTACGTTTGCGGACGTGATCACCTACGTGGTCTTCATGGATTGGATCTTCTTCGGAATGGCCGGAGCATGTGTTTTCATCTTCCGCCGCACTCGCAAAGAAGTCGAACGGCCGTACAGCACACTCGGCTATCCCATAACTCCGATGATCTTCGTGGGCACCTCAGTCTTTTTCGTCATCAATACGCTCGTTGAGAGACCGCTCCACGCATGGGTCGGATTGATATTCACGCTGATCGGGGTGGGTGTGTACTTCCTGTTCAAGAGGCGTAATGATGCTGCGGCGCAAGGTGGCTGATCGCGTGACCAGTTTGATCGTTTGGCTGGTGCGACGGTGGTTGCTGCGGCGCCGGACTGTATTGCCCGGTATCGGGGCGCTGGCCGTATTGGCTGGGTGTGGAAATGATGAGGCGCCGCCGCCGGCCCCCGATCCGATGGACTTCCCAAATGTGCTCAACGTCCGCGGGGTCCCGAATGAACCGCGAGATCTCAGCGTGTTCAGCTTCTCGGACATGGGTGCGTGGTTCAACTTCGGGCTTCCCGGTTCCGCGAACCGGGAAGCGTGGGGCGGCTTCACGGGCCCGTTTCTCCTGACGCACGGTGGTACCTGGCTGGGAAAGAGCTTCGAACGCTTACTGGTAGAAGACGTAAGTACCGGTGAGATCATCGACTGGTCGCAAAGCGATTCCACCGTCATGGATTACTACCCTGGGCGGGTGCAACAGGTGCTGAACGTTGGTGATCTAGCGGCTCACTTGGATCTCATCTTCGTAACGAATAGGACTGCGCTTCTGCGGGCCTACGTCCGGAACGACAGTGAGTTGCCTCGGCGTTTGCGAATTGGCTGGCAGGGCGACTTGATGCTCGAGGAAGCTTCGATCAATGCGCTGCCCAACGGTGTCGCGGTGCAGTTCCAGGAAAACCCAGCGATAGTGGATCTGTCGTTTGGGGGGGTAGGCTTTGAAATAGAAACCGACAGCAACAGATACCGGGCACTCGGGGCCGCGCTGGCACTGCCTTCCGGCGGCAGCGATACGCTGTACGCAACGGTCTCGGCGTACGCCGATTCGGTCGATCGCTCCTCCCAGGCAGGGAGCATCGACGATGTACTCTCTCGGCCCGAAGCGCACTTCGAACGCAACCGTGCCCGATGGACCGGATACCTAACCGATGCCCTGGGAGCTTCGGATCCGCAACATCTGACCCCTGAAACCAGGGCGCTCGCGGTCAAAGCGGTAGAGACTTTGATCACCAATTGGAGGAGCCCCTTCGGTCACCTCTACCACAATGGTCTGTTTCCATCGTACGCGTATCGAGGGTTTCACGGAGTGTGGTCGTGGGATTCGTGGAAGCACGCACGGGCGCTTGCCAACTTTGTGCCCGAGCTCGCCAAGGATCAGCTCCGTGTGATGTTCGACTATCAAGACGAACATGGCATGGTACCCGACGTGATCTATGCCGACAGCACCGAGAACAACTGGCGCGACACGAAGCCGCCACTTTCTGCGTGGGCCGTATGGGCCATCTACGAGCGCACCGGCGACCAGGGGTTCCTCGAGGAGATGTACCCGAAGCTTTGGCGGTATCACGAGTGGTGGTATGCCAATCGCGACCACGACGTCAACGGTTTGTGCGAGTATGGGTCTACAGATGGCACGCGGGTAGCTGCCGGCTGGGAGAGCGGCATGGACAACGCCGTCCGATTCGATTCGGCTTCCATGGTACGGAACAATCCCCGTGCCTGGTCGCTCAACCAGGAATCCGTTGACCTGAATTCGTATCTGTATGCGGAGAAGCTCTACCTCGCAGATATGGCGGACGAGATCGGCCGCGTGCGTGATGCGGCATTGTTGCGAGCCGCCGCGGAAGACCTCCAGGCACTGATACGGTCCACCATGTTCGACGATGAAACCGGCTATTTCTACGACATCGATATTGAGACCAAACAGCCGCTGTTGGTGCAGGGACCCGAGGGGTGGATTCCTCTCTGGGCGGGCGTCGCGACCGACGATCAGGCAGAGAGCGTGGTCTCGGTTATGATGGACAGCGAGAAATTTGCAACGCGCGTTCCTTTTCCAACGCTCGCGGCCGATCACGAGAAGTTCGATCCGCGAGACGGATATTGGCGTGGGTCGGTTTGGCTCGATCAGGCGTACTTCGCGATCAAGGGCATGGAGCGGTACGGGTATACGCGCGAAGCGAACGATATGAGAACGCGCCTGTTCGAGAGCCCCGCAGGTCTGTTGGACGGTGGGCCGATTCACGAGAACTATCATCCCCAAACTGGAGAACCGCTCAACGCTCCGCATTTCAGCTGGTCGGCCGCGCACTACCTGATGCTGCTCGAGCCACCCTGGAGGCCAGAGTGAAACAAGTGGTGCTGTGCGCGTGGCTTCTTTGCTTCCAGCCTGTCTTGCTTCATTCACAGGAGCGCTGGCAAGACCCAGCCGTATTCGACATCAATCGTGAGCCGCCACACGCTACGTACGTCCCGTTTTCTAGCCGGGCCGGGGCGCTAGCAGACGACGCCTCCGAGTCGCCCTACTATTTGTCGCTGAATGGGATCTGGAAATTTCGCTGGGTTAGGCAACCGTCCGAGCGCCCAACAGGTTTCTTCGAGAGCGGCTTTGACGACTCACAGTGGGCCGACTTGCAGGTCCCTTCGAATTGGGAGCTCGAAGGCTACGGCGTGCCTCACTATATCGAAATGGGTTTGCTGCAAGGGCCGGCAGGCTATGTAGACCCCGAGTACAACCCGGTAGGATCGTATCGCAAGACCTTCACTGTGCCCGATTCCTGGTCGGGAATGCAGGTGTTTCTCCACTTCGCCAGCGTTGGTTCAGCGACGACGGTTTGGGTCAACGGGCGGGAAGTCGGTTACGCACAGGGCAGCAAGACTCCCACAGAGTTCAACATCACTCCGTACGTGCAGCAAGGCGAAAACATCGTTGCGGTGCAAGTCTTCCGGTGGAGTGACGGCAGTTATCTCGAGGACGTCGACTTCTGGCGGCTGAGCGGCATTGAGAGAGACGTTTTTCTTTTTGCGACGCCGGCGGTGCACATTCGAGACTTCTTCGCGCAAGCCGCACTCGATGCGAACTACATGGATGGTGAGTTGTCTCTCGTCGTTTATGTCAACAACAAGGATGGCCAGGAACAAACCGCGGTAGTCGGTCTGGAGTTGATCGGCCCGGATGGTAGACGAGTATACACCGAGAGAAAGAACGTTTCGGTCGGCTCCGGTTCCGAAACCACTGTGGAGTTCAGCAGGCGTACGGCAACGCCGCTTCAATGGACCGCCGAAACGCCGAACCTGTACACGCTTCTGGTGAGCATCGAGGATAGGAACGGGTCAGTAAACCAGGTGCTGACTCACCGGATAGGCTTCCGATCGGTCGAAATCCGGGGCGGCGTTTTACAGGTGAATGGTTCCCCGGTGACTTTGAAAGGTGTGAACCGGCACGAACACAGCCCCGAGACCGGCCGATATCTGTCCGATAGCCTCATGGAACTCGACATCCGGCTGATGAAGAACCTCAACATCAACGCGGTGCGCACGAGTCACTATCCCAACGACCCGCGCTGGTATCGGCTGGCTGACGAATACGGTTTGTACGTGGTGGACGAAGCCTTCGTGGAGTCACATGGAACCGGTTATCACCCCGACAGCACGCTGGCAGACAAATCGGAATGGAAGGCAGCTCACATGGACCGGCTTCAGCGCCTGGTCGAGCGCGACAAGAATCACGCGTCGGTTATCATGTGGTCGCTCGGCAATGAAGCGGGTGACGGGCAGAACTTCGTCGATATGTATGAGTGGGCCAAGGACCGTGACCCTAAGCGTCCGGTAGCCTATGAGATGGCCGACCTAAGAGATCACACAGACGTGTTCTTTCCTATGTACTCCCGCGTGCATGTGCTTGCCGACTACGCCGCCGAACCGAGAGATCGGCCTCTGATCTTGTGCGAGTACGCACATGCGATGGGAAACAGCGTCGGCAACCTCATCGACTACTGGGACCTCATTTACAGCCGGGATCATCTACAGGGCGGTTTCATCTGGGATTGGGTCGACCAGGGTCTCCCACTCGAGAGAGATGGACACATAGCATGGGGTTACGGAGGCGATTTCGAGACGGGCCGCCATGGTGGGAATTTCGTCATCAATGGACTCATAGCTCCGGATCGTACTCTCAACCCACATGCGTGGGAAGTGAAGAAGGTCTATCAGCCGATTGCCGTGCGGGCGGTAGATCTCCTCGATGGTGAGTTGGAGTTAGTCAATCGGTTCGACTTTCTGGATCTGAACTGGTTCGCGATGGAGTGGCACGTCGTGGCAGGAACGGACACGATTGCACGAGGTGTGGTTGACGATCTCGACGGTCCGCCCCACGCAGCGGTTCCCATTTGGCTTCCCATTCCCGACATCGTTCCAGAGCCGGGGGTGGAGTATTTCTTAGATGTGAGGTTTGTGGGAGTGGAGGGTGGAGAGGGAGAGGAGGTCGCGTGGGAGCAATTCCGTTTGCCAGTCTATGCCGAGCGAGCTTCAGTGGACGTCCGCCGAGCAGCGAAGATTACTCACATTCAAACTGACAGCCTGCTGACTTTGCGTGGCGAAGCAACCGACTTCGAGTTTGTCTTCGATTTGGCAGCGGGTACGATCGCTTCGTACCGGTATCGAGGCGTCGATCTCCTGCGCACCGGCCCCGAACCGAACTTCTGGCGTCCGCCGACCGACAATGATTACGGCAAAGAGATGCCGCGCCGCCAGGGTGTTTGGCGTCACGCCGGAAGGGACCGCACCGTCGACAAGGTAGAGTATTGGCAGAACTCCGACCGCGACGTCGAGATCTATGTTACCGCCCTTCCCGCCGCGGGAGAGTCACGATTTCTGACGCACTACCACGTCTTCGGTACCGGTGAGGTGGTGATCACCAATGAGTTCGAACCCGGAACCGAGAGCATCCCCGATCTGCCCAAGCTGGGAATCACGCTGACATTGCCACGCTCCATCGAACGGGTGGACTGGTTGGGCCGAGGTCCGTACGAGAATTACTGGGATCGAAAGACGGGTGCGGCGGTAGGCGCTTACAGTAGTACCGTAGAGGAGTTGTTCTTCTCCTACATCCGTCCTCAAGAGACGGGCAATAGAGCCGATGTGCGCTGGGTCGCGCTCACAAACGAAGAAGGCGTCGGCTTGCTGGCCGTGAGCGATTCGGTGATGAGTTTCAGTGCGTTGCTCTATGCGGATGAGGACCTCGACGAGGGTGATTCCTACACCTATCGACACACCTTCGATCTCGAGCCGAGGGATTATGTGACACTCGACCTCGACTACGCCCAGATGGGGCTAGGAGGTGATACGTCGTGGGGCGCGCGCCCGCACCCACAATACCGGCTGCCACCGCGGCGCTACGAGTACAGCGTCAGGTTGCTGCCATTTGGGCCGGGTGACGGAGCTCCGTCGGAAATCGCACTGCAGAGGTTTTGACGCGGCTATTCTGCTATGATGAAACGCCACGTCATTCTTTTTCTCGCCTCCTGTGCGGCTCTCTTCCATCTGTACGGTGCCGGATTCTCACCGTTTACCGCCTTTGTTCAGCGACCAGTTCACTTTGCGTTCATGGCTGTTTTGGGGGTGCTCGGTCTTGGTATGCGGCGGAGGGTAAAAGGGGAGGGAGGAGAGGGAGAGGAGGGAGGAGAACAGAGTTGGGCGGGGTGGCATTATGTGGAGCTCGTGGCACGTGGTCTCCTGATCGTCGCGGCAGTGGGATGTTGTTTCTATCTGGTATTCGAGCACGAGGAACTCGTGCGGCGCGCCGGTACGCCCACGACTTTCGATCTAGTTGCGGGTGGTCTAGCGATACTAGTGGTGCTGGAACTAACTCGGCGAACTACGGGGTGGGCGCTCGTCGTGGTGGCTCTGCTTGCGCTTGGATACGCCCTCGCCGGGCCTTACCTACCGGGCGTGCTCGCGCATCGAGGCTATTCGCCGGTACGTCTGATCGAGCATCTCTACCTCTCTACAGAGGGTATTTGGGGTGTACCGCTAGGTGTTTCGGCAGACTTCGTCTACCTATTCGTTCTGTTTGGGGCCGTGCTGGATGCTGCGGGAGGTGGTGAGCTTTTCATTGGCCTGTCATCGAGGATTGCAGGAGCGACACGTGGCGGTCCTGCGAAGACGTCTGCTCTTGCAAGCGCTCTCATGGGCTCTCTTTCCGGAAGCGCAGTAGCGAATGTGGTGACTACCGGGTCGTTCACGATCCCCGTGATGAAGCGCACCGGATTCAGTCCACGGTTTGCGGGCGCGATCGAAGCAGCTGCAAGTAGCGGCGGCCAGCTGATGCCTCCCATAATGGGTGCGGGCGCGTTCATACTCGCCACTTGGACAAACATCCCTTACGTACGGGTGGCACTCGCAGCGGCAATACCGGCCGTTCTTTATTATGTCGCATTGCTGACTTCCATTCATTTCGAGGCAGGCAAAACGAACCTCCCGGCGAGTACGGGTGGTGGACCGTCCGTACTGGGCCGAATCCACCTGTTGATTCCGCTCGGGGTGATTGTCGTCTTTCTCGCGCTCGGTCGATCGCCGATGCGTGCCGCGTACTGGGGTGTGATGTCTGCCGTGATTCTTGCGATGGCACGCTCGACAACTCGGCTGGATTGGGCAGGCATCAAGAAGGCACTCCTCTCGGCGGGTTCGGGGACGGTTCAGGTGGCTGCCGCGTGTGCCGCCGCCGGAGTCGTTGTGGGCGTCGCGTCGCTGACCGGCATCGGTCTCAGAATGTCGGAGTTCATCATCACTCTGTCGGGCGGGCATCTGCCAATCGCTCTGGTTCTCACGGCAATGGGCGCCGTCATACTCGGAATGGGGCTGCCGACGACTGCGGCTTACGTTGTTCTAGCAGCGCTTGGCGCGCCCGCACTGACCGAGATGGGAGTTCCGTTGCTGCCGGCCCACCTGTTCATCTTCTACTTTGGTGCGCTATCGAATGTCACTCCACCAGTGGCGTTGGCCGCGTACGCTGCGGCGGGTATTGCGGGAGGCACGCCCGTTCGAACCGCGGTCACAGCGCTTTCGTTGGCGGCCACTGGTTTCGTAGTGCCATTCATGTTCGTCTACGGCCCGCCGCTGCTCATGAGTGGTGACGTCCTTCAAGTGCTGCTCGCATTTGCTACTGCCGCAGTTGGGGTCGCCGCCTTGGCAGGTGCCGTGATTGGGTTTGTGCGCGCTCCGCTCAGAGTTTGGGAAAGGGGGCTACTTGCGATCGCGGCTCTGTGTTTACTTGCATCTGGTATTCACACAGACGTGGTTGGAATTGTCGTGCTGGGGCTGCTGCTCCTCATTTGGCAGAGATCCCGGCAAGAACCGGTGGAGACGTGATGAGAGTTTTTCTGATCTGGCAGCGCGTGTTGATGACGGGTGCCGTTTCGGCACTCGTTTTTCTGTTGGCGGGATGTGGTGACGGTGGGGGGGGGAGGCAGTTTCTCAGTATCGGCACAGCGGGCACCGGTGGCATTTACTACCCGCTCGGCGGTGCAATCGCCAGCCGTCTCTCGATTGCCGATCCCGACCGCCAGTACACCGCCGAGGTGACGGGTGGTTCGGTTGAGAACATGAACCGCGTCTCGTTGGGTGCCATGGACATAGGGTTTTCGATGGCTACGACCGTTTACGAGGCGTTCCACGGAGGTGCCGGTTTCGATCAACCACTCTCCGACCTCAGGGTAATCGCGCCCCTGTACGCCAACGTCGTGCATGTGGTAGTGCCCGACAACTCGAGCGATACGTCTGTTGGCGACTTTCGAGGCAAACGTGTCTCCGTGGGTGCACCAGGAAGTGGCACCGAGCAACTCGCGAGACAGTTGCTTCTCGCGTACGACATCACTTACGACGATGCCGAGATTCGCTACCTGTCGTTCCGAGAGTCGGTCAACGCTCTCCGCGATGGAGCGATCGATGCGGCTATCATCTGCGTCGGATACCCGGCCTCGTCTGTCCTGGAGGTAACAACGACAGGTGTGGCGCAGCTACTCCCGGTGGATTCGGCGCACATCGCAATTATGAGTGAGACCTATCCCTACTACGCAGCGGGCACGATCCCGCAGGGCACCTACCCGCGTATGGAATCCGATGTGGCGACTGTCGCGGTCATGAACTGGCTTGTCGCGCGCACCGACATCGACGCAGCTGTTGTCACGAACCTGCTGGACGTGCTCCGGGACGATCGGGAAGATCTGGTACGCGTGAATGCCATGGCGGAGCAGATACGGTTGGATGCGCTCAGCGAAGCTCCGATACAGCTCCACAATGCGGCGCAGCGTTGGTTGGAGGGGCGCGGCAACGAACCGCAGTAGGGAACAATCGTGCCGCGCGCTACAGCTCTGTTACGAACCCCACGGCGGTGGAGGTGTCGGAATCGGCTGAGATAGATCGAATTCCACCCTGAACCGGCGGTCGCTACCGCCGCGCCTCAAGTCGTAGGCGAAACTCGAATCCGGAAAGATCTCCAGCGTCCATACATTGGTCGCTGCCGTCGGCACGATCGAGGCAGTGTGTTCGTCTGCGGGAAACTCCTGGCGGGTGGCACTGCCAGGTTCAGCAGTGTCGCCGCCATACATCGTCACGGCATCTGCGGTTCCGTCCTCGTGGCGATGATCGTGTTTCAGCCGGAGTCCGTCCGCAGCTTTGGTGATCACCCAGGTACGCGACCTGTCGTCTCCAACAAAGAACGGGATTCGAATCTGCTCTGAATCGCACGAGCGCACGTGCATGACCATTGCCTTTTCGGCGAATGAGGTATCCGGCGGCACACTCTCCATGACCGTGCCGGCGAACGCCTGACCGCAGAGCTTTCGGAGAGAGTTCCAGAAGAGATCCTGAGCGTGGTCATCGGTCGATTCGTGGGCTGGAGCTTCGCTTGTGCAGGCCGAAAAGCAAAGTGCGGCAGCCAGGAGAAATGAAGTGGTGTTTCGCATGGTTGCACTCGTAGCGTTGCGGTAATAATGAAGCCGCTACAATAGAGTTGTTTGGGGAGAGTTGCAAGTCAGCCGGTATTCGAGAGCAACTCGTAGGGCGCGTCACTGGCCATTATTGGCTGGGACCAGTTCACCTCGTAGAGCCCGTTGCATCGTCGGCAGCGGAGAGCCCAGGGGCGATCGGCAGGTACTTGGCGATCCCTACAACTTGGGCACACTGCATAGTGCTTGCCCTGATCGGGCGGGAATGAGAAGGAATTGTCCGTGTGGATGACTATGCTCCACAATGCCGGGCGCACGTCGACTATGTCGAGCACATCACGGGGTAAGAACACCCGCTGCCCCTCGACGTCGACCGCAATGTGGTTAGTGCCCGCATTGATGACTTTGTACCAGGCACCGCGACGCAGGCCGCAGTACACGTCTGCACAAAGACGGGCCCATCGCTCTGATGTCATGCACGCACCTCGGGGTAACTACACAGATTCTATTGTGAACCCCGGGAGAATTCAGTGAGGTGGGTTACAAACGGCAGCCCGCTGGGTAGAAGTCTCGATGAGCGCGCTCAAATCGGCTTGAACAACTCCTCGAGTTCAAGCGTGAATTCTCCAGGCGCAGGGTTTGGTTTCCAAACGACGCGCTCTCGTTCGAACGAAGGGAACTGTGCTTCAGGAGTCCAGACTTCCACGGTCTTCTGATCGGGATCGATGATCCAGTAGAGTGGTACGCCAACCTCTTGGTAGAGACATCGCTTGGCGAAGCGGTCTTGCCGAGCGGTGCCGGGACTCAGGACCTCGATGACGAGTTGAAGAGTTTCTACATTGTTCCACTCACCGGCGCGCGCTTCTTCGATATCGGCAACGAACACGTCGGGCTGTACTAGTGTGTCAGGACTCCACGATATGTCGGCGGGGGAGAGGAATACCACTCCCAACTCATGTCGGTCGACGTAATCGGCTAGTATACGAGCCAACCGCAGCACGACGTTTTGGTGCCAAAGGCGCGGCGCCGGAGTCACGAGCAGCTCTCCGTGCACCGTCTCATACCGCTTCCCGTCATCGGGGAACTGGCGGACCATCTCGGCGGAGTAGTACAGTGGCGCTGCCATACCCATAATGTGGCCTCGGCGGATGGTGGTAGGCAAGAACTCGGCACGCGGTACCGTAACGCCGCGTAGTGGTGCTTGCTGTACCAGAATTACGCGTGGTGTGGCGATTCGTTGCGGTGCTGGAACAGAGTTGGATTGAACGTTAGTGAGACGGCAAGGATCGGCTGTAGGAAAACAATCGGCCCGGGGAGGTTAACGTCGGAGCTTACCGGTAGCACAGTTGTGCTGGAGGTGCCGTGAGGTGGGCGCTTTCTGAGGTACCGCGAATTATTGATCCGTGGAGCCTCACATCATGGGATAGCCAGACAGCGGGAAATGTGTGACGTGAGGAAGAAAAGGACGTAGGTCGTTCACTCGCCGGCGTTACGGCTCCCCGACCAACCGAGCGATGCGCCGCCTCACATCCTCCACTTGCGGCTGCAGCTCAGGATCGGCGTCCTTCCAAAGCGCAACGAACTCACTATAGTAGCGGATGGCATCATCGCGGTCTCCGCGCTGCTCGTACAACTCACCCAGCCGAACATACGCCCCCGGGAGTTCGAACGGGTCAACGTAGATCCGATCGTCATCGGGTGTGTTGACATAACGATCCAACACCGCGAACAGAGAATCGGAGTTGCCGACCTGGTCGTAGAGGTGAGCGAGCGGCGGAAACACACAGACCATGCAAACCCCGCGGTCCGACCTCAGGAAGCTGTCGCGGGCCTCATCGGTCCGGCCTTCGGCGAGCGCCAGAAATCCAAGCGCCCTCTGATAGTCGGTCTCCGTCGACTTGCGAAACTCTTCCGGCACCTCTCTCTCGAACTGTGCCAACATCTCGCGGGCCGCGTCGACGCGTCCCGCCCGCGCGTAGAACTCCGCGAGTTCCGCGTAGGGACGATCGAAAGGTTCGAGTTGAATTAAGGGAAACGACTCCAAAGCTGCCTCGACTCTGGCGAGCGCCTGATCTACGCTTCCGAGCGCACCGATCTCAAATCGGCCCACCGAGATCGCATCAACCAGGAACTCCCGGACCTGCTGCCCTGACGCCGCGCGTGTTCTGCTCGCCTCGAACGCGCGCTCCGCATTGGAGAGTTGGCCGCGAATTCCTGCAAGAGCCATTTTGCCCCTCGTTGCCAAAACCGCGCCTGCCATATCGCCGTACTCCGCCCAGGTATCTATGGCCTCCTCGGCCGCGGGATAGTCGTACTCCGCAATCGCAATGAAAAAGCGGTTGACGTGATACATCGGATGACCTGGAAAAGTGGTCGCAAAGCTTTCGTTCGCGGCACGCGCTTCCGCCAACCTACCGAGTTCGATATTCATGCCCACTATGTTGAAGGCCGCAGTCTGAGATGAAGGATCGATATCCCGGGATCGTGTGAAATACTCGAGTGCTCGTTCGTGCTGGCGACTTTCGCTGTACACCACTCCAATGTTGTTCAGGAGTGCCGCGTCGTCTGGTGCCATGTCTAGGAGAGTCAGGTATACGTTCAGCGCCTCTTGTGTCTCATCTCTTTGCAAGTGGTACGCGCCCTCCGTCCACAGCCGCTCCCTCTCCGTCAGCCTGTCCCGATACTCATAGGCTTTATGGATCGATGTCATGGCCAGGGCCCGTTCGATTGCGTAGTTCCCCAAAAGCAACGACAGACTGCGATACGCCCCCGCGAAAGCCGAATCGAGTGCGATGGCTTCCTGAAAGAGAGTCACTGCCCGGCCGGCTTCGCCCGCGTCGCTCGCTCTGGACGCCTGTGAGAACTTCCGCAACGCGGGCAGCGATGCCGTGGCGACGCGTTCCAGTGCGGGTCCGCCCCTGATCGACTTCAATGATTCGCCTACCCGCTCGCGGAGGCCTTTGGAAAGCCGATCGAGCGCCTCAACCAACTCGGTAGAATCCCTTGCTGTCTCCCTCAGTGGAACCAGCACGTTTCCGGTGGTAGCATCGAGGAGTTGTGCGGACAAAACGTACGAGCCACCCACGGAGTTGATTTCGCCGGAGACCACCGCTCTGATTCCTTCTCGCGTGGCCACCTCGCGAGCCAGGTCAACGGTGATGTTGCGCGGCGGCTCTCTCTGCATCCGCGCGAACGCTTCGGTCAAATCGCTTCCCTGTACCAGCGTTACGGCGGGGGATTGGCCGAGGTCAATCCTGAACGCTTCGGTGACCGCGTTCGCCCGACTCGTATCTCCCGACCGGTCAACAAAATCGGCCAGGATTATACGTCCCCTTTCTTCGAGCACTCCCGTCGATACCAGAGTCCCCGCCGGGCCAATACCGAGAGTGCGCATCAGCATGTATCCCGCAACGAATAGTGCGAGCCCCGCAAAGGCTACCATTCCACCCGCGATCGCCCGCCGCCAGGTCAACCAACGGCCTGCCGCGGATTCCACCGCCTCCGCTATTTTGCTCTGACTGGCCGACAGTCTGCGCCGCTCTTGTCTGAGCGTGAACAGCAGGATCGGCAGACCCACCACAAGAAGCGCGAGCGTGGCCGCGACCACGAAATCGGGGAGCCCCAAGGCAATCATTAGCGCGTAAGAGACCCCCGCCACGGTCGCCGCCGCGACACCGTACAGCGCAATCAGGTGCGCGGACCGGAAAGTGCGGAGTGCCACGTGCGCCGGTGCGGCATACGGCGCAGTGCCGCTTGGGGTAGCCATGGCTTCTATCTCGTGGAGCAGGTCGGACGTTTCCTGCACCCGGTCCGCCGGCAACTTCTCGAGGCAACGGTTGATCAACGAAGCAAGCGCCGGCGGTACACTTGCCCGGAAATTCTCGATCGGCTCAGGAGTGTCCACTACGTGCGCAGCCAAAACCGCCTGAGGAGTTGCACCGTCAAACGGCGGCCGCCCCGCGACCATCTGGTACGCCAGGACACCGACCGCATAAATGTCGGCCCTGTGATCGACCGTGGGATTTGCCGATGCTTGCTCCGGTGCCATATAAGCGGGAGTCCCAAGGGCCAAGCCGGTCGATGTGAGCGTCGTGGAGTCGGCCGCCTCACTCACCGCCTTGGCCACGCCGAAGTCCATGACGACTGCGTGGTGTCCCGATAACATCACGTTGTCCGGCTTCACATCTCGATGGACCACCCCCCTCTCGTGCGCGTGAGCAAGAGCGTCAACTACATCGCGCAGGATTCGGACGATTTCATTTACCGGGAGAGCACCCTCTCGAGTGAGCTTGGCTCTCAGAGGCTCGCCTTCCACGTACGGCATGACGTAGTAGAGCAGTCCATCGGCGTCACCGGAATCGTGGAGCGGCACAACGTGAGGATGCTGCAGACCCGCGGCAATCTCGATCTCACGGAGGAAGCGCTCGGACCCGAGGGCAAAGGCAATCTCGGGGCTGAGAACCTTGACCGCCACCTTACGGTGGTGTTTCAGGTCCTCGGCGAGGTAGACAGTGGCCATGCCCCCGGCACCGATTTCCCGCTCAATGGCGTAGCGGTCAGACAGTGCGGTTTTCAATCGGTGAAGCACATCGGCCATTTGCGTGGCTCCGAGGGTCAGACACGGCACAAGAATACGGCTCAGAGCAAGTGTTGACCAGAGGCGGGGGGCTCACCCCGGCTTTCTCACCACCACACTCCACACTCGATATTCAACTACCATTGGATCCGGGTACATGCCGCGCAGCAAATCCATCAGGGCTTTATCGAACTGCACGACTTCGTCAGGCGAGAGGTTGCCGGAACCAACGCCGCTGCAAGTCCTCATCCTCCCGCGCCAGCGAGCGTGCGAGAACTCTTCGTCATGGTGGTAGCAGAACTGCTCGACCATTTCGAACCTGCCGCGAATGAGCTCATCGATTCGCTCGGAAAAGATCCCCGACCAGCCGGCCATGGTCCAAGACGGGTTGAACCGTAGAACCAGCTCCTCGGTGTCGCGAGCAACGGGCGAGTGCTCTGCGAGATAAGTGTGGTAAACGACGGCGAGGACACCACCCGGACGAAGTACGCGAAGAGTTTCGGCCATCGCCGCTTCGCTGTCGAACCAATGCCAGCACTGGCCGGCAGTGGCCAGGTCGAAAGAGTTGGCGGACAGGCCAGTCTGCTCGGCACAGGCAGTCTCAAAGTGCGTTCTCTCGTTCAGACTCCGCTGCTCCGCAACACGCCTGGCCGCAGCTATCTGCTCATCGGATGTGTCGACACCCACCACCGAGCTTCCCCGCGCAGCTAACTCCAGGGCGATCGTACCTGGCCCGGTGGCTAGGTCGAGCGACCGCGATCCCTCAATCTTCGCGAGCGCATCGAGTCGATCATAAAAGGACGCCGGAGGCCCCGGCCTATACGTCGCATAGTCGTCGCTGTGTCTACCGAAGTCGTATGTGGTCATAATCCATTCAGAGTCATAGGACACGTTAGGCAATCATGCATCGGCTCACGGGAAAGCGGGAGGTACAACCGGCTCGGCATCGCCCGCGCAGCACCCCGGGCATCCCGGAGCGCGTAGCATACGCGCGCACAATAGCCCGAGTCAATCTGGTATTAGAATCCTGTTTCTCGCCCTTCCTCCCTCCCAATTGACCGTCTGGTTATGTTCAAAGCACCGAGGTTTTTCTTCAAGCCGAAACTACTGTTCAAAATGGCAGAACCCGTCGTTCCCGATGTTGCGGTCAACATATGTGAAAACTGCATTCCTGAGGCCGGGCACCTCCCGCGCCAATGGACCCAAGACGGCGTCCACGTGATTGTGCGTGAGGTACCGTGCAGTGGAAAGACGGACAGCCAATATCTGCTGCACACGCTTGAAGATGTGACACTTGGTGTGTGTACGATCGCATGCCCTCCCGGAGAATGTCGGCTTGCTCAAGGCAACTACCGTGCAGAGGTCCGAATCCGTACGATGCACCGACTGTTGGAGGAGATAGGGCTGGAACCGGAGCGCGTGGAGTTCCTTCAGTTTTCGCCCGAGCGTCCGTTCGAAGATCTCGAGCATCTGGTGCGCGGCTCCGTTAAACGACTCCGCGCCCTTGGCCGCAGCGCGCTACAACCCGTGCAGTCTGGATCGGGGCGTTGAGCGATAAGATCATCTCCCGGGTCGCCGGCTCGGTGGCGCCGAGTCTCCAAAATCAAACTTCCGACCCCAACCTCTACTCGAGTTCGTGACGATGGTGAACGATACGTCGAATCTCAAAGCTCGGATCGATGCCGGAACGCAGATTCTGGTAGCGCAGATCTCACCGCCCAAGAGTGGCGACGGTGCGTTGGTGCGCGAACGGGCGAGACTCTACGCCGGCAAAGTAGACGCGCTGGGGGTGAGCGATAACAGAGAAGGCGCCGCGATGTCGGCGCTTGCTGCAGCATCGCTCGTACTGAATGAGTGCGTCGAACCAATTCTTCACGTCGTTACCCGTGACTGCAATCGGATCGCCTTGGTGTCCGAGTGTCTCGGTGCTCAGGCACTCGGCATCCGCAACATCCTCTGTACTACCGGCTCGCACCAAACACTCGGTCCTGCGAGATCCGCAAAAAACGTCTTCGATCTAGACTCGACCCAACTGCTGCAGACGTATGCGAATCTCGCAACCGACGGCTCGCTGGTAGGCGAGGAACGTTTCGAAGGAGCGGGGCCCTTCTGCCTAGGCGCTGCCATCAGCCAGCACGCCGATCCAATGGAGATGCAAACGATCCGGCTCGCCAAGAAAGTCGAGGCCGGCGCTTCGTTCGTGATTACACAGCCGGTCTTCGACCTAGATCGATTCGAGGCTTTCTGGGCGGAAGTGACCACCCGCGGGCTTCATAAAAAGGTGGCCATACTAGCTGGAATAAGGCCGCTGACAAACGCGGAAGTTGCGAAGAATTGCGCGGCGTCACGTCCGTCTCCGAGGATTCCGCAAACCACGCTCGCACGTCTGTCATCTAAGACCAGCGATGCGGAACAACAGATGAAAGGTGTGGCAATTGCAGTCGAGACAGTGAAGCGGCTATCGCAGGCACCTGGCCTTAGAGGATTCGCGATAGAAAGTGATGGAAACGATGAGGCCGTACTATCGCTCATCGAGCAATCCGAACTGGGAATCGCCTGAACGTGCCGGCCAAGTACCATATCCACATCGAACCCGCGCCGCCCAGGGTGAGGCCGGTGGGAAAGCTTGGTATAGTCGATTGGAGAGAGGACTGTTCCAGCTGTCACAACTGTGTTAAGCGATCTTGTGTCTACGGGTTCTACGGTGACGAGTCTGAGCGTCTGCGCAATGAAAACGGATACCTCGACTACATCTATCAGTGCAAAGGTTGCCTCACCTGCATTCAGAACTGCACCAAGAATATCCTCACTAGGGTCGTGAACCCCGAGTTCAAGCGCCTGGGTGACGACTATTTCGTTTCGGATATGATACTGAGCACCTGGTATCAGGCTGAGACTGGGAGGATTCCGGTATCAGGTGCGGGGTACGGCGGCCCGTTCAGCGGCCCCGGTTTCGACTCGATGTGGACCGACATGTCGGAGATCGTCCGTCCGACGCGCGACGGAATTCACGGGCGCGAGTACATCAGTACCAGCGTAGACATAGGCCGGAAGCTCCCGTATCTGGAATTCGAAGATGGCGAACTCCAGAGCGTGTCGCCTCCAATTCTAGAGACTCCCTTACCCATTGTATTCGACGCACTGCCCGCACATCACAATCGCGGCCTGGTACCGTTGTGGATTGTTAAGGCGGCACTCGAGATAGGCGCGTTCGCAGTCTTGCGCGAATCGGACCTCGAACGGTTGTCTGATGTAGACCTGAACAACGTGATCCCGTTGTTGGAGTCGCCGGCCTCGATCCAGAAACCGGCGTTGACAGCAGTGCCAATGGTCTTTGTGCCAGACAGCCCTGAGGTGCTCGGCACTGTGTCGGCTCTCAAACGAGAGGCGCCAGAACGGATTGTGTGCGTGCGCATTCCCGTCACGCCGGAGATCGCCGAAAGAACCAGACAGCTCGCCGGCGAGGGCGTGGAAGTGATCAACCTCGCATTCGATACCGGCGGCCGAGAAGCGGGCCCAACCAAGCCGCGCCACATGCGAGACATCCTGCCGGAAGTCCATCAGGCTCTCACTAAAGACGGCATCCGTGATGAACTCACGTTGATATCGTCGGGCGGTGTTGTGATGGCCGAGCATGTCGCCAAGGCGATCTTATGCGGCGTGGACCTCGTGGCGATCGACTTGCCGCTTGCGGTGGCCCTCGAATGCAGGCTGTGCGGCGAATGTGAACGTGGGGAACCATGCCAGATTGCGCTCGAAGAGGCTGATGAGGGCTATGCGGTGCGAAGAATCGCCAACCTCATGGGTGCGTGGCACAACCAGCTGCTCGAGATGATGGGTGCCATGGGGATTCGCGAAGCGAGGCGCCTGCGGGGCGAGACCGGCCGCTGCATGTTCTTCAAGGATCTCGAGGAAAACACCTTTGGACGTCTGTTCGGCAAACGCAAGGCGAGTGACGGAGCAAAGGTATGACGACCGTGCACCGTTCTGACGCGTCCAGCTCTGCCCAGTCGGCCGAAGACTTTGTTGCCAATCCCGCGTTCACAGAAGTGTCGAGAGCTGTGCTGCCGGCGCCGCCAAGGTTCAGGAACGAGATCGGCAAATATTCCGTCACACGCGACGATACCTGCGCCAAGTGTGGGCTGTGCGCAGAGATCTGCCAGCACGGCGTGCACGTGCGCCAGGACAGCTACTACCGGATGATTCCACCTTTCGATTACCGGTGTATCGGCCCCGAATGTGCGAATTCCGATTCTTACTGCGTGGACGCGTGTCCGTCGCAGGCAATTTCCATTCGTGACAATCCGATCTTCGAGACGTTGGGCAACTATCGTTGGACGGCTGACCTGATGGTCAGCACTTGGGAGATGGCTGAGACTGGCTATCCGCCTCGACCGCATCTGGAGAGCGCTATCGGCGAGTCGGGCGGCGGCTTCGACAGACTGCGGTTCCACTTCCTGGATAACCCGCCGGTCGATTTGCGCAAATCGGACATCTCCACCGAGCTGATACTCAACCGGCGCGGCGATGGTAGGCGCGAAACAAAGATCGATGTGCCGTGGTACGGCGGCGGCATGTCATTCGGATCTACGAACATAAGGGTGTTATTGGCCAAGGTCCGCGCCGCGAAGGCATGGAACTCGTTCAGCTGCACCGGCGAAGGCGGCTACCCCGAGCGGTTCATTCCCTACTCTGACAACATGATCACGCAGGTGGCGACCGGTCTCTTCGGCGTGCGCGAGGACACGATCAAGAGAGCTCCGATCGTAGAGTTCAAATACGCACAGGGGGCGAAGCCCGGCTTGGGCGGTCATTTGCTGGGAGACAAGAATACTGCCGCAGTCGCCGCGCTTCGCGAAGCTGTTCAGGGAACGTCCCTTTTTTCCCCCTTCCCGTTTCACAGCGTCTACTCGGTTGAAGACCACAGGAAACATCTGGACTGGATCGCGCACGTGAACCCGGCTGCGCTGCTATCTGCTAAAGTGTCGACGCCAACCGATGTGGACATGGTTGCTGTCGGAGCCTACTACGCAGGCGCTCACATTGTGCACCTCGATGGAAGCTATGGCGGTACCGGTGCAGCCCCCAATGTGGCCAAGAAGAACATCGCGATGCCTATAGAGTATGCCATCAACCAGGTGCACCAATTCCTGGTGGATGAGGGAATTCGCGACAAGGTCACGGTGATCGCGAGCGGGGGACTTCGCACGCCGGCGGATATCGCCAAAGCAATCGCGCTTGGCGCCGACGGCATCGTGACGGGAACAGCAGAGCTCGTCGCAGTGGGGTGCGTGCACTGCGGTGGTTGCGAGAGCGGCCGCGGCTGCTCTCGCGGTATCACGACCACAGATTCTGAGCTGCTCGAGCTTGTGACCACCGAGTGGTGCACTCAGCGGATAGTCAATTTGTACAATGCCTGGCGTGAGATGTTGGTGGATATTCTGTATCGGTTGGGGCTGGAGTCGGTAACCGCGCTGAGGGGGCGGACCGATCTTCTCTACCACCTCGATTATGAGGGCAGCGCAGAGGCGGCAGAGGTGAAGAGGTGAGGAAGGGAGGGTTGGACGGCAGAGCGGCAGAGTTTCTGAGGGCGCGGAAGTCGCTGCGGCCCGAGCGGAACGAGGACTGGTTCCCGAAATCCGACGAGGCGGAGGGCGGCTGCGGGGTAACCGGATTCGCGTGCACCATTCCTGTGGGTGGCAAGCACATTTTTGAACCATCCATCCAGATGCGGAATCGCGGCAATGGCAAAGGTGGTGGCATTGCGGCATGCGGGTTGGTGCCGGAAGACATGGGTGTGCCGCGCCAGGTCCTCGATGACGATTACATCCTTCAGGTTGCGCTGCTCGATCCAGATGCGAGAGGTGAGGTAGAGAGGGAATTCATTGAGCCGTTCTTCGACATCGACGAGGGAAGCCTGGTACCCACCGTAGACGATTATCGTGACGTTCCGCTTCTCGAGGTGCAGCCACCCGACGTAGCACGATACTTCGTCAGGGTCAAACCCGACGTCCTCGACAAGTTTGCCGTAGAGCGTGGCTTCGCCGGACTCTCCGATCGTGATATCGAAGACGAGTTTTTATATCAGAACTCTGTCAAACTGAACCAGCGGTTTTACTCATCGATCGGCGAAAAGCAGGCATTCGTGCTTTCACACTCGCGCAACCTGCTGCTTCTCAAGATCGTGGGTTATGCGGAAGCAACAGTCCAGTACTACAAGATGCCGGACGTCAGGGCGCACGTCTGGATCGCGCATCAGCGCTACCCAACCAAAGGACGGGTGTGGCACCCTGGGGGCGCGCATCCGTTCGTCGGGATGAATGAGGCACTGGTTCACAACGGTGATTTCGCGAACTACCACTCGGTGACCGAGTACCTGGCTCAACGCAACGTCTTCCCGATGTTTTTGACTGATACTGAGGTTGCGGTTCTCCTCTTCGACTTGATGAACCGCGTCTACAAGTATCCGATGGAGTACATCATCGAGGCTTTGGCGCCGACGACGGAGCTTGACTTCGATCGCCTCTCGGAGCGGCGCCAGGAGATCTACCGCCAGATCCAGGCTGTGCACCTGCACGCTGCCCCGGACGGTCCGTGGTTCTTCATCATCGCTAGGAGCCTTGCCGAATCGAAGGAGTTCCAGCTCGTCGGCATCACTGATACGGCGATGCTTCGTCCCCAAGTATTTGCGCTCCAGGAGGGAGAAGTGTCTATCGGCCTGGTTTGCTCGGAGAAGCAGGCCATTGATGCCACCCTGCACAGCCTTGCGTCAGAGGATACACGTTTCACTCCGGTCGCGGATAAATACTGGAACGCCAGGGGCGGTAGCTATGACGACGGCGGTGCGTTTCTGATGACGGTCTCTCCCGACGCACAAACCGGCGGTTACTCACTCTGCACCACTGACAAATTTGGAAACCAAGTACGGACCGCAGCGGGGCAGGAGCATTGTGATCTTGGTGAGGGCGTAAAATCCCCGTCGCGATCCGAGGACGTCGCGGTGATTGTGAAGGCAATGGGGGCTGTAGGGGAGGGAGGATGGGTAGGGGATGAGGATGGAATTGCAGTCGATCCGGCGTATATCATCGATCCGTTGAGTGACCTGTATTCCGCCGAAGCCGCGTATGCGGCATATACCGCTGATGCGGCAGGGACAGAGGAGGCAGGAGGGGCAGAGTTGCTATCCGGGTACATACAAACCTCTGTCTCGACCATGCCGTACGAACGCCTCAGAGCTTTCGTGCACGAGATCGCCAAGCGCACCGCAGAGGCGAATCCGCGATTGGGCATAGAGGCACTAACCGACTGCATCGATCGGCGCTACCCGACCGGAGACAAGAAACGGAGCTCCATTGTCTGCATTCTCCGCGAAGGTCTGGAGCAAATCTTCGCCATCCAGCCGTTGTGTAATGGCGCCGCCGGCAGCGAATACGTGCGCATAACCAAAGACACGCGAGCAGCGCTACGGCCTCCGGCTGACGGCGAGAAGACTTTGCTGATAGATGCCACAGGTTTTGAACCGCAGGGGCCGGAGTGTGATGCCTCGTTAGGCGTCAAAGCCTATGAGCTGGGATGGAATCACCTGGTCCACTTCAATTCCCGCGGCACGCGATTCCACTCGGCCGGATTCGGGCCGTCCACACACGATCTGCGTGTCGATTGCTACGACAACCCCGGCGACTACCTCGCTTCTGGCATGGACGGGATCCAAACCTACGTGCACGGCAACGCACAGGATCAGGTATGCCAGGTCGCCAAGAGCGGCAAGCTCGTCGTGTACGGCGACGTGGGGCAGACATTCCTCTACGGCTCGAAGGGTGGAGAGATTTACGTACTCGGCAATGTCGCCGGTCGGCCGATGATAAACTCGGTTGGGTCGCCCAGGGTTGTCATCAACGGTACGGCGCTCGACTTCCTTGCAGAGTCGTTCATGGCGGGTGACCCGCTCAAAGGCGGAGGCTTCGCCATAGTCAACGGCCTCGGGTTCGACGATCAGGAAAACGTCGTGCCGTTGGAGATGCCTTACCCTGGTGGGAATCTCCTGTCGCTTGCGTCGGGAGGAGCGATATACGTGCGCGATCCGCATCGAACGCTCGTAGAGGATCAGCTCAACAACGGAGCGTATTTGCGTCTCACCGACAGTGACTGGAATCTGATTCTTCCGTATCTCGAGGAGAACGAACGGTTGTTCGGTATCAGGGTCCTGGAAGATCTGTTGACTGTTGACGGTGCGGTGCGAGCACCCCAGGACGTCTACACGAAAGTCGCACCCGGGCAGGATGAAGAGGTCGAGGCCGAGCTCGAGGCTCTGGGAGATTGATTGTGGCTGAGAGAATCACCTGGAACGACGACACCTTCTTGCGCGAAGTCGAAAGACGGAGTGGTACGTCGGTTTCAGCCTGTTTCCAATGCCACAAATGCTCCACCGGTTGCCCTGTGGCCACCGAGATGGAGGTGCTCACCAGTCAGGTGATGCGGTTGTTGTTCCTTGGTGCGGAGCTCGAGGTGTTGGAGTCGGAGGCGATTTGGCTTTGCGCTTCGTGCGAAGCGTGCTCGTCTCGCTGCCCGATGGACATCGACATTGCGGCAGTGATGGACACGCTACGGATGATGGCAGTGGAGCGAGGGGTCACTATCCCGAACAAGCGGAGCACCGCTTTCGGCAGTGCGTTTTTGGACAGCGTTGCACGGTTTGGACGAGCTTGGGAATTGGGAACAGTCATCAACTACAAGCTGCGCACTCTCGATCTCTTTACCGATATCGAAAAGGCGCTCTCAATGGTCTCCAAGGGCAAACTGTCTGCGATACCGGGCAGGAGTGGCAACGTGGCAGATGTGAGGCAGGTGTTCGAACGGAGCATCGAAGAGGAAGAGAAGCGGTGAAGTACGCGTATTACCCGGGTTGCAGCCTAGAGTCCACAGCTTGGGACTACGACCGCTCGACCAGAGCAGTGTGTGGGGCGTTGGGTATCGACCTTGCCGAGATTCGGGATTGGACATGCTGCGGATCGACGCCAGTGCACGTGAGCAATGCCTCACTGGCAGTTGCACTTCCGGTGCTGAATTTGCAGAAAGCGGCGGAAATGGGCTTGCCTATTATGACCGCATGCGCGTCGTGTTATTCTCGGCTACGGACGGCGAATTGGAAGGTGAGGGAGAAGAGGGAAGAGAGGGAGAGGGCGGAGAAGATCACCGGACGGGAGTACGATGGCAGTGCCGAAGTCGTTCACGTACTCGACGTACTAGCAAATCATGTCGGACCCGACGCGATACGAGATCGTGTGAGCGTACATCTGTCCGGGTTGAAAGCGGCGAGCTACTACGGATGTTTGTTGTCGCGCCCTCCGGAGATCGTCGCCTTCGAGAGTGCAGATCATCCCACTAGCATGGATCGACTTCTGGAATGCGCTGGAGCTGCGGCAGTCGAATGGCCTTTCAAGACGGAGTGCTGTGGCGCTGGCCTTTCCATGAGCCGACCCGACGCAGTCGAACGCCTCACCGCGAGGTTGCTGTCGATGGCTCGAGCGGCGGGAGCCGATTGCCTCGCTCTCGCGTGCCCTATGTGTCACGTCAATCTCGACCTCAGGCAACGCGACGTGATTCAACGGCACAACGAGGTTGAGGAGACACCAATTCTGTACCTGACGCAGCTTCTGGGCCTAGCGCTCGGAATACCGAGTGAGGAGCTGGGTTTGAATGCACTTACGATCAGCGCTGCGCCTCTGCTAGAGAAACACACATCAAACACGGTGGCCAAAAAGGGAGCGGAATCGTGACTGCCGGGCCCAGGTCGGTCCCTGCCCCCACTGCACCTGGCTCGCCAGAGCCAGTAGGTGCTGTCCTCGTATGCGGAGGCGGCGTTGCGGGCATTCAAGCCTCGCTCGATCTGTCGGCTGCAGGTTTCCGCGTCTACCTCGTCGAAGAGGGCGCGTCCATCGGCGGGGGAATGGCACGCCTGGACAAGACGTTTCCTACGGGTGACTGCGCGACATGCATCATCTCGCCGAAGCTCGTGGAGTGTATGCGTGACCACA
>CAZFHS010000026.1:0-86525 GCA_964518955.1 uncultured Gemmatimonadaceae bacterium | reverse complement strand
AGGCGGGCAGGCGGGCAGGCGGGCAGGCGGGCAGGCGCAGTTTTGTGATGTACCGAAAAAGTCAAGTGCAAAGAGGCAATTCACAGTAACTAGCGAACGAGAAAAGGCCCGGGGAGTTACCCGAGCCCTTGAATGGCGATTTGAGCCTTCAATCTACCGTGATACTACCGTCCGCCTTACCGCCCGTCCGTCTACGCTGCCCGCCAGAACCCCTGCAGCACCTCGCCTTCCGGGCTCTGACGCAGTTTTTCGAAGGCTCTCTCTCGGATTTGGCGGATTCGCTCCCGAGTTACTCCCATCATCGAGCCAATTCGCTCCAGCGTCATGCTCTCCGAGCCTTCATCGAGGCCGTAGTACAGGCGGAGGATCTTGCTCTCGCGCGTTGTCAGGTACTTGTCGAACACTCTGTCGATGAACTCACGCATGAGGCCGAAATCCGTGCGATCTTCGATCTCGGTTCCCTCCTGGCCGGCAAACCGTTCACCCAGGGTTGCTGCGTCCTTGTCTGTCCGGTCCATTGGAGCGTCGAGAGAAACCTCGGTTGCTGTCATCCGCCGAGCTTTCCTTACGCTGGTGACGGATTCGTCGAGAGCTGAAGCAATCTCCTTGTCGGTCGGCTCGCGGCCTAGCTCTTGAGACAAATAAGTCTCAGTCCGCGACAGCCGGATGAGATGGCTGTTCTGGTTGAGCGGAATCCGTACGCTTCGTGTCTGTTCGGCCAGTGCCTTGAGAACCGCCTGGCGCACCCACCACACCGCGTACGATATGAACTTGACCCCCTGATCGGGGTCGAACTTCCGAACTGCCTTGAGCAGCCCTTCGTTGCCGATGGCAACCAGTTCAGACAGATCTAGCCCATGGCCCTGGTACTTCTTCACGTAGGAGATCACAAACCGCAAATTCGCAGTCACCAACTGCTCGGCAGCCTTCTTGTCACCGGCTCGGGCCAGCACCGCAAGCCGACATTCTTCTGCTCGATCTTTGATGAGCGGCAGCTTCTGAATGTCTTTCAGGTATTGGTCGAATGCTGAGGAAGAAGGGGTGCGAAAAAATGCTTCTGACTTGCTCGTACAGAGCTGACTCATGCACGCCCCCACTTTGAAGTTCGGCCATGTTACTAACGCGAGAGATGAGAGGGATCCCGCCAACAATGACCGCTCAACAGAGCAGCGAATATAGGAACTGCCAAGATGTGAGTCAAGCAAATTTGCGTTTTCCACATCACAAAACGTTGTATTTCAGAGAGTTCGGCAATTTGTCCACCAGGCGGATTGGCCTGTTGATAACATCGGTCGTGGAAAAATCTTCTAAGTTATTGATTTAAAAAGTGTTATGGATTTATCGATGTGGGAAAATGATCGGCAAGCCCTTGCAGGATATGTAGTTACATGATGTGGGAAAATGTTTCGAAAATCGCACTCTCCGATAGGTTGTGAGTCCACTCTCCGTCGGGCCCCTCGCGAACCTCTCCGATACGATCGAGAAGAGTGAAGCGGAGCTTGCCGAGACGGTTTTTTTTGTCCTGCTGCATGGCTTCGATGAGAGATTCGGGTGGTGTATTCAGGGGAGAGCGTGTGGGCAGTCCCATCGCCTCGATGGCCTGCCGCAGAGTCTCAGGGACGGATTTCTCAGTGATTTGAGCGCTAATGCCCAACTCGGATTCCGCGATCATCCCAATCGCGACGGCTTCCCCGTGCAGTAGGTCGAAATTCGACAAAGCTTCCAATCCATGGCCCACAGTGTGGCCGAAATTGAGTATTGCACGTCTGCCTTGTTCGGTTTCGTCCTCCGCCACAATTCGTGATTTGATCTCGATACTCCAGCGAACCAGCTCGAGCAGCACATCGACGTCGCAATCCCTCACCGCATCGCGGTGGGAGACGATCCAATCGAGGTAACCTGCATCAGCAATTGCCCCGTGCTTGATAGCCTCAGCGGTGCCCGCACGGATGTGTCGGTCCGGTAGGGTCTCGAGCGTGTTTCCGTCAATAACCACGACGGCCGGCTGGTGAAACGAACCGACCAGGTTCTTGCCGCGACTCGTGTCGACTCCTGTCTTGCCGCCGATCGAGCTGTCTATCATCGCCAGCAATGACGTCGGAACCTGAACGTACGGAACACCGCGCAAAAACGTCGCCGCTACGAAACCCGCCATGTCGCCCGTCACGCCACCGCCAAGCGCCACGATCACGGTGTCACGCCCGAACCCCGCGTCGAGCAGCTGGTCGGTCAGCACACCCCACGTTTTTCTCCTCTTGTTGCTCTCTCCAGCAGGAAAGGAGAACATGGCGCATCGCTCTTTGCCGTCGAATGCGGCAACAACATCACGACCGTACAGCTCCTCGACATTCGAATCAGTGATCACGGCATAGCAATGGGCTGGCGCTGCCCGCTCCAAGATCTGGGGCAGATCGGCAAGCAAGCCCCTGCCGAGGATTACCTCGTACGGACCCGTACCGGTGTCGACCGAAATCGTCGCGGTCGCTATAGAGTCACCTCTCCGGTGATAATGGTGATGGCTTTGCCTCCTACGCGTACCTCGGTTATCTCTGTGGCATCGTTCACGGAAACCTCTACGTCGATACGGCTTGGCCGGTCGATCTCGAGGCCTTGTTCAACAGTGATTCTCGCTACGCCGTTCTCTGGCTCGACGATACCGTTTTTCACGAGATATGCGCCCAGCGCTCCCGATGCGCTGCCCGTTGCCGGATCTTCCGGTACTCCAATGCCCGGCGCGAACATCCGGCAATGTACCGTCGCTTCCGGATCGACTGTTTCTAGAGAATAGCACATCGCGCATTCTGAACCGACCTCCCGAACCAACCGAGTGAGATCTGCGCCGGCCCCGCCGCTCGGGAGTGCTTCCAATTCGACCAAAGATCGAAATGGGACCATCAGTTGCGGAATGGCCGTATCCACCACCATAGGCACTGGATTTGGGAGCACGGACCCCTCTGGTGCTCCCAAACAAGCACAGAGGCGACTCACGTCATCCATGCTCCCACCGAATTTCGGCAACGTCTGAACCATCACGACACGGTCGGGAGCACCGCCTTCCGTATGGATATCGACCGGCAGAATTCCTGCCCCGACCTCCTGCGTGATCCGGGTGATCCCGTCTTCCGGAAGATCGAGTTCACCCAATTCTGCCAGCAGCCACCAGGTTCCTATCGTTGGATGACCTGCCAGCGGAATCTCGGCACCGGGCGTGAATATGCGCACCTTTCTGGTCGCCTCAGTGGATGGGAACACAAAAGTCGTCTCGGAAAGGTTCTTTTCTCTAGCCAGTGCCTGCATGGTGGCGGTGTCGAGGCCTGCTCCGTCTGGAAACACTGCAAGCGGGTTGCCTCCGAGCGGCACATCTGTGAACACGTCTAATTGATAGAATGGGTATTTCGGCATCTCTCACCACTCACGATCGGGTATGCCCGCACGCGCGTTTGCGAGGCGCGCAAGTGTAAACAACAGGTCGGACAACCGGTTCATATAAGGAAGAACCAACCTTGGAACATCGTTTTCATTGCTCAATGTGACCAAGCTTCTCTCTGCTCTTCTGCAGACAGTCCTGGCCAGATGGAGCATGGCTGATTTCTCGGATCCTCCGGGGAGCACGAACCGCTCGAGAGGGAGCATGGCGTCCGCAGCGCCGTCGATCGCCTTCTCGAGCGCGGTGATCCGAGCTTCGTCGAAAGCCAACTTATCATCGTGCGGAGCCTCGGTATCGTCGTCGGCAATTGCCAGCATGGATCCTATAGTGAACAGATCGCGCTGGATTGCTTCGAGCAGCTCAACCTCGAAATCGTTCGGTGCCGCAGCGGCCGCGACGCCGATGGTCGCGTTCAGTTCGTCGACATCACCGTACGCGGCGACGCGAAGATGATCTTTCGATACGCGCCCTCCTCGGAGCAACGAAGTTGTCCCCAGATCGCCTTTTTTGGTGTATATCCTCATAGCGAAGTCCAAGGTATGGCGTTCGTCAGTGGTGCGGTAGTGTGGCGCAAAGATACCGTAAGTCTACCGTCTGGCGCTGGATTCACTATCATGTGTGGTCTTGAATGGAGTTGAATGAGCGCAAATGAGTAGTTTTGGGACGCTTTTCTGCCGAGTTTCGGCCTGTTTGTGCCTGGTAATCTCACTGGTGTCATGGCCCGAGCACAGCCATGCACAGGAGGATTACCTCCGGGGTCCGGTCGTACGCAGTCTCTCCTTCTCGGGCAATAGAGCATACGATGACCTGACTTTGCGCATATCGATTGGAACATCTCAGTCATCCACGTTTGCCAGATGGGGCATGTTCCGGTGGTTGGGGATGGGGGAGAAGCGGTACTTCAACGAGACGGAGTTCCGGCGCGATAGCGCTCGAATCGTGCTGCTCTACAAGAGGAGCGGCTACCGAGAAGTCGAAGTCGACATGGACGTTCGGTATTCCGGCGACGACGATGTGCACCTGAGGTTTTTCATTGACGAAGGCGATCCCGTGCGGGTCACCGAAATGGAGATCAACGGGCTCGGAGACATCGCAGAAGCGTCGGATGTCCTAGAGCGCTTGCCGCTGCATGTTGGTGATCCGTTCAACCTGCTGTTGGTGCAGGCGTCTCAGGACAGCATAGGTGCGTACCTTCGCAATCGCGGGTACCCCTTTGCTGAAATATTCCCCAATTACAACACGACCCTCGCTGAATACTCGGCCACGGTGAGATTCACCGCCGATCCCGGACCACGTGCCAGAGTAGCTGCAATAGACGTAATCGGAGCACAGCAAATAGACGAAGACGTGATACGCCGCGCTATGTATATCCAGGAGGGCGACTGGTACAGTGAGCGCGATCTTTATAGAAGCCAGATCGACCTATATCGGATGAACATGTTCAACCTGGTCGATGTTGGACTGGCGGATTCCACCGACTTCGAATCGCCAGACACGGTGGTCACGGTGCAGGTGAGCGTTGCCGAGGCCGCGTTGCATTCGATTCGGTTTGGGCCCGGTTATGGAACCGTCGACTGCTTTCGAGCCATGGGAGCTTGGACCGCATATGACTTTTTGGGTGGAGGACGCAGTCTCGATGTGTCCGCGCGCATTTCCAAGCTCGGTGCATCTAATGCGACGCTGCAGGAACATCTCTGCCGCGCGCTGCGACATGAGCCACCAGAACGCGACAGCCTCAACTATACAGTCACCGCCAGCCTGACCGAGCCGTTCTTCTTTTCACGCAACGTGAGTGCATCGCTTTCGTTCACGGCTGAGCGTTATAGCGAGGTCCAGGCGTACCTGAGGCGATCGGTGGGTGGTGAAGTGGCTCTGACCTGGCGAACACCGTTCAACGTGCCGTTGACGGCTTCGTATGGCCTATCGCGGGCAATAACCATAGCCGACGACGCCATCTTCTGCTTCTTCCTCAATGTGTGTCAATGGGAAGAAGAACCTGGCAGACCGATCTCAGACACCGACGTCTATCGAAACTGGTTGCTTCGCTCTGAAGTTGGGCTCTCGTTTTCATTGGACCGCTCCAATTCGCCGCTGGATCCCAGCCGCGGGTACCGGCTGACCGGCGGCCTCCGCCATGCCTCCGAGTTTCTGGGTTCCGACTCGTTGGTGCAGTTCACCGAAGGGATGCTCGAATTCTCATCCTACCATAGGGTAGCCCGACGGGGAGTGTTTTCCTGGCGCGTCCGGTTGGCTGCAGTCCATTCGCCGCTCCTGTACGATTCTGACGAAGCGCCCTACCGGTTCCTAACTGCTGACGATCGATTGTATGGCGGCGGGCCGAACAGCGTGAGGGGATATAGTCACAACGAGTTGGGCCCGATCGTACGAGTTATCGACCAAACCTTCACGCCAGACTCCATTCCAAAGCTCGATGCGCTGACTCCCGATAGCGTGACCGCGTACCCGGTCCGCAGCTCGGCCACTGGCGGCGACCGCCTCGTTTTTGCGAATGTCGAATACCGGTTTCCTCTACCGTTGTTTTCTGGGCGCGTCTACGGTTCTGCTTATGTGGATGCCGGGATGGTTTATGAGAGCTCGGACTCAGTAGCAACGATTTTCGGCGTAGTCGGTAAGCACTTCCGCGTTACGCCCGGTTTCGGCTTCCGTGTGGCATCGCCATTGGGGCCGATGAGGTTGGACGTGGGGTACAATCCGTGGCCGCCCCAAGAGAGTCCGCAATGGTACGCGGAGATTTTGGTGGATCCCGATACAGACAGCTACGAGCTAAGGCCTTTACCCGGGCTGAGCGGCGAAGCACCCGTACGCTCATTCTTCAATCACTTCAGGCTGCACTTTTCGGTGGGGCAGGCGTTTTGAAGGGTCGACGTATTCTCAGTGGCCTCGCTCTGGCGGGATCGTGGCTCCTTGGGATAGCGGCCGGTATCTCGGCTGCGGGGTTGCAGACGGAAAGCGGTCGCGCTGTCGTATCGGCCGCAATACTCGATGCAGCCAACAAGGCGATCCAAGGTACGGTCACTGTTGGTGAGATAAGAGGCTCCTTCGTGGCCGGGTTGCGAATGAGCGATGTGCGCGTTTTCGGCGAAGACGGCGTCCATTTTGCCGAGATCCCGCAACTAACCCTCGGCTACGGGCTTCGCGATCTGTTGGGCGGGCGCTATGTGCTCGGCAGACTCAGGTTGGCCTCACCTCGTATCGATCTGGTGCAGCCGCGCGGTAGGCCGATGAATGTGGAGGAGATCTTCGGGTCCGGCTCAGGTGACCCCCAAGAACCGGAACTTGCTTCTCAGAGCATAAGCGAAGCGCGTCTAATCGCGTTCAGGGATGTCGAGTTGATCGACGCACAGGTGACCATCCGCACTCCGGTGGACTCGAATCGAGCCAGCGGGCGTGAAGTCGAGGACGGTGTCGGCGGACTCATGTGGATCAGACGGTTCTCCGACTTGAGCGCGGAACTGCCGTATGTGAGAATCACCTCCCCGGACCCTGAAGAAAGCGGCGTTCAGTTCGACGTCGCTTCCATTAGTGCGCGCATATCACATCCCGCCATCGAGGTGACCGGAGCCAGGGGTACGGTCGAGGTTCGCGGCGATTCGGTGCTGCTGGACCTAGCCGAACTCCGACTCCCGGAATCGCACGCAGAGGTGTACGGCGCAATCGACCTCGGTGGAGACGGGGAGCAATACAATCTGGATATTCGTGCACACGGGGTTGCGACCGATCAGATTCGCAGTCTCGTCGACGAGCTCCCGGCTGGAATGATGGGGGGCGGAAGGTTCATCGTACGTTCTCTCCCAAACGCCGTCGAGTTCGAAGGCACGGATGTGACGTTCGATGGAATCGGCGAAGGCGGTTCGGCGTCGGGATATCTATCGATGTTGGTTGGCCCGGGGCCCGCCTGGTCGTTCCGCAACACCGGATTGGACCTCGACAACCTCGATCTCGAGTACATCCGGGCGTTCTTCGATACTCTGCCCGTAGCCGGGCGTGTAACAGGGCGCTTCGAAGCGGATGGCCCGAGAGAGACGATGAATCTCGGGCTCGACATTGTGCTGCGCGACTCGTTGGTCCCGGATTGGCCCATATCGGTTGTCGATGCCGAAGGTGTCGTTTCGCTCGGTGTGCCCGGTGACCTGGTGTTCCGTGACTGGGAGATAGCTCACGCCGACTTCGATCTTGCCACCGTTCAGCTAATCCTCAGTGGCGTTGAACTCAACGGACGAATGAGCGGATCCGGCGTCGTGAACGGACCGTGGCTCGAGCTCGAGTACGAAGGCGATCTGACTCACTACGACGATCCCGCCCACGTAACACAGGCTAGCGGCAGGGTTCGTATTGACGCCCTCGGCGATACGCTCGGAGTGTGGTCTGACCTGATGTTCGACTCGCTCGCCCTGGATGGGATAAGACCGAGTTACCCAAGCATTAGAATTGGCGGCACATTCGCTGGGCGGGTAGTGACTGACGGATACCTGGATTCCCTCTTCGTAGATGCCGACCTGGACGGTCCGGCTGGTGCGGTATTTCTCGAGGGACACGTCGCACCGCTCTCGATTCGCCGTGCGGCATATGAGATGGACGTCAGGGTTTCACGTCTCAATCTGGCGGCACTGCACCCGCGATTGCCCGAGACGGTTTTGTTCGGACGCAGCCAGGGGACCTGGATAGACGACAGCCTGCAGGGGATGTCAGCAGACATGCGCGCCGAACTCCGAGAGTCGTTACTCGAAGGAGTATCGCTGGATAACGTAATGTGGGATTTCTCGGTCACCGACAGCATTCTGGATCTCGAGTTCTTACGTGGTTCGGGGCGGGACATCCGCTCACATGCTGAAGGGACATTCGGAATCGGTGCGGACCGAGGCGGTTTGTTGACCGGGTTCTTTGAGACCGACTCTTTGGGTGTGCTCGAACCATTTCTTGGCACGCTATTCGGGGTGCTGCCTGACGAACGCGTCTTCGGAGCGCCCCGACCATCCGGCTCAATCAACTCGTATTTCGAAGTCGCGGGATCGTCAGCCGATTTCACTGCGTCGGTAGCCTTCGAGGGGCGTCGGCTCGATCGCGGCTCTCTCTCCGCCGACAGCGTTCAAGGCAGCGCGAGCTGGCACAACCTCAACCGTGAAGCGCAACTCGAAGCATCAGTGAATTCACTCGAATTAGGGCGATGGAGTTTTGCCGGCATCGAGGTGGCCTTGGCTGGCCCGACGGATTCTCTCGACTGGGCCGCACAGACCAGGTTCGGCGCGGACGGCTGGGGAATGGCAGTCGCGGAAGGTTACATCGTCTCCGATGGGAACACGCGGATTGTACCTCTCGACTTGATGGGATTCCAACTCGAGAGCGGCCAATGGTTCGTTGACTTGCCGGCAACGATCGCGTTTTCCGATAGCGGGGTCGATTTCGCCGACAACTCTGTCTCCCGCAGAGGCAGTGCCGGCAGAGTGACGCTCGACGGCCGGCTCCCATTCGACGGGCCCGGGTCGTTGGCTGCTTCGATCGAAGCGCTTCCCGCAGAAGATCTCTGGATGCTGCTTCAGCGAGAATACCGGGATGTCAGTGGTGAGCTGAATGGGAACTTCAGCCTTTACGGAACCGCTCAGGCGCCGAACATGACCCTGTACGCCGGTCTCCGTCAGGGAGTGTTCGGCGATTTTCAAGCTCCGCAGATGAATGGAGAGTTCAGGTACGACAATCGCCGAGTGGATGGTGAGGTGACTCTGCGCAGGACCGGAGAGGAGATCCTGAACGTAGATGTACAGCTGCCCATCGACCTGGCACTCACCGAGGTTGAGAGGCGGATGTTACCCGGGGAGATAATTATCCGAGGGGCGGCAGACGGAGTCGACCTGTCATTCATGGATGCCGTCAACCCACATATCAGGGAAACAGGCGGGACACTATTTGCGGACGTAGGCGTCACAGGAACGTGGGAGAATCCTGAACTCGCAGGGTTCCTGTCGATCAGAGAAGGCACTGTGTTGTACCCGGCACTTGCCGTTCGCCACGAGCAGCTCCACGGTTCGTTTTCCATGATGGGTGACACGATTTTCATCGACAGTCTGTCTATGGTCAGCGGGGAGGGTATCGCAGAGGTCAGCGGCTTCATGCGGCTGGAAGAGCTCACCAGGCCTGTTTTGAGCGTAAGCATCGACGCACAAGATTTCCACGGAGTGAGCGTGCGCGACTTCATCTCGGTTACGGCTTCCGGCAGCGCCCAGCTGAATGGCCCGTTCTTCGGCGCGACGCTCACGGGCGAAGGGACTGTTACGCACGGGGTGTTGTACTTCCAGGATCTCGTCGAAAAGGAGATCATCGATATCGAGGACACGCTCCTTGCAATGGAAGGCCTGGTCGATCCCACGCTCATTCGGCGACAAGGGCTAGGCGTGGATTTCGAGAACCGGTTCCTCGACAGCCTACGGGTCGATAGCCTCCGCCTCGAGATGGCCACGGACGTGTGGCTGCGCTCGAGCGAGGCCAACATCCAGTTGTTGGGCTCGCTCATGATCAATAAAGAGCTCGACGAATACCGCTTCAACGGGACGCTGCAAACCCCACGAGGCACATACCAACTGTCTCCAGGCCCGTCGCTAGTCCAGCTGCTTGCCACGCGTGATTTCGACGTGACGCGCGGCGAAGTGACCTACTTTGGAACTCCAGATCTAAACGCCGCACTGGACATCGAGGCGCGGCACAGGGTGAGAACGGTACGCGGCGATGACATCATGGTGTTCGTGCACATCGGAGGCACGCTGTACGAACCGAACCTGAACTTCACGAGTGATTTTCGACCACCGATACCGGGACCGGAGATCCTGTCGTACCTCTTCCTAGGTGCCCCGAGCTTTCATGCGCTCACAGGAGAAGGTGGGTCGGAGAACGGTCGTCTAGTTCGGCAAGGACTCAGTCAGTTCCTGGGAGCGGTGTCTGGGCAGCTGGAGAACCTGGCGATTTCGGACCTGAGTATTCCACTGGACTATCTCCAGATCAGGCCGCAAATGGGAAACACCGGGCAACTGAGCGCCGAGATAGCGGCTGGCAAGAGACTCGGCGATAAGTGGTTCCTAACAGTAAGTCCCAGGCTTTGTGCAGATGAGGCTCTCTACGAGAATGTCGGGGCCAGCGTGGAATACCGCATCGGTAGGGATTGGCTCGTTGCACTGAGTGGAGATCCGGTACGGAGTTGTGCCGTTGCGCGCTCTCACGCCTTACGTCTGAAGTACCAATTCGGCGCAGACATATTCTGGGAAAAGCGTTACTGATGAAACACGTTCTCCTGATTCACAATCCTGTAGCAGCACGGACGAGCGTTGCCACTCTCGGTTCAATCAGAGGCGTGTTTGTGTCCGCGGGTTGGAAGGTGACCGACGCCGACACCAGACATGTAGGAGATGCTGAAGACCTCGCCCGCAAGGGAGTCGCAGCCGGGGTTGATTGTGTCGCTGTATACGGAGGTGACGGAACCAATATCCAAGCCGTTCGCGGGATGATGGGAAGCGGCATTCCCCTCGGTCTCCTTCCAGGAGGAACTGGCAATCTCCTTGCCGGGAATCTCCGCCTGCCCCGCAATCCGGTCCAATGTGCGGAGGCAATAGTAAGCGGCACGCCACGCCCTATCGATATAGGACGGCTCAATTGCAGCGGCACGGAGCGGTACTTCTCAGTCGGTTGCGGTGCCGGATTTGATGCCGAGATTATGGCCGGAACCACCGGGGACGCAAAACGACGGTTTGGGATGGCTGCGTACGTTGCGAAAACCTTGGAGGTACTGGGAAAGCTCGAACCGGTACGTCATCGCATCACTATCGACGGCAACGTGCGAGAGCTGGACGCCACGTCTGTGCTGGTGTTGAATTGCGGTGAGATCATCCCTCGCGTACTCAAAGTCAAGAAAGACGTCTCCTTGAACGACGGGCTGCTCGACGTGATCCTGTTCAGCCCAACAGGTTATGTAGAGAGCATCGGAGTGTTCTGGCAGATCGTGAGTGGCCGCACCAATGGCCAGGGGCGGTTACAGTTCGCACAGGGACGAGTTGTGAAGGTTGAGGCCGATCGGCCGCAACCAGTCGAGATGGACGGAGAAGGCGCGGGGCGAACACCGTTCACCGCGGAGGTGATACCTAACGGGATTGAGGTGTATCTCCCACGTTAGAGTGGTATTCTTCAGTAGGGCCCGTGACAGGCAATCCTAGGAGGCACCGATGCCAGAAGAAATGGAACGCATCAGATGTCGCTACTGCGGCAACGAAGACCGAGCGTCGGAGGGATATCCTTGCACGAGTTGCGGGACATTCATTTGCATAATCTGCTCCATTCGCGGTATCACGTTGTGTCGCACGTGCGAGAAGAACGGCGCAGCGCAGGCACAGGTCAACAATGAGGGTAGCGGTTAGGGCATACGAGCGCCGACGCAAGCCATTCGCAAATTCTCAGATGGAAAACAAGCTCACAGACGTACCCGGGATTCTCCTAGGTCATTCGACGAACCAAGAAGTCGGGACCGGATGCACGGTCGTACTTGCTCCGGAGCAGGGTATGCGTGGAGCAGTGTTCGTACGTGGACGCGCGACCGGTTCTCGGGAGCTGCACGTGCTCTCGCCGCGCCATCTCGTCTCAAACATCAATGCAATCCTATTGACGGGAGGATCGGCGTTCGGGCTGGGTGCCGCCGATGGAGTCATGCGGTGGCTCGCCGAGCACAACCGTGGCTTCGAGGTAGGTGTTGGTGTTGTCCCAATCGTACCTGGTGCCGTCATCTTCGATCTCTCTTACGGCGAACCCAAATGGCCCGGTCCGGACGAAGGTTATGAGGCCTGTGAAGCGGCAGGAACGGAAGTGGCGGAAGGTTCCGTCGGTGTAGGAACTGGGGCTACGGTGGGAAAGGCTCTGGGTGCGGGCGGTATGATGAAGAGCGGTGTCGGCACCTGGGCAGAGAGTCGAGGCGATGTGGTGGTAGGGGCGTTTGCCGTCGTGAACGCGTTCGGAGATGTCCGCGACTCGGAAGGTCGAATCCTCGCCGGAGCACGTGGCCCTCGGGGATTTGTAGATGCACGAAGATTTTTGTCCGGCGGGGGTACTCCCGGCAGAGACTTCTCCCGTGAAGGAGCAAATACCAGCCTGATAGTCGTTGCGACAAACACAAATACCGCCCGCCAAGAGCTGCAGAGTGTAGCGCAGACGGCGGCCGACGCCATGAGCCAGCGGATCACACCGGTCGGAACCGCGTTCGATGGCGACATCGTGTTTGCGGTTGCCGTGGGAGATACAGTGCCGACCACGGGCATAGAGGTGGAACTGTTGGCGCAGCACGCTGCAGCCATCGCAATCGAGAGAGCCGTCACACAAGCCAAGGGAACTGAGGACGTACCCGGGTTGGGAGAGAGATGAAGAAGAAACTGATATTGTTTGATCTAGATGGAACGTTGCTATGGAGCGACGGGGCGGGGCGCGCAGCCATTCACCAGGCACTCATCGACGAAATGGGCACCGAAGGACCGTTCAATGATTTTCCGTTTGCAGGCAAAACCGACTCTGCAATCGCACGGGAACTGCTGCGCGCGGCCAATCACCCCGAAGCTGAAAACGACGAACACGTGAAGAGGGTGTGCGACCGGTACGTCGAGTTGCTCGAGGGTGAACTGCAATCCCCCGACCGCCATGTCAGGGTGTATGTCGGTGTTCACGAGCTGTTGGAGACGTTGGGTGCTCGGAAGGACGCAGTCGTCGGCTTGCTTACCGGCAACGTCGAGGGCGGCGCCACGCTCAAATTGAAGGCTGCGGGCATCGATCCGGAGCAATTCTCAGTCACGGCGTACGGCTCCGACGCCTTCTCCCGCGACGCTCTTCCACCAATTGCGGCCTCGCGAGCTGCCGCGGTCATGGGCTGTGTGCCTCGCGGAAAGGACGTGGTGATCATCGGAGATACCCCTGCGGACATGACCTGTGGCAAGGGGATAGGCGCACGGGCTATCGGGGTCGCGACCGGTCCGTTCGACGTGGCCGAGCTGGAGGTTGCGGGCGGATTCGCTGTGTTCGAAGATTTCTCGATGCCCGACATGGTAGTTACCGCGATCTTTGCATGACCAATTCCAAGGTGCTGTTGCCGCTCAGGGTGCCCGAGCTGGGGCCCTCGCTCGGCAAGCTCTTGTCGGTCTCTACCCGGACGCGGGGAGAAGAATGGCTTGACCCCGTCCGCTACAAGCTTTGCACCCGTGTCATCGAATGCGGTGGAGAAGCCAGGCGGCTAGCTACCAGCGGCGAAAGATCTGCCACGGTTGCCGCGATCGGAAGAGATATTTGGAAGCAGGCGTGGGACGATGCGGTCGGTTCCGCGGCTGAACTGCTCGTCCAACGGTTGGAGGAGCACCTCGATGCCGAGGCTGTCGCGGTACGAATGGGCAGGCGGAGGCGCGATCGGCTTCGGTTCACGTCGAGGGAAAAACGAGCGCTTACCGCCAGGCTCGGATCTGCCGGTGCCGACCTGATCATTGCATTGGATGAGCTGGAGGAGCACGCGAAGGAAGCTCTCACCGCAACAGGGCTGGAACCTGATGCCGTTCGGAATTGGCAGAACTCACTCAAGATGGCAGGCAGGAGACTCGAGGCCGCTTGGATGACGCTCGAGCGAACCGTCGAAGACGAGGTCGCGAAAGGCCTCAGAAAGAACGACCGTGTGGTGGAATGGCGCAAACCCGTGTGGCCTGTTGTGGTTTTCGGCGCGGTAGTTGTGCCCGCTGGAGCATGGTTTGGCCTGGTGCTAGGAGGGTACATCATCGCTCCCACTTGGCTCACCCGCATCTGGCAGATGGTGTTTGGCGCATGACGACTGCTGGCGTGGGTATCGACCTGGTGGACGTGGACCGGATAGGGCGGCTGATCGACCAGTTCGGCGACAGGGCGCTCAACCGGCTGCTGCTCGATGGGGAACGTGACTACTGTCTTTCCAAAGCATCTCCCGCGTTACACATCGCCGCCCGAGTCGCCGCCAAGGAAGCCACCTACAAAGCGCTTTCACAGGCGGGTGCAGACCAGGTGCTCTGGTGGCACGACATGGAGGTGGTCCTGGACGAAAAGGGTATCCCAGGCATGGCGTTCCACGGTCGGGGACAAGAGGTTTTCGAAAAGCTCGAAATCAAGAGCTGCCTCGTGTCACTCACTCATTTGAATGTCCAGGCAGGAGCCGTCGTGGTGGTATCGAAGTAGATGCCAAGAATCGCATTTCCTGCCTCCGCTTTACATCTTAGAAGATCCATAAGAGCAACGCCCCGTCCCCTTCGGAGAAACAGACAATGCGTGCTGGCCTGCGAGTTCTCTGTCCGTCTTTATTACTGCTGTCGATGATTGTCACATCCACTGCCGCGCAATATGACGTGCTAATTCGCGGAGCACGCCTCCTGGATGGGGCAGGCAATCCGTGGAGGTACGCCGACATAGCGATTAGCGGTGACGAGATTGCCGCGGTCGGCGATCTGTCGGATGCAACGGCGATCCGAGTGATCGATGCAACCGGGTTGTACGTGGCGCCCGGATTCATCGATGTCCACACCCACCTCGGATCCGGCCTGGCCTCGGAAGAGCTGAGCCCAGCTCACCCGCAATTGGCTGAGGGTATCACTACGGTATTCGTGAATCCCGACGGCGGCGGCCCCACTGACCTCGTGACCCAACGCGCTCGACTTCTCGACCACGGGCTTGGAGTGAATGTGGCTCAGTTCGTGGCGCACGGGTCGATTCGGAGTGCCGTGATCGGGTCGGACGACCGCGCGCCGACATCAGCAGAGCTCGACCAGATGCGAGCTTTGGTTCGCGAAGGAATGGAGGCAGGTGCGTTCGGACTCTCCAGCGGGCTGTATTACCACCCCGGGATCTTCGCCGAGATCGAAGAGGTCATCGAGATGGCAAAGGTGGCCGCCGAATATGGAGGAACCTACCAGAGTCACATTCGAGATGAGGCCGACTACAACATCGGTGTCGTCGCGGCGGTCGACGAGGTAATTCGTGTAGCTCGCGAAGCGGAGCTGCCGGGTATCGTCACCCACATCAAAGCGCTCGGCCCCCGCGTATGGGGATATTCAAACGCGCTGGTGCAGCGCATTCAGCGCGCCCGAGACGAGGGCGTTCAGGTATACGCCGATCAGTACCCGTACGAGGCGTCGGGAACGAGCATCACAGGTGCGTTGGTACCGCGATGGGCTCAAGACGGAGGACGGAGTGCCCTACGCGCACGTCTCGATTCAGCAGACACGAGGGAGAGGATGCGGGCTGACATTATCGTGAATCTCGACCGAAGGGGAGGAGCGTCTAGGCTTCAATTCCAGCGGCATGCTACGGATCACACTATTGAAGGTCGGACGCTTCAGGACGTTGCTGATGAAAGGGGGTTGCATCCTGCGGACATGGCAATGGAACTGCTCGCTACTGGTGGTGCGGGGCTAGTGTCGTTCAACATGCACGACGACGACATTGCCCTGCTGATGCAGCAACCGTGGACGATGACCTGTTCCGACGGCAGCATCACGCATATGGGCAATGGTGTGCCGCACCCACGGTGGTACGGCACCTTCCCGAGGAAGATTCGCAAGTACGTGATCGAGGAAGGTGTGATAGATCTGCCGACGGCAATCCGTAGTATGACATCACTCTCGGCGGCGGTGATGGGCCTGCCCGACCGCGGCCTGCTCGAGCCAGGAAAGGTTGCCGACGTAGTCGTGTTCGATCTGGAACGTGTGACCGACAGAGCCACCTACACCGATCCGCATCAGTTGTCGGAAGGAATGGTTCACGTGATCGTGAACGGTGAATTTGCGGTGGACAACGGAGAGTTTGCAGATGGGATGAGTGGGAGGGTGTTGCGGTTGAAGAGGTGAGTGGTGGGTCGTTAGTGGTGAGTAGGGGAGACACTTGGACATTGGACATTCATTCATGCCATCGACAGAGACACCCATGAGCCGAGTCTGGAATTCCCTGTTTCCTCTGCTTCTCTTGGGCACTACCTCCTGCGGCACCGACACTCCTTTGTACGGTCCGCTCGATCACCTATTCGAAAGTCCAGCCGGCCGCTTCGTGCAGCTGTCATCCTACGACACCACCGGCGGCAACGCCGACCGTTTGGAGATTGCGGCAGGGGAGAGCGCCGTTCTGCTCGATGCCGAGGGTCCCGGTATCGTCCAGCGCATTTGGATCACTGTGTCGAGCCATGACCCGCACTATCTCAGGCGGATTGCACTCAAGATGTATTGGGATGACGAGACGGAACCTTCCGTGGCGGTACCGTTGGGCGACTTCTTCGGCAATGGGTTCGACAAACGCCATTATTCATCGCTGCCGATGGGCGTGTCGAGTGGCGGGTTCTACTGCTACCTCCCGATGCCTTTCAGGAGCCGCGCACGAATCGTCGTAGAAAACGGAACCGGCATCGAGATCGATGCTTTCTACTACCAGATAGGTCTATTGGAGGTAGATCGGCTGCCGAGGAGTGTGCCCACCTTCCACGCGTGGTGGAATCGCGACATCCGAACCGAAGCGTCCGAACCCCACCTTGTTTTGAATGCCGTGGGAAACGGTCGCTTTGTCGGCCTGTCACTCAACGCAGAGAGTTACCTCGACGAGCTCGTATACCTCGAAGGTGATGAGGTGTTTCTGGTCGATGGCGAGTTCCGTGGCCAGGGCACCGGCACGGAGGATTATTTCAACGGCGGCTGGTATTTCCAGCACGGTGAGTTCGCAGCGCCTTACCACGGATTGGTTCTAAAGGACGAAGACCGAGGTCGAGTGGCAGTGTACCGTTGGCACATACCCGATCCCGTTGTATTCAACGATTCCGTTCGAATCACGCTTGAGCACGGTCACGACAACGAAGAAGTGGCAGACTACGCCACCACCGCATACTGGTATCAATCCGAGCCACACGCTGCTTCCGTCGCCCTGCCTGCCGCGAATGAACGGCGCGTGCTCGGCGTGAAAATCCCGCCCGGTGCGGTGCTTGGTGATGCATTGATTGCTCCGGCACTCGATTCGGCGCGGATGGGTGTGAACGTGCCGGTTCCCAGACCCGACCGGTATGAGGTGATTCTGTATCCAATGGGCGGCCCAGGTCTCGGCGTTGCTCGCTACCGCATCAGTGGAGGAGGCACTCACAGCGTCGACCTCGAGAGTCATGATCCGAACACAGTTTTGGATCCGATTGCACTCGGTGTGGTCTCCAGCGAGGATTGGGTCAGCATCGAGATCTCCGGTGATTCGCTCGCGCATACCCCGGCAGCGGTGGACGTACAGCCGGTACGCGAATGGGCAGCCGAATGGAATATCGTGGGACCTTTTCAGAATCCTCGGCTGCTCGGAACCGAGACGAGCCTGGCGATGGACAGCGTATACGGGCCGGAAATCGATCCGTCCCTGAACGCTTCCTATTCAACTCCGTTTGGCGGAGAGGCAGGCTGGCGCCGCACTCGCATCAGCCCTGACGGACAGGTGCGACTCAATCCGCACTTCAGTCCAAACGACTGGGTCGTGGCTTATGCGCAGGCGTTTCTCTACTCACCTGATGACAGGGATGCCACTCTTCTATTCGGAGCGGACGACGCGCACGCTCTGTGGGTCAACGGCGAGCTGATTTCCGAACGGCAGGGGAGGCATATCTCTCGTCCAGACCAACTCGAGGTGACGGCATCGCTTTCCGCAGGATGGAACCGCGTGCTGCTCAAAATCGCAGACCTCGACGGCGGCTGGGCGTTTCAAATGCGGGCCGCGGATCCGGATGGGGTGCATCGGTGGGCGGCTAGAGGCAATTGAGGAAGATTTCAGCATTCTTCAGTCACCTTTCCCCTCTACCCTTGCGCAGTCACGCCCAGCCCACCACATATTAACCGTCCCCCAACCGGAGCTCCCACATAGCCAGAGATCTCTTGCCGGTAGTGCAAAACGCCCTGGATGGCAAGTACTCGGTTCAGCGCCAGATCGCTCGAGGTGGCGCTGCGCGCGTGTTCCTTGCGAAAGATCCCGACGGCACGCAGGTAGCACTCAAAGTGCTGCACCCTGAACTGGCCGTCAGTGTTACTGCTGACCGTTTTCTCCGCGAAATCTCGTTTTTGTCCAACATCGAGCATCCGAAGATCTCTAAGCTGATCGACTATGGGGAGTCAGACTGGCTCGTGTACTATGTGATGCCTTACGTGGAGGGTCCCACCCTTCGTCAGCATCTCACTGAAGTAGTCAAAGCGTCAATCAACGATACGCAACTCATTGCAGTCGACCTGTTATCTGCTCTCGAATACGCGCATAGCCAGGAAATCGTGCATCGCGACGTGAAGCCCGAGAATATCGTTCTCTCGTCCGATGGACCGATTCTCGTGGACTTCGGAATCGCCCGAGCCATCGCGTCGTCTGGGCAGGACCGGCTCACGCGCTCTGGCTTCGCAGTCGGGACATCGACCTACATGAGCCCTGAACAGGTGCTCGGAGCCAACGACATTGATCACCGCAGCGATATCTATTCGCTGGGATGCGTGTTGTACGAATGCCTGTCAGGGAGGCCGCCGTTTTTGGCCTCACGTGAGGAGATTGTTCTGAGCATGCACCAGCAGGCGGTGCCTCGAAACATCGAGGAACTACGTGCAGAGACTCCGGACTCGCTTGCAGAGGCAGTTTCCAAGGCGCTCGAGAAGTCACCCGAAAATCGCTGGCAGACTGCCTTGGAAATGTTGGAGGTCGTTAACAGGGGCTAACCCGACGACGGGCTCGGTTCCTGCTGCGTGAGCACCGTTGCCTTGTCCGGAACCTCGAAGCTGTCCTTCTTCCACCAGCGGAGCATCAACAACGCGCCAATCGTAAGTATGATGAGGCTGGTGACCTGCGCGATGGTGAACATGCCCAGCATGCGGTCGTCTTTGGCTCGTATGAACTCAACCAAAAACCGTTCGATACCCACCGCCACCAGGTATACCGCCGCTAGCCAGCCCATCGCGTGAGTGTGGTTGCGCAGTCGCCACAAGAACCAAAACACAAACAGCATTGCGGCCACTTCGTAGAGCTGCGTGGGATGAACCGCAAGCACCTCGTGCGCCGGTAGATCTGCCGGCACGTCAATGCCCCACGCTCTAAGGTTCCCAGCGGTTGATGGTGGCACACCCTCAGGGAAACGCAATCCCCAGGGGAGCGAAGTCGGTATTCCGTAGTCGTCTTGAACTACGAAACAACCCACTCGGCCGATTGCGTGTCCCACCGCGACTGCGGGTGCGCAAAGCTCCATCGTCAGTCTGGTTGGTACGTGCAGGCGCCAGCCGTTCAAGAAGATCGCCGCCGTCCCGCCGATAAAACCTCCGTACCAAACCAGGCCCCCTCTACTGAGCAGTGCACCCGTATTCGGATGAAGGGCAACATACCAGAGCTTGGCACCGAGAATTCCGCCGACGACTCCGGCAATGATTATGTATTCGGCGTACGCGTCACTCAGTTCTTTCGCGACAAGGGCTCTTTGAATCACCCAACCCGCAGCGAAGAAGCCGAGCATCATCATTATTCCAAAACCGGTCACCTCGAGCGGGCCGATATTGAATACCAACGGATATACCGTCATCCAACGTTTCTCCTTTTGCCCGATTCCACAGGTGGGCGTACCAACCCGGGCCACGGCATCCTGGCGTCTGCATCGAGAAAAAGATCGCTCGATCGCCCCAAATCTAGGTGAAACCACCCCGCTCGCGCGATCATGGCGGCGTTGTCGGCATTCAAACGCGGTGACGCTATCGCCACATGAACGTCTTTCCCCAACGCGACCGGCGCTGCAGCGGCAAGTGACTTGCTGCACGCCACCCCACCTCCAACAACGAGCGTAGAATAACCGGTGGCCTCGAGCGCCGCATCCGCTTTCGAAAAAAGCACGTCAAAAACCGCACTTTGGAACGAAGCCGCGAGATCGGCTCGGTCGGCCTCCAGACTGACAGAGTCTCTTACCGCATAGAGTACCGCTGTCTTCAAACCGCTGAACGAAAAGTCGAGTCCAGCACCGAGCATCGGCCTCGGAAAGGCAAAACGGTCGACGCCCTCCTTCGCTAGTCGTTCGATTTCGGGACCCCCTGGATAACCGAGCCCCAACATGCTGGCGACCTTGTCGAAAGCTTCCCCTGCCGCGTCGTCGCGCGTTTCACCGAGCAGGTTGTAGCGGCCCCATTCGGGAACATCGAGCAGCAAAGTATGCCCCCCGGAGACAATCAATGCGACAAAGGGAGGACTCAAAGACGGGTCTTCGAGCAGGCAGGAGAAAACGTGGCCTTCGAGATGGTGGACGCCGATGAGCTGGCGATTGCCTATGGCTGCAAGGGCTTTGGCGTAACACACGCCGACCATCAATGCCCCTACGAGCCCGGGTCCCGCAGTGACCGCGATCGCATCGACCTCCGCGAGAGAGATGCCCGCCTCGTCGAGCGCCTGGCAGACGACCGGGTCGATAGCAGTCAGGTGTGCACGGCTGGCGAGTTCGGGCACTACGCCACCGTAGATCCTGTGCACATCTTGTGAGAGAATTACAAGGCTGGCTAGGTCGGGTGCCGCACCATTCGGCTGGCGCACGAGTACGGCGGCGGAAGTTTCGTCACACGAAGTTTCGATGCCGAGTACGACATCAGCCACCGGTTTCCCTCCGGAGGACCACGCTGTCCGGAGTCGCCGTTCCCGTCACGCCCGTCGGTGAGACCACGGCCAACGGAACGAGTTCCTCTGCACTGGTCCCGGTTGGACGCGCAACGACTCTGACGCTGTCGCGAGTGAATCGCCTCACGCGAGCTGCTGGCCCGCGGACGGTTACGGAGACGGCAGACGTTGTGCTCTCCCAAGATTCATCGGCGCCCTCGACGCTCACTGCCACTCCCAAGAGTACGTGCGTGGACACGGCTCCGATATCTGCCAATACCCGAACGGTTTGTGGGCTCACGCTAACCAATCCGAATCCGGATGTATCAATCGGCACGGTGTAATCAACGGGCCCGGTCAAACCCGTCCTCATCCGTACCATGGTCGAAACACCGGTAATGGGAGTTACCAAAGCCTCTGGCCCCTGCACGGTTACCGTACTGGGAATGATCCTCACGTTCCCGAACAGCTCGTGTCCTGAATCCGGGCGGAATGTCACCCGAGAAGCGACCGGCACCGTGTTGCGGTGAATGTCGTCGAGAACCACCAAGATCGAGTCCGGCAAGACTTCGAGAGCCACCACGTCTGCATCTCCCACGCCGACGAGGTCTTCCGGCGAGAGTCGAATGCCCAACGACGATCCAGTGGTTGCAGGCACCTCTTTGCGGATAATGGGCGGACTAGGCAGGAGCTTCAGGAGCTCGCGCTGTGTTCCGCGGTAGCGCGCCTGGATGGCAGGCAGCTCTTCAATCACGGCGCGCCCCTCGGGAGGCTGCACCACGAGAGTGACATCGACCAGCTGCGTGGTGGTCTCTTCTGCGGTTACCACGGCCCAGAGGACAACCGCCAACACTAGAGCCGTCAGCTTGATAGGCCAATTGGCAATTGCCGAGCGACCGACCTTACGAAGGGTTGGCATGCTGAGCATCGGTTGTGTCATCAGCCCTCTTCATTCGGTTCCGTCAAGCCTAGTAGACGGCGGAATACCGCAACTTCGGCCTGGTCATCCCACTCGGCGGGCCCCCAGATCTTTCTTACGATTAAGCCATCTCTGTCGATGATAAAACTTTCAGGCCATCCTGTTGCCTGATAGTCTGTCATAATGGCTCCGCGCTTGTCGTGGAGCACGTCGAAGGTGAGTCCCCTGTCTTCCACCCACTGCGCAACGAGAGCCGACTCCTGAGTGTCGACGCTCACGGCGACGATCTTCAAGCCACTGGGGCCGAGTTGCTCGTGCAGTCTTTGCATCGAAGGCATTTCGACCTCGCATGGTGCGCACCAGGTTGCCCAGAGATTCAGCAGGATCACATCGCCTTCGTAGTCACGCAGGGTCACGGTATCACCGTCAGTCAGGCGTGCCGCACTGAAGTCAGGCGCCTCGCTTCCGGGCCGCACCGGCCTGACGTCGTCGGTCAGTGCCTTTCCGGCCATCACGGCCATCACGATTGCGACGGAACTGCCAACTATCACCAGCAACTTCACACGAGTCTTGGTGTTCATCACATCGTGCCTAAACAAGCCTCCCTCAACAATTGAACCTCACGGCCAGGGTCTTCGGCCTTGAATATTGCCGAACCGGCCACAAAGGTGTCAGCGCCTGCATTGAAGGTCATGGCAATCGTATTCCTGTTGATTCCCCCGTCCAGCTCCAGACGGGCTGTGCTCCCTGCGTTGTCTAGGAGGTTACGGGAGCGTTCTATCTTTTTGGTTGACGCGGGGATGTAGCGTTGCGCACCGAAACCGGGGTTCACAGTCATCAGTAGCAGCATGTCGAGATCGTCGATGATCTCATCCACATAGCTCAAAGGCGTACCGGGATTCAGAGCGAGGCCGGCTCTCATACCGCATGCCCGCACCTGATCCAACTGACGTTGCACGTGGCTCGTCGCTTCGGGATGAAACGTGAACAACGACGTTCCTGCGTCCGCAAACGGAGATATGTAGAACTCCGGACGCTTAACCATCAGATGCACGTCCAGGGGAAGGTTGGTCGTGCGTCGGATTGCTGCGATGATGTCTGCACCAAACGTCAGGTTGGGAACGAAGTGCCCATCCATGACGTCAATATGGATCCAATCCGCCCCCCCCTCTTCAACCATCGCAACTTCCTCGGCAAGCTTCCCGAAATCCGCACTCAATACACTAGGTGCGATACACACATCACGACTCACTATCTACCTCCTCGTGCCACTGTGACGTTTACAGCCGCCCCGGAAGCACTCAACGTGCCCTCTGCGGGGGATTGCTCGAATATCAGGTCGGGTTCGTGATTGTTCGTGGTTCTCATGCGGGCGGTACCGAGGGCTAGTCCAGCTTCCTCGAGTAACTCCTGCGCTTCTTCCACCGTCAACCCGAGCAAGTTTGGAATCCTGATTGTCGCCGTGCCGACGCTCACGAACAGCCCCACACCAGAGCCAGGGTTCAGGCTGCGCCCTGCCGTTGGGTCCGTACTCACCACGACGCCTCGCTCGGCCGGCGCGAGCCCGGTGTCCACGCGCGACACCGAAAGGCCTGCTGCGATAATCAACTGGATCGCAACGTCCCGTTCATAGCCGGTGACATCTGGAACTTGGACTGGGCGAGGGCCACGGCTCACGGTGAGAGCCACTCTTGCCCCCTCCGGAACTGCCACGGCTGGAGGAGGATCTTGCCACACTACGCGACCCTGTTCGATCTCCGGATGGCTCAGAACGTCGGTATCGGCAACTGCGAGTCCAAGCCGTTCGAGTTCGCTCTGTGCCTCAGACAAGGGCATTCCGATGAGGCGTGGCACCTCTTGTGAACGCGGGAAGATAGGTGCGGGAAAGAGAAGTGTGACCGCAACGACATATCCGACGAGAAAGGCCGCTATCAACGCTGCCGCGGTAACGACTCGAGATCTGCGTGTTCCCCCAACCGGACCAATCCAGGCGCTCAGGCGCTCGCCCAGCCGTGAAACACCGATTCGCCTCGGTAGGGCACGGAGCCAGTCGACCGCGTTCGCTACCTGAAAACCCTGAGAGCCGCGTCGGCGGAACTTCATGATACACGCCTCAGACGAGCGACGTAGCCTCCGTCCGTGCCCGAATCGGGCGGGAACACGAACAGGTCTTCGCCGTCTCTCTCAAAGTCCGGGTGTCCTGCGAGGAACACGTTCATCAACTCCTCGTTTTCCTGCGGTTCCAACGAACAAGTCATATACACCAACAGCGCTCCCATGTGCACCGCCTCGGCCGCACCGTTCAACAACTGGGCCTGAGTGCGAGCGGCATTGGCGATCTTCTCCTCTGACAGTCGCCACCGGCCATCTGGATGCCTCTGTAGCGTCCCCGTAGCGGAACAAGGCGCGTCGATCAACGTGACATCGACGTTTCGCGCTGCAAGAGGAGGCCGGCGGGCGTCGGCTCGCAATATGTGTACACTTGAAGCAACCCGATTCAACGTTTCGCGCAAGCGCCCCATGCGTTCTGAGCGAAACTCCGAAGCAATCACCGGCCCTCGGCGACTCAGAACCGCCGCCTTGCCGCCTGGGGAGGCGCATGCATCCCACACAACTGCCCCTTCAGGGATATCGGCGTGATCGAGCAACCTACCCTGGGCGGCATCTTGAACGACAAACCCACCCTCATGATACCCTGGCAGGTCTTCCACCCGCACGTCAACCACTACGAATCCCTTGCCGAAAGGTGCCTCTGACCAGGCAATTCGTCTCTCGGAGAGTTGCGCGCACAACTTTTCGGGGGTCCATCGTACGGGCTGAATCATCAGACGCGGGCGACTGTTGTTGTGTTCGAGCAAGGCGCGAGTGCGCTTTTGGCCGAATCTGTCGAACCATCGTTTCACCAGCCATACTGGGTGAGAGTTCGCATCGGCGAGTAACTCGGCATCTGTACCGCGTTCGACGGGCTTCTTCGTCAGATCACCGTTAGCAGCCCGTCTGAGTACCGCATTCACGAGGCCGGCTCCGCCCTTTCCAGCCGCACCCTTGGCCACCTCTACCGTAGCCTGAACTGCTGCGAAATTGGGTACCCGTTCGAGATGCGTCAGCTGGTACATGCCAATTCGCAAGAGGTCCTGCAAATCGGGAGAGGTTCGTTCCCAGTTTCCCGAGACCAGCTTCCTCAGGCGGGAGTCGAGTTCGGTCCGGTTGCGCAGGACCCCAGCGGATATCTCATGCGCCAACCGGCGATCGATGTCTTGTATTCCCTCCGTTGCTGCCGAAAGAGCCAGGTCGAATGTCGCACCGGCCCGTATGCGGCGGAGGATATTGAGTGCCGCTTCGCGAGCTATCGTTCCTCGAGCCACCTAGTCGAGCATGCCCGATGTTGGCGACGACGGCACGGCTATTTCCCGCGCCGGCATGCGACCAGCCAAGTAGGCCAATCGACCCGCGTGTACTGCGTGCCTCATGGCGTGGCCCATGGCTACCGGATCATCTGCCGCGGCTAGCGCGGTATTCATCAATACCCCGTCGACACCCTGTTCCATGGTCACGCACGCGTCTGACGCGGTGCCGACACCGGCGTCGACTATTACTGGAACGGATAGGCGCTTTTTGATCGTACGGATGTTGTACGGGTTGATCAGCCCCAACCCGCTGCCGATTGGTGAGGCCAGAGGCATCACAGCGACGCAGCCTGCATCTTCGAGCCGGCACGCCGTGATCAAGTCATCATTCGTGTAGGCCATGACTTTGAAGCCTTCGCTGGCGAGTATCTCAGCGGCCTCGAGCAGACCGGCGACATCGGGAAGCAGGGTTTCTTCGTCGCCCAAGACTTCGAGCTTGATGAACTCGTTGAATCCGGCTTCTCGAGCGAGCCTCGAATACCTCACCGCATCTTCAGCGTTGTAGCAGCCGGCCGTGTTGGCGAGCAGGAAGTACTTCTCCGGATCCAGATGGAACAGGATTCCTTCCTCCTTGCGTCGGTCGAGGTCGACCCTTCGCACTGCCACAGTCACAACTTCGCTGCCGGAGGCCGCGATCGCTTTGACCATCGTTTCGTTGTCTTTGTACTTCCCCGTTCCAACCATCAACCGAGATTGGAATTCCCTACCGCCTATCACAAGCGGAGTTTGGCCAGGTTCAGAAACTGCAGTTGTCATTGGACGTCCTTTGCGGCCTTTAACCGCGCTGAGGCCTCAGCCTCCACCCACGAAGTGCACCAGCTCCACCTCGTCGCCATCGCTCAGAAGCGTGTCCTCTAGAGCCGGCCTCCGCACGATGTTCCTGTTCAGTTCAACCACCACAAAACGTGGGTCCAGGTCGAGGCTCTTCAGCAGGTCTAGCAGTGACGAGCCGTCTTTGATGAGACGATCCTCGCCATTGGTTTTGATCGTCAGGTCCTCACTCACGTTGGGAAAGATAGCGATAAATCTCTGGCGGTCGAAGTAATATCTGCGGAGCGCCAAAGTGCCGAGATTGCTGCGACACCGTATGCTCCGGATTGCAGGCATTCCGGTGCTCTGGCGGGCGTGACCCCGCCGATGGCGATGACCGGCAAGTCGTAGGAATGTGCAAGGGCTTCGATGCCCAGAGGATCGGCGCCCGGGTGGGATTCGGTGGCCCATATGGGGCCTAGAAACACGTAGTCAGCCCCTTCTTGGGCAGCACGCGCCACTTCGTCCGGGTTATGCGCCGACCGCCCAATCAAACACTCTGCACCAACTATCGATCTCGCGGCCTTCACCGAAAGCCCGGCAGCCGGAAGATGCAATCCCCCGGCGCCGACTATTCGAGCAACGTCGGCCCTATCGTTCACAAACACTCGGTCGGGTTCGCAGCGCCCGATCGTAGATTCGGCTATTTCGGTCAGTTGACGACCGCTCAGAGAACCGGATCGGATCTGGATTGTGGCTAGCGGTTCGGAGAGTACGCAGCGTGCTCGCTTCTTGAAGTCGGGGAGCGCGAGGACCTCGTCGTTGGTGACCGCGTGCAGGCGAGGGAGCTGCCGGGTCACTCGAAGCGGTCGCCCTTTTCAGCCCCTCTGCCACGAATCCAATCTGCCGCGGCCATACGCTGCCGTCCCTCCGGCTGCACGTCGAGGAACTGCAGGGCGCCGGATCCGGTAGCCACAACGAGGGCGGGATCGGTTTCGATGATCTCCCCTGGACGATCTGGCTTTGCCCATTCGTCGGCGGGGCGAGGCCCAAACAGCTTCACCATTCGCCCGCGATGAGACGTTCTGGCCCCCACTCGCGGATCGAGGGCGCGCACCTGCCGTGAGACTGCCTCCGCGGTGTCCGTCCATTCGATTTTGGCCATACCGGGCGTGAGTTTGGGTGCGTATGAGGCTGCCGAATCGTCTTGGGGCTCGGTCTCGGCTGCACCCGTCGCGATTAGTGTGAGTGCTTCAATGAGTGCCAGTGCACCGAGCTCAGCGAGGCGAGGAGTGAGCTCGCCGGCGTTTTCGTCTGGTGCAATCGGTGTCGGCACTCTCAGATAGACCGGACCAGTGTCCATACCTTCGTCGAGCTGCATTATGGAAACACCGGTTTCTTCCAACCCATTCAGTATGGCGTGCTCGATGGGGGATGCACCGCGAAGCTCCGGCAGCATCGAGGCATGAACGTTGATCATCCCTTGAGGGGGCAGCTGGAGCAAAGCTCTCTTGAATATGTGCCCATACCCAACGACGACCCCGAGGTCGGGTTGCAGCTCTCCCAGCTGGCCCAAGAACTCTTGCTCGTTGGGTCGTGCAGGCTGCAAGACCGGGAGTTTCTCCTCCAACGCCTGGACCTTCACGGGCGAAGGAATGAGGTGCGTGTGATGGCGGCCTTTCGGTTTGTCGGGTTGCGTGACGACCGCTGCTACATCGAAGCCCTCTTCGCTCAACGCTCTCAGAGACGGCACCGCAAACTCGGGTGTTCCGAAGAAGACCAACCGCATACTCACTCCGAGGCTGCTTCCGCAGTCAGATGTTTGAGATATCCGACCTTACCCTTGCGGAGCTTCTTCCACTTCATCAACAACATGCGCCTCTTGAGGGGGCTCAGGTGGTCGATGAACATCACACCGTTCAGATGATCCATTTCGTGGAGGATCGCGCGAGCCCTGATACCCTCGGCTTCAACTCGAACCGTATCCCCGTCCAGGTCCATCGTGTCAACTACCACGCGCGCAGGGCGCGGGACATCCGCAAAGAGGTCGGGAAGCGACAAGCACCCCTCCTCATCCCTCTCATTTCCTTCACGTTCCACGATCTTGGGGTTGATCAGAAACAGAGGTGGCTCGTCACCGTGGACGACGACGGCTACTTGCCTGGCAACGCCGATCTGATTTGCTGCGAGGCCGAGGCCGTCGTCTGCATACGTGGTGTCGAGCAGGTCCTGAATGAGTTCCCTGACGCTTTCGTCGATCTCCTCGACGTCTTCTGACCTCTCACGGAGGACTGGTGATCCTAGAAGATGGATCGACCGGATTGTCATTTGTTGGAGGTCTCTTCCCGTTCACCGGGCGAGCGCACTACGGCTACACGATCTCGCTGTATGATGAGCCGAGATTCGCCGCTCTTCACGGTCAGCTGGTCGTCTTTGACGTGTACGACCTCACCCATGATTCCACCTGCAGTGACGATTTCGTCACGCGCCTTGATGGTCTCCAGCCGCGCCCGGTGCCTTTTCTCCTGCTGCATCTTGGGTCGGATGATCAAGAAATAGAAGATCGCGACGATGACGATCATCTGGATGAAGACGATGCTCATGCCGCCGCTCGCAGAACCGCCGGATGCGCCCATTGCAATTGATGCCGTTATCACGAAGACCCTCTTTTGTTATAGCGATCTTGCCATTCGCCGCTCCAGCTCTCGAACTGGCCGGCTTCTATCTGTTTGCGCGCTTCTCCAACGAGCCGAGTCAGGAAACGCACGTTGTGCAGAGACAACGCTCTGAGACCCAACAGTTCATCTGCCGCGAAGAGATGTCTCAAATAACCGCGGCTGAACGTCGTACACGTTTCGCAATCGCACGAATCGTCGAGCGGGCTTGTGTCGCGCCGATGAGCTGCGTTTCTGATTTGTAGTGGCCCGTCAAATGTATATGCACTGCCGTTGCGCCCGATTCGAGTTGGAGCAACGCAATCGAAGAGGTCCATTCCTCGCGCGATGGATCTCAAGAGGTCGACCGGGAACCCTACGCCCATAAGATAACGCGGAACCTCAGTGGGCAGGGAAGCGGCCAGGCCGTCAAGGACCTCGATCATGGCTTCCTTGGGCTCGCCCACCGCCAATCCCCCAACAGCGATTCCGGTCCACCGGTCGATCGAAAGCACCTGCTCCAGCGACCTCTGCCTGAGGTCCGAGAATGTGGCACCTTGCAGAATGGGCCAGAGCGCCTGCCGGCTGTCTGCATTTTCGGTCAACTTGCGGTGGTGCGTGGCGCAGCGTTCCAGCCAGCGTAGGGTACGGTCCAGCGCATCCTCAGCTGTTGTCCTGTCGGCCTTCCCGGGCACCACATGGTCGAGCGCCATGGCGATGTCAGCACCAAGCGCCCACTGGATGTCAACTGCCTTTTCGGGAGTGAGCTTCCTGCGGCTCCCATCCACGTGAGATTGAAACTCGACGCCATCCTCATCCACCTTGCGACACCCCTCCAGCGAGAACACCTGAAATCCGCCGGAGTCGGTTAGGAGCGGATGCGGCCAGGCCATGAATTCATGCAGCCCACCGAGTTCCGCAACGACGTCCTCGCCGGGACGTACGTGGAGATGGTACGTATTCGACAGGACGATTCTGGCGCCGGCAGCTTCGAGGTCGTGCGGTGACAGCGTACGCACCGAAGCCTGAGTTCCGACAGGCATGAAGACGGGTGTTTCGACCGTCCCATGTGGCAGGATCAGTTTGCCGGCCCGCGCGTGACCATCGGTTTCGATCAGTTCGAATTCGAACATCGTTAGACTATCGCCATTGCGTCGCCGTAGCTGTAGAGGCGGTAGCCAAGTTCCACTGCTTCGCGATATGCGTTCATGACCGCCTGGTGCCCGCTGAATGCCGCCACCAACATAAGCAGCGTTGATCGTGGCAAGTGGAAGTTGGTGAGCATCGCATCAACCATCTTGAACTCGTACGGCGGCAGTATGAACAACTCGGTCCATCCGGCAGCTTCTCTGAGGGCCCCGTCCGCGCCGACCGACTCGAGCACACGAGCCGAAGTGGTACCGACTGCCCACACACGTCTGCCGTCAGCCTTCGCTTTGTTCACCGAATCTGCCGTCTTCCGCGACACAGAATACCATTCGGAGTGCATCTTGTGATCCGATGGATCATCGACGCGTACTGGTTTGAAGGTGCCCGGCCCCACGTGCAGCAGCACCTCTGCCAGTTCGACTCCCCGTTCTTGCAGGCTTTCTAGAATCTCTTTGGTGAAGTGGAGGCCGGCTGTTGGAGCGGCCACACTCCCGTCGTCCGTCGCATATACTGTTTGATACCGCTCGGTGTCATCCGCGTCTGGTGCGCGCGTAATGTATGGCGGGAGGGGTACTGCACCGAGTTCTTCCATCAATGCTGCCGGGGTGAGTTTGCCGCTGAACCGGATGCGTCTCAATCCGCCGCCCAAAACACCGGTAATCTCCGCAGAGGTATCCTTGCCGAAGTAGACTTTCCGCCCGACCTTGAGTTTGCCGCCTGGGTGCGCGAGACAGGTCCAGGTGCCATCCGCCTCTGCGTGAACCAGGAGGATTTCCGCGTCGCGCCCGTTGTCTCGTTTCCCCGTGAGACGGGCCGGAACCACGCGGCTGGTGTTGATCACCATTACATCTCCAGGGTCGGGAAGGTCTGCGAAAGACTCGAAGGTGGTGTGGAGTCTCTCTCCAGTCAGGCGATTCAACACGAGTAGCCGGCTAGCGCTCCGGTCTGCGAGCGGTCGCTGGGCGATGGCCTCCTGCGGATACTCGTAGACGAAGTCGTCGGTGTGGTAGCGGTTAGGTTCCTGCGCCATTGTCGAAGAAGCTCTCCTGCGGCCCGGCGTCGGAGCGCGGAGTGTAGCCGAAGTGTCTGTATGCCGCCGGAGTGGCGGCTCGACCCCGCGGAGTGCGCTGCAAATATCCCTGCTGTATCAGGTAAGGCTCGTAGACTTCCTCCAGCGTACCGGCGTCTTCGCCTACCGCCACTGCTATCGTGTTGAGGCCCACCGGCCCGCCGTCGAACTTCTCGATTATCATCTTGAGAATTTGAGCGTCCATGTCGTCCAAGCCGTACTCGTCCACATTCAACCTCTGCAGAGCGGCCTGCGCAACAGGTTTGGTGATCCTCCCGTCCGCTCGCACTTGTGCGTAGTCCCGTACACGCCGTAGCAGGCGATTTGCAACGCGAGGTGTTCCTCTGCTTCGCTTGGCAATCTCGGACGCACCCTCGGTGTCTATTTGGATATCGAGAATCCCAGCGGAACGTGTGACTATGATCTGAAGGTGTTCGGTCGGGTAGTAGCCCAGGCGCTCGATCAAACCGAAGCGGGCGCGCATTGGAGGTGTCAACATGCCGAACCGGGTGGACGCACCGATGAGAGTGAACGGCTCGATGCTCATCGGGATCGTCTGTGCGTTAGGCCCCTCCGCTATGCGCACGTCGACCCTGTAGTCCTCCATCGCGGGATAGAGAAATTCTTCTAATGTCGGCTTGAGGCGGTGGATTTCATCTATGAACAGCACGTCTCCGCGCTGCAGGGTCGTCAACAGCCCCACCAGATCGCCCGACTTCTCCAACACTGGGCCGCTAGAGGTTCTGATGTTTACCCCCAGCTCCTTGGAGACGAGCATCGCCAACGTTGTCTTGCCGAGTCCAGGCGGGCCGAAAAAGAGCGCATGATCTAGTGGATCACCACGCTGCTTCGCCGCTTCGATGGCAATCTGAAGGCTTTCCTTCACCTCGTCTTGTCCGGTGAACTCTTCGAGGCGCGACGGCCTGAGGGTCGTCTCCGACGAGGAATCGTCGGGGAGCGCCTCGGGCGTGGTGATCTCGGGCCGGTTCACGATTTCGCTTTTGCTCGCCAGCGCACGGGACGGTCGTCTTCTTCAACCACGTGTTTCTTCTTGCAGGTCATACAACGATCCTCGGCCCGAGTCTCATTGTCGTTGACCAGCCTTCTGTTCGTGACTCCGCACGATGGGCATAACCATTCAGCAGTTTTCATTTTCTCTTGACCATTAGTTTCAGGGCTCCGCGGATCAGGTTGGCCGGCTCGTCCGATCCTCCATCTGAGAGAACCTTTCTCACAGCCTTTTCTGCCTCCGCGCCCGCATAGCCCAGGTTGATTAGGGCCTGAACGGCTTGTTCCGCCGGGACGACAGCTGCCCCCGTCAATTCCGAAGCGCCCAGGTCGCGCAGTTTGTCTTTCAGTTCCAGCGAAATACGGTCCGCCGTTTTCTTTCCAACTCCTGGTACGGTGCAGAGAGCCGCCGTGTCACCTTCCTTCAGGACCCTCACGGCCCGCGGTCCACCCAATGTGGAGACGATGGCTAGGGCCAATCGAGGCCCGACACCGTTCACCCCCAGCAATCGCTCGAAAAGCGTCCGTTCCTCGAGTTCGTCGAATCCAAACAGAGACCAACCGTCGTCCCTGACCACCAGGGCAGTGTTTAGTTCGACCTCTGAACCCGTGTTTGGCAACCGCTCCAACACGCCGAGCGGGACGGCAATCTCGTAGCTCACGCCGCCCGCGGTGGCAATCACCACACGGTCGCCGGACTTGGCTGCGAGCGATCCCTTGATTGCTGCGATCATCGTTTTCTTCCAGACGTAATCAGGTACGTCAAGGCGATCGCACAGGCGTCGGCGGCGTCATCTGGTTTGGGCGGTTCTTTCAGCCGCAATAGTCGCTGCACCATAAACGCTACCTGCCCTTTGCCGGCTCCTCCGGCTCCCGAGACGCTCTTTTTTACAGTCGCAGGCGAGTATTCCGCGATCTCTGCCCCGGCCTTTGCGGCCGCAAGGAGCACCATGCCCCTGGCCTGCCCCAAAGTAATAGTTGTTCGAACATTGGATTTGAGGAATGCGGTCTCGACAGCAACTGTAGCGGGCCGATGCCGGGCAATCAACTCTGTCACACCGTCGAAAATCGTCTCGAGGCGGCTGCTCATGACATCACGAGCTTTGGTTCGGATGACACCGCACTCGATGAGGTGTCCGGGAGTCCCCCTTTTGGGCTCGAGTACCGCGAATCCCGTTACGGCAGTGCCGGGATCGATACCCAGCACCCGGTCACTCACCCGCTCACCGCCGCCAGAGTATCCTGATCGATGTCGAAGTTGCTGAACACCTTCGACACGTCGTCGTCGTCCTCGAGAGCATCGGTGAGTTTGAGCAATTGCTCGGCGTCTTTGCCGTCAACCATCACGCTGTTCTGAGGAATCATGTCGATCTCGGCGTCTGCGACCGTAAGACCGGTGGTCTCTAAAGCATCGCGGACAGCATGCAGCAGAGTAGGATCGGTGGTGATGACGTGTTGGTCTCCTTCAGTTGTCATGTCGTCAGCACCGGCCTCGAGCGCAGCCTCCAGCACCTCGTCCTCTTGATAGCTTTCCGCATCCACGTAAAGCAACCCGCGCTTATCGAACATCCACGCAACTGAGTTTGGCGTACCGAGGTTGCCTCCGTTCTTGGAGAACAGGTGGCGGATCTGCGCCACGGTGCGGTTCAGATTGTCGCTCGTCACTTGGATGAGTATTGCCGCTCCGCCGGGGCCATAGCCTTCGTATGTCGCTTCTTCGTATACCACTCCTTCCAACTCTCCGGTGCCCTTCTTTATCGCGCGATCGATATTCTCGGCAGGCATGTTCCCGGCTTTCGCGGTCTCGATCGCCGTGCGTAGCCTAGCGTTCCCATCTGGATCACCCCCGCCCTGACGAGCGGCTACTGTGATCTCCTTGATCATCTTGGTGAACTTCACGCCACGCCTTGCGTCTGTAACGGCTTTCTGGCGTTTGATCTGTTTCCACTTACTGTGACCGGCCATGCATCCTCCGCCGGGAATAGCTCAAAGGTCGAAGTCTGAGGTGAATATATCCGGCTCTCTCACCGCCCGGCAACGCGGGATGGAATCTCTCAGCGGTCGGGGTCGAGCATGTCTTCAAATCTCATCCATTTCTGATAGAAATAGAGATCAACGAAACCCGTCGGCCCGTTCCGATTCTTGACGATTATCAACTCAGTTGCGCCTTCCATGCCCGCCCCAGGGTCGTACATCTCCTCGCGATAGAGGCCCAGCACGATATCCGAATGCTGCTTTATCGAACCGAGAGCTCCGAAGTCATCGAGATTGGGCCTCCGGTCCGATCTCACAGCCCTGAGTTGAGGTAGTTGGGCAATGACCAGGCATGCGACGGCTCGGTCGAGCGCGACCGCCTTCAACGCGCGCGTGGAAGCGGCGCATTCCTCGTCGAGTGTGCTGCGGGGGTCGGGTGGTGGCAGTAGCTGGAGAAAATCGATCACCACGAGTGCAGGATCGAATTCCCAGGCCGACGCCAGTGCTTCGTCCATCCCTAGCCCAATGAGCGGATGGATCTGAATCGGGAGATCACGGATCCTGAGCGCTGCCGCGCCGAGTGCCGACCGGGTTACCTCGGCGAGATCAGCCGCACGTATTTCGTCCACCGATGCACGTCCTTCGATGGCCAGGGCTCGTTCCATGAGGCGTTCCTCGTTCATCTCACCGGAGAAGAACGCGACTCTATGCCCCGCCGCAGCCGCTCGAAGCGCGATCCCGAATGCCAGGGCCGACTTGCCGGCTCCCACATCTCCTCCAAGCATCACCAGATCCTGCCGCCTCATTCCGCCGCCGAGCGCTTTGTCGACCGACGGGAAACCGGTGGGAACTGTGTCGTGGGGGGTCTCGCCCTCTCCCAGGTTGTCGACTTGCACGATCAGGTTGGTGAGAGAGTCGCGAGGAATGCGATGTGGGTCTTTCCCCATCAGGTGGTTGCCGCCTTCCCTGAAGCCTCTTCGGCGGATCGCGCCGCCTGCAATACGGAGTCAGCGAGTTTGGAGCCCAATACGTCGCGAACCGGCGCAACCATCTGCCGCAGTCCGAACGCAGCGGCTTCTCCCGTTCCGGATTCGAGCTCGCGAAGCCCCCCGGTCAGGGCTCGCCTCAGCGACGGAGGTAACGAGAGGCTGCTCAACCTCCGCTTGAGTCCGTCCAGTCGGCGACGATTTGCCTTCTCACTCAGCGATTCTGGAGGCAGCATGCCGTCACAGGTGCGCACGAAGAGCCAGAGTGCGAAGAGACCGTTTCGTTTTGGGCCCCGCGCAGTGATCTGAAGGTCGCTAATCAACAGCCGTTGGGTTGGAGCGACAAAACCGTTCATGCGGAAACACCCAGTGCAAGAGCTCGTACGCACGTCGAAGCGACCTCTGAATGTAGAGAAGCCAGAGACGGGTCGCCAGAGGCCGCGTTGAGCACGGTACACGCGGACGCTATGTTCCAGTCATGCCTCGACCAAAGACAGTCCTCTGGGTGGACGACGAGTTCGAGTCGCTCGGCGCACACGTACTGTTCCTCAACGAGAACGGCTATGAAGTCGAACAGGCCGCTCACGGTGATGATGCGCTCGCCCTGCTCAGGCGTCAGCCGTACGGGCTCATTCTTCTGGATGAACAGCTTCCAGGAAAACGCGGATTGGAGCTCGTCAGCGAGATACGCTCCATAGACCCTGCCGTGCCGGTGGTAATGGTCACGAAGAGCGAAGAAGCAGACACCATGCACGAGGCCATAGGCATCGAGTTGGAAGACTATCTGGTCAAACCGGTCAATCCTCGGCAGGTGCTGACTGTGGTGACGAGGCTGCTGGAGGGGGACCGGATTCGTCAGCAGCGGCTCTCACGGGATTTTGTGACGCGATTCCGCGAGATGGAGATGCGCCGCGGGTCCGACCTCGGGTGGCGCGAATGGACAGATCTAGTAGTGGAGATGGCTCACTGGGATGTGCGACTGTCCCTGACCGACGAGTCTGGACTCAAAGAGGCTTTGAGCACCTTTCAGACGAGCCTCCACGGTGATTTCGCGGAGTTCATCGAACACCACTATCCGAGATGGCTCGCAAACCCGCAGGGAGACCGCCCGCCTTTGTCGGTAGACGTGTGCAGCGAGTTTTTGGTGCCGCTCCTGCAGGAGCGCGGGTCGGTGATGTTCGTCGTTGTGGACTGTCTGCGGCTCGACCAATGGGCGTCGTTGATGCCGGTAGTGACAGAACTCTTCGACGTTGAGGAGTCGTACTACTACAGCATCCTGCCCTCAGCCACGCCTTTTGCGCGAAACTCCATATTCAGCGGTTTGTTCCCCGTGGAGATCGCGGCGCGCCACCCCGATTGGTGGAAGGCTCGCGACGGCGAGAGTCTCAACGCTCATGAGGCTGAGCTATTGACCGAGCAACTTCAGGAGTTGATGGGCGAGCCGGTACCGGTGCGTTATGAAAAGATCACGTCCGGCAAAGACGACGAGGCATTGCTGCCGCGCATTCCCGCGTATCTGTCTCAGCCTGGAGTGACGGCACTGGTGTTCAACTTCGTCGACCAGCTGACGCATGGCAGAGCTGAAAACGCCATACTCTACCGGGTCGCCCGCGACGCCACCGCTCTGCGTAGCCTCACGCGCACCTGGTTTCGAGATTCATCGCTGCTGCGTTCGCTCAAGGAAGCCGAGCGGCGAGGGGTGCCGGTTCTGCTCACGACCGATCATGGCTCGATCCACTGTAATACGCCGGCCACTGTATTCGCCAAACGCGACGCGACACCGAACCTGCGGTACAAGTTCGGTGAAGACCTCCGCGCGGAGGACAGCGAGGGTGTCATCTCGGTCGAAGACATGGTGAGCTGGGGTTTACCGGCCGGTGGACTTGGCTTGAGAATGGTGCTTGCCACACACGACCGCTTTTTTGTGTATCCCACGAAACTTCGAGAATACCAGGCGAGGTACCGTGGATCGTTCCTGCATGGTGGTGTGACCCCGGAGGAGGTAGTGTTGCCCATTGCCCTACTGACTCCGCGCGGAGCTTAGCAGGTGCAACGGTTCCGCCGGTTGCTGGGCTTCTTGCGTCCATATACCGGTGCATTGGGGGTGACGTTTCTGGCCGCCGTAGTTGCATCTGCTCTCGACGGATTCAGCTTCGCGTTGCTGATTCCCTTTCTTCGCCTCCTTTTCGGCTCGACAACCGCATTCGTGACGGAGGCCCCAACTGTAATAGAACGGGTGCTGGAAACACTCGTGGGCTTTGCGCTCGTGACGGACAGAGTAACCGCGCTCAGGAATGTCGTCCTGATCATCCTTGCGACCTTTTTCGTCAAGAATGTGGCCGTATACATGGCGGGCTCGCGGTCCGCAGCCATACAGGAAGGGGTTGCGCGCGATCTCCGGGCCGCCCTTTACTCGCACATTCAGAAGTTGGGCCTCGAGTTCTTCCAGCGAATGAAGGGTGGCCAGCTCGTGAGCCGGATGATAGCCGACACCGAACAGGCGCGTATGGTGGTGAGCGCAACCCTCGTGTCAGCCATCCAGAACGTGTTCCTAGTCGTCGTCTATCTGGTGGTTCTGGCCTGCCTGTCGTGGCGTTTGACTCTACTGACACTGTTGCTCGCTCCGGCTATTGCGCTCTTCATGCGACCGATCTTGGGTCGTATACGCTCTCGGATGACGCAGGCCCTGCACGACAGGGGTGAAGTCACAGCAATCGTGAGCGAGACCGTCGAGGGAGCGCGCCTGGTGAAAGCGCACTCGGCGGAAGCCTACGAGCGAGGTCGCTTCGAAACTTCCCTCGGTCGGTATTTCGGCGCCGTAGTAAAGGCGCAACGTCTTGCGGTGCTGGCACACCCTGTGAGCGAGACGATGGGGGTCGCCGTGGTCCTCCTTCTTCTCGTGATCGTGACGACTTTCGGGGCAGAGGGTGGTGGGGGAATGCGCCCCGAGCTATTCCTGCCATTCATGGCAATTACTCTCAGGCTGCTGTCACCCGTAAAGGCCTTGTCGCAGTTTCCCGTCAACGCCGAGCTGTCACTCAGCGCCGCCGATCGGGTCTTCGAGATCCTCGACGAAGAACCCGACGACGTTGATCCGGAGGGCGCCAAGGAGTTTCCGGGACTCGAAAAAGAGATCGTGTTCGAGAACGTATGGTTTGCACACGAACCCGATACCTGGGTGCTGAAGGGTGTGAACCTCACGCTGCGGCCAGGAGAGGTTGCCGCAGTCGTCGGCCCGTCAGGGGCAGGCAAATCATCGCTGGTAGATCTGCTGCCCAGATTCTACGATCCGCAACGTGGCTCAATACTGATCGACGGAGTGCCGATCGCTGAATACTCTCGAAGCTCTCTGAGGCGCTCGATGGGTTTCGTGAGCCAGCACACTGTGATTTTCAACGATTCCGTGCGTGCCAACATCGCGTATGGCGACCTGGCGAACGCCTCGCTCGAGTCCGTCAAAACCGCGGCCCGAGCTGCTAACGCCGATTCGTTCATCGAGAAACTCCCGAACGGATACGACACGTTGCTCGGTGAGCGCGGCATGCGGCTCTCGGGCGGTGAACGGCAACGCATAGCGTTGGCGCGCGTCCTTCTCAAGGATCCGCCGATATTGGTTCTCGACGAGGCAACCTCCGCACTGGACATGGAAGCCGAGCGTCTGGTACAGGAGGCTATCGCCAGACTGCTCGAGAACCGCACCGTGCTCGTGGTTGCGCACCGGCTTTCGACGGTCGCCCGAGCCGATCAGATTGCGGTGCTGGAGGGCGGGCAGTTGGTGGAGTTGGGAAGCCACGACGAGCTGGTGTCTGCGGGAGGCGTGTACCAGAGACTGCACAGGCTGGAAGTGGTAGCTGAAGCTGATTGACCGGTGTTTTTACCGCGGACGAACGCAGAAGAACGCGGATATTTTGTTGGGTTGGAGGGGAATTCAAGTACCGCTGTTTTCCGCGTCACTCCGCGTACGTCAGCGGCTAAACACGAGAAATGATGAATAGCAGCCAGCGACAAAGGCACAGATGAAACCCAAACAACCATGAATGCCCCAGCAAGTTCTTCGGCCGAGTTGACTGAACGGGTTGCGCACCTGCGCAAGACGGAATTCCCCTGGTGCTCAGGTACCACCTATTTCAACAATGCCAGTATTGGTCCGCTGCCCGAGCGGACACGCGTTGTGGTCGACCAGCTCGTCGCGGAGAAGATGACTCCGTACTCGATCGACGACCGCGAGCTTTTCGCTGGGTTGGCCGACACACGGAGTACTATCGCCCGGCTCATAAATGCTGATGTCGACGAAATAGGGCTCACCACTAGCACGACGCTTGGCCTCAACATCGCCGCACAGGCCCTGCCGGTTGAATCGGGGGAGATCGTGTTGCTTCCAGACAGGGAGTTTCCCGCCAACGTATATCCCTGGAAACGACTCGAGTCGCGTGGAGTGGGAGTTGAGCTTGCCCCCCCGACGGCAGAAGGTTGGCCCGACGAGGACTACCTTTGCGATAGGGTAACCGACGCGGAGGTGCGCGTTCTGGCGATCTCTCTGGTCCAATTCTCGAATGGGTACAGAGCTAACATCGCCCGGCTCGGAGAAGCGTGTCGCTCGAACGACTGCTATCTCGTCGTCGACGGAATTCAGGGCATCGGTCAAACGGCGTTCGACGTAAGTGCCACTCCGGTAGACATGGTTGCGTGTGGTGGACAGAAATGGCTGCTGTCTCCCTTCGGAAGTGGGTTTGTATACGTGCGCAAGGGATTGCTGGAGCGACTGGAGCCTACGTTCGTTGGTTGGCTCGCATTCGAGGGCACGGACGACTTCACGCGCCTGACCGAATATGAGTACGAGTTGCGCAATAACGCTCGCAGGTTCGAAGTGAACACCCTGCCGTTCCAGGACCTCTTGGGCATGAACGAGAGCGTGAAGTTACTGCTCGAGTTCGGAAAACCTGAGATCGAGGCCTGGCTACGCGCCGTCAGGGAGCCTTTGGTCGATGCGGCCCGAGCGGGAAGGCTGCGGTTAGTCTCTCCGGTTGAAAACGAAAACTCCTCGGGAATCGTGTGCGTTGCACCGACGAAGCTGTCGGAGTGTCATCAGCAGCTGAAAGAGGAAGTCGTTACGGTCGCGCTGCGGGAAGGCGCTCTCCGATTGTCGCCTCATTGCTATAATACACCGGACGAGATGGAGAAGGTCGTAGCGATATTGACGGAGTACGCATGAGCGAATGCCCGTTTTGTGCGATTTTGGAAGGTCGAGCTCCTGGAGCAATAGTCTACGAAGACGACCGGTCTGCGGCGTTGATGGACATATATCCAGTGTACGCAGGACACACACTGGTGATCCCGCGCGTGCACTATGAAGATTTGGTGAGCTGCCCCGACGAACTAGCGGCACATCTCTTCACTGTTGCAGGTCAGCTTGGACCGGCAATCATGGAAGCCACCGGAGGGACTGCCTTCAACGTCTGGACCGCAAATGGAGAGGACGCGGGGCAGAGGGTGTTTCACCTCCACCTCCACGTCCTACCTCGTTTCCCGGACGACAAGTTTGGGTTGCGATTCCCCAAGAACTTTCCTGCCGTGAAAGACCAGGATGAGCTCGAAGCGATGGCTTCCCGGATCAGGGCCGCGGTTCAAAAATGAAGTGGGATTTCTTGCCGCGCTGCACCCAGTAGTAACCACCCTCTAACGGCGGACCGGCAGTCGCGTCTGCCTTAGTGACACGACGGCCGTTCACCGATACTCCTCCCTGCGTTATCTGCCTCCGTGCTTCGCCCTTCGATTTGATCAAGGTTGAGCCACTCAACAGGTCGACAACGGGGTAATCGGCCGTAAACCCTTCCGGCAATGGGCCGTGAGGCAGTTCACCCGCCAGCATCTGCCAGGTCGAGGCTTTAGCCAATGCCGGACTGCCGCTTCCAAACATGATCTCTGCGGCTTCGACCGCACGCGCTGCAATCTCCTCACCGTGAACTCTGGTGGTGAGGTCGTACGCCAGTGCTTTTTGCGGCCCTCTAGCACCCGGGTTGTCCGAATGCGCGGTCATCAGGCCCTCGATTTCTTCTCGCGTCTTGAACGTGAAGATTTTTAGATGTGATTCGACGTCGCGGTCGTCCGCGTTTATCCAGTATTGAAAGAACTCGTACGGTCGAGTCCGCTCGGGGTCGAGCCACACGGTCCCGGCCTCCGATTTGCCGAACTTCGCACCGGTCGCCGTGGTGAGCAGTGGTGCGCACACGCCGTGAGCATCACCGCCGTCGGAGCGGCGTATCAGTTCGATTCCGGCCGTGATATTGCCCCACTGATCTGAGCCGCCAAGCTGCAGTTCACAGTTCACCGCACGGTACATGTGCAGAAAGTCGTAGGCCTGCAGGAGCATGTAGCTGAATTCGGTGTAAGAGATACCGTCAGCCATACGACCTTTGACGGACTCCTTTTGGAGCATGTACGAAAGCGTGAAATGTTTGCCCACATCGCGCAAGAACGCCACGGTCTGCAGTTTGACTAGCCACTCGGCGTTGTTCAGGAACACGGCACCTGTCGGACCCTCGTCGAAATCGAGGAATCTCTCGAACTGGCGTCGCTGGCGCTGGGTGTTTTCCTCAACGGTCTCAAAATCCTGGAGTGGCCGTTCAGAGCGTCTACCGCTCGGATCGCCTATCAATCCTGTTCCGCCACCGAGCAGTACTATCGGCTTTCCTCCGGCGCGTTGCAGATGTGCGAGCAACATCACCGGCACCAGGTTTCCTACCTGCAAACTGGGTGCTGTCGGATCGAAGCCCACATATCCCGTTATTGGCCCCTGCTCGAGTCTATCCCGAATCTCGGGTGTCGAATCGAAAAGCAGGCCGCGCCAGGCTAGTTCGTCAACGAATTGTTCCATGGCGGCGAAGCTTAGTCCCGGTAGGAATCGCTGGCAAGCGGGGCCTGGGATCGCTACGTTATCTCCTGACAGGGAGGGCGGTTCTAGATGATGCGACCAGGCAGGCAGCGGCCGTCGAGGACGCGGCTGAACATCAATTTGCGCGACAGGGTCCATAGGTGGAGACAGGCCGGAATGCTGAAAAAGGCCTGGTGGGGCCTCTGGATTTGCTTCGCACTTGGGTTGGGGTTGGCGTACGGATCATGGACCCGGGCATGTGCCGGTACCTCCTGTCCGTCCATCGCTACACTCGAGGGATACCGCCCGACACAAACTGCCAAGGTGTATGCCGCTGACGGCAGGCTAATCACGGAATTGGGAGTGGAACGACGCTCCGTGCTGTCGTTCGACGAGATCTCGCCGGCTGTTCGGGCGGCGTTCGTGGCCGTGGAAGATCGGCGCTTCTACAAGCACGGCGGCATCGATTACATGGGTATCCCCAGAGCCGTGGTGGTCAATTTGATAGAGATGCGGTTCGCTGAAGGGTTCTCGACAATTACCATGCAGCTGGCCCGAAACGTCTTTTCGGAGAGGTTACCCGCTCACAAGGATCCCCGCCGAAAACTCCGCGAGATGAAGGTCGCGCTCGAGATCGAACGGACTTACGAGAAGAACCGAATTCTCGAACTCTACCTCAACCAGCTCTACCTGGGTGGCAATGCTTACGGGGTAGAGGCAGGGGCGCAACGCTTCTTCGGCAAATCGGCTCGTGACCTCAATGTTGCGGAAGCAGCTCTCTTGGCCGCCGTTCCACCGTCTCCCGGATACTACGATCCGCGCCGCAATCCGGAAAACGCACTCAGGCGACGTAACGCGGTTCTCAACTTGATGCGCGATCAGGGATTTCTGACAGCGCTCGAGACGGAACATTGGAAGGCCTACCCGATCGAGGTCAGCTCGCGGGAGGACTTCGCTGATGTTGCTCCATATTTCGTCGAGTGGATCCGGCGTCAGCTGTACGACCGCTACGGGATTCAGCTGTACGAACGCGGGTACCGTGTATATACCACACTCGACCTGGACATGCAGATTGCCGCCGAGCGTGCGGTGATGAACCAACTCGAGAAGATCGAAAACGGGGAGTTCGGCCCCTATCGTCACCTGACATACCAGCAATACCTGGAGGGTGAACACGAGCAGGAGGTCATACCGGGGCAGGCTCCTTACCTCCAAGGTGCACTGGTCACTCTGGATGCGCAGTACGGCTATGTCCGGGCCATGGTGGGCGGGCGCGACGAGGGCGACTCTGAGTTCAACCGGGTTGTGCAGGCCACGAGACAGGCCGGATCGACGTTCAAACCCTTCGTGTACTCCGCAGCGATTCGCGCCGGGATACCGGTCAGCCACATCATCGACGATGCGCCGATCAGCCTCCGCGATCCCGGAGACTCGATGCCCTGGGAGCCGCAGAACTTCGAGCTGGATTTCCGGGGGCCGATGACGCTGCGCAGAGGACTCTACCAGTCGAGAAATCTGGTGGCTGTGAAGCTGGGCATGGAGCTGGGTACCGCCGCGGTAATCGGCGAGGCGCGACGATACGGGATATCCACACCGATCTTCCCGGGTCACTCTCTCCACATTGGAGCCGCATCGGTGCGGATGATCGAAATGGCGTCGGCGTACACGGCTTTTGCGACGCTCGGTGTCCGGGCTGCGCCGATTGGCGTGCTACGAGTGGAGGATGAAGACGGCAATATCATCTGGGAGCCGCAGATTCGACGCGAGAGGATTTTGGATGAGCAACACATGTGGCTCGTCACTTCGATGATGCAAGATGTGGTACGGCGCGGTACCGCGGCCACTTGGGTGCGCTGGAACGGAGGGTTCCAACATCCTGCCGGCGGCAAAACCGGCACCACCAACGATGGTGCCGACGTTTGGTTCATCGGCTACACGTCGGAACTCGTCACCGGTGTATGGATCGGCTTCGATCAGCCGCGCAAGATCAAAGCGCGGTCCGCCGGCGGTGTGTTGGCCGCTCCTGTCTGGGCCGAGTTCATGAATTACGTCTACGAGCGCCAGACGCCCCCCGAGGGTTGGGACACACCGGAAGGTCTCATCACTCGCCGCATCGACCACGATACGGGGTACCTGGCCACCGGCTGGTGCCCTCAAGAGTCGACGTCGTACGAGTGGTTCATCCCAGGCACGGAGCCCACGGAGTACTGCCCGATTCACAATCCGTTTGCGACGGGCGTGCCTTCGCCGCCGAATGACCCGCCGGAAGATCCGACCCAAATCCGCTGACAATTAGGTGCAGAGAGGCAGGGGGCAGAGGTGCAGGTACGCTCCTGCCGCTCTGCAACACTGCATCTCTGCCATCAGCGATGTTGGCGCGAAAGCGGAGAAACGAAAAAAGAGCAGCAGGAGCTTGTAACTCCCACCGCTCTTCTCTCACACGGGCCTTACTGAACCCTCGCAGCGCGTCGAGCCGGGCTTTGCGTGGTCCCGTTCGTCCCCTCCCGACGAATTCACTTGCCTGGCGACAAGCTGCACGACACGCCGCGTTTGTAACGCTGTGAAATCACTACGGCTGGTCCGCGTAGGTTGTTTCGCCGAGCAACACCACAGTTACCCATTAGATGCGTCGACGCGGGTAATGGTTGCAGGTGCGACGTCAAAACCTGCAAGTGAACCCTTCGTGTCGCGGTTGAGGTGGTTTCGATTGCCGTAGAGCCGTTCCCGATTTCGATCACTCCATTTTTTCGTGAAATTGACGAGATCGCACCTCAGTTTGATGAAATCCGGCACACCTTTGCCGCTTCGAGAGGTGAAATGCGAATGTAAGTGCTTATATGACAGTAGTTTGCGAGATTGGGCCGTTCGTTGAGTTCGCGCGTACCGTAGCGTATCCAGAAGGTAGTACATCGCCAGCGTCGGAGATTTTCTCACCGACACACCACTCACTACTTCCCACTCACCCAAAACCACTCTGGCGGTCCGCATTCTGGAGGGATAGTATGCCTTAGGCACGTGAGCCCCGTCACGGTGCTGTTTGTGGAGACTTGCCATGTCCTTTGCATAACGCCACCGAAATCCGCCGTCCCAATTCGGATTTCGTTGCGGGGCTTGAGTTATCGGCTGGGCACAGAGTTTGCCCCTTTATCCGGCGATCAGGAGAGCACGCAGTTTGGGCGGTTCTTCACGAGCCTCCCAGGCGACCAAGGAAAGAGAAATGGGTGAGTTGGAGCGTACTCCGTTTGTGAAGTAGGACACAGCGAAAGCGCCCAGTTTTCCCTAAATTGGTCACAGCGGGAGAGTAGTAGGCTCCCTCCTGGTCTTGGCCGGGAAACGCGAGCGGTAGGAGTATTACCATGAAGAGACGGCCCAAAGGCTTCACGCTGATCGAGCTTCTCGTGGCGATTACCATCGTCGGCATTATGACGGCAGTGGCGATGCCGAGGCTCAAGAACGGCATGGCGGGCGAGTCGGTTCGAAATGCGAGACGGGAGGTGGTCAGTCAACTTTCGAAGGCCAGGAGCGCCGCGGCATCGCGTGGCTGCCGCTCCGTCTTCCACGTTGTCGCCGGATCCGATCCGCGTGTTTGGGTAACCAGCTGCCCGCTCAATGGTACCGGGGTCGATACGGTCGGTGCAGTGAGCTTCATCGACGACGAATACGGTGTTGCAGTTCAACAGGCTGGCGACTCCCTGTCGTTCTCTCCGACGGGCTTGGGCATGGGGACTGCGTGGATGATCGTCAAGTTCGCGAAGGCATCGAGTTCAGACACGCTCGCGATATCACCGCTCGGCCAGGCGCGTTGGTGAGGGGGCAGACATGACAAAGTGTGAATCCGGATTCACGATCATAGAGGTCCTAATCGCGATCACCATGCTTTCGATAGGGCTCCTCGGTATGCTCGGTGCCACAGCGGCAACGATAAGGGTGCTTGGTGAGAGCGATCGGATGGTCACCGCCGCGTATCAGGCGAATCGAGAGATGGAACGGTTGGAAGCACTCGGTTGCGATGCGGCTACCAGCGGAAGCGGAACGGAACAACGCGTGAACCTCAACTGGACAGTGGCCGGCGCAACCACCGACAGGACGCGGGCAATTACGCTAACTGCCAGTTACCAGGCGGGGCGAGGGCGAGTGAGAGTCGACACTTTTGAAAAGGTCCTACAATGCGTGCGCTGAGCCGGAGGGGTTTCACGCTGATCGAGCTCCTGATCGCATTGGTCATTGGTGCGGTAGTTGGCACTGCTACAGTACGTGTCTTGGTGGGCACGCAACGCAATACAGAAGCGGGCATGGAGCGGGTAGGTGTGCAGCAAACTCTGCGTGCCGGAGTCGGCTACATGACGAGTGTACTTCGAGAGTTGGACGCGCGGGATGGAGATATTGGGGTAGCCACAGCCACGCGCCTGCAGTTCCGAAGCATGCGTTGGGCTTCGCCGCTCTGTGCGGCTCCGGCCATTGCCGGTGCATCGTCAGCATTTCTGCTAATCGATGCCACCGCGGTTTACGGATTGCGAAATCCGGATGCGGCAGAGGACTCGTTGCTGATCTTTGCCGAAGCGGATCCGTCGACGCGAGGTGATGATGGCTGGCTGGTTGGCGAAGTGGTTGCAACAGCCGCGGCGAATTGTCCGAGTGGATCCCCTGCAACGGTGTTGTCAGTTCGGATTACGGCGGCTTCGGGTGGGATTGCCGCGCTCGCCGGGGTATCGGCCGGAGCGCCATTGCGCGGTTTCCAGTGGGAGGAACTCTCGATGATCCAGGCAGCCGACTCCCGATGGTGGATGGGGCAGCGCACTTCGAGCAGGACCACTGGTTGGGGTACAGTGCAGGCGCTGGTGGGTCCGCTAGCAGTCGGCGGACTGGGGCTCACGTACTTCGACAGCACGGGCACTGTTACCGGCACACTCACGGACATTGCCAGTATCGGCATATCACTACTTGCGGAATCATCAAACAGGGTACGCACCCAATCAAGCAATATCGATTTTGCGCGCGACTCACTGATCACTAGGGTCGCACTGCGAAACAATCCGAGGTTCTAGTAAGCGGGAGGCGGACATGAAATTCATAAACAACGAGCGGGGAGCGGTTCTTCTCGTAGCGATCATCGGGATTATAGTGGCCGGCTCCCTCGTAACAGCGCTCGTCTCGGTAACAGTAATGGATAACCGAGAAGGTAGGGCTACCCGAAGCACGGGGCAGGCTTTTGCAGCGGCTGAGGATGGCCTCAATCAGACGGTGGGCAATTGGGCAAGCGGGACCTATAACGGTATTGCAATAAACGACTCTCTGATTCAGACCGGCACGACAGCAAATGGGATTGGGAGCTACACGACCACAATCAAGCGGCTCAACAATGAACTGTTCATCGTGGACGTGCTCGGCGCGGATGCGCGAACCGGAGCACGCCAACGGGTGGGGGCGTTTGTGAAACTGCGGTTGTTGGAGATGGACATTCAAGCTGCTCTCACAACGCGAGGTGCAACCAGACTCGGCGGCAGCGCAGAGATCCATGGCCTGGACGACTCGCCGAACCATTGGACAGGATGCCCACCCGACTCGGATCTTGCCGGGATTCGGATGCCTGACCTCGACGACATCACTTTCCAAGGCAACAACTGTAGGGATTTCGCTTGCGTGGACGGCGCTCCGACTGCGCAGGAAGACCCGAGCATGAACGACTCGACCTTTTTCCAGTATGGTGACACTGACTGGGACGGGCTCGTAGCAATGGCGAACAAAACGGTTCCGTCAAGTATGACCGGTGTGGCATTCTCACCGAGTTTCAATCAAGACGGATCGTGCAACACTGGAGACATCGCGAACTGGGGTGATCCCCTGGACCCGACGTCGAGGTGCGGCGGCTATTTTCCGATCATTTATGCGCCGAATGGTCTCCAGGTCAATCAAGGTTATGGGCAGGGAATTCTGTTGGTGGATGGAGATTTCAGAGTAACAGGCTTATTTGACTTTTATGGAATTGTGATCGTGAAAGGGGTTCTAGAAACGGCAGGTGGAGGAAACACTGGCTCGCATTTCCGAGGCGCAGTCATGGCTGCAAATGCCTATATCGAAGACAACACGTTGACCGGTAATGCTGTTGTGAACTACTCCAGTTGCACCGTGCAGCGCGCATTGACCTCAGCCGGCTCAGGGGCCCAACTTCGTTCACGCGGTTGGCTGTATTCGTATTGATTGAACCGTAGGCTCGTTCGCTTACCGGATAACCTGTGCCGGTCGTCATACTAGGGCGGCCGGCACTTTCTCATTCTGTTGCCGGCGGGGTCGGAATTGGAACAATCGCAAAAACACCCGCAAACCCACCTATTGCAACACCTTACAGCACCGCGTAGCTTTGATATTCTCGTGGGTTGGTGGATATTCGGGATCGCTTAGGCTTGGCCGAGAACTAAATCGGGAACGCCGTGCACTGTCTTGCGCTAAACGCCTCCTTTGAACCGCTGACGCTGGTCCCAGTTCGGCGAGCGCTTTGCCTCGTGCTCGATGGCAAGGCGGAGGTCGTGGAACGTGACGGAGTGCGAGTGATTCGCAGTGCATCCCTCACCTTACCCAAGCCCGCCGTGATTCGCCTGGTTAGATACGTGCACGTGCCTCGCAAGTTCCGCCGGCAGGTTACGAATACGTTCCTGTTTGCACGCGACGATTACAAGTGTCAGTACTGCGGACGCAGGGTCGATCAGTTCAGGTTTCGCGAATGTCTCACTCGCGATCACCTGATCCCGCTGTCGAAGGGCGGTACGAACGTTTGGACGAACGTCGTCACTGCCTGTTCCACCTGCAACACGCGGAAGGGGAACAGGCTGCCTGAGCAATGCGGCATGTTCCCTCTGAGCAAGCCAAAAGAACCTCACTACGTTCATCTTGCTTGGGCCGTACGGAGACTGACTCAGGTCCAGGCGAAATACATCCGCATGTTCTACGGGGCCGACACGCTGCGGCAGTTGAAGGCGCACTGATCAGGCACCCGCATACGTGACATAGTCGTTGTTTCGTGTCGTTGACTCTGCTCTTTACTTGAAGGGCAGCGGTTAGCGGGGTAGCTTATTCACTCTGGAAGTGTTGGAGAGGGGACGTATTTGAACACCTACCGGCTGGCGGACCTCTTCGCCGAGCAGGCAGCATTGCATCCGGACCGCGAGTGCCTGGTCGACGGACCGAATCGGTATTCCTACGAACAAGTTGACGCTGACGCCACCGCGTTTTCTGCGGCTCTGCGTGATCTAGGTATTGGTGCTGGCGATCGTGTCGCGGTCGACCTTGCCAACCACGCCGAGTGGGTTGTAACGCTTCTGGCAGCGGCCAAGCTCGGTGCTGTACTGGTGCCGCTCAATCCCGGACTAGGTGTGCGTGAGTTCAAGTATCAGCTTCGCCACGCCGAAGTTGCCGTTGCCGTTACGATGGCTCATCTGGGTGACCTCGACTACGTCGATTTGCTGGATGAGATGATGTCGGAGCTGCCCGACCTCCAATGCTTGGTATTGGTTGGTGAAGAGGAGTACTGGTACGACGACCGGGTATTCCAGTACGGAAGCCTTCTCTCGCGGGGCCGCGGCCGGTCGCTGGATGCAAATCTCAGCGATCCGGAGACGACGACTCTTGCTCTGCTCTATACTTCCGGGACTGTTGGCAAACCGAAGGGCGTGGTGCTGACACACCACAATCTCGTTCAGACCGCTCTGGCCGCTGGATCGGCTCTGACGCTCTCGGAAAACGACAGAGTGCTCTTGGCGGTACCGATGTTTGCGATCTTCGGTGCGCATGCCGCGATCATGACGCTTCTGAATGGTGCTACCCTGGTGTTGCAGGAGCGATTTGAACCAGCAGGAGCATTGGACCTCATCGAACGCGAGAAGATCACAGTCTGCCACGGCGTACCGACGATGTTCGAACTGCTCATGCGCGATTCATCGTTCGCTGGACGTGATTTGTCCACCGCGCGCACCGGGATCGTTGCCGGAAGCCCGGTATCGGTTGAACTGGTTCGAAGGATCAGGCAGTGGTGCGACGTGCAGATCGCCTACGGATTGACGGAGACGAGTCCTACAGTGACCATAACTCGGGATGACGATCCTCCCGAACGCCGGGAAAAAACTGTAGGGCGTCCGCTGGACGGTGTCGAGGTGCAGATCGTAGACGTAAAAACTGGCGACCTGCACGGACTCGAGGCGGCCGGTGAGATAGCGGTCCGCGGCCCGAATTTGATGGCCGGCTATCATAGAATGCCGCTGGAGACGCAGCAGTCGTATACTGCCGACGGCTTTTTGAGGACCGGTGATGTGGCGGTGGTGGACGAAGCCGGGTATGTGACGATCGTGGGTCGTCTCAGCGACATCATCATACGGGGCGGCTACAAGGTCGTCCCTCGAGAACTCGAGGACGTTCTCCAAACACACCCAGCGGTTGGCGATGTGTGCGTGGTCGGCGTCCCCAATGAGATTCTCGGTGAATTGACCTGTGCGTGCATCATTCCAGTCGAAGGTGCAATCGTCACGGGCGACGAACTCAGGGACTTCTGCCGCGATATGGTGGCAGACTACAAAGTGCCGGACCTGGTCCGTTTCTTCGACACCTTCCCGATGACTGAAAGTGGGAAGGTGAAACGCATGGAACTGACGCGGGTTGTCGGCCTGGAATTGAGCGTGACGTGATTGAAAAGACAGTTGGGCGGCAGTCTTTGGCCGCCCAGGCGGAGCCATCTCCGCAAGCCCCACATGCTGCGTTGCTGGTTGATTTCGACAATGTGACAATGGGGATTCGTTCCGATCTCCAAACTCAGCTTCGCAAACTCCTCAACTCGGACATAATCAGGGGGAAGGTTTCGGTACAACGAGCCTATGCTGATTGGCGGCGGTATCCGCAGTACATCGTGCCGCTTACGGAAGCCTCGATCGATCTGATCTTTGCTCCCGCAGTTGGCGCGAACAAGAAGAACGCGACCGACATTCGCCTGGCTATCGACGCTCTCGAATTGGTATTCACTCGGCCCGAGATAGGCACCTTCATTTTGCTGTCAGGAGACTCCGATTTTTCAGCGCTCGTACTCAAACTGAAAGAGTATGGCAAGTTCGTGATCGGTGTTGGCATACGTGAGTCTTCGAGCGACCTCCTCGTTCAAAACTGCGATGAGTATTACAGCTACAACGAGCTCACGGGGCTGGCGCGGACGGGCGAAGAAGAGATAGTGCGTCACGATCCATGGGAGCTGGTAGTCGAGGCGGTTCAGAAGATGTTGAAGAGCGGTGACGTAATGCGCTCCGATCGCCTCAAGCAGGTCATGCAATCGATCGATCCGAACTTCGACGAGAAAGACGCCGGCTGCAACCGGTTCAGCAAGTTCGTGGTCGAGGCGGAGAAACGTGGCCTGTTGCGTTTGACCAAGATGGAAAATGGTCAGTACGCCGTAGATGTCGGACCCAATGCCAACGTTGCCGTCGATCACCAGACTGCGACCGAAACGAAGCCGAGCACTCCTGACACGGCCGCGAGTTCGCAGCGTCGGAAGCGCACGACGCGCACGCGCTCGGATCGCGAGACCAAAGCTCGAACGCTAACCCTGAGCGAGAGCTTCGACCTGTTGAAGCGTGCGCTGAAGGCGGTCGGAGCTGTGGGCGACGAAGCGACCGTGGCGGACAGGGCGCGCGATGGCATGATCGAGATTCACGGCAACGAATCTGACCCTGTATTCGATCCGAAACGATTCCAACGCATGCTGCGCCAGGCGCACGACGCGGACGTCATCGAGTTGATCAAGAGCAACGGTGACGATTATATGCTGAAGTTGAGTGTAGCAGTTGCCGAGGCAACTGCGGAGGCAGAGGCCGAAGCTGGCGCATCGGCCGCAACTGATGTTGCGGGAGCAGTTGCTGACACAACTGCAGCGGCAGAAGAAGAGCCGAAGAAGACTACGAAGCGCAAGACCACCAAGCGGAAGACGACCAAGAAGAAGACGACAAAAGCGAAGGCCGAAGCTGGCGCATCGGCCGCAACTGATGTTGCGGGAGCAGTTGCTGACGCAACTGCATCGGCAGAGGAGGAGCCGAAGAAGGCAACGAAGCGCAAGACGACCAAGCGAAAGACCACGAAGAAGAAGGCCGCAGCTAGCGCAGCGGTCGCAGCTGACGCTGCGGGAGCAGTTGCTGAAGCAACTGCATCGGCAGAAGGGGAGCCGAAGAAGGCAACGAAGGGCAAAACTACCAAGCGAAAGACCACGAAGAAGAAGGCCGCAGCATCAGATGAACCAAAGGCAGCAGCGCCGATCGTCAATCCCAGGTTCAGGCGGGGGTCGCGGTCTGCGAAGCCGAAGGCTGCAACAGCCGAAACCTCGGCCGAACCCGACAAACAGGAAGAGGCTCCTCCGCCAACTCCATCTCCAAAGGTGTCAACTGGGCCTCGCACGCTCGGTATGCGGTCGGGAAGTCGCCGCTCCAGGCAGCCGGCGAAACAGGAACCTGCTTCGGGCGAGAGCACCGAGAAAGCCAAAGCTCAGCCCGAACCTCAAACTGAGGCGGCAAAACCTCCCGAGACGAAGCTACGCGCCGAACCGGAACCCGTCCGCGAGGAGGTGCCCAAAGCACCTGCGCCGGAAGTGGCTGTGAAGCCAGAGCCGAAACCTGAACCCACGCCGCAGGCGAAGACAGAGACAACGAAAGAGCCCGAGCCCGACGAGGATGGATCTGGGCTATTTCGGAAAGTCACAGCCGCATTTCAGCGAGCCATGGGAACCGCAAAGGAAGAAGACGAGTGACAGATGGGTGATGCCGGAGGACCGGTACTGAAGCCCGAGTTCTACGCGCGCGACACAGTTGATGTCGCGCGCGCTTTGTTAGGGTGTGTTTTGATGACCGACGTCGGGGGAAGAAGGACTTCAGGGAGAATCACGGAGGTAGAGGCGTACGTTGGGCCGGATGATCCCGCCGCTCACGGCTTTGGCAATCGGCGTACAGCTCGAAACGAAGCGATGTTCGGGCCTCCGGGTCGTTCCTACGTCTATTTCGTATATGGCATGCATTGGTGCTTCAATGCGGTAACGGAGCGCATCGACTTCCCCGCGGCCGTTCTCGTGAGGGCCCTCGAACCTCTGGACGGTGTCGAAATAATGGCCGGCAGGCGAGGCACGGACAAACTGAAACTCCTTTGCTCAGGCCCCGCTCGCCTGTGCCAGGCGTTGGCGATTAACCGCAGTCTGAACGATTGCTCCCTGACGGAAGGACCCGCCAGGATACTCCAGGGGAAGCATGTTGAGGACGAGACAATCGGGACTAGCTCTCGAATCGGGATCAAAAACGCTGCTGACTGGCCTTTGAGATTCTTCGAGCGCGGATCCGATTGGCTGTCGCGGCGCGAAAAATAAAGAATAGCTGCGGAAAAACGCCAATGAAAAGGGGCGCAGCCTGCCTAGACCGCGCCCATAGTGTTGACATTGATTCTGCTATCTGTTCGTCGTCACGTCCTGATTTGACGCTGCCAGGGCATAGCGAATGCCGCCGGTTAGCGAATGTTGCGTGCTCGAGATTAGGAAATCCCTGCCCGACGGTGTGAACTGGTATGTGCCAAACATGGCCCAACGGCCAAAACGCCACTGCGCACCGCCGGTAACCGTGAAGAAAGCCTTGGTGTTCACTTCATCAATTGCTTCCAGAGCTGCCTGTTCAGCCTGCGGCGACGCAAGAGTCCCCGCGGGAAGCGCATCTGAGATGTAATTGATGAGAAAACCGCCTCCAGCGTAGACCTGCAGGGGGCCGTCCATGGGGAAAGCGTAAATCTCGGCCTGGAGTCGCCGGCCCTTGGTGAAGTCAACGGTCAGCCCGGTTGCCGTACCGTCCGGAATGGACGAAGTCGCGTTGTCACCAAAAAAGATTTGGGAAAGGCCCATATGAAGTCCGATACGCTCGGCTGTGATGAGCCAGTGCCCGCCCACTTCAAAGGCCATCTCGTTGGAAACTGTGGGAGTCGAAAAGAAATACATACCACCTTGAGCTCCCCAGTACCATTTGTTTTGCCACTCATCGTCCTGTGCGGCCGCCGGTGTGGTGAAAAGTCCCAAGAAAACGACGGCAACTAGAAATCCCGACAATCTCCGCATCAGTAAACCTCCCTCATTGGCACCAAGCCCCCAGAGCGCTCCTTCAAATGGTCGCTCGCGGGCGCCGAAATCAACGAGACAGCAGTCTGCCCCAAGCTCCAACCCGGCATCCGGACACTCAGATGTAGGGCGAGCATCCCGAAAATAGGACTTTTCGGAAAAAAACGCGACCCCCAATTTGCCTGACGGGCTGAGCTAGGATGTTGACAGCAAGCAATTTATGCCATCGAGCCGCGAAACTACTTGAACCAGCCAGCCTACGTAAGTTAGATCGGCTCAAATGAGTCCGAGCTTTAGGCCGACTGTCCTGAAAGCGCGAAGAGCCTCGTCCAGATGTTCACGAGTGTGCGCCGCCGAGAGCTGGCAGCGAACCCGGGCTTGGCCCTTGGGCACGACGGGGTATCCAAATCCGGTGACGAACACGCCCTCGTCGAGCAGCAGTCTGCTCATCTCGATGGCTTGTGCCGTCTCGCCGAGGATCACCGGCACGATCGGTGTGTCACCCTCCAGGGGCCTGAAGCCAAGTTCGAGCAGTTGTCCGCGGAAATACGCTGCATTCTCGTTCAGCCTCGTCACAAGCTCTGGATGGGCCTCGAGGTGGCGCACGGCGGCCAACGCAGACCCGGCAACCGTGCAAGGCAGGGCGTTGGAAAAGAGCTGGGGGCGAGATCGCTGGGTCAGGTAGTCACAAAGTGCAGCTGACGAAGCTGTGAACCCACCAGCCGCACCGCCTAGAGCCTTGCCTAGAGTTGATGTGATGATGTCTATGTCACCCAAAACGCCCACGTGCTCCGCGGTACCCCGCCCGGTCTTGCCGAGAACGCCGGTCGCATGAGAATCGTCCACGGTCACAATCGCGTCGTAGCGTTCGGCTAGTTCGAGTATGTCTGCCAGCTTGGCGATATCACCTTCCATCGAGAACACACCGTCCGTGAAGATCACACGCGTGCGTGCGTCCGTCGATGCCTTGAGCTTCTCTTCGAGGTCGGTCATATCGGAGTGGGCGTAAACTGCAGAACGACACTTAGTGATCGATTTGGCGAGACGGATCGCGTCGATTATCGACGCATGGTTGAGCTCATCCGAGATAACGATGTCTTCAGGGCCCAGCAGCGTTGCACAGAGTCCTTCGTTGGCATTCCAGCAAGACACGTAGCTCATGGAATCTTCTGTCCCAACGAAATCCGCCAGGCTTTTCTCGAGATCACGATGGACGGTGAACGTCCCGCATATGAAACGAACGCTCGCGGTTCCCCCTCCAAATCGATCCAACGCTTCCTTCCCGGCCGAAACCACCACCGGTTCGTTAGACAACCCCAAATAGTTGTTGCTCGAGAGGATGATGATCTCTCCGCGACCTTCCATCAACACACGAGGAGCCTGCGGAGAGTCCAGGTAGTTCAATGTCTTGTAAACGCCATCCTTCTTGAACTGGTTCAACTCGTCGTTGAGGCGCTGCTCCACCGAAGCTCTCATTTAGTTGCTCCCGATCTCTAGAATCACCTTGCCGGCGTTACCCGAATGGATGACGTCGAGCGCTTTTTGAATGTCCTCGAGTGGATATGTGTGGGTCACTGCGGGCATCGGATCGAAAATTCCTGACGAGAGGAAGGTCTGCATCTGAAGCCATGTGTCGTACATGCGCCGCCCGATGACGCCATAAATTGTGAGACCCTTGAAGATTATGTCTCTCGAGAAGTTTATCGTTACTGGCTCCGCCGGTATGCCGAGCAGCTGTACCTGCCCGCCCATTCGAGCTGCTTGAAACGCTTGTGCCAATGCCATTGGGTGGCCTGACATTTCGCACACCACGTCCGCTCCCTCACCACCAGTTTCTTCCCTTACCCTCTCTACCACGTCTTCCAGCTCAGGGTTGATGAGCACGTCTGCACCCATCTTCCCTGCGAGGTCGAGTCGGAATTGGTTAACATCGGTTGCGATGACCTTTGTTGCGCCCGCCGATTGAGCTACGCCAGCGGCGAAGCAACCTATCGGTCCGCAACCGGCGACGAGTACCGTGTTGCCGGGAATGTCAGCAGTGAGAACCGTGTGAAACGCATTCCCGATCGCATCCATAATCGAGCCGACGGTCGTTGGGATCTTTCCGAGAGGCATGACGTTGAGCGCCGGCATCGCGAGGTACTCAGCGAATGCGCCATTGCGGTCGACACCTATGATGCTGGTGTTGGTGCAAATGTGTCCGTTACCGGTCCTACAGCTCCGGCAGTGCCCGCACACGATGTGGCCTTCGGCTGTAACGAGCTGTCCAATGTTCAACTGGTCTCCGACATTTGCGCCCAACTCGACGATCTCTCCGGCAAACTCGTGACCCACGACAACCGGCGGACGAATTCTTCCCTGAGCCCAATCGTCCCACTCGTCTATATGAACGTCGGTGCCGCATACTCCTGCGTGATGAACACGTATGAGTACGTCGTTCGGACCACACGTTGGTTCCGGAACGTCTGTTACCGTTAGCCCCGGCTCTGCACTCGCTTTGATGATCGCTCGCATTGATATCCGTCGTTCTTTCGAAGTTCTAGAGAATGCTCCTGATGTACCCACCGTCCACCTGCAGAGCTACCCCGGTAATGTACCCTGCCTGCTCGGACGAGAGGAATACAACCGCGTGCGCGAGTTCCTCCGGCTTACCCATGCGTCGCATGGGAATGCGAGCAACGAGCTCACTGAGAATTTCATCGGCGTCGCGATCTTCACGTTCCGATCGTTCTCGTACCAGATCGTCAACGCGTTCGGTCTGCATATACCCCGGGCAAACCACGTTCACGGTTACGTTTGATGTTGCCAGTTCGTCTGCAAGCGACTTCGCGAATCCCAATACTCCTGCGCGTGCCGTCGTGCTGAGTATCAATCCCGGTAGTGGTTCTTTTGCTGCGACGCTCGTCAGACAAACAATGCGCCCCCAGTTGTTCTTTACCATGTGAGGCACCGCAGCGCGACAGAGTGAGATCGTTGACAACAGGTTCAACTCGAGAGCCGCTTGCCAGCTTTCGCCACCGGTGTCGGTGAACCCGGTAGCTGGCGGCCCGCCAGCATTGCACAAGAGAATGTCGATCGTGCCGAATTCGTTAACTGTTCGCTCGACCAGTGCGACCGCCTCTTCTGAAACACTCACATCTGCGGCATAACCTTTGACGTCAGATTTTGTTGTTGCAGCGACGCGTTCAACCGCTCGAGCGAGTCGCTCATCATCTCTTCCATTCAACACCACTCTACACTCTTCTTCCGCAAGTGCTGTGGCGATTGCCAACCCAAGGCCGCTCGTCGAACCACATACTAACGCGACCTTGTTTTCGATTCCGAGGTTCATCGAGTTCTCTCCTTACCTCGCTGTAACACGACTGATGACTCAAACACTAACAGATCGTGAAATGTCTTTTAGAGTCGAAACGATCTTCGAATGATAGAGCGTATCAGAAAAAGAATCGACGGTTGGGACCTTGCGCGAGTGAGAGGTTGTATAACCGAACGATGCTTCTCACTCGTCGGCAGAGAAACAAGAGGTAACACAAAGTGAAAAAACAGTATTGCGTGTTTCAATCGTATCTGCAATATTCGCAACGTGATGCGCTTTACTTGGAGCGCAATCAATGACAAACACACGACGCGAATTTTTCAAGCAAGCTTCAATTGCAGCTGCCGCGCTTGCAGTTCCTCAGCGCGGCGTATTCTTGGCTCCTCAACCATCGACAGTTCCGCAGCGGGCAGACGCGTTCTTCAAAGACGTATGCATCTTGGCACTGGATGCAGCGCGAGCCGCAAGCGCAACGTACGCGGACGTTCGCATCGTCAATCGCCGCAAGCAGTACATAGCGGTGAGCAACGGTGAAGTCGATGCATCGACCGACGCGGAAACTCTAGGCATAGGTGTGCGAGCGTTGGTTGAAGGCACCTGGGGGTTTGCTTCGATCGCAGACGTGACTAGAAGGAACGGCAGACTCGCAGCGGAACAAGCAGTTCAACGCGCGAGGAACAACAACAGTCGAACAGCCGTGCCTGTTGAGCTCGCGCCGGTAGACGCATATCCAAACGGTTCGTGGCGAAGTCCAATTCGTAGAGACCCGTTTGACGTTCCCGTGGATGAGAAGATCGAGCTACTTCAGAACGCCAACAATGTTGCGGTGAGAGTTCCTTCCATTCAATCTGCGCTTTCTTTCCTCTCGTTCTTGCGCGAAGAGAAAACTTTCGCGTCCACCGACGGTAGCATCGTATCGCAAACGACCTACCGGACCTGGCCGTCGCTTTCGGTAACGACCATATCGAGTGGTTCTGGAGAAGCAATTTCGCGTTCCACTGGTGATGTCGCGCCCGCGGCGTTGGGTTACGAACATGTATTGTCAGCTAACTTGCCCGAGCGAGCACGGGAGTTGGCAATCGAGGCAGTTCGAGGCATGAGGGCGACGCCGGTGGAACCGGGCGAATATGACCTCGTACTCGATCCGACGAACCTCCAATACGTCATTCATGAATCAATCGGGCGCGCTACCGATCTTTCTCGCGCACTTGGTTCTTCTTTCCTAGGCAATCCTAGAGACGTAATCGGACAACTGCAATTCGGTCCCGAGTTCATGAACGTGCTATGCGATCGCACTCAGCGGGGCGGTCTCGCGACTGTCGGTTGGGATGACGAGGGTGTGCCGCAGGACAGCTGGCCGATTATCCAAGATGGTGTCTTCAAAGACTATCAAACGACGCGAGAGAACGCAGCACTGATTGCAGAGCTCACTGGAACGACACGTTCACACGGCTGTGCTGTTGCAGAGTCGTGGGACCATATGCAGCTCCAGAGAATGCCCAATGTGTCGCTTCTGCCTGGTGAAAACGCCTACGACGTCAGCGACCTGATTGCCGCCACCGACAACGGCATCTATGTGAAGGGGAAGGGAGCCAACACGATCGATCGGGAGAGCAGCACTCTCCAGTTTGGCGGTGAATCCTACCACAAGATCGAGAACGGGAGGATAGTCGGGCAGTTGAGAGACGTCGCTTATCGCAGCTCGACACTCGATTTCTGGAACTCATTGGACATGATCGGCGGTCCCGAAAGCTACGTGCTCGGAGGGATCGACGGTGTCGTGAAGGGGCAACCAGAACAAACGCATGCAGTCAGTCACGGCTGCCCGCCTGCACGCTTTCGACAGTGCACGGTGGTCAACGCCTAGAATATGCGGGCCTTTCACCTGAACCCTGCGCGCGATGTTCACAGCGAAGCGGTACGGTTGCACGGCGTCGTAGGGGAGGGCGAGAGCAGCGGAGAGAAGTAGCACAGGGCGGCTGAACCGGCCGCTCAATCGTCCACGCTGCCGGTGATGGTCGGTGGCGAAACAAGAGGAGGAACAGCATGGCAGTCAAGAAGAAGGCCAAGAAGAAGGCCGTCAAGAAAAAGGCCGTCAAGAAAAAGGCCAAGAAAAAGGCCGTCAAGAAGAAGAAGCCAGTGAAGAAGAAGGCCGTCAAGAAAAAGAAGGTCGTGAAGAAGAAGAAGCCAGCGAAGAAAAAGGCTGTGAAGAAAAAGGCCAAGAAGAAGGCCGTCAAGAAAAAGAAGCCTGTGAAGAAAAAGGCCGCAAAGAAAAAGAAGAAGTAGTTCTACGATACCGTTAGCTAGGGTATCAAACGTTGTACGTTACGGGGGCCGGCACGCTGCCGGCCCCGCAACGTTTCCCCCCCCGCAGCTGTTCGGCAGCTAGGCTGAATGGTCTTTCAAGGTTTAGATGCTAGAAACCAACCTGAAGATTCTGCTGCGCGATGGTGCGTGTTCCATTCGCCATAGTGGGCCCGGACAACGACTGGAGCAAGCGTACCGTCGGAAGCTCGAGTGGGTAGAAAACAGTGGATGCCGCCGTTGATCGTCATCTGTTTCAATGCGTCGAGCAGCCTGACGCGGTCCGGTGCGTCGAGATCGTTGAGAGCTTTCGGATCGAGGACGACCAGTGAAGGCGCCGCTTCAGGAAACCACTGACCCAACTGCACCACGAGAGCCTGCACGCGGGACCCGAGTTCCTCAGTCGCTGCTCGTGATTCGACCTGCTCGACCGAAGGAAGAGTTGAATCGATGAAGAGCACCTGCCAGTCGAAAGCAGCAAGAAGCAAGGCGGCAGGTATTGCAGCCTCACCCAAGACGAGAGCCGCGTCAGTTTCGTCCAACTGGGCCGCAAAGTTTGTTACGGGATTGTCTGATTTCAAACCCCAGTACATCGGGTCTCGTTGCGACTGACGCAGTTTGACGTGACGGTGTCGCCACTTGCGGAATGTCGGCAGGTTCAGGCGCTGCATGATCAAACGGTCTACGTGTTCGAGCACCAGCACTTCCGTCAGCACTAGCTGTTCTTCGGATGCAACCTCCAGCTCACGGACGGCTTCATCAGCCACCGAAAGCAGGTCTTCCCGCGACAGCTGCTCCTTGTATTCCTCTATGCGTTGCTCGAGAAACTCGGCGTACTCCTGTCGGAGCGACTGCTGGCGAGGTCGCCGCGGCTGGAATAGCGGGTTGCTCAACATGGTTCTACGTGCACCATGATCTCGTAGAAGCCGTACTTGGAACGCAGTTCAGTTTCTACCGCGTCGGCGGTTCTGTGGGCCACCTCGATGCTGACATCGCGGTCCACTGAGATCGTGAGCTCTGCGAAGCAGTGGAACCGAGAACCCCGCGACCTGATCGAGTATGCGCTTCGCACTCCCTCGACCGCCTCAGCGGCCATCCTGAGTTCCTGAGCGGGAATGAGGTGCTTGTCGACGAGAACGGGAACGGTTCGCGCCAGAATTCCCCACGCAAGCACCATGATGACGATTGCTACAGCAAGCGCTACTATCGGGTCGGCCCAGCCAATGCCGGAGATCGACAGCAGGACACCGACTAGTACGCCGATCGTTACGAAAACGTCTGCTTTGGTGTGCGTTGCGTCGGCAAGCAGTATCTCACTGTCCAATTGTCTGCCCTTGTGCGCCTCGTATGTAGCGACCGCCACGTTTACCACCAACGTCCCAACAAGTATCGCAATCTGCACACCGGAGATCTCGAGCGGTTGTGCCCCGGCGATCAATTTCTGTATGGCTCCTTTGACTAGCTCGAAACCGGTTATGGAGAGAAATCCGACGATCGCCAATGCGCCGAGCGTCTCGAACTTCTGGTGTCCGTACGGGTGCTCTTCGTCTGGTCCTCGCGCGGCAACAGAGATTACTACCAGCGCCAAAACGTTGTTGATCGAGTCGACCGACGAGTGCATTGCATCGCCGAAAACGGCGAGCGATCCGGTCCTCCACCCAATAAGCAACTTGGCAACCACAACCGCGATATTCGCGACTAGGATGCATATGAGAACTATCCGAACTTCCGCAGCGCGTGTCACCGGATCGGGGTGTGACTGCGACATGACCTCCAACCTTGCGATGCATGTCCAAACTGTCAACGGTGAATGCGAATGTCATGAACAAAGATCTGCCGCAGAACGGTATCTTTATTATGTCGGGAATCGACCGGGTCAACCGCACGCAAAATTTTGAGGGCTCGTTCGGTCGAGAAGAGCTCGAGGCGTTCTTTGTGAGGTGGAATCTGATATGCGCGAACTCTGTATAGTATTGACTGCACTTTTTTCTTCGGTCACCGTGCAAGCGCAACTCGTCCGCACGGGCACATACGTCATGCATCAGGGGACCGTCGAGGTCACTCGCGAGACGTACAGTTTCGACGGCGCCACGTTGGCGGACACCGTGGACTTTCCTTCCAGAGGCATACGCATGGAAAGCGTTGCGCGTTACGATGACGCACAACTCCCGATATCGTATGCACTCCAGGTGTTCAGGGGCCAGGCCGAGGTACCAGTCCAGCGAGTTGACGTCACATTCGGAGACACCGCCGCTGTTTGGTCCACGCATACGGAACTGGGAGACAGCACTGGCGTGACGCCACTCGACGGACCATGCGGGTTCATGCAGAATCTCGTCTTTGCACACCTGGCGGTGGCTCTGCTCAACTACGATCATGTCGCGGGCGGTGAACAAACTCTCGATGTTTGGATTGCCGAGCAAGCGGCGGTTTTGAACATGGCGATCGAGTTCATTTCGAGTACAGAAGGCACGGTGAACATTGGCGGCACCTTAATGAACGTGGAGGTAGATGAAGACGGTTGGCTACTCAGCGCTTCGGTGCCTTCTCAGAACGTCTCCGTGCGGTCCATAGATCACACTTCTCCCGACGGATGAACACCGATCAGATTCTATCCGATCTCGCGCTTTTCGCAGTAGTCGGTCCGCCGGTAGTACGCCCCAGCGCTATCCTGGATTCCTGCCTGGCCGCCGAAGCTGGTGGTGTAACCGCGGTTCAGGTTCGCTGGAAAAGGGCATCCGCGTCGGAGTTGGTGAGCGTCACGGAGAGGCTCGTGCAATCGTTGTCCGTTCCGGTCTACGTCAACGACCGAGCGGACGTGGCTCTTGCCGCGGGTGCCGAGGGCGTGCATCTGGGAGCCGACGACCTCGATCCGGCGCGGGTGCGTTCGATCGCACCGGACGGCTTTCGCATTGGCGTATCCGTTGGAACGGAAGACGAAGCGAAGCAAGCGCTTTCGGCAGACGTCGACTACTGGAGCCTGGGGTCGATCTACCACACCGATACCAAGAGAGATGCCGGCGCGCCGATTGGTACTGAGGGATTCAGACGCCTTGCAGCGTTCGCTCCAGAAGGAATACCTGTCATTGCCATTGGTGGCATCGACAACTCCAACGTCGCTGCCTTACTCCGCGCCGGCGCAATCGGTGTTGCAGTAATTACCGCTGTGTTTGGATCAGGTGAGATAGAGAGGAGAGCTCGTGGTCTCCGGGCTGTCATCGATGAAGTTTTGGCTGGTTCGTCTTCCTAGTTCGCCGATCGTTCCGGTCCGGGGTTTCGAATCCGGCGGATTGCCGCGAGGTGCTCTTCATATGTTCGTGTGAACACGTGCCTGCCATTCGTATCTGCCACGAAATAGAGAAACTCGGTGTCAGCAGGTGACAGCGCCGCTTCGATGCTGATCGCAGAAGGTTGGCTGATCGGCCCCGGCGGCAGGCCGTTTATCCGGTAGGTGTTGTAAGGAGAACGGACCGAGTAGTCCCGTTCGAAGAGCCGACGCCTTTGACCGAGCGAGTAAATCACTGTAGGGTCGGCCTGTAAACGCATACCACTCCTCAACCGGTTGTGGTAGACGGATGACACGAGCCTGCTATCCGATCTGTCGTGCACCTCTCCCTCGATGATCGATGCGAGAATTACTGCTTCGTGTCGCGTCATTCCGAGTTCGGCCAGCCGAGCGTCCCAGTCGGTGTTCCATTGAGCCTGGAACTCGGCCACCATCTGCGCAACTACATCGCGTGCCGTTGCCCGAGCGAGCACGAAGTAAGTACTGGGGTACAGGTAACCCTCGAGAGTCTCCGCTGAGATTCCCAGCTCCGCGAGCAGTGCCGAGTCACGAACAGCGGCGGCGAAGGAATCTGGATCGGTGCCGAGCTGAAGCTGAACCTGTTCGGCCACCTCACTCAGCATCAGGCCTTCCGGCAAGATCAACGGATCGGTGGCTTCCCGACCGTTGATGAGTACATCGAGAATGGCGCGACCCGATGCGCCGCGTCGGAAGTCATAGACGCCCGCCTGGATTTCGCTTTCTTTGCCGGTGAATTTTGCGTAAAGCTTGAAGAACTTTGGAGAACCGATGATGCCACGCGCCGACAACGATTCGGCCACGGCTGTGAGTGTGGCTCCCCTCGGCACCGTCATACGCTCCGGAGGTGCACTCTGGTCCACCCCGCCGCATGCGGCTACAGCAAGGGCCAAAAGCAACGCCAGGACATTCCGCGGTCTCATTGTCTCCTACTGTCCAGAAATGCCTGCAACAGCACCGTAGCGGCCAGGCGGTCGACGTCCTCTTTCCGCCCGCGCACCTGCCCGCCAAGCTCATGCACCGCCGAGAGAGCGCGAGCGGTCGTCATCCTCTCGTCCCAGAACTGAACCGGCAACTCCGTTTTCGCTTCGAGCATCGATCCGAGGTCCCGAGCATTCGCTGCCCGAGCGTCCTCCGAGCCATCCGGCGCTATCGGAAGGCCGACGACGATGCCGACCGGTTCATGCTCGTCCATGAAAGGTCTCAAGTCTTTCAGGGGGAAACGCTTGCCCGCTCGCCTCGAAAGAGTGGCGAGCGGTTGAGCGACTGTCTGGGTTGGGTCCGACATCGCGAGACCGATGCGCTTGGTTCCCGGATCTATGGCGACGATCCGCCCGGTGCGTGGAATCTCCGCTGGTTCATCGCTACCCATGCTGCATTGTTGCGTAAAACTCGTCGTTCGTCTTGGTACGTTTGAGCCGTTCGATCAAAAACTCGATCGCTTCAACAGTGGGCATGTCAGCCAGGAAGTTCCGCAACAGATAGGTCTTGTTGAGTTCACCCTCCCCGAGCAGCAGCTCCTCTTTACGAGTTGAACTCCGCTGCACATCGATGGCGGGATAAACTCGTCTATCGGATATTCGGCGATCGAGCACCAGCTCCATGTTGCCCGTTCCCTTGAACTCCTCGAAGATCACTTCGTCCATACGACTTCCGGTCTCGATGAGAGCGGTCGCGATGATGGTGAGCGATCCACCATTCTGAATGTTACGAGCAGCACCGAAGAATCGTTTCGGCTTCTGGAGAGCGTTGGCGTCGACGCCGCCTGACAGGATCTTCCCGGAGTGAGGAATTACGACGTTGTGCGCTCGTGCGAGACGCGTGATCGAGTCCAGGAGGATGATCACGTCTCGTCCATGTTCGGTTAGACGTCGTGCTTTCTCCAACACCATGTCGGCGACCTGGACATGTCGGTCGGCCGGTTCGTCGAACGTCGATGCTATCACCTCGGCGTCGACATGTTCTTCCATGTCGGTTACCTCTTCAGGGCGCTCGTCGATGAGCAGCACGATGAGGGTCGCGTCGGGTTTGTTCTCTGTGATCGAGTTCGCGAGTTTCTGCAGCAAGATCGTCTTACCCGCTTTGGGAGGAGAAACGATCAAGCCGCGCTGGCCGCACCCGATGGGTGCGAGGATGTCGACCACACGCATCGACAGGTCGCCGTCTTTGCGCTCGAGGGGGATACGATCTTCAGGGTACCGCGGCCGCAAGTTCTCGAATGCGATTCTATGTTTGGCCTTGTCGGGTTCCTCGAAGTTGACCTTCTCGACCTTCAACAGCGCGAGATAACGTTCGCCCTCTTTGGGAGGTCGCACCTGGCCGAGTATCGTATCGCCGGTGCGCAAGTCGAATCGTTTGATCTGACTCGGGCTGACGTAAATGTCGTCTGGTCCGTAGAGGTAATTCCAATCCTGGCTGCGAAGGAAACCGTAGCCTTCAGGAAGGATCTCGAGGACGCCCTCACCTCGTAACACCGTGTCCGTGTCGAGGAGAGATTGTTCGATCTTGAAGATCAGGTCCTGCTTGCGGAGGCCAGAGTAGTTGGTGATGTTCAACTCTTCAGCCATCTCGTGCAGTTCGGTTACCGACTTTTTCTTTAGTTCAGCGATGTCCACTTGAACGGGACTCCATGATGTTGGAAGGTGCCTGCGTTGGTGAAGCGCGGTGCCGCGTCGGGCACAGGGTGATTTCGGATTACGTGTCTCTTAGGGGATATCTGGATGTGAAAGCACGTTATCATATCAAGCTTTCCGGGGGGCGTCAAGAGTCCTGAATGGATTCTCTAAGTGAGTTTCTGAGCGTGTGGCGAACTGTCGCTATGTCGGGGCGCGAGTACATCGAAGCCGGTGTGCTGCCTGAACATGTGGGGCCGTCTCCCGAGTTGCAGCAGGCGCTGGACGAATGGCACGGAGCCTACTACTGGGCCGACGGTGCGGACCAAGACCGCCTGGTTTTGATTCGCAACACCAATCCCGCCCAAAGAGAGCGATGGTGGCTGCACTTATCTCTTTTTGCTGTTTCGTTTTTGACCGTGTGGATGAGCGGTACTCTTCTCGCGGGGCTGATAACAGTTCCTAATGTGCCTCTGTTTCGGGATCCGATCGTTGCTGGGAACGCATTGGTTGATTGGGTGAAGCAACTTGGCCCGGGTGTCGGACTTGGTTTTGCGATAACTCTCATGGGGATTTTATTGGCACATGAGCTGGGCCACTACGTGACTGCCAGGAGGTACAGAATCGATGCCTCTCCCCCTTACTTCTTGCCTGCTCCCCCTTGGTACTTCTTCATTGGGACTTTTGGGGCGTTCATTCGGTTGCGCAGCCCGGTAATCGATCGACGCCAGTTGATGGACGTAGGTTCTGCCGGGCCGTGGGTGGGCTTTTTCGTTGCAGTTGCAGCTTTCATACTCGGTCTCAGAGAGTCGGATGTGATCGCAGACGTGGGTGCTACTCAACAAGTGATCATGTTCGGCGACTTTAGATTCTACCTCGGTGATTCGCTCATCACCGCGTGGTTGCGCACACTGATCGTTGGTGACGGGACCGTGCTCCTGCACCCGGTTGCGCAGGCAGGGTGGGTGGGGATTCTGGTCACCGCGCTGAACCTCATGCCGTTTGGTCAATTCGATGGTGGGCACGTCGTTTACGCGTTGGTCCGCGACCTCCAACGTTTTGTCGGCGTGTTCATGCTTCTGTTGCTCATCGTTTTGGGCTTCGATTTCTGGTTTTGGTGGGTGTGGGGCGCCTTCATCTTGATCGTGAGCGGGGGACGTATAGGCCACCCTTCGGTGCTCGAATATCACCGCCCCCTTCCACGCAGTCGCCGGTTGTTGGGACTCGCTTCGATGGCGTTGCTTGCGGTGACGTTCATTCCGGTGCCATTTGGGTGAGGTGGAGGAGAGGGAGGGGACTGAATTGTTCCTCCCTCCCCTCCCTCCGGGTTGGGCGGTGGTGTGTGGTGCTCCCGCTTCTGTGTTGGGGGGGATGGGGAGGCAATACCACCTAATGAGCACCCACTCACCATTGCATAAGTCAAAGAACCGTTTATATTTGCGCAACCTTACCGGGGTGAATGAACATGCCGGCTAATCCGGTACGCTATGGTACTCCAGATCCTGCCGAACCAATTGAACACGAACTCCCGTCAGCATCGATCGCAGGAGATGAGATCATGCTGCGGCTCAGAGTTCGACGCGCCGAAGACGGCACTTGGCGCGCGCGACTCATATTTGGCACGGGTGATTCCGAGACAGCTGCATCGACGGCCGAGATTTTCTGTGCTGAAAGCGAGAACGATCTCTGGCAGGCGGTACGTGACCTGCGGGATCATCACATCCGTGACCTGTATCGATCGATTGTGGAATGACGGACACACCTGACGAACGTATTCGCAAGTTGCGTCACGATCTTTCAAACCCTCTGGCCGCAATCTTGGCTGAGACACAGTTGCTGCTCTTTGGGGAAGATTCTCTCGACCAGCAGACTGTTGAATCGTTGAGAGATATCGAAGCCTCGGCACGACGTATGCGGGAGATCCTCCAGGCGGAATAGCGGGGCTCTCGACCGCTTCCTCCATTCAGACTCAGTTCGTGACAAGAATCACGAATGCCGAAGGCCTTTGAATGCCTTGACGTGGTCGCATTCTTGGGTCAAGTTCACGATTCCGGGTACGCGTACCCGGGGTGCATACCCCTATTCCTCACCGGAGTTTCGAAATGGGTGATGCAGCTATTCTCTTAGCGAAGCGCCCGCTTATTCCGCCGGGGCTCGTGGCGCTATGCGCCAGCCTCGCAGTCGGATGCGGGATGGGTCGCGTCTCAGAAGTCTCGCCTGCTGAGATCCCTGCCCTCGAACAACAGCTTGCAGAAAAGCCGAATGATGGCGCCTTGTTGTTGCGCTATGCTGCCGCGCTCTTCTCGGCGGAGCAGTGTGACTCGGCAATCGTCGTTGCGCGAGCAGGCATGTCACGACGACCCAAGGACGCTCTCGGGCCGCTGGTTGTCGGACAGTGTCGCGAGCAAAGCGAGAATTTCGACCAGGCGATCGAAGTTTACCGCGACTACCTGGCCGCAAATTCCAGCGAGCGGGGTGCTAATACCGTCAGAACGCGCGAGATGCTCGCCGTTCGCGCTCGAGCAGCGGCTCAGGCACGAGCGGCTTTGGCGCAGGAAAGCGAGCGAGCGCAAGTCGCGACGGACCCACAGGTGATTGGGGTGCTGCCGCTACAGATTGTTGGCGATTCGCAATACCAACCGCTGTCGCGAGGGTTGGCGCAGATGCTCATTTCTGACCTGGGCCTGCTGAGAACGTTCCGCATGGTGGAGCGTCTCCAGCTGGGCGCGTTGCTGGACGAGATGCAGCTGGGTCAGACGGACAACGTGGATCAGGCCACTGTGGCGCGAATGGGTCGCCTCCTGCAGGCGGGGCGAATGGTCCAGGGTACGGCGGCGATTCCCGAAGACGGCGACACGCGTCTGGAAGCGTCGGTGGTATTGGACGACGGCGAGGTTACGAGCCCAACTTCACGGACGGGTAGACTTCGCGATCTGATGGATTTGGAGAAGGAAGTCGTTGTGGGAATCGCGAGTCAACTCGGGTACGTGCTCTCAGAAGCCGAAAGGCAGCTGATTCTCGAGAACGGCACGCGCAACCTCGCAGCATTCCTCGCGTACTCGCGCGGACTTCTTGCCGAGGACATGGGCGACTATTCGGCCGCTGCCGCCCACTTTGGCGAAGCAGTTCGTGCCGACCCCAATTTCCAGGCGGCGCGCTCGGGATTTCAGGCGAACGAAGTAGCTCCTGTTGTCGAGACAGCCACTGCCGCGGAAATTACGGTGACGGCCGCTGCACCCACAGTTGAACCGGATGTATTGCTGGGTGCCTCGTTGCCTCCAGATGTTGCGGCGTCGGCGATCAGCTCGACGCTTGGGGACATCGCGGCCACACAGTCGGAACATGCGTCTCAGTTGAGCGACCAAACCGAGACGAACACTAGGGCTACAGGCTCTACTATCGCTGTCAACGACCCGGTGGAAGTGATTACGCAAACCACCACCGGCATAATCCGCATCATCTTCAGGTTGCCATGAAGAGCCTTCAATTCGCAGTCACGGCTTTGCTGCTGCTCGTTGCGGTTATCCCGCTCCAAGCGCAAAATACCGTCGAGTTTCGAGCCGCCGGGTTTTACGAGAGCTACACGTTCGACACGGACGTGGGCTCCTTGCAGCTCGAGAGCATTTCCGAGATGGCCATACCTGTCGGTATAGACTTCCATTTCGGAGACCTCGCGGATCTCACCATTTCCTCGGGCTTCGCCAACGTGCAGCTCGCGTCCAAGGATGTGAGTGTCCTTCCCGATCAGACTGTGTCGGGCATTCTAGACACTGAGGCCCGATTGAGCCTGAACGTGATTCCGAGCAGACTCCTGCTGATCGTGAACGGAGCAGTTCCGACAGGCATCAAGACCGTTGCTGAAGACGAACTTGCCGTGCTCGGCGCACTGTCGAGCGACGTAATAGGGTTTGCCGCGCCGCAGATGGGCAGTGGCGGTAGTGTCGGTGGAGGTTTTGCCGGTGCGATCCCTGTTGGGCGGTTTGCTGTTGGTCTTGGCGGCACCTACGGACTTCCGCTGTCATACGTGCCGGTTGCGGGGCGAGACCAGGAACTCAAACCGGGCCAGGAGCTGAGGTTCCGGGCGGGCCTCGAAGGACCGTTGGGCCGGCGCACCTACATTCGCTTTGCCGGCATCTATGCGATGCGGTCGAAGGACGAGATCAACGCCGACCTGCAAAACGGGGTCGGCAATAGGTTAGTCGGGTATCTATCTATGAATCAGGGCTTGGGCTCATCCACACTGATTCTTTACGCGTTTGACGTATTCCGCGCCGATCCGCAGATCGAGGCAACCGCCACCGGTGCGGCTGTCCTGCCGCGAGGCAACCTCCTGGCCGCTGGAATGCGCTGGACCTTTCCGCTTGCTCCTTCCACGTCACTGGGGCCGAGGGCCGAATACCGCAATTCGCGAACAGCGAACAGCGAAACGGACATTGCACTTCGCAAGGCTGGTTACTCGGTCCGAGCCGGTATGGATTTTCGCCAGCAAGTGAACCGGCAGCTGGCTATCGTGCTGCAGGCAGACGGTATCATGGGTTCCTTGGCTGACATGAACCGCACGATGGTGGACTTCCAGGGGTTCAGGGTCGCACTGCACACCGAGATAACCCCTTAGATCTCGGCCGCAAAGGCCCAGGCACGAACGCAAGAGACTAGGACCCCGGGCTCAGGCCCGGGGTTTTTTTGCGAGCGTGCAAGACTCGGCAATCGCGTCTACGGTGCGGCCAGATTAGAATTCCTATCGCCATTCGCCGGTGGGGCGATATGGATTTGGGTGGAAATTGAAGAGAAAAACGGAGGCGGGATGAATTCGTACAATATCGGTGTCCTCGGCGGCGACGGGATCGGTCCCGAGGTTGCCAATGAAGGTTTGAAGGCTCTCGAGGCGGTTGCAGAACTCGAAGGCTTCCAATACAAACTTGTCGACTACCCACACAGTGGCGAGTACTACCTGAAGACCAAGGAACTCGTAACGGATGCGCTGCTCGACGAATGGCGCACTCTCGACGCGTTTCTGCTGGGTGCTATCGGGCATCCCGATGTCGAGGTAGGGCTGGTTGAGCGGTCGGTCATTCTCGGCCTGCGTTTCGGGCTCGACATGTACATCAACCTGCGACCGATCAAGCTGTACGCCGATCACCTATGTCCACTCAAAGACAAGGGCCCTGAGGATCTCGACTTCACCGTTATCCGAGAGAACACCGAGGGTATCTACTCACAGATCGGCGGGCACCTGAAAAAGAACACTCCCGACGAGATAGCCTTGGTCAACGGTGTCTATACCTGGAAGGGTTGTGAGCGGGCATCGAGGTATGCTTTCGAAATCGCGCAAAAGAGAGCGGCCGAACGAGGAGACGGAGAAAAACCCACCGTCACGCTGGTCGACAAAGCGAACGCCGTGAGGCCACAGGATGTGTGGACTCGAGCCTTCGCACAGGTCGCCCAGGATTTCCCCGACGTCGACACCGATCACGCCTACGTCGATGCGGCCTGCATGTGGATGGTCAAGAACCCCGAATGGTTCGACGTGATCGTCACTACGAATCTCTTCGGAGATATCATTACCGACCTTGGCGCAATGCTGCAGGGTGGCATGGGAATCGCCGCTTCAGGCAATATCCACCCCGGTCAGACATCGATGTTCGAACCGATCCACGGGTCTGCCCCCAAGTATGCGGGTAAAAACGTTGCGTGTCCTCTCGGGGCAATTTCCGCGACGGCGATGATGCTCGACTTCCTGGGTGAAGCGTCCGCGGCAAAACGCCTCGACAAAGCGATTGGAGACCTCCTGGCGAGCGGTGAAGTCCCTTCTGCGGATGCAAAGAGTGGTATCTCGACATCCGACATGGGTGACATGGTGGTGAAGCGGATACGCGGTGACTAGAAGGTCGGCGAGTTGAAAGACTCGCTGTTTCAGCTGGAGAGACACGGCACCTCGGTGCGAACCGAGGTGACCGCAGGTCTCACCACGTTCCTCACGATGGCCTACATCATCTTTGTTCAGCCGGCCATCCTCTCCGGTTCGATGTTCGACATCGACACGGGCATCGACTTCGGAGCAATCACCTCAGCTACTTGCCTGGCGGCCGCGTTTTCGTCTTTGATAATGGGCTTGTACGCCCGTTACCCGATCGCCTTAGCCCCGGGCATGGGTGTGAATCTCTTTTTCGTTCTGAGCGCCCTTCCGGTCGCAACAGCCGCAGGATTCGCTGAGCCTTGGCGGGTCACCCTCGGCGCAGTATTCATCGCAGGTTTGCTGTTTCTGATCCTCTCCATCACGGGGGTGAGGGAGAAGCTGCTCGATGTCGTGAGCCCGAGCATGAAGCGGGGCATCGCCGTCGGCATTGGTCTCTACATCGCCTTCATCGGCCTTTCGAACGCAAGGATCGTCGTGGCCGATCCGGGCGCAGCCGTCAAGCTGAATCCTGAGTTCTTATCACCGGATCTCGTGGTGTTTTTTGTCGGGCTGGTCGTGGCGGCAGCTCTTCACGCACGCCGGGTTGTCGGATCGATAATCTGGGGAATCGTTGCTGGCTTGGCGACCGCGTTGTCGATCAAATTTTTGATGCCGGCGCTTCCGGCGTCCGTATCCAGCTCGGAGGCAGTTACGGGCTCGATGCTATTCACTCAATTCTCGTTTGCTGACGGGGTCATCGCGGCCCCGCCATCGCTTGCTCCTACGTTTCTCAAGATGGACATCGTCGCGGCTCTTTCGCTTTCGATGCTCCCAATAATCCTGATCTTTCTGTTCATCGACGTCTTCGATACAGCCGGAACACTCATCGCGGTAGGAGAACAGGCGGAGTTGATGGAAAATGGGAAGCTTCGCCGCGCGGGCCGCGCGATGACGGCCGATGCTGTAGGGACTTCCGTTGGTGCGTGTCTGGGCACAAGCACGGTGACCAGCTACATCGAGAGCGCCGCCGGTGTCGAGGCGGGTGGTCGCACCGGGCTCACCGCCGTGACGGTCGCACTGCTGTTTATCGTTGCGCTCTTCTTCTCACCCATAGTTGGGATGGTGGGCAGTTACCCTCCGGTGACTGCTCCCGCGCTAGTGCTGGTGGGAACGATGATGGTACGTAACGTCGTTGACATTGAGTGGTCCGATCGCAGTGAGGCTATCCCGGCTGTTCTGACGCTGATGGGGATACCCTTTCTATACTCCATTGGTGACGGGATTGCGTTCGGGCTGGTGACGTACCCGGTGGTGAAGGCATTCGCAGGCAGGGCTCGCGAAGTGCGGTGGCCGATGTGGCTGTTGGCTGCCCTGCTGGTAGCGTACTTCGTTTTGATTCGTTCTAGAATCTGATTGTGTCGGAGGCTTGATGATAGATATGGGTGGTGGAAAGCGGAGATCTGTTGGGTGTGCGGGTGTATGGGTTGGAGTATTGTTTGGTCTGTTGGCTACGACTTCGAACGCGTTCGCACAAAACGCAAACCGGCCCGCTCTTCGGGTCGGTGATCTACCATCCGATCTCCGTCTGGATGGTTTGTTGGAAGAGCCCGCCTGGGCCGCCGCAGATGCCATCGGCGGCCTTACGATGTTCGAACCAACCGAAGGAATCCCGCTCTCGGGCAGAACCACCGTCCGTGTTCTCGCCAACGCGCGGAACCTCGTGATCGGTGTCATCTGCGAGGACCCTGACGGTTCGGGAATCGTGAGCTTCTCGAAGGCGCGAGATTCGCAACTGCGCAGTGAAGACCACATCAAGTTCATCCTCGACACGTTCATGGATGGTCGTACTGGGTACATCTTCTCGGTGAACCCGTCCGGTGCGAGATACGACGCACTTGTAGACCGCAACGGAGAGGGCGAGAGCCCCGAGTGGGACGCGGCGTGGGAGGCATCGACCTCTCGTGGGCCCAATGGTTGGTCTGCTGAGATCCGCATTCCCATTCAGAGCCTGAGCTTCCGCAAGGGATTGAGCGAATGGGGCTTCAACATCGAACGGCGACTTGAGCGGGTCCAGGAAACCGGCCGGTGGTCGAGCCCAACCCGCGACGCCAAGATATCGCAGTCGAGTCGTGCTGGCCGACTAACGGGCTTGCCCGGGTTCAATTTCGGCATCGGCCTGACTGTGCGGCCCGGATTGGTGGGCAAGGTCGAAAGGCCTGATACCCACATCGACAATTTGGGTGACGTGTTCGAACCGAGCCTCGACGTGACCCAGCGGCTTGGCCCGAACGTAATACTGTCAGGGACCGCGAATACGGATTTTGGCGAGACTGAGGTAGATACACGGCGCACGAATCTCACGCGTTTTTCACTGTTCTTCCCCGAGAAGCGCACATTCTTCCTCGAGGGCGCAGACATCTTCAACTTCGGAATCGGCCTGAGAGCGATGCACTCGACCGACCTCGTGCCTTTTCACAGCAGACGCATTGGTTTGTTCGAAGGTGAAGAGGTGCCGCTGCAGGCCGGCGGAAAGATCAACGGTAGAATCGGCAACACGAATTTTGGGGCATTGGCAGTACGCACCGGTGAAGTCGATGGTCTCGTGCCTGCCACTACAATGGGTGTCGTGAGGGTCAAACAAAACGTACTGGAACAGTCGTCGGTCGGGGTGCTGGGGACATTCGGCGATCCGCAGGGTCGCCCCGGCAGCTGGATGGTCGGTACCGACTTCACGTACCAGACCTCGAGGCTTTGGGGTGACAAGAACTTCCTTGCAGGCGTGTGGGGCCTCGCTTCACACCGCGACGGCCTCGACGGCGACGGGACCGCGTTCGGAGCCAAGATCGATTATCCGAACGACACCTGGGACATCGCGTTGATCTACAAGCGTATCGGGGATGCATTTGAACCTTCGCTAGGATTTGCCCCGAGGACGTCGGTGCAGCTCATAAATGGTGGCATCAACTTCCGTTACCGACCTTCGTGGCCGTGGCTGCGAATGATGTTCTACGAACTTCTACCAACTCTCGCACTCGATCTCGACGGCAACTGGGAAAGCTATCGTGTGTTCACCGCACCGATCAACTGGCGCTTCGAGAGTGGGGACCGGTTCGAATTCAACGTGGTGCCGGAAGGCGAGAGGTTAGTGGAGCCATTCGAGATCGCCGACGGTGTGGTGATTCCGCCGGGTTCGTACAACTTCGTCAGATACCGTTTCGAACAGGACTTTGCCGCGCGTCGCATGGTAAGCGGTAGGATATCGTGGTGGTTCGGCACCTTTTACAACGGCAACCTGCACCAGGTCACCGCGCGCATGGCTCTGAAACCGTCTGCCTTCGCGACCTTCGAAGTCACCGCCGAACGCAACATCGGCGACTTGCCGGTTGGTGATTTCACACAGGATCTCATCGGCGGACGTGTGCTGGTGAACTTCTCACCCGATCTTCAGGTGAACAGCTTCGTCCAGTACGACAACGAGAGCAGAGAACTCGGCGCCAACACGCGAATGCGTTGGACGTTCCACCCACTCGGCGATCTGTTTGTCGTTTACAACCACAATGTGGTGGATCTACTCGATCGCTGGGAGCTGGATTCGAATCAGTTGCTGGTGAAGGTGCAGTACGCCTTCAGGATGTGACTAGTCCGACAACGAACAGCGAACAACGTGCAGCGGACTCCCATGCTCCGGGCCGCTATTCGTTGCTCGCTGTGCGCTGTTCGATCTAGTTACTCAATCACCACTGATCGCAAGCAACTCCTCTTCGATCAGTCCTTTGAATAACTGGACCTTATAACCGTTTTTGCCGAGCGGTCTGGCGTCAACCATCGCAGCTTCAGCCGCTTCAACCGCAACTGCTGCATTGATCTGCTGGCCGTCTATTACCTGCTCCACCTCTCTCGACCGCCACGGGATGGGTGCCGCACCGCTGAGCACCACGCGCGGGTCCGCAACGCGACCGCCGTCAAAACGAATGGCTAGAGCGACGCCGGCCAAGGCGAAGTCCCAGGCTCCGCGGTCGCGTTCCTTCCTGTAGGATGTGCGCAACCCGCTCGCTGGTTCGGGAATCATCACCTCCGTAACGAACTCACCTTGCTCCAAGACATTGTCCCGCATCGCGTCGTCGGCGGGGAGAACGTAGAACTCATCTAAGGGTATCGTGCGTGTGCCTCTGGGACCTGCGACGCTCAGAGACGCTCCGAGGGCCGTTAGGATCGGTGCGGTGTCGGACGGGTGTACGATGTAGCAGAGCGCCCCGCCGAAAAGGCAGTGATACTCGTTCTCGCCCACCATGGCGTAACAGGTGTTGCCGCCTTTACGTCGGCAGTTGAACTCACCGCGGTAATACCAGCACCTGGGCTTCTGGCAGAGATTTCCGCCGATCGTACCTTGGTTGCGAAGTTGTGGGCTCGCCACGACCCCAGCTGCCTGTGCGAGGCCAGGGTACATCTCGTTGACTATGGGATTTGACGCAACGTCGGCGACCGGCGTCATGGATCCTATTCGCAAGCCGCCGTCGCGCGTTCTGCTGATGCCGGTTAGCGAAGAGATCCCCGACAGGCTCACTACCAACGGTGTCTCGAAAACACCGTCGCGCAGACAACCCAGCAAATCCGATCCTCCAGCGTGAACCTTGGCGCCCTCAGCTGCCAGGTTCTGGGCGGCTTCCTCTACGCTGCTTGCGCGCACATATGCGAATTTCGGCAACATGGCTCAGTCCCCCTGTTCGCTGGCGGCAAGCGCCTGAAGGAAGTTCACTCTGTTGATCGGAGCTCCGGTTACTCTTACTCCGGTGGCGTTGTAGACGGCATTGGCGAATGCCGCCGCAGTCGGGATCGTTGCGGGCTCGCCGATGCCTTTGCATCCAACGGTATTCGCCTCCTGATCTTGAGGGTCGATTGGCACGCATTCGAACTCCTCTGCGACGTCCAGCACCGTTGGCACCCCGTAGTCGAGAGAGTTTTTGTTGAGCATCTTCCCGGTTTGTATCGAGTCCAACACGCGCCTCTCAGTCTTGCCGAGGCCGATACCCATCGCGATCCCACCGAAGACCTGGTTACGGTAGGTTAGCTCGTTCATCACTCTGCCGCTGTCGTGTGCGCCAAGGAAGTTGAGGACCTTGATCGCACCAGTCTTCATGTTGACCTCCACCTCGCAGAACTGTGCGCACCAAGGGTTGACGGCTTTGCCAGCGGGGTTCGGACCTCGGTACCCGATGCCAGTGATGGTTCTGCGTCGCCTGAGGCCGGTGATCGACGAAAAGGTTTGGGGTTCCGTTGGCTTGGCGCTCGAAACGATCGCCCCGTCCTGAATGGACAAGGTGGAGGCGTCCACTTCCATCTCCTCGGCAGCAATCTCGAAGAGTTGTCGCTTGACCTCGAGTGCGGCGGCTCTCACGGCCGGAGACTCCGTCGGGATTGTCTTGCTCCCACCGCTCGCGCTCGCGAACTGTGTCGTTCCGGTGTCGGAGTGTTCGATTCGAATATCGTTGGGATCACCGCCGAGCTCTTCCGCCACGATCATCGCCATGACGGTTTTGGTGCCGCACCCGATGTCGCTCGCCCCCATGTTGAGCGTGAGGCTACCGTCAGCATAGAGCTCTACGATCGCAGTCGACGGCGGGCCCCCACCGCCAGCCGCCCACGAGCCTCCGGAAACACCAACGCCGCGGCGTATGTGGCTGCTGCTTCCGGCTGCCCTTACCTCATCCCTCTTCTCCCTCCACTGAAACTCCCTAGCGCCCTCGGTGAGACACTCCGCGAATCCAGTGGTCGTGTACGGCGGGTTCCCCGGGCGTGTCTGGCTGAACGTGGGAATGTTCTTCAGGCGAAGCTCAACGGGATCCATATCGATCGCTTCCGCCAGGGCATCCAGCATCTGCTCCAATGACCAGACGTTTTGCGGATGACCCGGCCCGCGCATTGGCCGCGAAGGCCCGGCGTTCGTGTAGTACCCCTGAGTTTCGGTGCGAACGTTGGGGCAGACGTAGCAGTCTCTGGTCAGCCAATCGAGTGACGACGCGCCACCGTTGCCGTAGGCTCCGCCGGTACCGGTGCCTGAATACTCGAGTGCCGTGAGCGTACCGTCTCTCTTGACTCCCGCTTTGACTCTCATGTTCGCCGGAGGCCGGTTTCCAGTGGCCAAGAAGGTCTCCTCTCGGCTCAAAGTGAGCTTCACTGGCCTGGCGGTGACCTTCGCCAAAAGTGCTGCGGTGATGGTGTATTTCCCAGCTTGGAGCTTGCTGCCGAATCCACCGCCCATGTAGTGATTTATCACTCGCACTCGCGACATCGGCATTGAGAGGGCCGACGCCAGCGCGGGTTGAATGTTGTACACGCCCTGGGTTGATTCCCAAACCGTGAGGCTGTCGCCATCCCAGTTAGCCACGCATCCGTGAGGCTCCATTGGCGCGTGCATCTGGGTTTCGGTTCGGTACTCCTGTTCCAATACGACGTCTGCCTCGGCGAAGCCAGCCTCGACGTCGCCGCGCTCGTAAGAGCCGGCGCGCCCCGACAGGTTGCCATTGTCGTGTACCTGTGGTGCATCTGGTTGGAGAGCGTTTCGTTCGTCGGAGAGGAAAGGCCGGACGTCATACTCGACCCTTATGGCGCGCAGAGCGTCACGTACCTGGTAAGGCGTGTCTGCCGCGACCGCGGCTACAGTCTCGCCCTCGAAACGGCAGTGTGTGTTGAATAGCTGCGTTCGGATGTATTCCGAATGCGGGCTCGTCGCGCGATTGTCGGGAGTGAATGCGCTGATCACTGCTCTGACTCCAGGCATACCCTCAGCTTCGCTCACATCAACCGAAGTGACCACAGCGTGCGCGTGGGGGCACCGAAGCAATGCTCCGTACAGCATCCCTGGCAGAATCATATCCGCGGGGTATACCGCAGAACCGCTGACTCTCTCGTACCCGTCTACCTTGGGGAGCGGCTTCCCCACCACTTCAGTGGTTTCCCACGGCTGCTGATAGAATGCAGGGTCCGCTGTTTCCGGTACGTCGATACCCTCGGTGTAATACCGTGCCACATCTTCGTTCTTCATGACGCACCTCCGCCGTCGCGCTTCAACTCGGCAGCCTTCTCGCCGGCATTCAAGATGTGCGGGTACGCACCGCATCGACACAGGTTGCCGCTCACCTGTGTTGCAACGTCACCTCGCGTGGGGTTGGGGTTCGCTCTCAGCAAGCCCTCCACCGACATGATTTGTCCGGAAGTGCAGTATCCGCATTGCATGCCGTCTTCCTCTACGAAGGCTTGCTGCACCTCTCCAAGGTCTTCGCCGGACATCAATCCTTCGACGGTGACGATGTCCACACCTTGAGCCTCGACCGCCAGCGTCGTACACGAATACCGTGGCTTGTCGTTCATCAGGACCGTGCAGGCACCGCACTCGCCACGTTCACATCCGACCTTGGTGCCGGTGATGTGCAGTTCTTCTCTCAGCACGTAGGCCAGAGACCAACGAGGTTCCACCAGGTGCTGATAGGAACGACCGTTGATTTGCAGCGTCACCGATACCTTCTCGTCGGCGACAACCACGCTCGCTTTCGCCGCACTCTCGGCGGATAACTGGCCGGCTGCAGCTACTGAGGCTGCTCCAACCCCCATTCTGGAGAGGAATCCTCGCCGCGAAACTCCGTCTTTCGGGCCGTCTTTGTTTTTGGTCATGTGAACGTCCTCATACGTGGAGACATCTGGGACCTTGCCGTGGGTAGGAAAGCAGAGGACCACGGACAGTATAGAAGACTACGATCTGTTGAGGGGAGGTGGCAAGAGGCTGGCTCTGGAGCGGTACGTTCGCAGCCACACACAACGAAGTGCATGGTGATTGAACCGCGGAGAAACGCGGAAGTACGCGGAGAGCAACGGGACCTGGTTGCCCCACCCAGCCCCAATCAACTTCCGCGTCAGTACGCGTTCATCCACGGCAGAATCACTGCCGGAACAGAGGTGCTAACAAAAGGTTCGTGGTCAAAATCCTATAGAAAATCCAATCGATATCACCGGGTAGAACTTGAAATACTTCTTGAGCTCATCCTCTACATCGACGCGCTTTTCTTCCAAGTCAGAGTCGAATCCGGGCAGCGAAGTGGCTGTGCCTGTAGCCACGAGTTCTAGCTCGGGTTCACCCTGGTAGGCTACTCCCAGGTCCACGAAAAAACCGAAGGGCCCTGAGGTCGGGTTGCCGAATCCGATGCCCACGTACGGTGCGACGTCGGGTGTCACGATGGTGCCGACAAAACTGTCGAGGTCGTAGTTCGTACCGCCCAACTCGATCGTCTGGGTGACATCACCGGTCAAAACGATGTTTGAACTCGAATAACGCAGCCCGCCGCTGAGCCTGAATGCTCCCGATGGATACAGATCCACAAGCGCCATGAACTGCGGTGATTGCAACTCCAATGTGAAGTCCACCTCTTCCACGGTGCTTTCGATCTCCAGAGGCATGATGTTGCCTCCGGCTCGCAATCCGATGTTTGGGGCTGGAGACAACGCCACGTCTACACCTACCCCCAGAGTACCGACATGCCCGACAACACCGATACCACCCTGTGCCTGGAGTGAACCCGGAAACGCCGCAACTGCGAGAAGAACGCATATACAGAAGATCTGTTTCATGTGATCACCATTCTCCGTCAAAAGGTGGATACGGAATGTTGCTCCTATACCATGTTTACATATAAACGGTTCCACGGGCGAAAGTAGCACATTCTGGGCCGTTCTTCGCAAATTTTGGCTACACTGTGACCCTTTGCAGCTGATGCCCGGCGTGACCTACCCGCCGCCGAACGGGTATCAACAGCGGGTCGAGGTCGTGATCCCATCGTGATCTCGGCGTGATCTCAAACTCGGTTCGGGTCTTGACACCCATGAGACCGGGGGATACGCTTGCTGGACGTCCAGGAACCTCTCTCCTGTATAGCAGGTTTCCCAGGCGCACGTAACTCGTTATTTCATGGCCACTTAGGTCGTTGAACTATGGTCGAGGTCTTGAGTTTGCTCGGTTGAGTGAAGCTAGCCGCTGCGCGGATTTCCGCTGCAGGGGGCGGTTTCCCGGTGGGTTACGTGTGTGTTTCCCCGTCGGTCATTCTCTTCGGCTTCGTTGCGGCAATATCTGTGATTTGTTCGTACAAGGACCTCATTTCACCTCAAGGAGGAGGACTATGGTGCACACCAGGTTCTTTAAGTCTGTGCTACTGTTGGGCGCAGTCGTGGCGTTCTTAGCCGCGGCCGCTCCAGCGATGGCACAAGGGACCGGAACGATCCGAGGGGTCGTGACCCAGGCGGGATCTGGAACGCCCATTTTCGGCGTCCAGATCAACGTTGTCGGTACGCGGCTCACAGCCATTACAGATGAAGATGGCGCGTATCAGATCAACAACGTCCCCGTTGGAAACGTTGACCTCCGGGTCCGCATGATCGGGTATTCGCGCGCAACCGCGAATGCAAACCTCACAGCAAACCTCCCGCTGGAGCTGAACTTCGAGATGCGGCAATCGGTGATTGCGCTCGAAGCAGTCGTTGTAACGGGAGCCGGAGCGGCGGTCGAGAAGAAACAGTTGGGCAACACCGTCGCTACGCTGGACATGGCCGCGATGGAGGCTGCCCCGGTGCAGAACTTCTCCGAGGTGCTCGCCGCACGTGAGCCGTCGGTGAACCTGCAAACGGGCAGTGGCATCTCAGGCGCGGGCGCAAGCATCCGCATCCGAGGTGCGAGCAGCCTCTCGATGTCGAACGAGCCGGTTGTCTACCTCGACGGCGTTCGCATCGACAACGGCTCCGGTTTCGGGGCGTCGGCAGCGACGCCTTCCCGGCTGGACGACATCAACCCCGATGCGATCGATCGCGTTGAGATTCTGAAGGGCGCTGCGGCAGCGACACTGTACGGCAGCGAGGCATCGGCGGGCGTGATTCAGATCTTCACCAAGCGGGGTACCTCGAGCGCGCCGCGGTTCAGCTTCCGCATCGAGCAGGGTATTTCGATGTATCCCGACGTGTTTCACCCGAATTCCGGGTTCGCGCGGGACCAGGCCCAGGCCGACGACCTGAACGCGGTGTACGGCCAAACACCGGGCTGGACCAATATCCAACCGTTCGAGGTGTTCGAGCGCACGTTCTTGAAAGACATCTTCGAGACTGGGCGCGTTCAGACCTACACCGCTAGCGTCACGGGCGGTGGCGAATCGATCCAGTACTTCGTGTCGGGCCGGTTCAACAACGATGACGGCCCGCTGGGCAGGCAGGAATGGGGCCCGGCCCGCGACATCGCCCGGAAGATCCAGGGAACGGCCAACGTCACGATCTTCCCCAGGGAGCGGCTCTCGTTCCGCGTGGGTACGATGTTCACCGACGCGATGAACTCGACTCCGGCGAACGGCAACAACATCTACGGCATCTACGCTCTCGCAGGGTTCGGCAAACCGGAGCTGACCGAATGCCCCGGTGGTGTGCTGCCCGGGTCGGTTGGCAACACCATGCCCGTTTGCGACGGACCGGGCAACGAGTCGGGCAACGCCGCGTTCATGACCGTAGAGGAGGCGTTCGTTGCTGAGCAGCAGCAAGACTTCGAGCACTTCAACGGCAACATGACAGCATCGTACCAGGCGGCCGATCGGCTCAACATCGAGGCGACGTTCGGTATCGACGTGACGAACGGCAAGCAGTTCTATTTCCGGTTTTTCGACAACTCCCTGGACGAAATGACCTCAAACAACAACGATGGCCAACGCTCGATCAATCGGCGCCATCACAGGGAACTCACCGTCGATTTGAAGGCGATCTGGGATGAGCGGTTCGGCACATTCTCGTCGCAGTTAACCGCCGGAGCACAGGGATTCATATCCACCAACACGACCGCGAACGGAAGCGGCAACAGGTTCCCCGGGCCGGGCATCGAGGTGGTTGGAGCGGCGGCCAACAAGAACGTCGGCGAGGGATGGACCCAGGTTGTGAACACCGGCCTGTTCTTGCAGGAGCAAATCGGGTTCAACGACTACGCGTACGCCACACTCGGCGCCCGCTGGGACAGGAACAGCGCGTTCGGTGAGAACACCGGCGGCGCTCTTTACCCCAAGGCGAGCTTCTCGATCATTCCGAGCGACATGCCCGGTTGGAGCAGCTCGTTACTCTCCACGTTCCGTATTCGCGGTGCTATCGGCAGGTCCGGTATGCAGCCCGCTGCGTTCGACAAGTTCACCACCTACAGCTCGGGCGTGACCACCTTCGGTTCGGGACTGAGGCCGTCGAATCTCGGCAATCAAGACCTGAAGCCCGAGAAGTCGACGGAGATCGAGGCCGGAGCCGAGTTCGGTTTCTTCGACAACATAATGGGAATCGAGGTAACCTACTGGAACCGCAAGACCACCGACGCACTCGTGGACATGCAGTTCCCGCTGAGCGGCGGTTTCTCCAATTTCCAGCGCGTGAACATCGGCGAGCTGGAGGGCCAGGGCCTCGAACTCAAGTTCGACTGGCTGGCGCTCGACAAGGAGAACCTGAACATCACCATGTTCGCCGCTGGCTCGTACATCAAGGAAAGAATCATTTCTATGGGCACGGCTCCGCCGATCAAGCTTGGTGGAAGTTACACGCGGCTCCGCAATTACCTGATGCCGCCGTGGGACACAGATGGCGATGGTGAACCCGATCAGTACTTCGCTCCGGGGTCGTACTTCGGAGGCATGCTGGTAGACTACACGCCCGGCTCCACGGTGCCGTTCGACAACGATGGTAACGGGCAGCAAGACACCGAAGCCGAATACCGTGCGTGGCTGATGTCGCACACTGACGGCATTTCGATGAGCGCCGCCGGTCTCAGCCCCCTGCTCAGGGACGGCCCTGATCAGGACGGCGACCTCCTCGACACGTATCTTGGCAAGCCCGACCCGGACTGGAGTGGCTCGGTCGGAGCGAACATCACATTGTGGAACCGCCTGGACTTGAACACATTGCTCGAGTTCAGGACCGGCAACTACTTCGTCTCGAACCTGACCGACGCGTTCCGCAATTCACACGGCCTCATCGGTCTGAATACACCGGGGGGAGCGGCAGCAGAGGCGACGCTGGCCAACCCGGCCAGCACCGAACAGGAGAGGTTCGATGCGGCAATGGATTGGGCCACCAGACTCAAGGGTCTGGCGCCGCACAGCGGCCTCAATCAGATTCAAAACGCCAAGTACCTGGCCCTGCGCGAGATTGGTCTCACATACAGAGCATCCCGTGACTTCGCGCAAAAACTCGGTCTCAGCAACCTCTCGTTCACCGTGGCCGGTCGGAACCTCCACAAATGGACCCCGTACGTCGGCATCGATGCGGAGTCGAACGACAGGGCCCGTACCGTTGGGACAGGCGTCGGCAACAACTTCGGCTACGGCAACGACTCTTTCGGGACGCCGTTACCGCGCCGGTTCACCTTCGCCGTGCAGTTCGGGTTCTAGGGGAGGACGATAATAATGATAAGACTAAACAGGGGCAGCCGCGGGAGTTTCGCCGCGGTGCTGCTCGTACTCTGGTTGGGTGTCGGTCTCACCGGGTGTGACTCAATGCTCGACGTGGACAACCCCAACAATGTGGTTGGTGATGACATACTGCTCCCTAGCGCCGCGCAGCCGCTGGCCAACGGAGCTTTGTTTGAGCTGCAGGACGGTTACGCGTACATTGCAGTCGTATATTCCACGGCGTCCGACGAGTTGCATTGGGTCGGATCGCGTGACGCCTACCAGCAGCTCAACTTCGGACACTTCGAGTGGCCAGACAATGAGTTCATCAATTCGGCGTTTATGTCTTTGGCCCCGGCCCGCTGGATGACTGACAAGGCCATCGAGGTGCTCGAGATGCATCTGGCGGATGGAGTGCTTGCTGATCAAAGTTCGCTCGCGGAAGCTTATCTGTGGGGTGCACTTACGTACGGCGCCATCGCGGACGCATTTGATGACTTCACGTTCTCCGACATGATGGTTGCCGGCCCGCCCATCGGCGACGCAACCAACTCGAGGGGCGACGCCGACATGACGTCGTTGTACCAGGATGCCATTGGCTACATGACGTCTGGCTTGGCACTTAGCGGCTTGAGTAGCGACTTGCAGCGCAACATGACTGCTAACCGGGCGCGGCTGCGGCACGGTCTGGGCGTCTGGAATCTCGTGGGGCAGAGGCCCATCTCCACCGGTCTCATCTCCGGGGCGGACGCCTCCGCGGCGGCTGCATTTGCAGCTGAGGCCCTCGCGCTCGACAACTCCGACTGGACGTACAGCCTCGAGTACTTCTCCGGTGGCACTAGGAATGACGTAGGGCAAGCGGTCAATAGTCGCCTCGAGATGCGGTTCGGAAACCGTTACATCACACCGACTGCGAACGACAAAGAGCGCGACAGGGATGCAGCTGACCGCGGCATAGTGCTCCAGGACCCGATCGACGGCGTGGGCGACCCGCGGCTGGACGCGTTCATGACGCCTTTCGAGGACGATGAACAGTATGCGAATCTCCCGGTTCTTTCCGCGCGGGAGATGCACCTAATCCTCGCCGAGGACGCCCTTGTCAGAGGTGACGACGCGGCGTTCGCGACTAACATCAACCAACCGCGTGCGTGGGGAGGCATGAGCGACTGGACGGCCGCCAGCGGAGTTTCTCAGCTGGATATCCTCATCTACGAGCGCCAGGTGAATCTCTACCTGATGATGCGGCGGATTGGCGACATGTACCGGTTCCAAATCACAGGGGACATGTGGCAGGCGCACAGCACGTCAATAACTGCTCCGGGCACGTTCTTCCCCATCAGCAAGGCGGAGATCGATGCGAATTGTTTCATCAATCCCGCGTGGCCGGCAGGCGTACCGTGCGGAGAGGATACTGGTGGTTGATCTAACCTGACCCTTCAACCTGAGGCGAGTCACAAAATACCGTGGCTCGCCTCTTTCTTTGGTGCGCCAGGCATGGCGCGCAGCGTCATGACTGGCGCTGATAACCGTGAGGCGAAAGCCGATCGGGAAGTGACTTGGGGGTGTGAGTCCCCTGGAGGCCCTGAGTGCCGGGAACTTCTAGCTGAACAGCAACCGTACAAGCCTGAAGGCTGCTCCGTGAGGAGCCGCGGGAAGGAAGCTGTAGGCAAAGCTCTGGCCCGAGGAACACGAACCGCATACGAGGCGTTTGTCTGGTGGGTAAGGGGGCCAAAAGACCCGAAGCCCGAAGGCACTCCGGACCGGGCGGGCGTATATGCGGCGGGTATGTGGAGCGAAGGTCACGCGTCTTACCCTGGGAGATCTCGCCTTACATCTGAAAGGATGGCGCAGGTAATTCTGTGTAGCGAGAAGTCAGCTACGGCCATAGTAGCTGCTATCGCACGGCGGTGAAGGGCCACACACGAGGAGCCGAAGCGGCGCCGAGCGTTCGATGGACGAGAGACACGCAGACAGGGCAGGAGACGACAGCCTGCGACCAATCCGGAGGGTAGGCGGCGTAACCGCTGAGAGTACGGTTGGGGAGCGTGATGCGTCCACGGCACGTGAGGGACACGTTGCTGACGAGGCTTCTGTCGCGATGGAGGAGGTGCTGCGACGCGAGAACCTGAAGGCAGCGTATGTGCGGGTAATACGTAATGGAGGAGCAGGAGGCGTAGACGGTAAGAGCGTCGACGACCTCGAGGAGCAAATCCGAACGGACTGGCCGCGTATTCGGGAGCAGTTGCTGAGTGGTACGTACGTTCCAAGCCCGGTGCGGAAGGTGGAGATCCCGAAACCTGGGGGAGGAGTACGAGTACTTGGTATCCCGACGGTGATGGACCGGATGATCCAGCAAGCCCTCCACCAGAAGCTCACCCGTGTTTTCGATGTGACGTTTAGTGACGACAGTTATGGTTTTCGACCTGGGTGTAGTGCGCACCAAGCAGTACTGCGCGGCAAGGAGCACATCGAGGCAGGCCACAGGTGGGTAGTTGATCTGGACCTTGAGTCGTTCTTCGACAGGGTGAACCACGACGTATTGATGTCGCGTGTGGCCCGCAGGGTGAAGGACAAGAGGGTACTTCATTTGATCGGCCGCTACCTGAGGGCTGGAATGATGGAGGGAGGGTTGATGTGTAATAGCTCATACTTGAGTTGACAGGTCCCCCCTTTTGAGTTCGTTCTAGGCG
>CAZFHS010000025.1:0-90377 GCA_964518955.1 uncultured Gemmatimonadaceae bacterium | reverse complement strand
CCACCTCGCCCTGCCAGTGTCAGGTAATTTCGGTTTGACATCCGACGGTCTAGACGGTAGCCATGCCACCGCTCCCCAGCTCCCGCTCGATGGTGTAGCGGTCGGCCAGAGCAGACTTCAGGCGATCAAAGGCGTCGGTCACGGGCGACCTCCCTTTGTCGGAGCGGTTGAGATAATACGGCTTGGGCGGGACGTTTGCCAGAGCTAATGGCATCTGCCGTACGAAATGAAGCTCGTTGCGGAGCGTCTCCAGCATGGAACTGCCCCAAAACAACGACAGCCGCGCTGTCCGGCGCGGCTATCTTGTTGTTCTGAAACAACTTACACTTGCTTCGGTTAATGGAGGCGCGGGGAATCGAACCCCGGTCCGAACCTCGATCCCAAACTGTCTCTACGTGCGTAGACTGCGCTTTGAGTTCTCAGGAGGCAGGCACGCAGCCATCCAACCTCTTGAAAAGCTCCCTAACATCTCGCGTTGGGCACGAAAGCGATACCCTTCGCCAGCCTGACTTTCCGATACCCACGCGCCGCCTCAGGCGAGCTGCCACGTGGGCAGGTGCGAAGCAATTTGCTTACGCAGCCAGAGCCAAATCAGAGTTGGCAATTATGGTTTTCTCAGTTGTTTAGCCAGGACCCGAGAAACCTGGGCACGCAACAGAATCTTCACAAAGCCCGTCGAAGCCAGTCGCCCCCTTGTTGAGGTGTCTCATGAAATTTACGGGTGGCAAGTCCGAACCGGCAAGGCGGCATTCAGATCTCAGAGTGATTTACGAACGGTTGCCTCGATCCGATCACGGCCTGCTTCCTTGGCCCTGTACATGGCCACGTCCGCAGCACCAAGCAGGTTATCGACCTGCGAGACCGACTCGGGGATCGACGCGATACCGATCGAGCAGGTAATGCCGATATCATTGCCGCCATATTCCAGCACAGATCCCCGCACCGCGTCGCGAACGCGATTGGCCACATCCATCGCTTTGCTGGCGGTTGCTCCAGGGAGCCAGAGTGCGAACTCCTCTCCTCCAATGCGGGCAGGCACATCGCCAGAGCGTAGAGCCTGCTTGAAAATGGCAGCCACGTGGCGAAGTGCCGCATCTCCGGCCGCGTGACCGAACCCGTCGTTGAGAGCCTTGAAATGATCGAGATCGATGCATAGGACCGCGCACGGGCCTCCGGCGTGATCGTGCATCGCACGCTCGAGCGCTCTCCGGTTGGACAATCCCGTCAATTCGTCTGTCATCGCACGGTGATCGGCAGTTCTGAGCGCGGCAGCCCGGCCCAATCGCGGACCGGCGTTCCTGATCAACCACTGGGCTTTTTCCCGGCTGTCGCTGTCTAGAGTCGAGTTGGCGCCGAATACAGCGAGCGCACCGATACATTCGCGCCCGTCCCAGAGCGGAAATGCCACTCCCCCGGTTGCGTCTTGCCGGCGATCTACCCGCGTAGAGCCAAACATGTCTTCGCTGTTTGAGCCAACGATTGGCACATCACTCATGCAGGCCCTACCCGCCGCCGCAGTCGGAGAAACCTGGACTCCCAAAAGCCGGCGGTCGCTGCCCGCAGAAACCGCCACCACCGACGCTACTTGAGTGCCTTGATCACGCAACACCAACGCATTGGTGCGCCCTGTGACCTCGTGTACGGCCTCGCACAGTTGGAACGATATACCCTCGACCGATTCTGGACCGCCGACTAGCCACTCAGGAATGCTCTCTTGTGACGCCTCTTTGCCTGACTTGTAACTCAGCTGGGACCCCAGGTCTGCGAAGATCCTACGAAGGTCCGCGATCACTCTGTCTGTGAGGTTGGTGTCCAATTCTCCCGCCACAAACACGAGAGTTCCACCCACGTTGATGCCATCCCCAGCGGCAACCAGCGTTTCTCCCTCTCGCAGGATGTGATTCCGGCCGTCACCCATGGCTAGTCGAGCAGCAGCAACTGCACGGTCTAAGGCTCCAACCGGTGGGCCCGGCGAAGTCATAGCCCAAACCGGATCCTTGCCATGGATGGTAAGACACGCGGCAGTCGCCCCATGCGCCCTACGCAGCAGGTCCAACAGAAGTGGGAAATCGCCGTGCTCGATATCGATCGCCCGGATGTTCCGCTCCCGCCCTCTCGCCTTCAAGACAACAAAAACCGCTATCCCGCCTAAGGCGAGCCCAGCAAGCAACGCGACGAACGTAGTCATAGCAGTTGATTGATCCTGGCCGCTGCTGCTGCAGCCCCAAAGCCATTGTCGATATTCACAACCGACACACCTGACGCACAGGAATTGAGCATCGCAAGCAAGGCAGAAACACCGTCAAATGAGGCACCGTAGCCAACACTCGTTGGGACGGCAATAACCGGCACTCGCACCAAGCCCCCGACCACACTCGCTAAGGCGCCATCCATTCCTGCAACCACGATCACAACGGAGGCAGCCTTCAGCAGATCTGTCTTGCGAAGGAGGCGGTGGATACCGGCCACACCGACGTCGTACAGCGATTCGACCCGGTTGTTGAACGCTCGCGCAACCACTACTGCTTCCTCAGCGATCGGCATGTCGCTAGTGCCTGCAGACACCACCAGAATCGTACCCCGCCCCGTTGGCTCGAGAGGCGGATCTGGCGCAAGAAACACTGTTTGGGCTGATTCGTTGATTTCAGCCTTCGGATATCGTTCGCAGAGCGCCCTTCGAGTGGATTCCTCTACCCTCGTTGCCAAAAAGGATCCACTCTCATTTGCAAGTGCTTTACAGATGCCGAGCACCTGCTCCTCCGTTTTCGCCTGCCCGAACACGACTTCACCAAACCCTTGAATGAGTGGCCGCGCATGATCGACCTGAGCGTAGCCAAGTTCTTCGACTGGGAATCGGGTCAATCGTTCAAGGGCGGCGGAGCATGTGACTTCGCCGGAGGCAACCTCAGAAAGAAGTTGCGCGATCTGCTCATCGGTCACGCGGCTGTCTCCGTAGTTTCGAGATATTGATCCAGTATGGGTTCGATCTCGGATAAGCTTTCAATTTGGTGCAATCTCGCGCGAAGTCCAGCAGAGTTGGCGAGCCCCTTGGTATACCAGCCGAGATGTTTCCGGAATTCGCACGCCACAGTCTTACTATCCCCTCGATAGGAAAGCAGCAAGTCACGATGCCTTCGAGCTACCTCGAACCGTACAGGTGCCGACGGGGAGGCATCGGGGTTTTCTCCATTTAAGACGGCTTGTGCCTGCCGGAAGATCCACGGCCGTCCGAACGACCCGCGTGCTATCATCATCCCTGCACAGCCGGTCTCGCGCCACATTCTGAACGCATCTTCCGGTTCGAGAATGTCGCCGTTGCCAATCACCGGAATATCGAGCACATCCACGACCGCAGCAATTTCCTCCCACCTAGCTGCACGACCATACATCTGACTTCTGGTACGCGCATGCAAAGTGAGCATCTGCGCGCCCGCGCCCTGGCAGCAGAGAGCGATACCGACTGGATCTCGCGACGCCTCGTCCCAGCCACTGCGGATCTTCACAGAGACTGGTAATTTGGTGGCGTCGCAGACCGATAGGATTATTCTCTGAACGAGACTCAAATCCTTGAGGCAGGCCGACCCACCATTGCGGCGTACGACTTTCTTCACCGGGCACCCGAAGTTGATATCGATGAAGTCGGGTTGATAATGCTCGGCCACCAACCCTGCTGCCTCTGCCATGCCGTCAGGGTCAGCTCCGTAGATCTGAATTCCGATTGGCCTCTCGATTTCTGCGAACCGAGCGCCATCGTGCACATTCGCCGCTCCACGGCGTAGAGCCTCTGAGGAAAGGAACTCCGACATCACCACATCTGCGCCGAACGACTTACACACCTGGCGAAACGGCGCATCCGATACACCAGATAGCGGGGCGAGAAATAGCGGCGGCGTGGGCTTCTCGAGGAACGAAAAAGTCATTTCGCCATCATCATATACCTGCCGGCCGGACCGGGCAACCACGACGTTTGACGGTAGGTCCTGCGGCGGTTAGGTTTCCGCTCAACCGAAACAGGATTTGGCCGGCAGCATGCACCTCAAAGACTTTTTCTCGCCCGAATCAATCAAGCTCGGGCTCGAGAGCACAACCAAAGACGAAATACTGAGCGAGCTCATTTCCCTTCTCGGACTCGACGAGAAATCCGAGGAGATGCTCTACAAGATGCTCAAGCGTCGCGAGAACTTGGGTTCAACCGGAATCGGCAGGGGAATCGCAATTCCACATTGTCGTTCATTAGTGGTGAGCCGCCTGAGAGTCGCGTTTGGCAGGAAGCCTGAGGGACTCGATTTTAAGGCTATCGACGAGAAGCCGGTGCACGATTTTTTCTTAATCGTTGCTCCGCCGATCGAAGTATCGAATCAATACCTGCAGGTGCTGGGCAAAGTGGCGCAATTCGCCAAGGAGCCTGACGTGCCAGAGCGTTTGGCTAAGCTGGCCACTCCGGAAGATTATCTGCAGCTCCTCGAGGAAAAAGACATCTAGTCTTCACCTCTCATCAAATCATCGAAACTCTCACGCTGGCGAATCACTCGCCAGCGTGTGCCGTTCACGAGAACTTCGGCCGCGCGAGGCCGGGAGTTGTAGTTGGAGCTCATTGAAAATCCGTACGCACCGGCGCCGAGCACGGCGATCAGGGCTCCCGGCTCAACTGCATTGAGTGCGCGGTCCAGCGCGAGGAAGTCACCACTTTCACAGATTGGCCCGACGACGTCATACCTGACGGTGTCGTCAACATCGCTCGCGTTCGATGTGGCGCTAGCTGAGATGACTCGAATGTCGTGTTCTGCACCATACAAGCTCGGCCTGAGCAAGTCGTTCATACCGGCATCGACGATTGCGAAGTTCCTGTTGCCCGAGCGTTTTACATGAACACATTCGGTCAACAGGCACCCCGCCGCACCAACCAAAAACCGGCCCGGCTCCAGCGCCAGGCTGAGTTGGAATGACTCATAGAGGGATCGCACCGCGGCAGCAAACTCATTCGCTGGCAACGATCGCTCGTTCATGTACCTGATACCCATTCCCCCACCAATGCCCAACCACTTCACACTATCAACACCAGCGTCAACCACATTGCCGAAGAGGGCGGCGAGTTTCTCTGCTCCATCGCGGTAGTTGGCGGGGTTCGTGATTTGCGAACCGATGTGCATTCCGACGCCAAGGAGAGCCAAATGCGGGTGCTCGGAGACTCTCAGAGCCGTTGAAACGAGTTCGTCAGATGGAATGCCGAACTTCATTCCGTGCGCGCCCGTCTGGGTATACGGATGAGTATCGGTGGTGACGTCGGGATTGACCCTGATGCCACAGTTTGCCACGGCACCCTTTTCTGCCGCTATTCGCCCAAGCAGTTCGAGCTCGCCCGACGATTCGACATTGATGAGGCCAACTCCCAACCGAATAGCCTCTTCCAACTCAGGGCGGGTTTTCCCGACGCCGCTGAATACCACATCGCCTGCGGGAATGCCTGCTGCTTGCGTGCGGGCGAATTCACCTCCCGAAACGATGTCTGCGCCCGCGCCCAGCTCCTTCAACAACCTCAGAATCGATAGGTTGGAGTTTGACTTCACAGAATAGAAGATGCGGTGCGGCACGCCTGCGAAGGCGCCGGTCAGCTCCGCATATTGAGCTTGGATCGCCCCAGCATTGTACACGTATACTGGGGTCCCGACATTCGCTGAGATCTCCTCAAGAATCTCAGCGGAGAAACTCAGTAAGCCTTCGCCCACACAGCCTCAACGCTGGAATCAGCCCCGCACCAAACACACTTGGGGGGGCTCGGATCAGATCGAAACTCCTCATCCGGAAGGACCCTGACGGCAGCCTTGGTCTTATCCTTGATTGCCATCTCGCAGCTCTCTGCCCCACAAAAACCACCGTACGCGAAGCCACCCGGGCCATCCAGCAGTTCAATCAGTTGATCTTTGCTCACGTTTCTAAAGGAATTCTCATCCCTTCGCTCCTGAGCTGCAGCGAGCAAGCCAGCTTGCATTTCTTCGAGGGAGGTCTGAACCTCACGCGTGAGATCGTCGAGTTTGACTGGGTTCTTTCCGCCGGTCCTGCGAGCCATCATCGCCTGATCGTTTTCCACGTCGCGCGGTCCGATTTCCAACCTTACCGGTACACCGCGTGATTCCCATTCATAGTACTTTGCGCCAGGCTTCATCTCCTCACGATCGTCGAGCTCCGCTCTCACACCTTCGCCCTGCAGTTGGGCGAGCACTTTAGCACCGGTCTCGAGCACCAACGTCCTTTGTTCGTCAGACTTCCAGATGGGAACGATCACGACCTGAGTCGGGGCGAGCCGAGGCGGGCAGACCAATCCTGTATCGTCGCTGTGTGTCATGATCAGTCCACCAACCATCCGCGTGGAAACTCCCCATGACGTACTCCAAACGTGATCCAATCCCCCATCGGCGGTCTGGTATTGGACTTCGAATGCTTTTGCGAAATTCTGCCCGAGGTGATGTGTCGTCCCCGCTTGCAGCGCCTTGTTGTCCTGCATCATCGCTTCACATGAATATGTGAACAGAGCGCCAGCGAACTTCTCGGACTCGGTTTTGACCCCGGTCACGGACGGCATGGCCATCCAGTCTTCCATGAACTTCCTGTACACGTGCAGGATGAGCCTTGCTTCCTCTTCAGCTTCCGCATCCGATGCGTGCGCAGTGTGGCCCTCTTGCCACAAGAACTCAGTGGTTCGCAAAAACAACCTGGTGCGCATTTCCCAACGCACGATGTTGGCCCACTGGTTCAGCTTCAGTGGCAAGTCTCGGTAAGACTGAATCCACTTCGCAAACGACGAGTAGATGATCGTTTCGGATGTGGGACGTACGACCAGCGGTTCTTCGAGTTCCTTCCCTCCACCGTGCGTTACGACGGCGGTCTCAGGCGAGAACCCCTCAACGTGTTCGGCTTCCTTGGCGAGAAAGCTCTGCGGGATGAACAACGGGAAGTATGCATTCTGATGGCCGGTATCCTTGAACATCTTGTCCAGGGCACTCTGCATCAACTCCCAAATTCCGTAGCCGCGCGGCCGGATGACCATACAACCACGCACCGGCGCATAATCCGCCAGTTCGGCGCGCATTATCACATCGTTGTACCACTGGCTGAAATCGTCAGCCCTTGCAGTAATCTTCGCTTCCTTCGCCATGTTATTCTGCCTAATCCCATCCCGATGCGCCCTCAGGGTCCCAACTATTGCATGTCCGCCGGGTCCCTGGGGCTAGTCCGATAAAACACTCTCCAACGATTCCAAAGCCACTTTCTCCTCAGTCCCCGCCGCGAGGTCTTTAACAACCACTTCACCGCTCGCGCGCTCATCAGGACCGCATATGACAGCGAACTTGGCTGGTCGCGCAGCAGCAAGTTTCAACTGCTTGGCAATCGACTGTTGCTTCAGCGCGTATTCGACCCTCAGTCCACTCTTCCTCAAACGCTGGCCCAGTTCCAACACGTGATGCGTATCTTGCCCAGAAACCGCGACCAAAAACACATCCACCTGCCTCGCTAGCTCAGGTATGAGGTTGCGGTCACGTAGAAGCTCCCCAAGAACCACATCGCCCATTCCGAAACCGATTGCCGGCAGGTCTACACCGCCGAGCGCACTCAACAGGCCGTCATATCGGCCGCCGCCGCAAATTGCTCGCAACGATCCAGCACAATCGAACAGCTCGAAGACTATGCCGGTGTAATAGGCCAGGCCCCGGACGATTCCTAAATCCACCTGGACAAAATCACCCAAGCCCATCGACTCCAGCGCCTCGACACACGCGGTGAGGCCTTCACCTACTTCGGTCCCAGATGGAGTATCTGACAGAGCCGTATTGATTGCTTCCAGCCCCTTGATCTCTCCAATAGACAATACGTCGTTCGCTGCATCCCTACTGATGCCTGTGGCGTTGGCTAAGCTCTCAGCTAGGGTCTCACGTCGCGATCGTTCGAGTTTGTCGATGTGAGCGAAGGCTTCTGGAGCCTGGTCATCATTCAGCCCGTGACCGTCCAAGAGTGCACGAACAATCCGGCGGTCGGCTATGTGTGCTTTAACGTCGCTCGAGCTCAACCCACAGGCGCGCATAATGTCGATCGTCGCAGCGATCAACTCAGCATCGGCGAGAGGACCGGATTCGCCGATGATATCCATATTGAGCTGGTAGTGTTCTCTCAATCTCCCGCGTTGTGGCCGTTCGTACCTGAGCACTTGTGGGATCGAGAACCACCGAATCGGTTTTTTCAACGCTTGTGAGCGTGCTGCGACCATTCGTGCCAGACTCGGGGTCATCTCAGGGCGCAGCGCTACCTGCCGTCCACCGCGGTCTTCGAACGCATAGAGTTGCCCAACGATTTCTTCCCCGCTCTTCTTCACGTAGAGCTCCAGCGGCTCTAGCGGGGGACCCTCGTACTCCTGGAAGCCGTATCGTTGTGCTACATCTCGCCACACCGAAAAGATGTGGTTCCGCAACGCCGTCTCTTCCGGGTAGAAATCTCTAAATCCTGGTAAACCTTGAACTTTCATGGGCACAATCTACCCGAGCGGCGCGAAGCCGGGCAACCGCGACAGAGCATCACCGACGGTGAAAAACGACCCTGTCACCAGAACTGTTCCCGCTTCACGCTGGACGTGGCTCAGGGCGGCATCAAAATCGGGCTCCACAATCAGGTCGAGACCGGTAACTGCAGCCATTTTCGCAAGATCGGGCGATCTCTCGGTAGGCATCGATGGAGCGACTGTCAGCCAAATGGTGTCGATCTCACTTATCAAAGTTGGAAGAACGAGTTCCCATTCTTTGTCGCCCGCAATCCCAACCAGTGCATGCACAGGCCCAGGTAGGTCGGAAACACGCATTTGCTGAACCAGGGCTTCAATGCCTGCGAGGTTGTGTGCGACGTCAAAAAGCCACTGTCCACGCCGGTCAAACCGCCCGGGCACATGAGCCGCTGTTATGCCGTCCGATATCTCAGAGGATGACGGTTTCACGCTGGCCGGTAATAGCCCGAGGATAGCCTCTGCAACGGACGCATTCCTGCGTTGGTAGGACCCGACCAGCGAAATCGGCCCGGAGTATTCAGCCCCTTCGGGTAGCTCGTGAACGATAGCTCCGCGTTCTTCGGCGGCTTCACGGAGACATTTCACGAGCCTGGGATCTTCTTCACCAATGACGAACGGGGTGTCTCTCTTGGCAATACCAGCCTTCTCCCAAGCGATACCTTCCAGTGAATCGCCCAGATACTCCGTATGCTCCAAGCTGACATTGGTGACTGCGCTCACGAGCGGGGAAACCACGTTGGTGGCATCTAACCGTCCTCCCAAGCCAACCTCGATCACGGCAATCTCCACGCCGCGAGCCGCAAAGTCAGCGAGTGCAATCGCGGTTGTCGCTTCGAAAAAACTCGCGTCACATTCCATTATGGCCCGCTGCAGCTCAGCGGTCCAATGAACGAACGCGTCGCGAGGTATCGGAGATCCATCCACCAACATCCGTTCACGCACGTCGACCAAGTGGGGGGAGGTGTACAACCCAACATTGAGGCCGGCACGACTCAGAACCGTATACACCATCGTGGCAACCGAGCCTTTACCGTTCGTGCCACCGATGTGTACGGCCGCAAAGTGTCGTTCCGGATTCCCAAGTTGCTCCAAAAGCAACCTGGTAGGACCTAGCGACCACTTTTTTTTGCCTGCAGTACGAGTGGATAGGAACCGGACGGCTTCAGAATACGAAAGACTCAGGCGCTTGCCTCCACCGGTTTCAAGCCCTTCATCATTCGGAGGAGGCTGGCAGTGGTACTCCTCAGTTCATTGCGGGGTACAACACGATCCACCATTCCATGTTCAACTAGAAACTCCGCTGTCTGGAAACCCTCTGGCAAATCCTGGTTGATCGTCTGTTGGATGACTCTAGGACCTGCGAAACCTATCAAGGCATTTGGTTCGGCAATGTTCACGTCACCGAGCATCGCATACGAGGCCGTCACGCCCCCTGTTGTCGGATTGGTCAAGATTGATATGAACGGGATGCCTTCTTCCCTGAGTCTCGAGATCGCTGCAGATGTCTTGGCCATCTGCATCAAGCTGAGGACCCCCTCCTGCATCCTCGCCCCACCAGAGGCAGATACAATCACCATCGGAGCCTTCTTTTCCAACGAGCGCAACGCCAGACGAGTGGTCTTCTCACCCACGACTGAGCCCATTGAGCCACCCATGCATTTGAATTCCATCACGCCGATATTGACGTTCATCTTTGTGATCTTTGCATGCCCGGTCAGGATCGCATCGTGAGATCCGGCTTTCTTCTCCGCCTTCTTGATCTTGTCCGCATACCCCTCGAATTTCAGGGCGTCCAACGATCGGAGATCGCCATACAGCTCGACGAAGCTGTCGGGATCAGTCAAGAGTTCTATGTAGCGTTGGGCATCAATGCGACGATGGAAACCGCATTCGGGACAGACCTGGAGCATGCTCTCAAACTTGTCTGCCAAGTCCACGAAACCGCACTGCTCGCATTTTTCCCAGGCATCCGGAGGTATATCCGAAGGTTCCCGGACTGATTGGCGACGCTTGCGTTCCTTCCGAAACCAGGCCATGAACGATCCTATCAAAGACGCATTAGTAAGACGAGCAAGTCAACAATTTCGCTGCGGCAAGGCCAACGCGCCACCCCTCAGACGAACGCGCGCGCCCTGTTTCTAGGCAAGCCTTCTCTACGCACCCGCGTAGCTGGCACCGCGGGATTCCCATTCCACTCGAAGTGCGAGCGCTACCAAGGTCGTACAGGTTAGGACGAAAGATCCACCGTACGAGAAAAATGGTAGTGGTATGCCAGTGATCGGCATGATCCCAATCGTCATCCCAACATTTACGAGCACATGTGTCGCAAACATGCCGGCAATACCGAACGCGAGCAAACTCGAGAACGGGTCGGACGAATTGCGTGCAATTCGGATACACGCGAGGATCAACATGGCGAATAGGCCCAGCGTGATGAGCACTCCCACAAACCCGGCTTCTTCGCCTACCACTGAATACACGAAGTCGGTGTGTTGAGCCGGCAAGAAGGCAAGCCGCTTCTGAGTCCCTGCCGTGAAACCTTCACCTATCAACCCCCCGGATCCTATCGCGATTTTGGATTGGATGATATGCCAACCAGTCGCGCGCGGATCGACCTCCGGATTCAAGAAAGAGAGCAGTCGGTTTTGCTGATACGGCTGAAGCTGCTGCCACAATCCCAAGGCCCCAATTCCCATGACGGCATTTATCAGCCAAACACCTACGCCTTCCAAGACATACGGCCGCACCCAAACTAGAAATACCGTGAGGAACACTATCCAAATTCCCCAAGAAATCGTCGAGAAAGCCAACACGAGGCTGAATATGGGCGAGGCTAGTAGCAGCAGGAGAGAAGGTTTCACACCACCCCAGTAGAGAACGATGAACATTGTGCTGAGGAAGACGATTGCGCTGCCAAGGTCGGGCTGCAGGCCAACCAGTATGAATGGCACTGCTGCCACCAGGCAAAGAGGTATCGCCTCGATTATGGTAGCTGGGGGATGCCTCCGTTCACCAAGCATCTTCGCCAACATCAGGATCGTTGCGATCTTGGCTAGCTCGGCTGGCTGCCCCAGCCTCACGCCGGCAATGGAGATCCATGATTTCGTCCCGGCAGCGGTGCCCGCCCCTACTCCGACCACCAGCGTGATCAGTAGGAGAACGATTGCGCCACTGTAAAAAAACGGAGTGCCCCATTCCAAAAGCCGAGGAGATATGCGGAACACCAGCGCACCCACAACGACGCCCAAACCCAGCCAGACGAGCTGACGTTTCCATGCGTCGACAACCGATGTGGTAACATCAGTTTGACCAGCCGAATAGAGCGTTACCAACCCCAGGCCGATAAGCAGCATTGTGACGACGAGCAATGTCTTGTCGATGCGTTCCACGCCTATCGGTCTCCTACGGGCGCCGCTGTGTCGGTGCCGGTTCGGGCCTTAGCGACCGCGTCCGAGGTACGGAATCGGCCGGCATCACGAACCGTGGAAGCGGAGCATCTTCCCCGAGCAAGTATCTCGCAATGATGCGGTTCACGAAGGGGGCCACAGTTGACCCGTGCTCTGCATGTTCGAGGATTGCGGCTACGACGATCTCCGGATTCGCCGCCGGGGCAAAACCAACGAACCAGCCGTGATCCAATCCCTGCGAGTTTTGTGCGGTGCCGGTTTTCCCTGCAATCTGCAGCTCGGCGACTTGCGCTGCCGCCGCAGTACCAGTCTCGACGACTTGTACCAATGACTCCCGTAATCCTTCCAGATGCTCACGATCTAGCCCCATAGACCGACGTTGTGTCGAGCCACCTAGAACCAGGCGTAGCTCCGGAGCAGATCCGTCTTCATTTGCCAGCATAGAATAGAAACGGACCATATTGCTGACGCTCTGGGAGTTTTCTCCCTGGCCAATCGAGAGATTGAGAGTCACTCCCGACGTCCAACCCCTGGGTCCGTAGCGTCGATCGTAGTATTCGGTGGACTCGGGGAAATGCGGAGTACGTTCGTCAGGAAGGTCGATACCCGAGAGGTCCAGGAAACCCATCTCGACACCATCCTCGAGAAGCCTATCCAGACCAATCAGAAGCCCGAGTTGATAGAAGTAGACGTCACAGGAGTGCTCGATTGCCTCCATGAGCGTGACGTTCCCATGACCGGCTTCATGCCAGCATCGGAAATATCGATTACCGTAAAGCATTCCCCCTGTGCACGGGATGTCCATCCTGGTATCCAGGTCCACCAGATTGTGTTTCAGCGCGCTGGCGGCAACTGCGAGCTTCCATGGTGAAGCCGGTGGATACAGCCCCTCGATCGCTCTGTTGAAGAGAGGTTCCCCTCCGGCGTCCAATAGGGCGTTCCAATCCTCCAGCTCCATTCGACCCACAAACAGGTTGGGGTCGAAGGAGGGAGCTGAATAGAGAGCCAGGACTCCTCCGGTGCGCGGATCGGCAGCCATCACTGCACCGCGCCACCCGGTCGGAAACTGCTCTGCCACAAATTGCTGCAGCTCGATATCGAGCGAGATGCTGATCGTATCACCCTGTTCGGGTTGAAGCTCCGATCCATCAGCTACGTCGCGCACCGTACGGCCCAGGGCATCCACCTCGATGTACCGGAGTCCCTCTGTTCCGCGCAGCGTCTCATCATATTGCCGTTCGAGGCCATCTCGTCCCACCACCTCGCCGCTTCGGGCTCCAGGATACATGTCTGGATCGGTGAGTTCCTCTTCACTGATCTCCCCGATATACCCGACTACATGCGCTGCGATTTCTCCGTATGGATACCAACGTCGCAGCTCACTTTGAATGACAATCCCGGGCCGGACAATTCTTCTCTCCTCTAGAGCAGACACCAACTCGAACGACGCGTCTCTACGCACTGTCGCCGGTTCGTGATGCCTGCGCCTATATCGGTTGAGGACTGCTTCGATGCGTGCTGAATCGAGATTCGCTATGTACGCTATGTCCTCGAGTGTCGCGCGCACCGCATCTACCGATGAACCCGTAACGGAAATGGAATATCCCGGAATATTGTCCGCCAACACAACTCCGTTCCGATCTGTTATCAAACCGCGCGGAGCGACGAGCCGGACCGGGCGTAGACGGTTTTCCTCTGACTCCAGACGATACCTGCTCGATGAGAGCACTTGAACACGGAAGAACACCAACACGAATATCCCGAAGATGACCGTCACAACTACTCGGGCCACACTCGCGCGGCGGCCTACTTCGTGCCTATGGAACCAGGTCATTCACCGATCCGTACGTGCAGCCACTTCCTGAACACCAGCAACACGACAATGCCCGCAAGAGAGGTCGAGAGTGCCTGCAAGGGAGACCAATACCCTAGCTGCCAGAGTATCTCCGAAGCTTCTTGTGGATGCCTGCCGACCAGCCAGGCCAACACGTCCCGCAACCAAACTCCGAAGAAGAACAACGCGGCGTTTACATAGAGGTTGTCAGCAAAGAACACCGCCTTGCTCCATGCCGCGAGATAGCCAATGGCGGTATGCGCAAATGCACCAGCTCCGAATGCGACCGAATAGAGACCGTCTCGCATCAAACCCACGAACAGTCCAGCAACCGCCGCGTTTCCGGGCCGCGTCCCAATCGCGTACACCAAGAGCGCCAACATCAGGAAATCTGGAGCAAAGGGACTAACGCCAAATAGCGGCCGAATCGAAAACTCCAACACGAAGAGTAGTAGGAGTATGAACCCGAGTTGGTATCGCCCGCGGCCAGCCCTCATGGCAACTCCGGTTGAAACGCGGTCGCGATATCATCGTCGGCACCAACCAGCACTATCACGTGAGAAACCGATGCCGGCTGCACAGCTGGCGAAAGCACGTAGGTTTTCGACCACCCCTCACTCTGCTCAGCGAGGGCGCGCACGGTACCGACCGGAATGCCTCGGGGAAACGCTCCGCCCAGATGGATGCCCCGCCCGGAGGTGTACACTTGAGATCCAATCGGGATATCCTCGCGAAATGGAATTCCACGAAGTTCCATCAGTGAAGTTCGGGGTCCCGTCCGCCCTCTAGGCTCGGCTATGCCGAAGACAGAACCATCTGCCGTCATCGTACTCACCCGAAAGTCGGGATGAGTCCAAACCACGGCCAGAGATGTGCTGCCGCCGACGTTTCGGATCACACCCACCAGACCCTGCGGCGCGATGACCGGCGCCATCTCTGAGACTCCATCGTTGCTGCCAACCGAGAGAAGAAGCGTGAATTGACCGAGCGGCGACGACTGATGCAGCACCTCCGCGGCCACGTGACGCGTCGGCATCCGCACCGAAAGCGCCAACAATTCTCGAAGCTGGGCGTTCTCCTCCGAAAGCGTGTAAAGCCGGAGAGAGTCGATGGCTGCAGAATCGCGCTGCGCAGAAAGCATTGCAACGAGCGGACGCGCTTCGAGCGTGAGTTCCGTTTGCTCCTGCAACCAGGTAGCAGGAACCATAACTACCCTAATGCTCTCAGATAGGAAGTCCTGTACCTGCGGAGGAGCCACCCGCGCAGCAACGGTCAGCATTACGCAGAAGATGAATGCGAGGGTGTCGCGGCGTGACGCGAAGCGTTCCGGCGCGATTTTCACAGTTGTCTAAGTGGTGAGCACCGACCGGTACTTGTCGGGATCGTCCAGAATTCGCCCCGTGCCACGAACCACGCAAGTCAACGGATCTTCATCGACTCGAATCGGCAACGAAGTCTCTTGCGAAAGAACAACGTCCAAGCCGCCGATGAGAGAGCCGCCGCCCGCCATTACGATGCCGCGGTCGACTATGTCGCTTGCCAGCTCAGGCGGGGTGATCTCGAGAGCACGCCTGACGGCATCGACAATCTGCTGAACTGGCTCCTGAATTGCCTCGCGGATCTCGCTCGAGTGCACGCGCACGACCTTTGGAATGCCTGACACCAGATCGCGCCCCTTTGCTTCCATTTCCTTATCACCATTGATCGGCGCCGCCGTACCAATTTGGATCTTTATCAACTCGGCGGTGGGTTCACCGATCAAGAGATTGTAGTTCTTCCTCATGAACTGCACGATCGCCTGGTCGAGCTCGTCGCCTCCGGTTCGAATAGAGGTATCGCTTACAATACCGGATAGGGCGATGACGGCGATCTCCGTGGTACCTCCACCTACGTCTATCACCATGTTGCCAGTGGGTGTTTCAACAGGAAGACCAACTCCGATCGCCGCAGCCATCGGCTCAGCGACCATATAGACTTCTTTCGCACCGGCCGAATGTGCACTGTCGCGCACCGCCCTCTTCTCCACCTCGGTGATGCCGCTGGGTACACACACGATCACCTTGGGTTTCACCTTGAACACATGCTTCTGGATGATCGACTCGAGAAAATATCGGAGCATCCGTTCGGTCACATCGAAGTCCGCGATCACACCGTCCTTGAGTGGGCGCACTGCGAGAATCCCGTCCGGCGTGCGCCCAAGCATGCGCTTAGCTTCGAGACCGATTCCTTTGATCTTAGAAGTGCCCTGTTCGACCGCGACGACAGACGGTTCGTTTAGAACGATCCCTTCTCCGCGCACATACACGAGTGTGTTAGATGTACCAAGATCCACCGCGATCTCGTTCGCGGGAAGTAGCGTACCCAGTGTGAGTTTTGGCCAGCGTATCGGCATAGGTAGTGGGTGAAATACGTCAAGGAATCCAACACAATGGGCGCCTCGAAACACCTGAGGCGCCCTAACATAACTGATGCCCTAAGTTATGACAAGTTCGTTACTTACAGGAAGGATTTGCCATCAGCCAAGTCGATGCCGAACGCTTCCGCAACTCCCGGATACACTACTTTGCCTTCGATCACATTGAGCCCCAAGTAGAGGCCTTCGTCTGCACGACATGCTTCCTGCCAACCCTGCTGCGCCAGTCGGCGTGCGTATGAGAACGTCGCATTAGTGAGCGCCAGCGTGGACGTGCGCGGAACACCACCAGGCATGTTGGCAACGCCGTAATGGAGCACACCGTCAACGAGGTATGTCGGTTCTTCATGGGTAGTCGGCTTGATGGTCTCGATGCAACCGCCCTGGTCAACTGAAACATCGACGATAACGGAACCGGGTTTCATGTTCTTCAAGTCGCTACGTTCAACCAGGTTGGGCGCTTTCGCTCCAGTAATTAGCACTGCTCCAACGAGGAGGTCGGCGAGTGGCAGCAGTTCTTGAATGTTGAGCCTGTTCGAATAGACGAGATTCACATTGGCCGGCATCACATCATCCAAATACCGGAGACGCTCGAGCGAGAGGTCAAAGATCGTTACACGTGCGCCTAATCCTGCAGCCATCTTCGCGGCGTTGGTACCAACCACTCCGCCCCCGAGGATAAGAACCTCTGCTGGCAGCACACCGGGTACGCCACCCAACAACAATCCACGACCGCCGTAGTGCTTTTCGAGATACTTCGCACCTTCTTGAACCGCCATACGACCAGCCACTTCACTCATCGGCGTCAAGAGCGGCAGTTCGCCCGACGGGAGCTGTACGGTTTCATATGCGATCGACACGGACCCGGTATCCATGAGTGCGCGGGTCAGTTCCTCATCGGCAGCATAGTGGAAGTACGTGAACACTAACTGGTCTTTGCGGATGCGCGGCCACTCGACCTTGATAGGCTCTTTGACCTTCACGATCATGTCCGCTTCACCCCAAACCTCGTCCACCGACGCTATGATTTCTGCTCCGACGTCCGTGTATGCCTTGTCTGGAAAGCCGCTTCCTACACCAGCGGTCTTCTCAACAAGCACCCTGTGACCATCGCTCACCAGCGTAGCCACTCCGGCCGGCACGACCGAAACGCGATTCTCGTTCGTCTTGATCTCTTTTGGGACTCCGATAATCATGGTAATCAGACTCTCGTATTTTGTGGTTGTTAATCTATTGGCTCATTAGTTAGGACCCAGCGCAACAACAGTTTGCCGATCGGGGTCGAGGAATTCCTGCCCTACACCTGCAACGTCACCCAGCGTAATCGCATCGATCTGAGTTAGCAACTCATCAATTGTCTTGTAAGGTTCGCCGAATAGCGCAATTGTGGCAAGGCGATACATCCGCGCCGAGGTACTTTCCAGGGAAAGCGTAACCTGCCCCTTCAACTGCTGCTTGGCCTCCGCGAGGCGATCCGGCGTGAGTCCGTTTGAGGCGAATGCCGCAAGTTCCTTTTTGATCGCTTCCAAAGCCTCTTGGACCTTGGTAGGATGCGTCCCGACGTACACGCCTACCACACCTGTCTCTTTATAGAACGATTGGTAGGAGTAGACTGCGTACGCCAAGCCGAGCTCTTCACGGACCCGCTGGAACAACGCACTCGACATTCCAGAACCGAGCACGGAGTTGAGGACCACCAAGGGATGGCGACGTTCGTCCGTAAACTGGAAGGTGTCGGTGCCAATGACTATATGTGCCTGTGCACCGTCCCTGTCGATGAACCGTTCGGTGCGAACAGCAGCCGGCACTTCTGACACCGGTTGGGGTTCTGGACCCGCATCGAAGGTGAACCAGCCGCATTTCGCCAGCAACTTGAGAAGCAATTCGTGATCAACGTTTCCGGCAGCGGCTATCACGATATGCCCTGGGTGGTATGCTCGCGAGTGCACGCCCCTGAGGTCATCCACGCTCAGTTCCGAGACCGTCTCCTTGGTGCCCAGCACCGAATAACCATATGGGTGTTCGGGCCACATGGTCTGCGAATGCTGTTCGAACACCAGATCGTCGGGAGTGTCGAGGACAGAACTGATCTCTTCCAGCACCACCATTCGTTCGCGGTCGAGATCGTCATCGCGCAGCACGGGGTTTCTGACAAGATCGGTCAGCACGTCGAGAGCGCGAGGCAGGTCTTCGTCCAACACACGCGCCTGGAAGGATGTGTGATCGCGGGAGGTGTAAGCGTCGAGAGAGCCACCCCTTACCTCGAGCTCGAGAGCAATATCTCGAGCGCTGCGGCGTTCGGTTCCCTTGAACACCATGTGTTCGAGGAGGTGCGATACTCCCATCTTGGATCGCTCTTCGTGCACAGACGCACGAGCGACCCAGATGCCTACTGCTACCGAGCGAACCCACGGTAGCAGTTCAGACATCACGGTCACTCCATTTTCAGCCTCAGAGCGAAACAGTCGCTCATCGAGCTTGACCGTCCGCATCAAGCCTCGTCGGTGCCTTCTGCCGACTCTTCTTTCGGCTCTTCCTTCTTCTCTAGCAACGCCTTGCGAGACAACCTCATCTTCCCGCGCGAATCGACTTCCAGGAGTTTGACGCGTACGATGTCGCCCTTGTTGACAACGTCCTCGGTCCGGTTCGTCCGCTCGTGTTGCAACTCCGAAATGTGCAACAATCCTTCGACGCCTGGCAGAATCTCGACGAATGCGCCGAACTGGGTCGTGTTCTTCACCGTGCCTTCGTAGATCGTGCCGACTTCAGGCTCCTGCACGATTGCCGAAATCATGTCGCGCGCCTTCTCGCCTGCCCTACCGTCGACAGCAGTGATGGTCACCACGCCTTCGTCGTCGACGTTGATGTTGGCACCAGTCTCTTCCTGAATACCACGGATGATTTTACCCTTCGGCCCGATGATATCACCGATGCGTTCCGGTCTCACTTCAACCGTGATGATTCTGGGAGCCCACTTGGATAGGGTGCTGCGGTGCTCCGAAAGGGTCTCAGCCATCTTCCCAAGAATGTGGAGCCGGCCGTTGCGAGCCTTGTCGAGGGCCGATCGGATGATATCCAGCGAAATCCCGCCAATCTTGATGTCCATCTGAATTGCGGTCACACCGTCGCCAGTACCGGCAACTTTGAAATCCATGTCGCCGAGATGGTCTTCGGTGCCGAGAATGTCGGTCAACACCGCAACGCGATCACCTTCTTTGATCAACCCCATCGCCACACCGGCACACGCGGATCTCATCGGCACGCCGGCATCCATCAGCGCGAGCGATCCGCCGCAGACCGACGCCATCGACGAAGAGCCATTGGACTCCAAAATGTCCGAAACGACCCTGATGGTGTACGGGAACTCGTCGTACGCAGGCAGCAAAGCCTGGAGAGCGCGTTCGGCCAGATTGCCGTGCCCGATCTCTCGTCTCGACGTACCTCTTATAGGACGTACCTCGCCGACCGAAAATGCCGGGAAATTGTAGTGGAGCATGAAGCTCTTGGTCGTGGCCTCACGCAGGTGGATACTCTCGATCTTCTGTTCGTCCGAGACGGATCCGAGAGTCGTGCTCACGAGCGCCTGAGTTTGGCCACGTGTGAAGAGAGCCGTGCCGTGAACGCGTGGAAGCACACCCACCTCACACGTTATCGGCCGAACCGTGTCGAGGTCACGCCCGTCAACGCGCTCGCCCTGTTCGAGAACCTGAGCTCGCATGGTGTTGTACTCGATGTCGTCGAATACGGCCTTCACATCCCCAATGTTGTCCGGGTACACCTCTGTGAGCTGCGCTACGATATCGTCACGAATCGCTGCCAGCGCTTTGATGCGTTCAGATTTTTCCGGTAGGTTGAGTGCTTCCTTGACTCGCCCTTCAGCGAGTTCCTTCACCTTCGCAACGATCTCCTCGGAGATCTCGTGCTTGGCCCACTCCATCTCCGGGAGGCCAGCCTCTTTGATCACTTCCTGCTGCATGTCGACCAGCTCGCCGATACCAGTCTGCGCGAACTCGAGCGCCGAAGCCACATCGGTGTCTGGAATCTCCAACGCGCCACCTTCGACCATCATGAGCGAATCTGCGGTACCCGCGACCACGAAGTCGATGTCACTCGATTCGAGCTGCTGGAATGTGGGATTCATGACCCACTCGCCTTCAACTCTCCCTACTCGAACGCCTGCGACGGGTCCACCCCACGGTGCCTTCGAAACGCCCAACGCGAGTGACGCAGCGGTCAGGCCCAGAACATCGGCGTCGTTCTCCTGATCCGCGGAGAGCACGTAGACGAAAATCTGGACTTCGTATTTGAAGCCTTTTGGAAAGAGCGGGCGCAACGATCGGTCGATCAAACGCCCAGCGAGGATTTCATCCTGGGCTGGGCGTCCTTCACGCTTGAAAAAACCACCAGGGATTCTACCGGCCGCATACGCCTTGTCGCGGTACTCGACGATCATCGGGAAGAAATCCAGGTGGGTTTCTTTGTCATCGATCAGGACAGCAGCCAGTACGGTCGTATCTCCATGCTGTACGACAGCACAACCCGCCGCCTGCTTTGCCATTCGCCCGGTTTCCATACGGAAATCGCGCCCGGCAAACAGCCGTTCAACGGTCTTTAACATGAATGTTCCCTGCGTGAGCACTCAGAAATGAAAAGAAGCGCCCGAAGTGCTCTACTCAGACGCCTCATGCCCACGCCCAGCTGCTAGTGACGGAGTCCTAGTTCCGCAATGAGCTGACGATAACCTTCCAGGTCGGTCCGCTTGAGGTAATCCAACAGGCGGCGACGCTTGCTGACCATTGTCAGCAGACCACGCCGCCCGTGGTAATCCTTCTTGTGTGTGCGGAAATGATCCGTCAGTACGTTGATTCGTTCACTAAGGACCGCGATCTGCACTCGGGTCGAACCCGTGTCAGTCGAGTGTTGCTGGTACTTCTGGACCACTGATTGCTTGTCAAAGCTCATGAAAGATGTATCCTCACAGGGCGCAAGCACGGATGTATTGTTCTTTTGTCCGTGATTTTACTTAGCTTGGAAATGTACTGAACGCATTTAGCTCTGTAAAGGTTGGTAATGTCGCTAAACGCAGACGAACTAGTAGGTTGTAGCGTCGGACCATACACGATCGAGAAGCTCGTGGGTGAAGGCGGCTTCGCATGGGTGTTCGCCGCGCGCAGAGATGATGACGATGAGCGAGCGGCACTCAAGGTGCTCAAACCCCGGTACGCCGGCGATAAGGAATTCGAAGGGAGGTTTCGCAACGAATACACTGTCGCGTCGGAGTTGGTACACCCCAACCTCGTACGGATTATCGACGTCGGACAGGCAGACAACCTCACGTACTTCTCGATGGACCTCTACCCTGGGTCCGTGGCGTTTCTGATTGAAAAGGACATCCGCATCTCAGAGGAAAAGTTGGTCGAGATAGCCACAGACGTAACTGCCGGACTCGCATTTGCTCACCAACAGGGAATTGTCCACCGCGACATCAAGCCCGACAACATACTTCTCGACGAAGACGGCACCGCGGGGATCTCCGATTTCGGCATCGCCAAGGCTGTGTCGGGGTACGTTACCGCTACCGGCGTCAATATGACGATCGGAACGCCTCAGTACATATCTCCAGAACAAGCTCAGGGTAGAACGCTCGACGGTCGCAGCGACCTCTACTCCCTCGGCGTGACACTTTACAAGGCCGCAACAGGTGAAACTCCGTTTCGGTCAACTGATTGGTTCGAGCTCGCTCGAATGCACGTTGAGGAACCCCCAAGAGGCCCCCGCAAGAAACGTCCAGACCTCTCAGACCGATTCGAACGTATAGTGCTCAGGTGTCTGGCAAAACACCCCGACGACCGTTACGCTTCCTCTGAAGTTCTGCTCGACGAGCTGCGTCACATTGCCGATTCCCGTAGGGCTACCAGTGCATTCGGCGTAGCTCCGACGCCAACTGCCGAGCTAGAGATGATGGTTCGAAAAGAAAAACGATATCTCGGGCTGAAGGTTATGGCAGCGATAGTCCTGGTCGCCCTGATCGCTGCCACAGTCGTGGTGCTGGGCCGGTAGCTGAAACTAGATCCCAAACACTCGCAGGATATCGTTTGCCACGGCCCAGATCATGATTCCGAGCAGTACGAACAGCCCCACCTGAGTCAGACGTATGCGAAGGGCAAGTGAGAGAGGCTTGCCCCGTATCCCCTCTAAGAAGAGCAGAACGAGATGACCGCCATCCAATACCGGGATCGGTAACAAGTTCAAGATTGCCAAGTTGACAGACAAGAAAGCCATGAAGCTGATGAGAGCATCGAACCCGAGGCGGGCGAACTGTCCGGATACCTGACCGATCAAAATGGGCCCGCCGATTTCCCGCGGCGAGATGTCGCGGAATACGATTCCCTTCAGCGTGAACATCACGAGCGCCGCTTTGTTCCAAGACTCCTGCACACCCCAAACGAGCGCATTGCCTAGCCCGTAACGAACACGAAGCCTAGCCCTGTCTGCCCCGATGCGACCGCGCTTCACGATCTCTCCCGTGGAAGCATCTTGTACGCTCAGTTTCTCCGGCACCACGGCCAGGGTAACCGTGCTGTCACCGCGAAGCACCGTAACTGGGAGGGTGTCACCAGCATGTACCTCGACGATCCGAACGAGCTCGTCCCAGGTTCGCACAGAGTCGCTGCCGATCCAGACAAACACATCCCCGCCTATCACACCACCGACTTCGGCAGGCCGCCCCGGCACAACCGCGGTGACGCGAGGCTCGAGATGAGCGCGCATTGCGGTGGCAACCGCAATACGACCCTCTACGTCCGTCCCCGGGATATCGACAATGGCCGGGTCGACGCCGTCGGCGAAGTCGAATCGAAGGCGTTCCGACGTGGGGTCCAAGACGGCTCCGAGCACATCCTGCCAGTGTTCAACGGCGTCACCGTTGATGCTGACAATTTCGGATTCGAACGGTACGTCGGCGAGTTCGTTTGCGGCATCAGGCAGGACTTCCGTATCCACGCCTGCAAGAGTCGTCGTGGGGTCGACATATCGCCCGTAAATCAGAGCAAGGCTGGCATACACGACGCACGCGAAAAGCGCATTCATCACCACGCCAGCCGAAATCACTAGAATGCGAGCAGCGAGAGGTTTGTTCTCGAACATTCTCTCCGGAGGGTATTCCTCTTCGAGGGCGCCGCCCTCAACAGCCCCCATGACCTCCTGTTCTTCCTTCGAGGCCATTTTCACATAACCGCCAAACGGGAGCCAGGCAATGCGGTACTCAGTCTCCCCCCGCGTGAAGGAGAGAGGCGTAGCCGGACCCATACCTATCGAAAACCGCGGAACAGCAATGCCAACCGCTTTGGCCGCAATGAAGTGCCCGAGTTCGTGCACGAAGATCAACACGCCCAGGACGAGTACAAATGCACCTATCGTCAGGAGCATGCGGCCTCCGTTTCGGTTCTTGCCCAGCTATCTTTTTCGATGACCGTCTCGATATTGTTGGCGGCTACCATTTCGTGTCGCTGCAGCACCCTATCAATCACTACGGGTATCTCGCCAAAAAGGATCCGCCCTGAGAGAAAGGCTTCAACTGCGACTTCATTCGCCGCATTGAACACAGCCGGCGCCGTTCCACCTGACCGGCCCGCTTCAACACCCAGCGAAAAGGTCTTGAAAATGTCCACGCGAACCGGTTCGAACGTCAGCGCGCCAGCGCCAACGGGATCAAAACGAGGAACGGCTGCGTCTTCGACGCGGTCAGGGTAGGTGAGCGCGTAGAGAATCGGCAATTCCATGGTCGGAAATCCAACCTGTGCTAGCACCGAGCCGTCGACGAACTCCGCGAATGCGTGCACAATGGATTGAGGGTGCACCACCACTTCTATCGAATCATACCCCAGACCGAAGAAATAATGTGCCTCGATCACTTCCAATGCTTTGTTCGCGAGTGTGGCGCTGTCTACGGTAATCTTCCGCCCCATGGCCCAAGTCGGGTGATTCAATGCGTCGGCGACAGTCGCTTGCGCAATGCGGTCTTCCGGCCATTCGCGGAACGGCCCACCCGAAGCAGTGAGAATCAGCCTGCTGAATTCAGACCTCGGCCGCCCGGAGACACATTGCAGTACGGCACTGTGCTCCGAATCGATCGGGACCACCTGGCCGCCAGAGGAACGGGCCACCTCGAGGACCAAGTCACCGGCCATGACCATCGTTTCCTTGTTGGCGAGTGCAACTCGCTTGCCCGCCTTCAAAGCTGCAATGGTCGCCTGGAGTCCCGCCGCTCCCACCACCGCATTGACCACAATGTCGACATCAGGGTGTGTTGCGGCCTCAACCAAGCACCGCGGGCCCACAGCATGATTGTTGAACTCATACGATGGAGATTGCGCCTCGTTTCCGTTGACCAGGCCAACGAAGTCCGCCCCAACTTCCGCAGCTTGTTCGTGAAGTAGGTTCTCAGAGCCATGCGCCGTGAGAGCCACAACTTTGAAGAGGTCACGTTGCCGTTGAATAACACGCAGCGTGGACGTACCGATCGAGCCGGTTGAACCGAGAATCGCGATACCGACGGTCATACCACACCAAAGAGCATGAGCACGATCACGGAGGTGGGTATCGCCCAGTATAGGGAATCGAGACGGTCCAACACTCCTCCATGTCCTCCGAAGAACGTGCCCGAATCCTTCGCCCCCACTTCGCGTTTCATCTGCGATTCTGCAATGTCACCAGCCTGACCGACCACTGAGACCAGAAGGCCAAAAACCAGCAGCTGCCAAACTGGAATTGACACTCCACTTGGCCATAGCAGTAACCAGCCGTAGAGTGGCGCAACGGCCATCCCCCCCAAGGTGCCGAATACTGCACCAGACCAGGTTTTGTTGGGGCTGAGCACCGGAGTTAGTTTCGGCCCGCCTATGAGGGACCCGGCACCCATGGCGAACGTGTCGCATACCCATACGACTGCCAGAGGCAAGAATACGAGCCAGGTTGCGGCCTTCGATGTTAGGGGGATCGTTGGGTGCCGCAACAGCACGAGAAGCGCGAGCATCCCACCCGCGTACACAACACCGAACAGCGTCGCCGAAGTGCACGCGAGCGGCCGTTCGTCGGTCGACCTAGTTCGAGCCGCTGCTAGCATCACCAACATCAGCCACACGGCTGCGCCGAGCCAGGAGAAGAGCTGGTCGAAATCGAGGCCTCCGGGAGACGTCACGAAGATTATGAACGGTATGGCTGCGGCTCCGAAGTATCCCACTGGGCGAAGGGGCTTGACTCCTCCGGCTTCAGACAGCCTGAAAATCTCACGCGTACCGGCAACACAGAGTACGGCTATGGCGCCGGTGAGAGCCCAACCACCAACGTACACCACAGCAAGAGCGGCGGGGATAGCCACCGCCGCAACGAGAATTCGACTCGTGAGATTTTGGGACATGGATGACAAAGCCAGGAGATCTTAGGCGAACTCTAGGCGGTCAGACCTCCATGATTTCTTCTTCTTTGGCCGCAACGAGGTCGTTGATATTCTTGATCGCGTCGTCATGCAATTTCTGAATATCTCCGTCCGTGCGGTGCTTGTCGTCGTCCGAAACGTGCTCGACCTTCTTCACGTTCGAAATAGCCTCGGACCGGCCGTGGCGTACGGCGATCTTGCCCTCTTCCGCAAGCTTCCGCACGACCTTGACGAGCTCTTTGCGCCTTTCCTCGGTGAGCGGCGGAAGTGGAACACGTATGAAGTTGCCGTCGTTGGACGGATTGAGCCCCAAGTCGGCCGTCATGATGCTCTTCTCGACTGCACCGAGGAGCGCCTTGTCCCACGGCTGAACCACCAGAAGCTGAGCCTCGGGAGCGCTCACAGAAGCTACCTGACTCAATGGCATCTGCTGACCGTAAGCATCTACCTTGACCGTGTCGAGCAAGCTCGTGGTAGCTTTGCCGCTTCGGATCGTGGCAAGTTCGCGTTGCGTGTTTTCAACAGCCTTGTGCATCTGCTGTTTGGCTTCTTTTGTGACTTCAGGAAGAGTGTTCATCGTACCATTGTGCCGACGCGTTCGCCCTGCAGTATCCGAGCGATGACGCCGGGTTCGTTCACGTTCGTCACGTTGATTGGCAAGGCGTTGTCCTTGCACAATGCAAACGCGTTGGTATCCATGACTTTCAAGCCACGCACTATTGCGTCCTGAAACGTCAACTCGGGCAAAAATTCGGCGTTTGGATCCTCTTTAGGATCTGCCGTATACACACCTTTGACGTTAGTAGCCTTGATGATCAACTCAGCCTCAATCTCGAGCGCGCGCAGCACAGCTGCAGTGTCCGTCGAAAAATAAGGATTACCCGTCCCGCCCGCAAAAATGACTACCAGTTCCTTGGCGAGATGCCGTTGCGCGCGTCTGCGAATGTAGGGTTCTGCGACTTCATCCATCCGGATTGCAGTCATGACCCTGGTTTCGACACCCTGCCGCTCCAAAACATCCTGCACAGCCAAGGCATTGACCACAGTAGACAACATCCCCATGTAGTCAGCGGACACGCGATCCATCCCACCCTGGCTGGCAACTGCGCCACGAACGATGTTGCCCCCGCCAATCACCAATCCGAGGGCAACACCCATCTCGTGCACGCCACGGATCTCACCGGCGAGCCTTTCTATTATCTCAAAATCCCACCCAAACTCCTTGTCGCCGGCGAGGGCCTCTCCCGACAACTTCAAAAGCACGCGTTTGTACGCGAGATCTGCCACTACTCTTCCCCGAGTTCGAAACGTTGGAAGCGACGGATGACGATGTTCTCACCCACCTTCGCGGACATATCGGTAACGACCTCGCCAACACTGCGTTTGTCGTCTTTGACAAACGGTTGGTCGAGCAGTACCCGCTCCTTCAAATACTTCTTGATCTTGCCCTCGACCATCTTCTCCTGGACTGCCTCGGGTTTGCCCGACTCGGCCACCTGTGCCTCGATAATGGCTTTCTCGCGTTCCAGCATGTCCGCTGGAACTTCTTCGGCCGTCACTGCGACTGGCGAAGCAGATGCCACGTGCAACGCGATGTCTTTTGCGAGCTCCTGGAAGTCGTCAGTCCTAGCAACGAAGTCGGTCTCGCAGTTGATCTCGACGAGCACCCCAACTTTGCCGGTGAAATGCTGGTAGCAATAGATGAGGCCTTGGCTGACCGAGCGGCCGGCTCGCTTCTCGGCCTTGGCGATACCTTTTTTGCGGAGCAGGTCCACGGCCTTCTCCACATCGCCTCCGGTCTCCGTGAGTGCCTTCTTACAGTCCATCATTCCGGCGCCCGTTTGGGACCGGAGTGAGCTTACATCTTTTGCGCTAACCTGATTAGCCATCTTCTATGTCCTGTTAACTTTGGGTTGTTTTCTAATTCGAAAACCGCCGCCTCGAGATCCGTTGGAACCCGATCGGCGGCGGCGTAGATTCGTTGCCCCGAACGAGCTACAAAATCAGCTCTTCGCGTCCTCGTTGGAATCGGCGCTCGCAACTTCCGCTTCAGGAGCTTTCGGCCCTTCCGCTTCGGCGGCGTCTTTGGTGTCACTTCCTTCTGGTGCGCCCTCCGGTTTGAGACGTGCAGCGATCACTTCAGGCCGCGGGCGGCGCTTGCGCCGCGGGCGGCGACGCGTGCGAGCATCGTCAGACTCGGCCTCTCCAGCATCGGTGCTGTAAGTGGTGAAGGAATCGGTGTCGATCGAAGTTTCTCTGACCGGTACCTGTGCCCGTGCTTCAGCGATCACGTCTACGATCGCTCCAGTTACGACCGATACCGACCGAATGGCATCGTCGTTGCCCGGAATCGGGACGGTAATCAGGTCTGGATCGGAGTTCGTATCCACTATCGCTATCACCGGAATACCAAGCTTGTTGGCTTCGGCAATAGCGATCCGTTCCTTTCTGGAGTCAACTACGAACAGGGCGCCGGGGAGCCGGCCCATGTTCTTGATGCCCTCGAGATTGCGGTTCAGCTTCATCCGCTCCCGCTCGAGCTGCAGCTGCTCCTTCTTCGTGAAGAACTCGAACGCACCTTCTTCCTGGCCTTGCTCGAGCTCACGCAGCCTGTGTATCTGACGTTTGATAGTGTGGAAGTTGGTCAGCGTCCCGCCGAGCCAACGTTCGGTAACGTAGTATGCCCCGCACCTGTCAGCTTCGGATTTGACGATCGCGCTGAGCTGCCGTTTGGTGCAGACAAAGAGAACGTTCTCACCCTTCATCACTACTTCGCGCATAGTGTCTTGCGCAGTCTTGATCTGGCGGAGCGTCTTCTGGAGATCGATTAGGTATATCCCGGACCGCTCCGCAAAAATGAACGGGCGCATCTTGGGATTCCAGCGCCGAGTCTGATGACCAAAATGGACTCCGGCCTGGAGGAGGTCCTGCATTGCTGGCAATGTCATGCTTCTCTTCCTTGGGTTATGCGTCCACCGCCATCGTCTCCGATTCCGATCCGCCAACGAAGTGGGGACACCCAGAATCGAATCCGGCGATGTGTTTCTGTACTAGTCCGTCCTTAACGCTTGGAGAACTGGAATCGTTTCCGTGCACCAGGCTGGCCAGGCTTCTTGCGCTCGACCGCCCGCGCGTCACGTGTCATGAGTCCATGGTCGCGCAACTTGCGGCGATGGGTTTCGTCAGCTTCAACGAGCGCACGCGCAATGCCCAACCGTATCGCGCCGGCCTGACCGGTCATCCCACCACCATTGACCCGCGCCATGACGTCAAACGAACCCAGCGTGTCTGTTACGACGAAAGGTTGCTGAATGTGCTGTATGAGTGACCGCCTCGGGAAGTAGTCACCCAGCGTGCGGCCATTCACGTGCCATTTTCCTGAACCAGGCGTAAGGTAGATGCGGGCCACGCTCGTCTTGCGCCGTCCCACAGCGTGCCATCTCAGTTCCGGTTGTGCTGCAGTCGTCATCACTTACCTCAACTCAAGTCAACGGGTAGCGGGCTCTGCCCTTGATGCGGGTGCTCCGTACCCGCGTAGACCTTCAGTTTCTTGCGCAGAGTCTGTCGGCCAAGCGTCGTTTTGGGAAGCATCCCGAAGACTGCCTTCTCAATAACACGTTCAGGGTGTTTCTCGAGTAGGTCGGAGACGTCTGTAAACCGTTCGTGCCCCATGTAACCGGTGTGCCTGAAGTATTGCTTCTGCTCGAGCTTCTTGCCCGTGAGTTTTACCTTCTTGGCATTGATGACGACTACGAAATCGCCGCCGTCCATGTGGGGTGTGAAGGTCGCTTTGTGTTTTCCGCGAATGAGCTGCGCAATCTTGCTAGCGAGGCGACCGAGCACCTGTCCCTCGGCATCCACCAAATGCCAACAATGATCCAACTCACTCTTCTTCTGGCTGTAAGTCTTCATTCGTCCTGCTCTGGGTTACCCAAACACAAGAAAAACCTGGCGTTTTGGGCGTTGTATCGCAATTAGATATAGACACTTAAGCTAATTGGGCCTTTGTTCGATGGTCAACCCTCGGCTACCACTTCGACCATAGGCATACCCTTGTCCACCGCCTGACCACCCTCCACAAGCACCGCTGACACTCTACCGGCCACGGGAGCCTTGATCTCATTTTCCATCTTCATGGCCTCCAACACGACGAGTCCCTCACCTGCGGCAACCATCTCCCCCTCCTCGACCTCCACTCTCAGCACCAGGCCAGGCATAGGAGCCTTCACAAAACCGCCCGCCCCACCACGTTCACCCGCTCCGGTCAGCTTGCCGAGCCTGACAGCGCGTTCGTCGTCCACTCGCACCTGAAGTGATTCTCCGCCGGCCAAAACCGCCCATCCGTCTGCTTCGTGAGTCATCGCGAAGGTGCGGGAGGTCCCTTCGAGCATCAACTCCCGAAGCGGAGTTTCCGGTACTGCCGTCAGATTGGCGGAAACAGTTCGCCCATCAACGGTAACGTCAGAGCCATTCAGAACCACTTCGAACAACTTACCAGCAACGGTCACAACGTACTTCACGCCGCCTCCAGAACTGTGAGTGTCTCGACATGCCCGGTCTGTGGAAACAGATCGTATGCCGTCAGCTTCTCAACTCGAAACGCGGGCAACCCCGCGAGATCCCTGGCAAGTGTCGCCGGATCGCATGAAACGTAGGCCATGCGGGCATGGCCAGTTGATTCTCCCCACTTCTGCAGCCATCTCACCACCGTAGAACCCAAGCCTGCTCGTGGAGGGTTCACGACGACCAAGTCTGGCCGTGGCAACCTCGGCACCACATCCTCCACTCTGTCGTTCACCCAGTGAACTTGGTCTCCCCGTGGGGCGGCGTCGGCCGCACGGGCCGATCCCCATTCTACCGCACTCCTGTCCGAATCTACTGTCCAGATTTCTGCGCCCAATGCGGCGAGGATCTGCGCCGTGTCACCAGCACCACCGTAGAGATCCCACACTGTCTTCCCTTCAATGTCACCAAGGCTATCCACCGCTGTCTGCCGTATGGTTCCCGCCAATTCAGCGTTCATCTGCTCGAATGCCACAGCTGGATACCCTGTGCGCGGACCTGCGACCACGCGCGCAGCACCTCCCTCGGGCTGCCACCAGCAGGAAAGGTCATCCACACCCAGCTCCGCTACCATTGACGCGGCGTCCCAAACCTCGTCACCCCCAACCACAATCACGTGGAACCCTTTGGTCCTATCCTCTCTGATCACCAACGACTTCATGGCCGATGGCAACAGCACTCGGTTTGCGCTCACCGATTTCCACAGTTGCATCACACTCTCACGCGCGATCAGGCAATCGAGCAGATCAAACGCGCTATCAGGGCGTCCGTAGCTGCGAAACCCGATGCCGCTCTTCTTCGCGGCCAGAGTCACTTTCCCCCTATATCGCCATTGTGTTGGCGAAGCCACAATCTCAGGGTCTCGAATGTCGAGCTTCCCGATCCTTCGGAGCGCGTCGCCGACGATCTTGCGCCTGGCTTCGCGCTGAGCGCTTGCGCTCAAGTGTTGCAGCTGACACCCGCCACACTCGTCAGCATCGTAGTGTGTACAGCGTGGTTCGACACGATCGGGGCTGGGCGAAAGTACCGCGGACACACGGCCTCGCGCGTATCGTTGCTTTCGGTGCGTGATCTGGACTTCGAGTTGGTCTCCTGGCGCCGATCGGGGAACGAACACGACCATCCCGTCATCGAGGCGCCCGACACCGTCACCACCAACCGCTATCTCCTCGATAGTTACCTTGGAGATCACCGCAAGCCAGCGCGCCGGGCTGCCACCAACCAGGCACTCTCCGAGGGCCCTCGCGTCGATTGCTGCACGACGTACGCAGCCTCTCGTTTCTCGTGTTCGGCCAAAACCGCAGCAATAGCTCTACTCTCGAGTTCCGCTTCGTCCGATTCTGGAGCGAGCAGCTCGCCGCCTAAGCGATCTATGTACTCGATGTCGTATTCTCCCGATGCGAAACCGGATTCGTGCATCACCCTGCGATGGAATGGCACGGCTGTTGGCACCCCGACGATTACGAGCTCGTCCAACGCGCGCGACATTCTTCTGATCGCTCTTTCGCGGGTCTCACCCCAAACAATCAGCTTCCCGAGAAGGGAGTCATAGAACAGGCCGATTTCGTTGCCGGCCTCGATTCCACCATCCCAACGCACACCGGGGCCTGACGGCGCCTTGAAGTACTGGATACGCCCTGTTGCCGGCAAGAACCCGGCGAACACGTCCTCAGCCGTAATCCGGCATTCAATCGAGTGACCGCGGGGGCTGAGTGAACGATTCGAATGCGAAACCAGTTCGCCGGAAGCAATACGGAGCTGTTCCCGAACCAAATCTACGCCGTATACCAATTCCGTGATCGGATGCTCCACTTGGAGCCTGGTGTTCATCTCCAGGAAGTAGAAACTGCCATCCGGCACCAAAAGGAACTCCACCGTCCCCGCACCACGATAGCCGACTGTTCTCGCTGCCTGCACCGCAGCCTCGCCCATCGCGTTGCGCAACTCCACGTCGACTGCAGGCGAGGGCGATTCTTCGATGAGTTTTTGATGACGCCGTTGCACAGAACATTCGCGTTCGCCCACGTGAATCACGTTATCGTGCGAGTCGGCGAGAACCTGGATTTCCACATGCCTCGGACGTTCAATGCACTTCTCTACGTAAACCGACCCATCGCCGAATGCAGACTGGGCCTCGGATGACGCCTGTTCGAACAGCTTGGCGGCTTCGTCCTCACTGTCACAGCGCCTCATTCCCTTGCCACCACCACCAGCCGCCGCCTTGAGAAGTACGGGAAATCCAATATCTCGTGCCGCTGCAACTGCGTCTTCGGAAGATGTCGCCGGATCGACGGTGCCAGGTATCACCGGCACACCAGCTGCTGTCATGCGGCGCCGAGCTTCGGTCTTGTCACCCATCGCCGAGATAGCGCTTGCGGGCGGACCTATGAAAACGAGGCCGACTTTGTCGACAGCATCTGCAAACTCTGCTCGCTCCGCCAAGAAACCGTAACCCGGATGAATCGAATCTGCGCCGGAGCTCTTTGCCGCCTCCAGGAGCTTTCCTATATCCAGGTACGATTGACTCGCCTGCGCGGGTCCAATACCGACCGCCGCGTCGGCTTCTCTCACATGTGGGCTGGTGCGGTCAACGTCGGAGTAGACCGCAACCGCTTCTATGCCCTCTTCGTGGCAACCACGGATGATCCTGAGGGCAATTTCCCCCCGGTTGGCGACGAGGACTCGCTTTATACCGCTCATTTCCCACCCCCACCGGTCGGACGGTCGGACAGTCGGACGGTCGGACGAAAAACGGTAGGACCTACCGCCCTACCGCCCATCCGCCCATCCGCCCATCCGCCCACCTACAGCGGAATATTCCCATGTTTCTTGGGAGGATTACTATCTCTTTTGGTCAGCAGTGACTGCAGCACCGATATGAGCCGCGGGCGAGTAACGCGTGGATCGATGACGTCATCGAGGAATCCCCTCGAAGCAGCGTGGTATGGGTCCGCAAACTTCTGGGTGTAGTCATCGACCACTTCATCCAGCTTGGCGGCCGGATCGTCGGCTTCGGCTATCTCACGCCTGAAGAGAATCTCCGCCGCGCCCTTCGGACCCATGACCGCGATCTCCGCAGTGGGCCATCCAACGTTGTAGTCACCGCGCACGTGCTTGGAGTTCATGACGTCGTAGGCACCGCCGTATGCCTTCCTCGTGATTACCGTCACCTTGGGTACGGTGGCCTCGGAATATGCATACAGGAGCTTCGCGCCTTCCTTGATGATGCCACCGTGCTCCTGATCGACACCCGGAAGGAATCCAGGAACATCTTCGAACGTCACGAGTGGGATGTTGAATGCATCGCAGAACCGTATGAACCGAGCGCCCTTCATGGAGGCCTTGATATCGAGGACGCCGGCGAGAACGGCAGGCTGGTTGGCGATGACGCCCACCGGTTGCGCGCCGAGGCGCGCGAATCCCACCAGGATGTTCTGCCCGAAATCTCGATGTACCTCTAAGAATTCACCATCATCCACGATTCGCCCGATCACCTCCAACATGTTGTAAGGTTTGTTCGGGTTGTCGGGGATGATATCCAACAGATCTTCGTCGCGCCTGTCGAAGGGATCGCTCGTCTCGCGTACGGGTGGGCTGTCGACGTTGTTGCTGGGAATGAAGCTGAGTAACCGCCGTATCTCTTGGAGACACTCCGCCTCGGAATCGTGGGCGAACTGAGCCACACCAGACACGGAAGCGTGTACGTCGGCGCCGCCCAACTCCTCTGTGGTCACATCTTCGTGAGTCACAGTCTTGACCACATTGGGGCCCGTCACGAACATGTACGAAATGCCCCTGACCATGAACACAAAATCCGTGATAGCCGGGCTGTAGACCGCCCCGCCCGCACAAGGACCGAGGATCGCGCTGATCTGCGGGATTACCCCCGAGACCATCGTATTCCTCAAGAAGATGTCGGCATACCCACCGAGCGACACGACACCTTCCTGAATACGCGCACCACCGGAGTCGTTCAGACCTATTAACGGAAAACCGTTGCGAACCGCGAGATCCATGACCTTACAGATCTTTTCGGCGTGCGCCTCCGCGAGAGATCCACCAAAGACCGTGAAATCTTGCGAGAACACATAGACCTGTCTTCCGTCTATCCTGCCGTAGCCGGTTACGACTCCATCGCCCAAGGGCTTGTTATCGGCTAACCCGAAATCGGTACTGCGGTGGGTGACGAATCGGTCCAACTCTACGAAGGACCCCGGATCGAGCAGCAGGTCAAGCCGCTCCCGGGCAGTGAGTTTGCCTTTCTTGTGTTGTTGCTCAATCCTGGCAGACCCACCGCCCTGCTCCGTCTGAGAGCGGAGACGTTCAAACTCTTCGAACTTCTCTCTCGTATTCACGTTACTCTGAAGAAGCTTCGGATTTTTTCTCGGGAGACTCGTCCTCGGCTTCGGGTGTTTCTTCGACTGCCTCAACCGCTACCGGGGCGTCTTCCACTTTCTCCTCAGCAGCAGGTTGCTCTACTGGTTGCTCTGCTGGTTGCTCCTCCGACGAAGCACCTACATCTGCCTGAGCCTCTGCTTCTTCCGCGGGCTCGGCCACGACTTCTGCCACGGGTTCTCCCGCCTGCTCGGTTACCTGTGCATCTTCAACCGAAGCTGTGCTTTCTTCCGTGATAGGCGCTTGTGAGTCGTCAGACTGATCATTCGAAACCTCAGCATCCTCTAGAGCCTCGTAATCCGGCTTAATCTCTTCTTGAGGCGGCACCTCGCCGAGTTCCGTGATAGCGACGATGATCCGGTGATGGATTGGATCCACCTCCATGACCTTGAGCGACGCTTCTTGGCCGAGCTTTATTACGCTCTCGGGCGACTTGCCTTCAGGAATCGGGAGCTGCGACTCCGGTACGAAGCCTTCGAGGTCGTTCCCCATGTCGACGACTACTCCACCATCCTGGAAGCGTGCGACATGTCCCTCGTGCTCAGAACCAACCGGATAATCTTCACCGATTTTGAGCCAAGGATCTTCCTGTGCCTGCTTGAGGCCCAGAGAGATTCTCTTGTTGTCAGAATCGATGCTCAGGATCACCACGTCGACAGTGTCATTCTTTTTCACGACTTCAGCGGGATGCTGCACACGCTTGGTCCAAGACATGTCGGAAATATGGATCAATCCGTCGATGCCGGGTTCGATCTCGACGAACGCTCCGAACGAGGTGAGGTTGCGAACCTTGCCGGTGATGCGAGTACCGAGAGGGAACTTCAATGGGAGCACGAGCCACGGATCCTGCTCCGTCTGCTTCATGCCCAGTGAAATCTTCTCCTCGGATGGGTCGACCTTGAGCACCACAGCCTCGATTGTCTCACCGATGGAGACTATTTTCGACGGGTGTCGTACGTTCCGCGTCCAACTCATCTCGCTGATGTGAACGAGCCCCTCGATTCCGGGCTCCAACTCGACAAATGCACCATAGTTGGTGATGCTGACGACCTTACCCTGCACACGCGCACCAACGGGGTACTTCTCTGCCACGTTCTCCCACGGGTATTCCTGTAGCTGCTTGAGGCCGAGCGAGATTCGTTCGCGGTCCCAGTCTATGTCGAGGATTTTGACGTCGAGTTCTCCACCCAACTCGACTATCTCTGAGGGATGCGATACACGCCCATAGCTCATGTCCGTGATATGCAGCAACCCGTCGACACCGCCAAGGTCAATAAACGCGCCAAAATCGGTAATATTCTTGACGACGCCCTTGCGGATTTGGTTGACCTCGATCTCGGTAATGAGGTGTTCGCGTTTGGTCGCCCGTTCGGCTTCGAGGATCACGCGCCTGGAAACGACGATGTTTCTGCGCCGCTTGTTCAGCTTGATGATCTTGAACTCGAACTCTTGTCCGAGCAGTTCGTCTATGTTGGGCACGCGTCGCAGCGCGATCTGGCTACCGGGCAGAAATGCATCCACACCCATCAGATCTACGACGACGCCGCCTTTGATCTTCTTCTGGAGCGTTCCCATCACTGGCTCGTCGTTTTCATGCGCCTGGCGAATCTTCTCCCAAATGCGCATGAAGTCGGCCTTCTTCTTGGACAGCACTACTGCGCCATCGTCGTCTTCGAGCCTCTCGAGGAACACCTCGACTTCTTGACCTGCCTCGATCTCTTGCGGGTCTTTGAATTGCTCGATCGGTACAGCGCCTTCCGACTTGAACCCAACATCCAGAATGACGTGCGTGTCGGTTACGCGGAGTACCTTCGATTGCACGATTTCGCCTTCGGCAATGCTCTGAAGCGTATCTTCGTAGAGCTTGAGCATCTCCGCATACTGCTCGTCCGAATACTCCTCGTCATAGAGGTCTGGACGTACGCGAAGTTCTGGATTGTCTGCCGATACTACTGAGGGATCTTGGTCTAAGGGCTCGGCGATCTCGGTGGGGTTAGTGGTTTCTTGTGAATCGTCAGTCATGACTATGGAATTCCAACGGTTAAGGGTTAAACAATCACCGCCTCCAAGAGGGAGGCGGATAGCCTTGTAGCATAGATGGCACTTGCTACCATGTCAACCTAGTGGAAGGCAACCTCGGCGAGCTCGACGATCTTCGCTACCTGCTCTTCGAATGAGAGGTCGGTGGTATCAATCACAACCGCGTTTTCGGCAACCGAAAGTGGTGCGACGGCGCGCGTGGAGTCGGCTGTGTCACGGCCTGCCATACGGTCCATTGTCGCTTTGACACTGTCATCATCCGTGGTACGCCCCTGCTGTTTCAGCCGGCGTTTGGCCCTCTCCTCGTCATCCGCGGTGAGGTATACTTTGACCGCAGCATCGGGAAACACGACGGAACCGATGTCCCTGCCGTCTAATACAGCTCCCCTCGGATGAGACTCAACAGCAGCTCTCAGAGCCCTGTTTACCCAATCACGCACCTCGGGCAACGCCGATACCGGAGAAGAATGTGCAGTAACGCGATCGGTGCGGATCTCATTGGATACGTCCACACCCGCGACTTCCGGCCGATAACCTTCATCGGTCAACCGAAACCCAACCGGGAGTGACTCGACCAGGTCCACTATTGCGGGGCCGTCGAGGGCCAACCCAGCGTCCAATGCAGCAAGAGCGGCAGCCCGGTACAGAGCGCCGCTGTCGACATGTGCGAACTTCAACTTCTCGGCGATGGCCCGTGCTGTGGTAGACTTGCCTGAGCCTGACGGACCATCGATTGCTATTACACGACTAGCCATTTCCCCTCACTGCGTGCAGATCTTCGAAAAACCTCGGGTAACTGATTCCGGTGGATGCCGTCTCGGACAGTTCCAGATCCGCCATCGGGACGGAACCAAGCACTGAGAACGCCATCGATATCCGGTGATCACCTTGAGTTTCGACACGGCCTCGAAGTGGCCGGTCGCTGCCGGCGATGTGCAGATCGTCACCGCTGACATCGGCCTCGACACCAATATGCCTCAAGTTCTCGGCGATCGAGGTGAGGCGATCGCTCTCCTTGACCCTCAGTTCCCCAACCGACCGAAACACCGTTTCGCCTGCCGCTCTGGAGGCAAGAGCCGCGAGCACCGGCACCTCGTCTATGAGACTGGGGATTTCGTGGGCTAGAACCTCGGTGCCCTGTAGCTGCGATGGACGAACGATCAAATCCGCAACCGGTTCTCCTCCCGATTCGACCTCGTTCTCCATGCAGATCTGCGCGCCCATGCGATCCAGAACGTCGAGAAAGCCTGTTCGAGTCGGGTTGACGCAAACCCTTCGCACCGCCAGCTCTCGAGTCCCACCGATAATGACTGAAGCGAGCAAGAATGCGGCAGCAGACGGATCGCCAGGCACGTCGAGGTCGAAATCACCGATCCCACCCAACAAATCCTGGGAAATCCCCAATTCAACCTTCGTGCCGGTCGTGCTGATTTCTGCACCTAGGAAACGAAGTAGACGCTCCGTGTGATCGCGGGACAACACCGGCTCTGAGACCACTACGGGTACCCCAGCCGTCAATCCGGCCAACAGAACTGCACTCTTCACCTGGGCACTCGCAACTGGAGACTCGTGTACGATCGATCGCAACCCTCCACCACGAATGGAGAGCGGCAACGAATCCCCTCTCTCCTCGGTGATTTGCGCCCCCATCTCAATCAATGGGTGGGTCACTCTTCTCATCGGGCGGCCGCGCAACGAGGAATCGCCATCGACACGTGCCTCGAACCGATGGCCGGCCAACGTGCCAAGCAACAGACGCGCCGTCGTTCCGGAGTTGCCGCAATTCAACGTTGCTCGAGGGGCGGTCCATTTGGCTCCAGAGACGCGTACCGGGTGAGAGTGCCGCATTGGGCTAACGCGTACGCCAAGTTGGCGGAGTACCCTGGCGGTGCTTCTCGTATCCGCCGAGGTCAGCGGGTGTCGAATTTCAACCGACGAACGTCCCGAACCCGCGATCAAAAACGCCCGGTGAGTAATGCTCTTGTCACCGGATGGTTCGATCGCATGCACCTCGCTCATTCCTCGAGCCTCTCTCGCCAACGATTTCCTGACTCCAGCCAATCACGAACTCGCCGAGCATCTCCCGCCTCGATGTCGACAAACAACCGGCCGGTTTCTGCCAGTACAGTTTCAAGAGCGGCTAGAACATGCTTTCTATTCTCGAGTATGATCTCGGTCCAAACCTCGGAATTCACCATTGCCGCCTCTGTGGCCTTTATCGCACCGTCTCCGTACGTCACCCCCTTAGGCCCGTATCTGGCAAGCACACCAGCGAGCGCAGATGCGACTATCTGCGGCATGTGACTCGTCCACGCCAGCTTGGTGTCGTGTGTCTCAGCATCCACGATCACCGGCACCGCACCGACGACGCGTTTCCAGAAATCCGCCACCTCTGCCGCAGCCACCTCTCCGTCAGGCAATGGTGTTACGTACATCAGCGAATCAGTCAGCAGATCGGAGCGCGCAGAGTTGAATCCGTGATCTCGCAAATCCACCAAGGGGCTAGAGCCCGCAAAATGCCGGTCAAGTCGTAGGTGGGTGGCCTTCTCTACCACAGGGATTTTCACGCTGGACAGATCGGTGCAGTAACAAGGTCGATCGGTTAGAACATCAGCCAACCGCACCAACGTTTCGATGGTAGCTTGCGGTGGAAGGGCAACCACCACGAGATCTGCGAGTTTGACAACCCTCTCAGGATCGGCGGCAATCTCTGTGACCGCCCCCAACCTGACCGCAGCAACTCCTTCCTTGGGAATCGGCGAGTACCCAACTACACGCCTCACTCCTGCTCGAGCGGCGCACCAGGCGACTGAACCACCTAAAGCACCGAGGCCGACGACGCCAAGCGTTTCGGGCCTCACTGCGCCGACTCAGTCCTGTGTTCTGGGAGCTCGGACGCTTCGCCTACTCGGCCTGCGTTCTACCAGACGAATGTGTATCAGTTCTTCGTCGGCACGCGTCACAGTATCGTGGAGAGACTCTTCGGGTTTTCGGACTGCCCAACCGAGCGATATTGGTATCGGTGACGCAATTCTCGCGCGGTCTGCGTACCGCTTCGCCACAGCACGGATCGACTCGACGCATTCGCCCTGCAGAACGACCACAAACTCGTCTCCGCCGGTTCTGACCACGGCGTCCTCTACCCGTGCCTCCCGCATCAGGAACTTAGCCAGCCGAACGAGCACTTCATCACCCGCAGCGTGTCCATGTAAGTCGTTGTAGTCCTTAAACTTATCTACATCGATCACAATCGCGCCGACCGGCGTTCCAGCCTCGTCGACCTTCACCTGAAGATCATCCAGAAACCGGCGGTTGAAGCAACCCGTGAGCGGGTCGCGAACCAACATTGTTCTGAGATGTTGTTCGAGTTCCTTTCGCTGCGTGATATCGATCAGAATGCCGTACAGCAGAGATTCATCTGTGTCAGGGTCATGGACCATGTAGCACGTATCCAAAACCGTTCTCACCGTACCATCCAGAGCCTGGATTTCGAGCTCGAAATCGCGAACAGTGCCGTCACGCTCTACTATCTGATGTTCTTCATCCCATTGCTGGATATTGATACAGAGGTCTTTGGTGTTTCGCGCCTGAAGGTCTTCGAGTGACTTGGCACCGAGCATTTCGGCCAATGCCGGGTTGGCATCGATAATCGAACCATCCGGTTTTGAGATGTAGATCCCCTCATTGATCTTGAAAACCAGTTCACGAAGCGTTTTTGCGTCGCGGAGGGGCCGCGAATCTGAGGTCCCTGCAGGACTACTGCTATTCGTGTCTGGTTCGGTCATGATCCATCACCTAATATTGTGGCTCAGTTTTCTTTCGACGCTGATGGCTTGAGGCCATCCTGCGCTGCCTGGCGGACTTCCTTGTCTCGGTCCTTTGTCAACTCCTTAAGTACCTGCCGCACCCCTTCACCTCCCGCAAGCGCCAGCCCTTCAACCGCCGCTCGGCGATCACCGCTCGGCCGCTGCTGGGTGAACATCTTCCCCTTGCGCCGGGCCACGTTTTCGAGTGTCCGAATCGCTTCCGGCGTTCCTATGCGACCCAAAGCTCTGCACAGTTCCTCACGAACTTCCGGGTCCTCTTCGCGCTCCAGCTCATTGGCCACAGGCATTATGAGACCGCTCAGCCCGGCCCCGCCAAGTTCTTTCGCAACCGTCAGGCGGACCTGAGGGTCTTCATCCCTCAAGGATGTGTGCAGGTGGCGCGCCGCTGCCGGCGTGCCGATTCGGGCAAGCGCAATTGCTACAGATTTTCGCACTCGCGAGTCTTGATGATCTGCGACTTTGCCCAACTCTGGTATCGCCTCTTCAATACCAAGTTCAGCTATGAGATCGGCGACGTTTCGAACCACATACCACTGATGGTGGTTCAGCATGGCGATCACGTTGCCCGTCCCCTCTCCCAATTTGCTGAGCGCCATCATGTATGCCCTTCGCTCGGCAAACGTTGGTGCTCCAACCAACAGGTCTAACAGCAATTGGGTCGTGTTGGGGCCGGCCCGGCTCAGTATCACCAAGACGTCATCACGGTACAGAGGGTCCAAGAGAAGACCCGCAAATGACCTGAGTATCTCTGAGCCGAGCATGCGGCGGAGCGCAACGCCACAGCAGATCCTCACGTCTTCCTTGGAGGCTTCCTTCTCCTGGCGAATGACTGATAGAGTGGCTTCGATTGCCTCTTCGCCACGTTTGTTCCTAACCGCTCTTACGACACCATCCGCGAGAGCATCGAGCCCAGACGTGAGCTGCTGCCCCGCCTTGAGACCCCGTATTCGTTTTGCCGCAACACCGAGCGCGACTCTGCCATTTCTGACTTGTTCGATCAGTTCGTCGATTGTAGGAAGCGAAGCTGATACTACCGTTGATTCGCGGGGTGGAGCGGCGGGGGCCTCCCCCTGATCCTGACCTTCCCCATCCTGCGCATCTGGCCTCCTGACAGCATCGGTGACCCGTTGGCCACGACCTTTGTCGGCGACCGCCTCCTGTTCGGGTCCGAGCACATGTATGCGACGGACTTCTGCCTCCAGAATCCTCTTCTCGACTCCGTCACCCGCTTCGTAGCCTCCGGGCGGGATCGCCAGCGCCCGCAGCAGATGCATTAGCGAACCTGCAGACACCCCCTGCGCAATCTGAATTTCAGAAACGCTATGCGCGTTCATCTGCCCAACAAGGAGAGGCAGCGGCGGAGTGTCCGTGGCGACAACAGATCCTTCCACTGACAGTTCCGGCCCTTTGAGGCGCACCGTCCAGCTTCGACGAGTAGTCATTTCCGAGAGCGAACGCAAAACCTCTTTGGCCTCGTCGATGCCGCCTGGCTTTGACCGCAGCAGTTCAACCATCCTGGCGATCAGCAATACCAATCTTTGTCCGTCGGTCATAGAAATAACTTACCGACGCACCACCGGAGCCTGCAAACACAATTCGCCCCGGGCACGGTGCGGCGCCCCATCAATCATTCGATAATATCCCAGTCTCCCTGAAACTGGTCGAGGAGATCGCGGCTGCGGCTGTCGAGCGGGTGGTCTCGATGCGGAACGTCGACGCGTTTGCCTGCTCCGCATAACGCGGTTGAAAAGTACCGCTGGCCGGTGTCGTTGGCCAAGACTACCACCCTTCTTATCTCGGGTCGCGCTGCGACGAGTTTCAAAGCTGCTGCCACGTTACAGCCCGATGATATCCCACAGAATATTCCCTCTTCGCGCGCGAGCCTCTGAGCCACCTCGATGCTCTCCGCAGTGCTCACCGTGATCACACCACTCAGGGCTTCCACGTCTAGATTGTGCGGCACGAACCCGTCGCCGATGCCCTCTATGCCGTGAGGCCCCCAGCGTCGATGTGCGAGAATAGGGCATTCGGCTGGCTCAACCGCGTACAACCGCACGGAGTGCAGGTTTTCCTGCAAGAATCGTCCTGCGCCCGTCAACGACCCTCCCGACCCTTGTGAAGCGACGAGAGCGTCTATTCGCCCATCGCACTGTTCCCAGATCTCCGGCCCTGTGGTTTGGTAGTGGGCGGCGACATTGTCCGGATTGTCGAATTGGCCCGGCACCCAAAATTGGTTGGGATCGGTGTTGTAGATCTCCTGCAACTTCTGGAGCGACAGATCGACATCACTCTCTCCCCCTGGCGTGAACACCAGTTCGGCGCCATACGCCTTCATCAGGCGTTTGCGTTCTTCGCTCATGCCCGAAGGCATCACGACGACACATTTGTATCCTTTCACCGCCGCGATGCACGCGCACGCTGCCCCGGCATTCCCGGTGCTGCACTCGAGCACGGTCGTCCCAGACTTGAGCATACCAGTACGCTCTGCCTCCTCGAACATGTGGAGGTAAATGCGATCTTTGAGGCTGCCGCTCGGACCATACCACTCGAGCTTCATCAATATTTCGGCATCGTATTGGCAGCCGACCCGTTGAAGACGCACCAAAGGAGTGCGGCCAATGGCTTCCAGAACAGTCTCTAGAGTTCTAGCATGTGAAGGCCAATCGACCTTCGCGCTCGAATCGTCTCTCAATGCTCACTCCGGTTTGAATCGAGTTGTTCAAAGGTGAGGTTCAGAATCGGGTATGCCGACCAGTCTGCGTGATCGAAGTGCCACCACTCGAACTCATACACATTGAAGCCTTCGTCTTCCATCATCCGACGCAACAAGTCTCGGAGCCACCGCTGACGCGACGTGCCTCCCGGGTATCGCGCGTACGATCTCGCCGAAAACTCATCGTACCCGCCAACCATCTGGACAGGTTGTCCTGCACCGATATCGTAAAGAGTGACGTCCACAGCCGAGCCGCGATTGTGCCGTGAACCACTGGCTGGGTTGGCAACGAAGATCTTGTGCTCTACAGGAGTCGCATCCCAAAACATTTTTGTGACATACCATGGACGGTAGGCATCGTGAATCAGCAAAGAGAATCCAAGCTGCCCAAGTGCGCGGTGGGCTCGGACGAGAGCCTCTGCCGCCGGCCTCTGGAGAAATGCACGCGGCTGATCGTAGAATACCGCGCTCATGAAGTTGTTGGTTGACGCATACCTGACGTCCAATTTCACACTCGCGTCGAGCTCAATCACCTCTGCAAGGTCAGGTTCCCGGAACTCATCCGTTTCAACCGGTGGGTCGGCCTCGAGAGCGATAGTGCGCAGTTCCTCAACGGGAAAGAGCGGTTCGATCCTAAACACCTCGCCTGCTGCCGTCCCAACCTGTCGACGCTCGAATTTGACTCCTCCGACCTCTACTCCGCTGGCGCGTCCAGACTCGGTGCGCGTGAAAACGACATTCTCTCCGGCATACAAGCCTGTTTCCGGAAACAGATATTCGTCGTGGCCCACTTGGTCGAGTGGGTAGTAGAGGAGCCACTCGATCAAAACGTTGAGCGACCCGTTCCTCTCGAGCACATACAGTGTGTTGTGGTCCCATCCATACTCACCGATCAGCCCGCTCCAACGTGATGGCGCGGCGGGAGGCTTCCGATCGGGCACTCGGGTGAGCGTTACTCCGTTTATCGAAACCGCCGACTCGGTTGCGATGAGGCGAATCCCGTGCGCATGCGCATCGTCGACCAGAAGAGTGTCTCCCAACGAACGCAGTTCCATCACAGACCCACCGCCATCGACCTGCATGAACAGCCTCCCAGCCCACTCCGTCAGTTCGATGCCTACTTCGTCAGACTGGTATCGTCCGCTGATACGTCGGGCCGTCACCGGCGAAATCGCGTCGCTGGACACCAATACCGTTGGTTCCCCACCCTCTCGTACTGACAACATCGTTTCGAGCGCGGCGTTCGCGATACGCTCGACCACAGCATTTCCAAAATCCTTCGTAGCGACAACTGCGACACCGATCTTGTCCTCGGGCAACACTGCCAGTTCAGTTGCGAACCCGTAAATGGCTCCGTTGTGCCCGATCCTGCGTTGGCCCGAGAACTCCGAGATGCCGAATCCAATGCCGAACCCGACCGTTTCCTCTGCTGCCGAAAACTGAGGCGTCCACATCTCGTCCAGAGTCTGGCGTTCGAGTAAACGTCCATCCTGTGTTTCACCACCGGCAAGCAACACGCTGATGAAGCTCGCCAGGTCTTCTACAGTCGAGTACATGCTGCCGGCGGGAGCCATGCCCAGTTCAAAGGTCGGAGCCTCGAATTCGCGTCCGTCCAGGGTCCACATCAGCCCCATTGCGATGTCGGAGTCGAGCCCGGAATCACGCTGGAACGCACTCTTCGACATACCTAGCGGTTCGAGAACAACGCGAGAGAGATAAGTGGAAAACGACACGCCTTGCGTATGCTCGAGTACATACCCAACCACCGCGATGGCGGCGTTTGAGTATTTCGCCGTCGTCTCGGGTGCATACACCAACTCGGTGCCGTTCAGGCTCAGAGCTGTCTCCCTGAGCGATGGCTCTGAAGAATCGAAGTAATGACCGACTGGAGGCTCTCGCACCAAGCCGGAGCGGTGCGACATCAAATGGCGTAGGGTGATGGGCGTGCCAAAAGGGTTTTCGGGATCGAACTCCGTCAGATATTCGGTTACCGGCGTATCCAGGTCCAATTCCCCCCGCTCCACCAACTGCATTACCGCGATGTCCGTGAACAGCTTGGACACCGACCCCACGCGATAAACGGTCTCGGATGTCGCAGGAATGCTGTCAGTGGGGTCTGCAAGGCCAAACCCTCGTGCCCACACGACCTCTTGATCGTCCACCAAGGCGATTGAGAGGGCCGGAAGCCCTTTTTGGTTCATCTCCTCTTCGATGAAATGCTCTAACGCCCCGGTCGCGGCGCCATAGTCCTGACGCGGGCCGATGGCTTTGGGAGTTGACTCGCAACCGATGCACACCAACAGCACAAGCGCGCAGGACAACATTCCACGCTTCCGTGCGAGATTGAGCGTCGCCACAGGCTCTCCAGTATTTGGCGAGGTATGAACGCGAAAACCGAGCTTCCCTGGTTGCGGTTACTCGTCGCGTGCCTCTTTATACATGCCGGTACGAGCGCACGCAAGGCGGCTCGACTCCACGGCTCAAATCAAACGGAGAAACGCTGACGTGAGACAGTCATCGGTGTTTCAGAGGTATTTCCTACCCGGCTTCGTTTTCCAATCGGTGGTGATTGCGGGAGGGTATGGGACAGGACGGGAGTTGGTGGAGTTTTTCCTGTCGCAAGGACCCATGGGCGGATTGCTTGCGATGCTGATCGTCTCGACAGCCATCTGGAGCGCAGTTTGCGCATGCAGCTTCGAGTTCGCTCGCGCGTTCAGGGCATACGACTACAGGAGTTTCTTCAGAGAGCTGCTAGGATGGGCTTGGCCGTCATTCGAGATCTGCTATTTCGCGCTGGTCCTGATAATCCTCGCAGTTATTGCTGCTGCGGCCGGGTCGATATTGCAGGAGACCTTTGGCCTTCACTATGCCATTGGCGTAGTCGGCATGATGGCTGCCGTCGGGTACCTGGTGTTCCGTGGCAGCGGAACGATCGAGAAATTCCTCGCGGGCTGGTCGTTCCTGCTCTACGGCGTGTACATCGTGTTCTTCGTATGGGCTTTCACAAGATTTGGCGGCGACACAATCTCGGCTTTGGCGTCCGGTGAACGCGCCGCAGGTTGGCCCATAGGCGGCGTCGAATATGCGGCGTACAATCTTGCGGTCATCCCGGCAGTTCTATTTTGCACCCGTCACATGCACACTCGGAGGGAGGCTGTCACCGCAGGGCTCCTGGCCGGGCCCATCGCGATAGTTCCCGGGTTTCTGTTCTACATGACGATTGTCGGGCAATACCCGGACATCCTCGAGAGTACGGTGCCCGCCAACTACGTGCTGGAGCTGATCGGTTCGCGATGGTTTCAGCTGGCGTTTCAGGTTGTCCTCTTCGGCACACTAGTCGAAACCGGAACAGGTCTCATACACGCAGTAAACGAGCGGATAGCAAAGGTATATGCCGAGCGAGACACGACTATGCCCGTGTTCCTGCGACCGATGACAGCACTAATATTACTGGCGGTGGGCGCCCTGCTGGCTCAGTTCGGGTTGATCGGCCTTATCGCGAGCGGATACGGAACTCTAACATGGATCTTCCTCGTGATCTTCGTCGTTCCAGTGCTAACATGGGGAGTGTGGAAGATCTCGAGACACGGCGCCACGACGTCGGTGATCGAAACCGAGATGAGCTCGGAGGACTAGATGAGCGATCGTCGCGAGTTCGAATATCGGCCTCTATCCACCCCCGATGACTACGCCGCGTGCGTTCGCCTGCAACGGATAACTTGGGGTGAGGAATTCACCGAACTCGTGCCTCCCGTGATCCTCATGCTCACACAGAAGGTTGGTGGGATAGCGGCAGGGGCATTCGACGACGAAGGGCACCTCGCGGGCTACGTTTACGGCCTTACCGGATTCCGCGATGGAAAACCTGTGCACTGGTCCCACATGCTGGCTGTCGAACCTAAATACGAGGGACTTGGTATCGGCAGGAGGCTCAAGGAACTCCAGCGCGAGTTCTTGCTGGAGCGTGGGGTGAAATTGGTGAGTTGGACCTTCGATCCACTCGTCGCTCGAAACGCGCACCTCAACTACAACCGTCTGGGTGCAGTAGCAACAGAGTACGTTCCCAACATGTACGGGACCGACACTGGAAGCCTCCTTCATAGTGGTTTGGGCACAGATCGGTTTGTCGTTGACTGGATGTTGGATGACGATCGAGTGAGCGATGTCCTCTCCGGTCCCTCGGCAAGGCTAAGCTCAGAGATCGCCTCTGCACCGATCGTCAACACCGAAGAGTTTGAAGGTGACGTAGTGCCTGTTGAGCGAGAGCTGCCCAGTGACTCCGCCGTGAGGATCGAGATCCCGTGGGACATCGAGCAGATCAAAGCCGAGTCCACGGAACTCGGCATGCGATGGCGTGCCAGCACGAGGTACGCTTGCTTGCGGTACCTCGAAAGGGGCTACGAGGTCGACGGATTCTACGCAGATTCAGCGACTAAGCGGTGCTACTACTATCTCGTTCTTCACCCGGGAGAGGTGGGATGACGTTTTCGATCAGACGAATCACCTTGCGCGAGATTCACATGACTCTCCGCGAACCGTTCCAGATCTCATCTGGAGCAACGAGCACGCGGCGAATCCTCCTCCTTCAGCTAGAAGGGGCTGACGGCTGCACCGCATGGTCCGAGTGTGTCGCGGGAGAGACACCCAACTATTCCCCTGAGACTATCGCAACGTGTTGGACCGCAATCACTGAATGGATCGCACCAAAGGTTCTGGGCAAAGAGTTCCTTGGCCCCGGCCGAGTCAGCGAAGATCTCGACTTGGACATCCGCGGTCACAAGATGGCTAAGGCGGCGGTGGAGATGGGTACGTGGGCCCTCGAGGCTGAGCGTGAGGGAGTCAGCCTATCTCACCTGCTGGGCGGAACGCGAGAGAAGGTCGGCACCGGCATTTCCTTGGGAATTCAGAAGGACCCGGCCACGCTCGTAAGGAAAGCCGGTGACGCACTTTCCGAGGGCTACCGAAAGATCAAGATCAAGATCAAACCAAGCGCTGATCTGGAGTACGTGGCCGCGGTTCGCGACGCTCTGGGTGACGAAGCCCCGCTCATGGTGGACGCCAACAACGCCTACACGATTGCTGATTTCGACCACCTGCTCGCCCTCGACGATCTCGGCCTCGTTATGATCGAGCAGCCGCTCGCCTGGGACGACGTTGTGAAACACGCTGAGCTGCAGAAGCTCTTGAAGACGCCGGTTTGCCTCGACGAGTCGATCACCGGAGTCGACAAGGCTGAAGACATGCTGGCGCTAGACAGTGGGAGGATCATCAACATAAAGCCCGGCCGCGTGGGAGGTTTTTCCGAATCGAAGGCAATACATGACCTTTGTGACCGGGAAGGCGTACCTGTTTGGTGCGGTGGCATGCTCGAGAGCGGCGTGGGCCGCGCCTATAATGTTGCGCTGGCCTCGCTACCCAACTTCAAGATCCCCGGCGACATCAGCCCGTCAGCTCGGTATTGGAAACGCGACATCGTCGATCCCGAGTGGACTATGGACGCAACCGGCATGGTCACGGTGCCGGGGAACACGCCCGGCATCGGAGTGAGGGTAAACGCAGACCTGGTCGACGACATGACTGTGCGATCCGATACTCTGGAAGCTGGCTAGGGCTCCAATCCCGCGTTGTAGCTGGTCAGGAACTCCAGAAACCTCGATACTTCGATCATGTCGGACCCGACATACCGAATGCTGTGAGAGTCTGTACGTTCCACGATGGGCAGATACGCCAAAACCTGTGACGGTCGGTAGTTCTTGAACCGGACATCTACCGTGACGGGCGCCGGCAACACAAACGGCCGGAACTCATCCAGGCGTCTCAGTGCCGACCGTACCGTCTCTCCGATCAACCGATAGGCCGCAGCCGGCATCATAGTCTTGGCCGAGTGGAAGCTTATGTTCCACTTGAGCACCGCTCCCTCGATATCGCCAATGACGTCTCGAGCTTCGGTTACCGCAGCGTCATCTCCCGAGATCATGATGACGGGCACTCCGAAATGTCCGGCGACGGCGGCGCTGATTCCCGCCTCTGGCATGGGCCGTTCGTTGAGCCATACACCAGCCAACCTCCCGCTGGACATGGTGTGAGCACGGACTCCTTCAGGGTTCAGGGTGGAGGCATGGTAACCGAGTAATATCGCCGCATCAAAAGTCGAGTCGATTCCTTCCATCATCGAGAGGGGTCGCGGCCACGAGCGCACGAGCATCACGTCGTCAGGCAGCAGGCAACGGGCAACGGGCGCCGGGCAACGGGCAACGGGTAACGAACAGCGGAAGGAATTTACTGGATGGGCAATGGCCGAGGGCTTGCTGACTGCAACGTACCCCGACCGGTTTGAAGCGCTTCGGGGTCGAAAGAGTCCGAGCTGCTAGTCGCGAGCTAGGTAAACAGCTCCACGCCAGGGGCCGAAGATGTCCCCTTCGACAGGTGATATGATCTTGCCGATGATCTTCCCACACTCTTCGACAGTGACTATTCGCTTCCCGTCTTTCCGCAGCCGCAGCTCACGTTCGTGCACAGGCTCCCATTCCTGCGCTGGGCTATCGGGTCCTCTCGTTTCAGACTGACCGGACAACATGGCTTGACCTCGTCGGTACACAGTTCGCAATTCGTCATTGCATTCTGTGTGCCAAGCTCAACCAAGCCCGTAACTAATTACACTTCAACAGGTTACGCGCAACGCGTTGTCAGGACGTTCCAAAATGTGTCCAGTTTCAGGACACGCCTGTGATACAAATAGACACAGGGATTTCTTGGGAAGGTCACCCAGAGTCAACGAAAAAAATGCCACACGGGATTCGTGCGGCACTCGAGTATTCAGTTAGTCGCGAATCTATCCCTCTAGTCCAACGCAACCGGCTCCATATGCTCCGACCAATCCACTACGACCTTCACGCACAGCTCCCTGTGGTGTTCCGTCACAGGTGCACCCGGTTCGACAAGCTCCTCTAGAACCGGTAAAAGTGCCTGAGCGAGTTTGCCGCGCGCAGGCTCTGCGTAACCCGCCCAATACCGGTTCACCAACCCCAGTACGCGATCGTCAGACCCGCCCGCTGCCTGTGCGAACTCGTCCGGCAGACGCCTGGCGTTGTTGCGATCCTCGATGCGGCGCCTGTCGCGCCCTTCGCGCCTGTCCATCCCGGCCCTTCGATCGGGCACCTGTCGTCGTTCGTCTTCGAATCTATCTGTCATGGTGCATGAAATCTGAATCGGGGACGCCGTTTGAGGAAGGGGCAGTCATAGAACGTCAACTCATCTCTCTAATACGGATCTCGATCTCGGGTACATCTGCCAGCAACTCTACTAGCGCGGAAACATCGGTATCCCCATAGTGGTACGGATAAAGTATCCTCGGCCGAAAGGCCCTTGCCGCATCGGCCACCATCTCCGGGTCCATGGTGTACGGCAGGTTCATCGGTAAAAATGCTACGTCTATGTCGGCGAGGTCCTTCATCTCGGGCGTGTTTTCCGTGTCACCCGCGACGTACACCCGAGTATCACCGAAAGTCAGCACGTATCCGTTGCCAACACCCTTGGGATGGTATGGAGATCCGTTCGATCTGAGGTTGACCAGGTTGTACGCAGGTACTGCCTCAATTCTCACACCAGAGATGGTTCGAGTATCTCCGTTCCCCATTACTATTCCCGTCTCGAGCCTCTCGGCGCACAACTCCGTTACCAAGAGCGAAGTGTTTTCCTGTTTGACCATGTCGATTGCTCCAGCATCGAGATGGTCGCCATGCTCGTGTGTCACAAGAATCAGGTCTGCCTTCGGCATATCGGCGTAGTCGGCCGCGCGTGACCACGGATCAACGTGGATTATCACGTCACCGAACGTGAACATCAGCGTACCATGCCCGACGAGTGTGATCTTCAAATCGCCTGCGGAGGTGTTGAGAATGTCCTCTTGGTGAATAGCCTGAGCGTCCGCTCCGCCGAATAGCAGTACCGATGTCATCGTCAAAGCCAAAACTGTCTTCATCACAGCACCTCCGTTGTAGCTGCCAGACCTAAGAACCACCGGCAAGCCGATCAGTGTCTCTTTGCTGCTCGAGTAAACGCTCGTGAAAATCAAGCCGCTCGTGAATGTCACCTATCTCCAGTTCGAGTCGTTCAATCGCTTCGTGCAGATTGTCTTTCTTCTGACTCCAGCGGTTGAAGAACTTTGCTCCGAGCCACACGGAGCCGACGGCCGCAACCAAAGCGGGCGATACGAAAGCCAAAGCTATGAACGGACCCGGATCCATGAATTCTCCCGAATTTTCAACAAAGCTATGACACCTGGTCAGCTAGAGGAAGCTGATTTGGCAAGAGTAAGTTCTATCTCAACCGCCAATTCCATCAGTACTTCATCTGACCCCGGAGGACCCATTAGAGAGAGCCCCACCGGCAATCCTCCGACTTCCGCCAATGGGAGATTGATCTGTGGTGCTCCGATCGTGCTAGCGATAGTCACCAGACAGTACGTTGCCTCCTGGACCGCCAGCCTGGTCGATATTCGTTCGTTGACCGGACGCGAGGGCATTGCCGTGGTAGGCAAACACACGACAGCATCACCCTCCAACACTTCGGCCATCCGCGCCTTGATGGCTCTTCGTTCTTCCGTGGCCGCCTCCACATCCGCATCAGAGAGCTCGCTCGCAATTGCGTAGCGTTTGGCCACCCAGTAGCTCATTCGCGGGTTCACCCTATCTACCCAATCCTCGACGCTGCGCCACGCTTCCCTGCTCTGAAGTGTGAGCTGCTGCTGATGCCACTCACCGAGATTCATCTCAGCTAGCCGCTCCGAAACCGAGGAGCCGAGCAATCCTGCCACAGCTTTCACAAACGGCCTAAGCGCTTGGGCAACAGTTTCATCCGCCAGCTCAAATGCATCCTCAGCGACAACCAGGCGACATGGCCTCTGTAGCGACGTCGACACGCTTGGTAGCAGGATTCTCCCAACACGCGAGAACATCTCGGCATCGCGGGCGAACCAGCCGACAGTATCGTAGCTCGGTGCCTGAAGCATCATTCCGTCGAGAGGAATCCGGCCATGGGTCGTGCGCATGCCCAAGAGCCCACAGTTGCTGGACGGAATCCGTACCGAACCAAGCGTGTCGGAACCGAGCGCAAAATCGACCAACCCACCAGCCACAGCTGCCGCCGACCCATTCGACGAACCGCCCGGATCGTGGCCTGGTGCTCGCGGATTCACGGGTGTGCCATAGTGCGGATTTTCTCCGAAAATGCCGCGGGTGAACTCTACCGTTTGGGTTTTTCCCACCAGCGTTGCGCCCGCATCGACCAACGCCGCTATCGCCCAGGCCGTGTGCTGGGCAACATCGTGTGTGGCTTTCCAATCGGGATTGCCGCCGCCGGTCACATGCCCTGCAACATCGAAGATGTCCTTGGCCGCGAAGGTGAGGCCCGTCAGAGGTCCACCGGGTATTCCGCCCAGGTAAGCCGCCGAATCCTTGCAGAAGGCATTGAGTTGGTCGTTGTTGATCAAGCCGGGCCTAGTCATACGGCGTACCCTCGGTTCGGCCGCCCAGGAGGTGAGCGGCGGTCATCGCGTAGATCGAAGTGCAATCCAAGATATTTTGTACTGGCACAAATTCGTTCGGTCCGTGCGACACCGACAGGATGCCCGGCCCGTACGCAAACGCCGGAATTCCGTTGGCTGAATAGAACCTCGTCTCCAACAGACCCGGACACATCTCGAATTCTGGCGGTGTTCCAGTGATGCGCTCCACGTTCCTCGCGAGTGTACGTGCAACCATGTTGTCTTCCGCGACCCCTGCGGATGCGCCTTCCTGTAGAACCTCTACATCGATCTCAATTCCGTCACTCCGCAAGCAATCCAGAGCATCGAACAGTCTCTGTTTCTCGATTTCGAAGTCTTCCTCAGGGTTGATCCGACGATCCACCGTGAACGAGCACTCTCCCGGAACGAGATTGAAGTTGGTTCCACCTTCACAGCGCCCGCCTAGCATCATTATGGATCGTGCGGCTTCAGCCGGTTGAATCCTGTAATCGGTGGTGCGCACCTCGACCTCGCGTTTCAGCTGTGAAAGTGCATTCGCGACCACCACCATGTTGTCGAACGCGTTCACACCATCGTGCTGCAATCCAACGTGCATTGGAACGCCCTTGACCTTGATCAACAACGAAATTGCACCACGGCTCGCATTCCAGATGGCACCGCTCGTAGGCTCGGCCGTTAGCATGCCAATGCCCGCCCGACCGATGAGACCGGCCTCGGTGAGGTATTTCGAACCCAAGACACCTCCGGTCTCTTCGTCCGGAACAATCGCGAGCTCGATCGCGCCCGTCAGGTCGATATTGCAGCTTTGCAGTGCATCGATCGCGTAGATCATGGCGGCCAGGCCGCTTTTCATGTCTGACGAACCCCTGCCGAAGATCTTGCCATCATGCAGCCTGGGCTCGAATAGCTCCCGGTCGGAGGCGGGCACCACATCGTAGTGCCCGTGAAAGTGAACCACCGGGTCGCCTGACCCGTACCGTGCGAGCACTGCGAATCTCGTGCAAACCTCTCCTTCACAATTCGACACGAGCCCGGGAATCTCCACAACTTCGTGGTCAAGTCCTACACGACCCAGCTCGTCCGAGATTACTTGAACACACTGCTCGTACCGCACACCCGGTGGGTTCTGGGTTGGGATAGAGACTAGCTCGCGGGTGAACTCGACGATCCTGCTCTTTTTCTTCGCGACTGCGCTTGGTATCACGCTCTCGAATGGCATTACCACAGAAGCACTCTCCCTAACCGGGCTTGGTGGCAGTTCTCCCGTCGGCTGAAAACTTGATCAGGAACTCACCGTCACGCCAGTGGATTTGTCCGCATTGCGAAACGATTGAAACTTCTGCCGCAGACTCCCCGTTGTTGTACCATCGCCTGCCGACATGTCGGCATCCGACATATCGGCGACCGACCTCAGCAACTTGGGAACTACATATGTCACCGAACAACGGCACGATCTCTGGGAGCCTGTCTCCTGTGGTATTCCAGATCCTATTAGCTCTGGCCAACTCGAACTCGCACGGGTATGGAATCAAGCTCGAGGTAGAAGAGCGAACGGGCGGCGCCATGAACTTGGGCTCAGGCACGTTGTACGAAGCGATTCAGCGTCTTGAGGCGCTCGGGTACATAGCTGAAACCGAGTCCCCGCCAGATGCACCCAAGGGCGCGCGAAAACGCCGCTATTACCATCTCGAGAACCCCGGCCGCGAAGCTCTTGAAACCGAGTTGGCGCAGATGGACAAAATCGTGCGGTTCGCACGCCGCAAGAAACTCATGCCCGAGACACGCTGACTCACATGTTGGAAAAATTGTACAGGGTTCTCCTTCGCCTCTACCCGCGCGACTTCCGCGACAGCTACGGAGATGAACTGGCCGAGTTTTTCGAGGACGAGCGCAACAACCCCCGATATCGACATTGGCCAGGGGGTGGGGTGCGGTTCTGGGTCAAGACCTTGTCGGACCTCGTACCGACTGCGGTGCGGATGAGGGCGTCGGGTCGCAAGTACTCATCGCGGTTGCGTTCGGAAAACGCGAGAAGACGGATCGGATTCATGGACACTCTCTGGCAGGATATCAGGTACTCCCTTCGCGGTATGTTGAGACAGCCGATGTTTTCGGTGGTTGTCGTAGCGACGCTCGCACTCGGGATCGGCGCGAATGTCGCCATTTTCAGTGTCATCAACAGCGTCGTGCTTAGGCCTCTTCCATTCGATGATCCAGAAGGCCTGGTCTTCGTCTGGGAACAGAACTACCTGCGCGACGTCGAGACCAACGTCGTTTCACCGGCAAACTACTTCGCCTGGAAAGAACAGAATGAGGTGTTCTCAGAGATCGGAGTGGTTATGCAGGCAAGCGCAACGATAACGGGAGACCAGGGGCCCGAACGAGTAGGCATAGTGATGCTATCTCCGACCCTGTTCTCAATGCTCGGCCCACGAGCGCAATTGGGGCGCCTCTTCGTGAGCGAAGATGAGCAAGGTCAGGCCGCGAGCGTCGTGGTATTGAGCCATGGTTTCTGGCAACGGCGTTTCGGATCGGACCCGGAAGTTGTCGGTCGGACGATAATACTGAACGGAACGGCTACCGAAGTCGTTGGAGTGCTACCTCGCGATTTCGATTTTGCTGTCCCCGTTGTGTTCAACTCCACGGGCTCTCGTGACGTATGGGTCCCAGCCCAATTCGACGAGATCTCGCGGAACGCGCGAGGCCGTTACCTGCAGGTATTGGCGCGACTCCACCCTGATATATCAGTGGAGCAGGCACAAACCCACATGACAACACTCGCTGGACGATTGGAACAGGAATACCCTGAATTTCAGTCCGGTTGGAGCGTCAAAGTAGTTCCTCTGCACACACAGTTGGTGGGCGATGTGACGACGCCGCTCTTGGTGCTGTTTGGATCGGTGGGGTTTGTGTTACTCATAGCATGCGCTAATGTTGCCAACCTACTACTGGCGCGTTCCACCGGGCGCCAGCGCGAGATCGCAGTGCGCGCCGCGTTGGGAGCGGGTCGCAGGAGAGTCGTGCGCCAGTTACTGACCGAAAGCTCAATCCTGGCGTTGGCGGGAGGGTTGGCTGGCATATTGATCGCATATGCCGCTCTGCATGCGCTCATCGCACTTGGCCCGCAGAACCTTCCGAGGCTCGACGAGATTGGGATCGACTACGCCGTATTTGGCTTTGCGCTCGTTCTCTCACTGTTAACAGGGGCTTCATTCGGCACTCTACCCGCATTGCGCACTTCTGCCTTGGATGTCAAGGAAGGCCTGGTCGAGGGCGGCGAGCGCAGCGGAACAGGGTTGCGGCACAACCGAGTACGAGCCGGATTGGTTGTGGCTGAGTTCGCCCTATCCATGATGCTGTTGGTTGGCGCCGGTCTGCTTGTTCGTAGCTTTGCGCTGCTGTTGGACGTCGATGTGGGATTTGACACATCAAATGTGGTGACTGCTCAAATCAGCCTGCCCGAAAGGAACTATCCGGGGTCTCAACTTCGAGTCCAGTTCTTCGAGGATCTCGTAACACGAGTCCAGACACTACCCGGTGTCACCACGGCGAGTGCAATCACCTTCATGCCGTTAGGCGGAACAGGTTCAGCCACGAGCTTCTGGGTCAACGACCGCCCTACTCCACCAGGCGGTGAACAACCGGTAGCCGACGTGCGGTGGGTGCATCGCGATTTCCACAGCGCTCTCGGCGTGCCCCTAGTGACAGGACGCCTCTTCCAGCTAGACGACACCGAGGACTCCCCACTCTCGGTAATAATCAACGAGACTGCTTCACGGGAACTGTGGCCCGCCGAAGATCCGATAGGAAAGACGGTCTCGATGCCTTGGGGTGACACACTGGATGCCGAAGTAATCGGCGTAGTCGGTGATGTTCGCCACGATGGTCCAGCCAGCGAAACGCGTGCAAAGGTGTACTGGGATCACCGCCAGTTCAGCGTATTCAGCCAGATGACGGTCTTCGCGCGGGGCCTCAGTGAACCTGCCATCCTATCGAACGGCATCAGACGCATGGTCAACGAGTTAGATCGGAACCTCCCAGTCTACAATGTGCGCACCGTAGAATCATACCGATCGGAGATTTTGGCGCAGGATCGCTTCACGATGTTGGCCCTGGGGTTGTTTGCGGCGGTCGCTCTGCTGCTCGCGAGTGTGGGCATATACGGAGTCATGTCCTACACCGTGAGCGAGCAAACGCGCCAGATCGGCATTAAGTTGGCACTCGGCGCGAGAGCTTCGACCGTTACTCTGCAAACGCTCAGAAACAGCGCATTTCTGATAGGAGTCGCCGTGCTACTTGGCGGGGCTGGTTCGTTTGCGCTATCACGCCTCATGAGCGGGATGGTGTTTGGTATTGGGACCAGTGACCCAATGACTCTATCCGCGGTCTTGGCCATCCTTCTGGCGGTAGCGCTGCTCGCGAGCTACCTGCCGGCACGAAGGGCCAGTATGGTCGATCCGATGACGGCGATGAGACAAGAGTGATCCGGCAAGTGGATCGTAGGTAGTGAGTAGGCGAGTTGGCCGACTCACCGCTTACGACTTGCCAGCCTAGTGCCTCCCCCAACCGCCGCGGCGCCTACCCATTCTCGGATTCACGATGTTTGCAAACTTCGATCCGAACACGAAGCTGAAGCCCGCTCGCAAGTCATACGAAAAGTCGGTCTCTCGATCCAATCGCTCGAGATAAATGTCGTCGTCGTCAAGCCCGGCCGCGGACAGGTAGAACTGGTCTTTGATGCGGGAAAAACTACCTCCGAAATTGATGTTCAAACCACGGAATATGCGGTACTCGATCCTACCGTTCACATTGATTCGATGGGTGCTCAACTCGTGCAGGTATTGAATCGCCTCGATCGAGCCGTTGATGTCACCCCAGGGCTGTTGAATCGCCGACGAGAGCGTCAGGCTGTGCCGAGGTAGTACCTCATCCATCTTGCCTTCGACCGTAATTTCCGCATAGTTGAGACTCACAACCTCGAGACCGTAGCGTAACGTCACGGACCTGCGAGTGGATTCACTATAGGGGAAGAAGTTGAATTCGATCGCCGGGCCGCCCGATAGTGCCAGGTCCCTGTTCTCGTAGGTTGAACGGTCGGCATTTGCTTTGCCACCAACCGACCAGTTGTTACTCAGGCTCCACACCATGAGCAAATTGGCGCTGTAATCCTCGCTGGCGTACGAGTTCTCCGAACCGTCGGACGTTTCGTATGTGTCGTGCTCGTATTCACCGCGGAGATTGAGGTTGACCTTCGAATCCTCCGTCACGCGGTCTGCACTTCCCGACCCGGAAATCGAATAGCTGCTCTGTTGCGCCTCACCTTCGATGTTTCCATTCAAGCTCACTCGAAACATCCAGAGATTCCACGGGTCGTTTTCGTCAACTTCAGTGGGTGCGCCTGCCCCCAACGGCCTGTAGGTAATCTGCAGCCGAGGGGCGACCACTGAGGTCTCAACGTATTGCACGAGCCCAAGTGCCAAAGTCTGCGTCAGTCCATCGCGGACCTCCGCATCCGTATCGTTTGCCTCCGACGTGTATGATAGAGATTTATCGACACCATCGAAGTTTCGGAGGCCTATGTAGTCGAGCGTGTAATGCCAGCCGTTACCGCCCGTTTCTTGTGTCGTGACCATCAAGTGGACGTCGGCATCATTTCGGTCGCGCGCCCAATTCACCCAGGCGATTTCGCGTCGGAAGTGATCTCTGTCGCAGCTACGGCCACTACAATCCAGGAACACCGACAAGGTCTGTGAGGCGGCAGCCGGTGACCGATCTTGCGCGTGGACGCTGGCATCCGGAGCGAGACAGACAACAATGCAAAGAACGACGACTATTGACAGGATCTGCTTCATTCGATTCTCGATTCCATTGCAAAGGTGACCTCATGCCGGCGGAGTCTGATTCACGAGACTCATCCGCTCCAACACATGTTGCCAAAACACCTGGTTATTACAAGGAGATACGCAGGAGACCGCTAAAACGCTGAACCCGTTTGGAAACTCGAGATCTGACTACCTAGTACCGGATATCGTCTCTTCCAACCGTGTGTCCGATGTGCCCCACCGCCTCATCCATGGTATAGAACTCACCGCTCCCGGCTGTCATGCCAAAAAACGGAACGTTGTTTACTATCAGCCGCTCGTTCTCATCCACAACACCGTCGACCACCGTAGTCGCAACCACGTCGGCCAGGAAGATCGTTCGCATCGGCGGCACGTCGATGGTATCAAATACTCTGCACTCCACCTGGATGGGGCATTCCTCGACGGTTGGCGCATCCACGACAGTGGCCCGGCCCCTGGTGAGCCCGGAGAGCTCGTATTTGTCACCGACCCTCGAAGAGCTCATGTCTACACGATCGAAATGTTCAACGATTTCCGCTACCGGCACATTGAGCACAAACTCCCCATGGTGCGCTATCAAAGCTCCGGCGATGTGTTCGTGCGCCGCAGCGACCCCAATCTGAGGTGGATCCCCATTGACGATGAAGGTCCACAACACAGTGATCTCGTCCGGGTCGCCCGGCATTCCGTTCACAGTGAGGAAAACTGCCGGTACCGGGGGCACCATAGGGCCGGGCTCCCGCAACGCGCTACGGTCACCTCTTTGCCGACGCGGACCACAACCCGATGCGGCCGCAGCGATCCCCGGGATCCCGATACACCCGGCCGCACCAGCCAAAAAAACACGCCGTGGCAACCTTCTCGTATTGCTCATCTTCACCACCTGATTAGACTCTTCCGAAATTCGGCCAAAAAAGCAAATAACTCACGACTCACAACACACAACTTACGATTCAGAACCTCCACCCTAGCAAGTTCCACACATGCAACTGCCAAACGAACAGAAAGAAGGAGATCACCGCAGCCGAATACACAATCCGCCCCAATGGTCGCCCCTCCTTTTGCTGCCACAGTTTGAAGGTGAAGTAAGCAGCCACCAGCGTGATCAACCCGGCAACAATTGGAAGTGCGAGCAAAACGACCAGGGTGCCTGGGACTGCTATCGCAATCTGGTTTGGATCAGACATCACCCTAGCAAAACCCAACACGAATACTAGGAAAAGAACCGCAGCAACAAACAGCGCCAGACGGCGGTAAGCAGGCATCCTGATGAGAGTGGCCTTTTCTACCTTGTACCAGCGACGAAGGCAGAAGCCAAAGGGCCACGAAAGCACGGTTCCAACCATCATTGTCACCGCAAATACCAGCACGAACAGATGGAGTCCGGGTCCCTCTCCACTCGGCACCCTCTCAAATGCAACCACGGGAACGTCCGCCAGGAAAAAGTGACTCATCGTACCGTCGTCCGCTTCTCGGAATACCACGGTGTCATCGCCATCGAGTTCTCGGAACGTGAGTGGCGACACCTCGACCCACTCACTGCCCAGAAGCCGCAGCGTGCCATCTTCACTCGCTATGACTTCAATGGCCCCAACCGCCGCTGCCAGCTTCGCGAGTGACTGATGTGAGAATCGATTCGATCGATAGTGGCCAGTGAACGCGTCCGCACGATCGGAAAAACCTTCAGTCAGCTCGGGGGGATCATCTTCCCCCGGGAAATACCTATCTACGAACGCGTCCGTGAACTTCCCCGTGCCCTCTCCCCCATCAGCCGAGTTGTAAGACACGAAAAATCCTAGATCGTGGTCGGGGAATAGTGCGAGGTCGGAATGAAACCAAAAGGTGTCTCCACCATGCCCGATTATTCGCTGACCGTTTCGGCTCATGTCCATGAAGCCATGATTCATCGAGTTGACACCCGGCTCCATTCGATACGAGTCGCGCTGCATTTGCCGAGCAGTCTCTTCGCGTAGAATGACCGTGTCTCGGTAGCTCCCGAGTTGGAGGTGTGCAATCATGAACTTCGCCATGTCGAGCCCGGACACCGAGCCGGCTCCCACGGGTGCCAACGGGACCAGTTCGAAATCCTCCTCATGGAATTTCCCGCCGGAGTGGGTGTAGCCAGCGGACATAAATGGCCGCAGTCGTTCCGGAAGCGGCTGCGCGAAGGTCGCGTACGCCATTCCAAGGGGATCCAGGATTCGCTCCTGCACGAACTCTTCCCAAGGCATTCCAGACACGACCTCCACTATGTACGCGGCCATGCCGGTAGCGTGGTTCGAGTACGAAGACACCTCACCCGGAGGTCGCACCCTTGCAGGCACCTGGTCAGCTAGGATGTCGCCGAGCGGTCGGAGTGCCACCGTGTCAGCTGCAAACAGGCCGACAATCCAGTCCTCAAAGCCCGCCGAGTGAGCCATGATGTGGTTTAGGCTGATCGGATCAGCATACGTATCCGGAATCTCGAACTCATCGATGTAGTCGTTAACGTCTGCATCGAGATCGAGTCTTCCTTCCTCAACCAATTGCATTACCGATGTCCAGACGAAGAGCTTCGAGACGGAACCAATTCGGAAAAGCGTGGTTTCCGGGTCGACTGGAGCTCTCGCTGTATAGTCGGCGTACCCATAACCCTTGGCGAAGAAGATCTCGCCATCCTTCACCACTGACACGACAGCCCCTGCGGTGTTGAACTCTTCTAGGTGCACCCGCATGAGACCATCTATGTAGGCCTCCAATTCGGCCGGGTCAGTCGGGCCATCTCCAGTTTGCGCTGCCAGGCCCCCCGTTGCGCACACGAGAGCAACAGAAACAATCGCGAGGTTCGTTTTCATCTTCTTCTCCGGTTCACAATCCTGAATACACCCTGCACAAAGTTGAATCTCGGGACCCTTTTCCCGTACTCATGGTATTCGGATCCAAGGTGCGCCGCACAAAAGCCCTCTTCGAGAATCGCCTGCAGATAGAAAAGTGCAGATCCCAATATTGCGAGCCCCACAGCAAGCCAATGCGGATCGAGGCAGGCGAAGCCGAGAACGAACAGTGCGTATCCCACGTACTGTGGATGCCGAACCACCGAGTAAACTCCTTTGTCGACCAAGGTCGTGGTGGAATAATACGGGCCGCCGCCCTCTATCCTGCCGTGCTTCTTCAGGAGAAAAAAGGGTGGGACCGAAAACGTCACCGCAAGCACAAAACACGCGAGGCCAATTCCTGTGAGCCATAGGGGTTCGTCGATGTCCACCGCGAGATTGACAACAATCACACCAACGCTAGACAGCGTTGCCAAGATCCCCGCATAAGATGGTCGACGATTCTGATCCGAGCCTGGCAAGTTCGGCCCCTGTTCAAACCTGGCGGTCAAACCAGACGGCGCCGTAGTCTGGCATTGAGCTTCGTTATCAACGCCAGAAACCGAACGCCGGTCCGCTCAGAGACCGTGTGCGGCAGGATAGACTCGTGATCCGGACCGATGAGTGTCGCAACGTCACCAACTTCGACCGCCTTCTCCGCACCAATGTCGAGCACCGTGTGAGCCGAGTTGGGACCCGCGATCACTGGGTAGAGGCGGTCATTGATCAGGACCTCGCAGGTGCCACGCGCCGTGGGCGGGTAACCGTCGGTGTGGCCAACGGGCAGAAGCGCGATCCACGTCGGTCTATCGGCAACGAACGAGCGATAGAATCCGGCACTCTCTCCAACCTCGAGCTTCTCGACTCGAATCACCCTCGTTCGCAGCCGAAATACCGGCCTCAGATCGGCGAGTTCCTCTGCTCCCTCTGCGCTGGGGTAATTGCCGAACAGTGCATTGCCCGGACGGACCATGTCCATGTGGGCGTCGGGAAGCTGAAACACCTCGAAGGTGGGGGACGAGTGCAGCGTTCCAAGAGCCAATCCCTGCCCTCTCGCCCAAGAGATAATCTCTTCGAACCGGGCGAGTTGCACTCGATCGAATTCTTCCTGGTGTACGAACATCGTAAACGTCCCTACTACGTTGGCCGCATCACTGGTGCAAATTTCACGTATCCACGGTTTCGCGCGCTTGTACGGCATTCCTTCTCTACCCATGCCGGAATCCACGTAGAGCTGCACCGGTACCGGGTGCCCCAGGCGCCGCGCAACTCGTTCGATACGGGCGGGTGCATCGTCGTGCCACATTGAGGCGGCAACGTCATGCCTTGCCAACAACTCCATCTCGGGTTCCGTGACTTCTGCCATCACCAAGATCGGCTTCGTCACACCTGCTTCCCGCATGACCAAGGCCTCTTGGACCCTTACACATGCGATGCCGCCCACCTCCGGGAAGCTGTTCATCAATGGGCCAACCGTCTGGTCACCGATCCCATATGCGTTGTTCTTGATAACAGCGAGAATCGGGCGCCCCGACGCCAAGCGTGACACTTCGCGTACGTTGTTGCGATACCCGTCCCTGATAATCTCGACCCAAGGATCGTAGGTGTCGGTCGGGAGTTGCAGCGCCAAACCGACATTCGGTGGAGGAGCTTGTGTCGCGGCTGACTGGGTGGCGCACGCCGAGGCCGCGGAAAGGCCAGCCACACCACCAGCCAACTCTAGGAAGCGACGACGAGAATATTTGAGGGTCATTGGGAGCTCCCGGGCATCTAGATTCGATGTTTCATTTCGCTGTCGAGCCAAAGTGCACCATTGGCCGCGCACATTCAACATCGTGTGGCAAACAGTCCGATGCTGGAGTCCAATTGGAAGGGAGCACCGAAAGCAGTTGACCACCCCTACCGATCGTCACAGAGAACGGGTCGGCGTCGCATACGGACTCGCTGCATTCATCTGGTGGGGCGGGTGCGTCTTCTACTTCAAAGCGGTGGCTCACGTCTCGGCCGGGGAGGTGCTCGCCCATCGCATCATCTGGACAACAATGCTGCTAGTTGCATTGCTGGCCGTACGCGGGCGCCTAGGCAGCGTTATGGCGTCGATGAACGACCGCACCAAGGTCATCGCATTAGCCACCACGACTGTTCTCATCTCCATCAACTGGTTCGTGTTCATATGGGCTGTCGCTCACGATCAGGTTCTGCAGACGAGTTTGGGGTATTTCATCAACCCTCTATTCAACGTACTGCTGGGTTTTGTCTTCCTGCGGGAGAGATTCCGTGCGCCACAGGTGGTCGCCATCATCCTAGCGTCGTTCGGTGTGGCGATCATGTGGATCGATCACGGAGAGGTGCCAGTCGTAGCCCTCTCGTTGGCACTCACATTCGGCCTCTACGGGCTCATTCGAAAGCAGACAAAAATCGACGGGGTGCCGGGGCTTGCGTTGGAGACCGTGTGCATAACGCCGGTGGCGCTGCTCTATCTGGCATATCTGCAAAGCTCGGGGAACCTAATGTTTGCGCACACTGACCGGCTGACCGATGTACTGCTGTTCTCGGCCGGTATCATTACAGCCCTGCCTATGGTCTGGTTCGTGAATGCGGCGCAACGATTACGCTATGCGACGGTCGGTCTGATGCAGTACATCGGCCCCACACTCACATTCATATTCGCTGTTTTTGTGTTCCGCGAACCATTTGGGAATACTGAGCTCATCAGCTTTGGATTGATTTGGTCAGCCTTGCTGCTCTACGGGTTTACCTCGTACAACGGTAACGGAGAGGCCAAGCAACCCCTCAATCAGTAATCGTCCGAAGCATCTCCCGAAATTGTCGCATCTCTGTTTCCACTAGCAGCTCCAACATTCCCAGTGCGAGCTCTAGTTCCGATTCGAGATCTCGATACCGTTCCCACAGTTGATCGGTGGGACGCGCATCGTACTGAATTCCGCGCTGACTCGACGCCGCCGTCGCAACCCATCTGAGGTGTCCACGGATCTTTGGTCGGTTCGCCCAACCGCCGGGGGTCGTTTGAATCAACAGCGCCTCGACGTCGTTTAGGCCTGCCTTGGCGCGGTCTGCAGCGTCAACAATCCCCCGACCAGCCCTACCCGCGAGCGCGTTCATCGCCGAATCGATCTCCGACCTGAGAGCACTGACCTGCGCAGTAGCTTCATTCAGGCGCGCAAACGACTCACTGACATCCATCAAGAAGTTGAACTGTTCAACCAGATGCGCATCAGTGATTTCCGTGAGTCGTGGATCCCTCAATACTGAAAATTCTCTCGTGTCCGTCCAATCGTCGGCCGTAACACGTACTCTATATGTACCGGGAGCGGCACGAGGTCCCGACATCCCTCCACCCTGTGGCCCCGGGTACTGCAGGTTCCAGACGAAACGGTTGAGACCGACCTCGTGCTGTACCGCCGCACCTCGGAACCGCCGCATCAACGATCCATCCTCTTCCAAAATTTCGATGCTGACAGTATCGGGGTCAGACGCTAGCGAGTAGTACACGATCGCACCTTCAGGAGGATTCTGGCCCTTCCAGCTACGCGGAAGAGTGGCGCCGAGAATCCTGTCGCGGTCCCAGTGGCCGACGCTTCCACGCGCTGATGTCCGATACGTCGGTCGCGGCTGGTAGAGAAATGCTTCCGCCTCGGCGATCTCATCTGACAATGCGCGAAGCGGTGTGACGTCATCCAAAATCCAGAACGAACGGCCCTGCGTGGCAACCACGAGGTCACCGTGGTGAATGAGGAGGTCCGTTACCGGCGTGATCGGAAGGTTAAGTTGCAGCGACTGCCACCGCCCACCGTCGTCGAACGACACGAACAAACCGAATTCGGTACCTGCGAAAAGGAGACCCTGTCGCTCGGGATCTTCGCGAACAACGCGTACCGGGTAGTCACCCGGTATGCCATTTGATCCATCTGCAATGGCCATCCAGGAGGCACCGTAGTCTTCGGTTCTGTAGACGTACGGAGCATAGTCGTCGAGCCGATACCGATAGGCTGTTATGTACGCTTTCCCTGGACCGTGTACCGAGAGATCGATTCGATTCACGGTACTCGGTACCGGTAGGTCGGAAGGCGTGACGTCTGTCCACGATGTCCCATTGTCGCGCGTCAAGAACACCTTGCCGTCGTTCGAACCGGTCCAGATTTCACCGGATTGGTGATGCGATTCGGCAATCGCCAGCAACGAAGAGTAGGTCTCAACTCCCGTGATATCGTGCGATATCGGGCCGCCTGCCATACCGAATTTCGTTGAGTCTTGTGCTGTGAGGTCTGGGCTGATCACCTCCCAACTCTGGCCTTCGTTGGTCGACCGATGCACGTATTGAGACCCATGATAGAGCACGTGTGGATCGTGCGGTGAAAGGACAATTGGTGCATTCCACTGAATGCGATATCTCAATCCCGCTTCCGGCATTCCAGCCTGGTTTTCAGGATAGTCGCGGATCTGCCTGAACTGCTGCGTCTTGTAGTCAAACCGAGCGAGACGTCCACCGAAGCACCCCGAGTAGGAAATGTTGGGATCGTCGGGGCGGACAGCGATGGGACCCGTCTCACACCCACCATGGGAAAGCCAATGCTGAAAGCTGATACCCGATCCAGGTACGAGGTTGGGAACCGAAATCGTGGAGTTGTCCTGTTGTGGCCCATACACTCGATACGGAAACTGACTGTCGACCGTCACAGAGTAGAACTCCGCGGTAGGTTGGTTCAGCTGTATGGACCACATGTTTCCGCCATCGAATGAAACCGTTGCTCCGCCGTCGTTTCCTTCCACGATTATGTCCGGGTTGACCGGGTTGATCCACATATCATGGTGGTCGCTGTGCGGCATCGCCACGCGTGAGAAGCGCACACCGCCATCGGTAGACTTGGATAGGCCGGAGTTGCCGACCCAGAGAACGTCCTGGTCGGTTGGGTGCGGCCACAGATAATAGAAGTACCACGGTCGAGAGAGGATGCCACGGTTGGTGCTGATCTTGGCCCAAGAAACGCCAGCGTCATCCGACCGATACAGACCGATTTCAGCTGCCTCCGCCTCTATGAGCGCCCATACGCGACTGGGGTTGGCAGGAGAGACCGCGATGCCGATCTTGCCCACGAGACCGCCAGGCAGGCCGTTGGTGAGCTTCTCCCAGGTATCACCACCATCGGTGCTCTTGTACACTCCCCCTTCGTGGGCACCGCTGATCATTGTCCACGGTTTGCGCTCGCCTCGCCACATACCGGCATACAGCTCATCTGGATTCGCGGGGTTCATAGAGAGATCGATTGCACCCACACTATCGGAAAGGAATAGGACTTTGTCCCACGTCTCACCGCCATCACGCGTACGGAACACGCCGCGCATATCATTGCGGCCGAAAGGATGCCCGGTGGCGGCCACATAAACCAGATCCGGGTCAGTTGGGTGCACGCGAACGCGCGCGATCTGCCCGGCATCTTCGACGCCTACAAAGCTCCACGTCGCCGCACCATCCGTTGATTTGTACATCCCCTTGCCTGTGGAGACGTTCCCGCGAATAGCGGCTGAGCCCGTGCCGACATAGATGACGTCCGGGTCTGAATCAGCCACGTCGATGGCCCCGATCGATCCGACAGAGAAAAACCCATCCGAAACGTTGTGCCACGTCTGCCCACCCGTTGTGGTGCGCCAAACTCCACCACCCGTCGTTCCCATGTAGAACGTGAATGGCTGGTCGACGATGCCCTCAACCGCCGTTACACGGCCTCCGCGGTGCGGACCCACGTTTCTGAACTGCAGGGCCTGAAACAGTGTAGAATCGTACCGCACATCTTGGTCGTGCTGTGCCAGTAAGTCGGCGGGCAGGATGGTCAGCAAGATTCCGGTGAATACCACCGGATAGAATGAACGCATGGCAGACTCGCGGTGTAAGGGACGACGTAATCTATGAGGCGGTCACCGATGTGTAAGAATCGCCTGCAATCAACGGGTTACTTTAGATGAAGCATCAATCATTGGGGAAGCTCGAGTGAAATCCGAAACAACGTCGCCGAATGTGTTTTTCTGTGCACTACTGACTGTCGTCACCACGCTGGCTTGTGCACCTGAGGTACCCAATTTGGATCCCGAAGTGCACCTGAGCGAAATCGAATCATGGCATGCACGGAGGGTCGAGTCTTTGAGACGGCCCGACAGTTGGTTCTCACTGGCAGGTCTGTATTGGTTGGAGCCAGGTCCAAACAGCTTTGGGAGCGACCCAAGCAACAACGTTGTATTCCCGCCGTCTGCATCGCCAAGGATCGGTTCGTTCATTCGTACCGGCAACAGCGTCGAAATGAACGTGGTACAAGGAGTTCCGGTGACACACGCCGGACAACCGGTCTCGTCACTCGTATTGTCGTCCGGCGATCGCGGCAGACCCCCGACCGTACACCTGGGTTCGCTTCAGTGGTTCGTAATCGAGCGGGCAGACCGCATAGGAATCAGGCTCCGCGACACCGAGAATCCGGCAATTGCCGCGTTCGACGGCATCGAGATGTTCCCAATCGATGTTGGCTGGCGGATACCAGCTCGATTCGATCGTTACGATCCACCGAAGATGATCAGAATACCGAACATCATTGGGACTGTGTCCGTTCAACCATCACCTGGCGCTGTGGTGTTCGACGTCGACGGCGAGGAACTGCGCATCGACGTAACGGGCGATCCCTATGGCGAGCGCTTCTCGATCGTATTCGGCGACAGAACGAACGCGGACGAAACCTACGGTGGAGGACGTTTCCTAACCGTAAATGCGCCGGACGATCGGGATCGCATGTTCATCGACTTCAATAGGGCCACCAACCCGCCGTGCGCATTCACCGAGTTTGCCACTTGTCCACTCCCTCCCCGTCAAAATCAGTTGCCGGTGAGGATCGAGGCTGGCGAGAAGGTCTACAAGAAGCTGCCTCACTGATTTGAAAAAAAAGAAGGGACCGAAACGATACTGCGCTACCCGACCATTAGCGCGGTATCTAGAGCATCCGACAGGTGCTTCAGTTCGAAGGGTTTCCTCAATACGCCCACCACGTGGGCCTCCGAATCCGAGAGTTCGCAGACATCAGGATAGGCAGATATCACGAGGATTGGCGTTGCTGCATATTCGGTGCTCATCCGGTCGATGAGTTCGAGACCATTCATGCGAGGCATCACAAGATCGACAATGGCCAGGTCTACGTCGTGCGCGGCTAACTCTTCCAGAGCCTCAACGCCGTCACCTGCCTCTAGAACGTCGTGGTTCTTGACCTGGAGGAATCGCCCGACGGAACTCCGGATCGACGGTTCGTCGTCGACGACAAGTATCGTGGCCAATATCCCATCCTCAAAGATGATGAGGGCTTGTTGCAACCATATAAGGTACTAAAAAGGGATAGTCGACAGAAGTTCTAGCGATGGAGCGGTGCCCCACGCACCCCTACCCAAACTTCCCATACCTTCCCGGTGCGCGTTGACGTGACATAGATCGCAAAATGGTCGAAATCCCCCTCGCCGAACACTAGACTCGCCGCACCGGGCATGTTTTCGGCTATCAAAACCGCTTCTCGTGTCTCCGGATCTATGCGCCAAATCTCGCCCGATCCATTTGCTGCGACATAAACTCGCCCGAATTCATCGAGCGCCAATCCGTCGTTAGCGGCAGCATCACCCAAATCCACCAAGAGTTCGGGCTCTCCCGACGGCATGCCGTCTGTGAGAGGCAGCGCCCACACCCGCCCATCCGACACTACAGGTCGAATGCTCTTGAAAATCTGAGCCACATACAGGGTCGACTCGTCCGCAGATAGCGCCAAGCCATTGGGGTGCCCTACCGCATCCGAAAAGACTCCCATCCGGCCGTCGGGAAGCACCAGCAGTATTTCATCGGTCGCATCATCGGAAACGAGAATCGAGCCGTCAGATCTAACCAAAACGAAGTTGGGATCCCCAAATCCACCGTCAACTACGCGAGTCGTGTCCCCTTCCGGAGAGATGCGCCACACGATGCCGTCAACGTTTGGGCCGTTGCTGAACCGATTGGTCGGGCCGAAGTCAGCCATTAGAATGTCGCGGTCACCTATTGGTGCGAGACCCAGGTTCGAATAGAGCTGGACGATTTCCGTCGCAGTGCCATCCTTGGACACGTGCCACAGCCGGCTGTTGCCAGCAACGAAGAGTTCGCCTTCACCATTGAATGCAATACCCTCGCAGCGTTCGAACACGCCGTCCACCAACACCCTCGGGTTCACCGGGAACTGAGGTTCGTCTTGGGCATGGGTACTGCTAGGGAGGACGCCGAAGACACAGACCAGGAAAAGCGCCTCTCTCGATGCTTTCGCCAGCGCATTCGTCACCGAATCCATATTCGCTCGGAGGACCATCTTGCTCTTATGTGCCATGCCATTCATACAGTTCCCATAGGCGCTGTGATTCAAACTCAGGAGATCTTCACCTCTGCGGCGTCACGTAGCGTAGGATTTCTAGGACCTGTTCCGGAGATTCGGCCACGGCCATTGCTGCGGCGTCGATCTCCTTGAGTGCGTGCGTCAGGTCGGCGCTGTGAAGCACAATGAGTGACTTGCCCAAAGCCACTGCATAGCCAGCCTCGAATGCAGCGTTCCACTGTCGATATTGCTCGCCGAATTTCACGACCACGATGTCTGATTTGTGTATTGCGGTTCTCGTGCGAACGGCATTGACGCCAGCGCCCTTGCGGTCTTTCCAGAATGGGTCTTGTTCATCGCCTAGGATGTTCACGCCGACGTTGTCACTCGCCTCGTGATCGGTGACCGGCCCGAGAACCGTCACAGACAATTCGTGTTCCTCTATGCCCGCTTTTATCCGTTCTCTCCAATCGGTGTGAATCTCGCCCGCCAAATAGATGGTCAAGTTCATCACGGTTCCCCTCCAACGTTACTGGCCCACTGCGATAAGAGCGAAATATGGGCGGAAAGGCGGAAAGGCGGTACGGCGGTACGGCGGTACGGCGGTACATTGGACATTCTCCGTCGGATGTTGGACATTGAATTTCTAATTCACCGATTTGGAGATCTCGATGGTCAAACGAGATTATTCGAAGCTAATGGCGGAAATGGGGAAGGCGTATCAGAAACGATCTCCAATCTCTGCGGACCTTCACGAACACGCCATTAAATACCTGATTGACGGCGGTAGCCACGCGCTCCGCCTCTTACAGCCGTTCGCACCTCGAATCGCTTCCGCCCACGGAGCATGGATAACCGACGAGGACGGGCACGAGATTCTCGATTTCTGGCAAGGCCACTACGGAAATATTCTCGGGCATAACCCGAGCTTCGTTACCGAAGCTGTGGCCGATCAGCTGAAGCGTGGCTTTGGTCTGCAAACCGGGTTCACAGACCGCCTGCAGATCGAAGTAGCTGAACTCATCTGCCGATGCACAGGTGCCGAACGTGTGCGTTTCACCTGTGCCGGTGCGCTCGCGACGATGTACGCAATCATGATGGCTAGGTCGTTTACAGGCCGATCGTTGGTGATGAAGGTGGGGGCAGGCTGGCACGGAGCGAACCCCTGGGGCTTGAAGGGTGTCGGGTACCGCGATGGATTTGACGGTGTAGATAGCGAGGGAATCCCCGGCGCCGTCACGGACGAAATCGTCGTAACTCGATTCAACGATCCGTCTCACCTGGCGGAACAGTTCGAACAATGTGGGGAAAACATTGCGTGTTTCCTCATTGAACCGGTAATCGGCGCCGGCGGGCTTTTCCCTGCCACACGGGAATACATGGCCGAGGCTCGGAGGTTGACTGAGAAACACGGCACGGTGCTGGTTCACGACGAGGTCATATCCGGGTTCCGCTATGCCGCAAGTAACACTGGAGCATTGTACGGCATCACTCCCGATCTGATGACTCTCGGCAAAGCGATAGGCGGCGGGATGCCGGTTGCCGCGGTGGCCGGACGAGCCGACATCATGGAGCTGGTTGGGAACGCCACGAACTCGAGAGTGAAGTTTTCAGGGGGAACGTATTCCGCTCACCCGGCATCGCTGTTGGCGGCGAAACTCTACCTACAGCACCTTTCCGAAAACGAATCCGATATCTACCCACACATGGCACGCATAGGCGAAATGCTCCGATCGCGTGTGACCGAAACATTTGCGGATGAGGGCATACCGGTGCGATTCGCCGGTGACCGCATAGACGCGTTGCCCGGTAACTCGCTGCACATGCTTCTGTTCCCATACGAGGAGGGAGCCGAGCATACCACACCGGATGAGAACCTAGATCCTTCGGTTTGTGATATTCTATTGGGACACAAGGTGGTCCACACAGCTCTGTTGCTCGAGGACGTGTTCACGGCGCCAGGCCTTACGTTTGGCTGCAACACAACCGAGCACACCGAAACCGAAGTGGAATTCCTCGCCGACAAGTGCAGCACAGTCGCACGGAGAATCAAACCCTACTTATGATTACTAACAGCCCCACACGCCGTGATTTTCTGAGGCAGGTTGGCGCCGCCGGCCTGACGCTGGCCGCAAGCAATGCGGTAGCAGGCTGCGCGCCCGGACGTACTTCGCCAAATGTAGTTCTGATTTTCCTCGACGATCTCGGTTACGGCGACGTTGGCGTATACGGTGCCCAGGGTTTCAACACCCCCAATTTGGACCGGCTGGCAAACGAAGGCATGCGCTTCACCGATTTTTATGCCAGTCAGGCCGTGTGCTCTGCTTCTCGTGCCTCTCTGCTCACTGGTTGTTATGCAGAACGCGTATCAATCCGCGGTGCATTGGGACCTTTCGCCGAAGTCGGGCTCAATGTCGAGGAAGACACAATCGCCGATCTGTTGAAACAACGCGGCTACGCTACCGGCATGGTCGGCAAGTGGCACCTGGGTCACCACGAAGAGTTCCTGCCCCAACAACATGGTTTTGACGAATACCTCGGTATTCCGTACTCCAACGACATGTGGCCTGTGGACTACGACGGAAATCCCGTGACAGAGGGACACAAGCTCACGTATCCCGCGCTTCCTCTCATTGATGGCAATAGCACAGTCGAGACAATTGATGACCTCGATGAGCAGGCCACGATCACCACGCGGTATACCGAACGTGCAGTTGAGTTCATCAGTAGAAATGAAGCCGGACCATTCTTCCTCTACTTGGCGCATTCGATGCCACACGTCCCACTCGGCGTATCCGACAAGTTCAGAGGTCACAGCACTCAGGGTATGTACGGCGACGTGATCGAAGAAATCGACTGGTCTGTCGGCCAGGTCTTGTCTGCACTGGAGAGGTTCAATCTGACCGAGGAAACCCTGGTCATATTCACGAGTGACAATGGCCCCTGGTTGAACTATGGCAATCACGCAGGTTCCACCGGCGGATTGAGGGAGGGAAAAGGCACGGCCTTCGAGGGTGGCCCGCGTGTGCCGGCGATTGTCAGATGGCCCGGGGAGGTTGAGCCCGGAGCGATCTGTACCGAGATGGCATCTACCATAGACCTGCTTCCGACCATCGTCGAGATCACCGGTGCACCCATGCCTGAGAAGAAGATCGACGGAGTCAGCATACTTCCTCTTCTAGCAGGCGTACCCGATGTTAGCCCGAGGACCCAATTCTACTTCTACTATACCGCCGAGTTGCGCGGTGTTCGTGAAGGTAAGTGGAAGCGCGTGTACGAGCACCGAACACGTTCGTATGTGGGTGTCGAACCCGGAAATGATGGCCACCCGGGCCCCTACGCTTCTCCTACCGTCCCGGCTGCGTTGTATGACCTGGAAAACGACAGGAACGAGACGACCGACGTATCGGCAGCCAACCCTCAGGTCGTCGCTCGGCTCGACGCGCTTGCCGCGGTTGCCAGAGAGACCCTGGGAGATCGATTGACGGGAAGCGAAGGCAGCGAAGTACGCCTACCCGGCCGGCGCGGATTCCGGCGAGAGAACACCGTAACACATTTGGCCGTAGGCGCTCAGGTGACCCTGACAAACCTACCTAGTTCCAGGTACCCGGCGAACGGCGCCGAGTCCCTCGTCGACGGGATGGTGGGCAGCCGCGACTTCAACGACCGCCACTGGCTAGGATTCGAGGGCATCGACATGGAAGCCACCCTCGACTTCGGCGAGGAGCGCCGGGTTTCCCGGATCGGAGTCGACTGCCTGCGCAGTCAGATCTCCTGGATATTCTATCCCCGGGCTGTCCAATTCGAGGTTTCGGTCGACGGGACGACTTGGTCAGATGTGGGTTCAGTGGATCTCGTACAGGAACCCGACCCAATTCCCAAGACGCAGCTCATCTCAATGGAGTTCGAACCCCGCGGGGCCCGATACGTCCGGGTTAGATCGATCAATGTCGGTCGGTGTCCCGACTGGCATCTAGGTGCCGGCGGACAAGCATGGGTATTCGTCGACGAGATCGTGGTGGAATAGAAGCGCCGCGCCCGCACCGTCCCATACTGAATCTTTTCCCCGCCACGCGTCGTAACTGTAACTACGAGGCCACTATCACGAGGCGGATACAATGCTTGGAGACACTTCCAAGGTTCTCAAGGGTTTTCAGAACGCCGGCTATCAGGTCGTTCAGGACGAAATCGAAGTCGAATGCGAGGATCCTTCGGACAAGAAGAACGGCAGCAAAAAGACATACGAGACTGGTTGGCGAATTCTGGCCAGTGACGATACCTGTGTTGGGGTTGTGACACCGACTCCGGCGCCAAAACGTGTCTTGGGCAGAATGCTGTGTTTCGGAGAGCCATGGTACCACACTCAGCCAGATACGGTTTCTCTCGAAAGCGGTCACGATGCAGTCTTCGCTGCTGAAAGAATCATTGGCGGAGTGGGGCGTGGGGGAGTTTTCCACGGAGGGAAAGTGTGGCACGCCGGGAACGGGGGGGGAATTAGCCGCATACTGTCTTAAGTCGAACGCGGCGTACCGACACCCGTCCGCGCGAAGGGCCGAGGAGCATGGACCCCCTCGGCCCTTCGTCAATTCTACACGAGGGCTGCTCTCATCGATCGCTCTACCTGCTAATCGCTCCACATACTCATGCGCAGCACATCACGATATGCGCCGTCAATGAAGACCTCGTTGTGGAGAATGCCCTCGATCTTGAATCCAAGTTCCTCGTTCAGCTTGATATTGCCCACGTTGGCGTTGAGCGTGTTCACGTAGATCTTCTTCAGATCGAGGGTTTGGATACCGTACCGAATCCAAAGCGCAGATGCCTTGGTGGCGAAACCTTTCCTACGGTGTTCCGGATCGCCGATCATCTTACGTAGTTCTGCCTTGCGATGCACGAGGTCGTGGTCGAGAAATGCCACCGAGCCGATTGGGGTCGAATCGGGCAGAGTGATTATGCCGAGCACGCTGGAATCGCTTGCAGCGACTTCCCTGATATCCTGGCGTTCGGTGGTGATCCGTGACAGCAGAAAGTAACGCCCGCTGAGTTCCGACAGCCAACGATCGAAGAGTGGAAGGTCTTCATCGGCGTCGAATTCACGGACTACGATGCCGTCTCCTTCGAGGGGTAGATCGAGCTTGCCATCTCGAGTAGTGTTTCGAAAGGCGTCCGCGACTGAACCTGCACCTTCGTCAGCCTCTGCCGGATTGGAGCTTCCCTGCATGGCCATGTCCAACAGTCGATTCACATATCTGACATAGTCTACATGTGTAAATCCGTATTTCGTCGCCTCTTTGTAGAACGTCCTCGATAGTGTCTCCAGAGTGAGATCGGGTATCCTACCGCTGTCTTCACTCATCGACGTTCCCGGTCAGGTTCTGTAGGAAGCGTTCGAACGCCTGAGGCCTGTGTAGCGGCTTGCGGCCACGCACTAGGTATAGAGTGAGAGATGAGAAGAACTGCCCGTTGTTGTCACGCTCCCTGAGTTCCTCGAACCAACCGCGGGCGGTGGACTCGTCGAGCAGATCCTTCAGAACACAATCTCTGAGCGTCCTCCCGATGTGCAGAATCTCGTTGGCGGTGTTGAAGTCCGTCATTATCATGGTTTCCGGAAACACCTCGATGTCGGTGAGTCCGGCAGCCCCGAAATATCGGAAAACGCTTCTGCCCACCCATCCGTGACGAATGCTGTCGCAGAGAACTCGCGCCATCGTTCTTGTTGTCTGAACATCCTCCGAGTCTATCTGCAGAGTTCCCCAATCGGGTTCGCTGGCAACGACCCTTCCGCCCGAAGCGAGCACACGCACCATTTCTCGAACCGCCGACTCGAGATCTTTGACATGCTGCAGAGTCCGATCCACCCTCACGGCGTGGAACATTCCGTCTTCGAAAGGAAGCCTGCATACATCTGCTACTTTCGGGACCAGCGCCTTTGGCAGGCCCGGCTGCCTTCGGACTTCGGCGATCTTCGACTCGCTTTTGTCGACAGCAAAGACAGATCCTTTTTCGCCTACCACATAGGCGAGCTGCCTGGCGTCCACGCCGGTGCCGCAGCCCACCTCCAAAACGGTGGACCCCGCACCAATTTCGAGTAGTTCAAAACTCTTGGCTTTGTACCGCTGAAAGAACTCCAACGAAAACATGAGTTCGAGGCAGTCTTTGACGATATCGAGGCCGGATTGCTCGCCGAGATCGGAGCAGTCGTACGACGACAGGTCTGAAGCCCGCCGGCGCGGAATCGTGGCGCGCGCGGGTCTGCCCGCGACCGTTCCCGGCCGCGCTGACACGGAGGTGTTTGTGGGGTCGCTCATGGTATTTGAAAAGATACCCGCCGTACCAGCCGCCGCGACCCCCCCTTAGATTCACACTCGACTCCGGCCCGGAATTGCGCGAGGCCTTGATGCCGCATACGAGCAGCACAAACGAAGAGAAAACCCGGCAGCACAAGGCTACCCGACCCCGGAAGCCGCTCAAACGCATGTTTGATGCGGTACCCGGTCGGTACGACCTACTCAATCGGGTGCTGACGCTCCGCCTGGACGAACGATGGCGTTCTCGAGCGGCAGAATTGTGTATCGCAAAAAATCCATCGCGTATGTTGGACCTCTGTTGTGGAACAGGTGACCTCGCGCTCCACTTTCGCCGGAAAGCCCGAGAAGACGCTGAGATCTTCGGATTGGACTTCTCGTCGGCGATGCTTGAAATCGCTCGCGATAAGGCAGAGGCAGAGGGGTGGAGAGAAACCGCTGAATTCGTCGAGGGCGACGCGAGTCAGATGAAATTCGCGGATGAACACTTCGACATCGTCGGGATCGCATTCGGTTTCCGCAACATCACCTGGAAGAACCCGATCACTGATCAAGCTTTAGCGGAGGTGCTACGCGTATTGCGGCCTGGCGGCACTTTCGTAGTCGTGGAAACCAGCCAGCCCACAAACCGGCTACTGCGATATGGTTTTCACACCTACCTAAGGACCGCGGTAGCGGTGGTAGGTGGGATGATTTCTGGCAATGGCGGCGCGTACCGTTACCTGGCGGAGTCAGCACGACGTTTCTTCGACGCCGATGAGGTGTCTTCAATGCTGGTGCAGGCAGGGTTCGAAATCGAAAAGGTGGAGCGGTTCTTCGGTGGAGTTGCAGCAATCCACGTAGCCGCCAAACCAACACTTTGAGGAAGAAAAAATGAGCAGAGTGTTGATGCTTCATGGCCCTCGAGACATCCGCTACGAGCAACACACGATTCCCATGCTCGGCCCTCACGATGTGCATCTGCGCACCAGGATGGGAGCTATCAGCAGCGGCACGGAAGCAGCGTGGTATTTCGGTTCGGATCCTCAACTCGACTCAGGATTCCGCCCGGGTCGTGTCGGTGCGGCTCGGTTTCCTAGGATGCTTGGCTATGAAAAGGTCGCCGAGGTCTTTGCAGTAGGTTCGGAGGTCTCGTCGCTCTTTGTGGGGCAACGAGTGGTAGGTCATTACGGCCACGCCGAGGAGATCGTCAGAGCTGAGGACAAATTAATTGCCGTGCCCGACGGAATCAGTGACGAGGAAGCAGTGGCGTATTCGCTTGCGACCGTCGCATTGCACGGCATTCGCCGATCGCGCTTATTGGCCGGTGACGATCTGTTCGTAACCGGACTCGGATTCATCGGCCTGCTCACGGTGAAGATCGGGCGTCTTGCGGGAGCCTGCCGAATCATCGGCACAGATCCATACGAAACGCGGCGCACACACGCCCTCGAAATCGGAGCAAACGCTGCACTCGATCCATCGGATCTCGATGTACCAAAGTTGTTGAAGGAACGATACGAGTCCGACGGCTTCGACGTGGCAATCGAGACATCGTCATCGTATGACGCGGTTTGCGATGCTATGGCGGCACTCAAACGAAACGGCCGTCTTTGCGTGGTATCTCAACTCCGTGGGCAGCCACCTCGACATCCGGTTTTCGGTATGGAGTTTCATCTCGGCGAATTGGAGATGATCTCCGCTGATGGTCGCGGAGATGTCCGCAAGCTCGCCCGTTGGTATTTCGAGACGGTCAAGCGAGGCGCACTCGATGGCATTACCGACTTGATCACCCATCGTGTGCCGTTCACGGAAATCGAACGAGGATTTGAACTGCTCGAACACGAGCCCGACACGGTCGTGAAGATCGTGGTAACCTACGACTGATAGAACGCCATGAATGACAAAAACGCTGCAGCTTATGGAGGCCCCGGCTGGTCACCGCGTACAGCTCGGCTTGTCGACGAAATCGGAAGCGTGTGGGGCAACTACTCTGTTGCAAGCGAGTGCTCCCCACTGAGGGCCACGCTCCTGCACCGACCCGGATCGGAAATAGCAGAGCTGGGCGATCCCGATCGGAGCCAGATGCTGGACACTCCCGACTCGGACAAACTGACAAGCCAGCACGATGGTCTGGCGGATGCTTACCGCGAACAAGGCGTGGAAGTGCACTACGTCGACCCGGCCGATCGTCCCCCCCCAAACCAGATGTTCGTTGCCGACTTGATGTTCATGACTCCTTCGGGTGCGATCCTCGGACGTCCTGCATCCACAGTCAGGGCCGGAGAGGAACGTTGGATTGCGCGTCGTCTCGCAGATCTCGGAATACCGATTCTGAGAAGCGTGGGCGGCACGGGCACCTTTGAAGGTGCGGACGCAGCTTGGCTCAACCCGAGCGTTGTGCTGATCGGAAGAGGGCTTCGGACTAACGCCGAGGGAGCGGCACAGGTATCGAGTTCGCTCTGGGAGCTCGGCGTTGAATCACAGATTGTGGACCTTCCGCACACAGCAATGCACCTCATGGGATCTGTTCGAATCGTCGACAACGATCTCGCATTCGTGCGCACGGGCGGAGTGCCTTGGACCTTGGTGGAGACTATGCGCAAGCACGGCTATCAGGTACGGACATTTCCAAGCGATGAGGAAATTCGCAGCGGAATGGCTCACAACTTCGTGACGGCAGGCCCTCGGAAGGTGCTGATGCCGGCAGGATACCCGATCACGGAAAAAGAGCTCAACAAAGCCGGAGTCGCGACCGTTACAGTCGAAGTGGACGAAATCACGAAGGCCGCTGGTGCAATTGGCTGCCTTTCGGGGATTCTCGCGCGTGAGGCGGTTTCATGAACCAACGTATCCTCAACGACCTCTCCCTCGATCGAGCATGGAAACACCTCGAATGGATCAATGAGAACGCTCCGGCGAGAATCTCAGGCACCCCCGACCAAAAGCGGGCGGGCGAGTATTTCGCCGAGGAGCTGGATCGCTGCGGGCTAGAAGCCCATTTGGACACCTTCACAGCCTACCGGAGCGTGCCGCAGATGGGCGAGTTTGCTCTTCTGGGGGCCGACGGCCGTGAGTTCCCATGTGAACCGTGCGGTCACATCGTGTCCACACCGGACGAGGGCCTCGATCTTGAGCTCTTTTACGTCGGCCCGGGCGCCGAAGAGAATTACGTCGGAAAAGACGTGCGCGGTGGCGCAGTGCTCACGGAGATTTCTGCCGGGCCTTCGCGCCCGAGAAAGGCGTTCATCGCGGCACAGCACGACGCTGCGGCAATCATCTTCATCAACTGGGGCCTGCCGGAGTTCGACACCATTCCCTGCGGCGGAATCAAGTGTGTATGGGGCAATCCCACACGTGACACCATGCCGGACGTGCCACAGATCGCAGCCCTCGGGATCAGCCGCGCCGCAGGCGACGAGGTCATCGCCAGGCTCCAGCGAGGATCTGCACGCGCGAGAATCGTCGCGCAAGCCACGAGGGATTGGGGCCCGCTCACCCAACCTTGGGCTCGTCTCCGAGCAACGAACAACAAGAGCGGCGATTTCCTCTTGATCGGTGGGCACTACGACTCCTGGCGGCCAGGAATGACTGACAACGCCGCCGGCAACACGATGAAGTTGGAGCTCGCGCGAGTTTTTGCCCTTCATCGCGAGTCGCTCAGCCGAGATATCGTGTTCGGCTTCTGGAATGGCCACGAGATCGGCGACTACGAAGGCTCGACCTGGTTTGCCGACCGTTATTGGGACGATTTGGACGAACACGCCGTCGCGTACTTCAATGTCGACACAGTCGGGAACACGAACAGCGCGTTCTATCTTGGTGACTCGACGCCAGAACTTCAGAGTTTCCATCAACGAATCGAGCGGGAGGTGCTCGGCGTGGAGACAGGACATCGGCACCTGACGCGCGGAAACGAACATCCGTTCTTCGGTTTGGGATTGCCTGCGCTCGAAGGACGGTTCCATTTCTCGAAGGAACAGATCGCCGAGTGGGGTGGCGCCCGTGGCAGCTGGTGGTGGCACAGTCTTGCCGACACACTCGACAAGGTGGACCGCGATCGATACCGCGACACAACCAACATTTTTGCCACATACGTTTGGGAAATGTGCTCTCCGAAAATGCTGCCGATGGACTTCACCGCCTCTGCAGCGAGAATATCCGACAGTCTGAACGAGATGAGGCATGTGGCTGGAGGTCGTTTCGACCTGGAATTGCCGGTAGAACCGTTCGTGTCGGCTACGAAGGTTTTGGCCGATTTGACGACTTCGGAACTGGATAGTCAGCACGTACTCCGAATCAACCGTGCAAAGATGATGGTCAGCCGAACCATCCTCCCAGCATTCGAGACCGCCGGTGGCCGTTATGCACAAGATCGCTACGAACTAGACGCTTTGAGCAGCTCGATCCCAGCTCTGCACGAACTTTACCTACTTCGTGATACGCCTCCCGACGACGAACTGTCGCACATGCTTTACACCGAACTGCTCCGCGAGCGGAATCGCCTTTCCGATGCTCTTCGACGTTCGACCATGGAAATCCTAGAGGCGATCGGATGACCCCTCCCATCGAGAGCCGCGATGACTGACATCGTTGCACCGGGCATTCTCTCGATTCTCCCACCCATTCTCGCAATCGGGTTGGCGATTTGGAGCAAGCAGGTCTATCCCTCGCTACTCGCAGGCATTTGGCTGGCCTGGACGATTCTAAACGGGTGGAATCCGGTCGCCGGGTTGGTGCAGTCAGTGGACAGCCTTGTGGGAATCTTTGCGGAGCCGGACCGAGCGATGATCATCATGCTAACCGTGATGATCGGCGCCTTGCTCACCCTGACTCAATACGCGGGCGGCATGAGCGGTTTCGTGGAGTGGGTCACTGAGAAGGGGTTCGTCAAAACCCGTAACTCGGCGGTATTCCTGGCATGGATCATCTCTCTTGTGGTCATGGTCGAGTCGACCATCGGGATACTCGTATCGGGAGCTGTGACCAGGCCGCTATTCGACAGATTCAAGATTTCGAGGGAGAAGCTGAGTTTCCTGCTAGACTCGATGTGCTCGCCGAAAACCATGTTGATTCCCCTCAATACGTTCGGCGCATACGTCATTGGGCTGCTCATCACTCAGGATGTGGAATCGCCAGTGGGCCTCTTGATAGCATCGTTGCCACTCAACTTCTACGCGATTCTGGCTGTCGTGGGCGCACTCGTAGTTGGCATGTCCACTCGCGACTTTGGGCCGATGGCGACCGCCGAGCGCCGCGTTCGTGAAGAGGGGAAAGTGCTGAGAGATGGCGCGGAGCCGCTCGTAGCCGGTGAGGCCCTGGCAATTCCCACCAAAGTAGGTGTGCAACCGAACCCGCTCTACTTGTTGCTTCCGGTAGCGACTATGGTCATATCGCTGCCGATCCTACTCTATGTGACCGGCGACGGAAACGTGATGAATGGTAACGGCTCGATGTCTGCGTTCTGGGCCGTACTGATAGGGCTCTTCCTTGGCGCCTGCATATACCGTGGCAAAAAGATCATGACGGTGAACGAGATCACCGACATGTTCATGAAGGGCGTAGGCGGGATGATCTCGGTCGGGGTGCTCCTCGTGCTGGCATTCGGCATCGGTGATGCCTGCCAGGCACTTGGAACCGGCCCATACGTTGCTTCGGCAACCGAGGCCGGGCTGCCGGCGTGGCTGGTGCCGGCCGCCCTGTTTGTCGTTGGCGGCATAACCGCGTTCGCGACCGGCACCTCATTTGGTACATGGGCAATAATGATCCCAATCGTCATCCCCATGGCGGCCCTGCTAGATCTCAACGCCGGCCTTGCGGTGGCGGCAGTACTTGGCGGAGGCCTCTTCGGCGACCACAGTTCGCCAATCTCAGACTCAACCATCATCGCAACGATGGCCTCCGGAACTGACCATATCGACCACGTCAGAACGCAGCTGCCCTACACCATGGTTCTCGCCGGCCTATCAATTCTGCTGTACATCGCCTTCGGCCTGGTGCTCTGAGGAATCATGGAGTCATACGGACTGCTCTCCGTTCTTCCGCCGTTGCTTGCGCTAGGTATGGCTATCAAAACCAAACAGGTCTACGTATCGCTCCTGCTTGGCATATGGTTGGGCTGGACGATTATGAGCGGATGGAATCCGCTGACAGGAATGATCGTTTCGGTCAATGAAGTCGTTGGCGTTTTCGGCGATCGCGACCGCACACTCACGATTCTGCTCACGGCCATGATCGGCGCCCTCATAGCGTTCATCCAGTATTCAGGGGGTATGGAAGGCTTTATCGAACGTGTGTCGGCGGGAGGGTTCGTAAACGACAGACGTTCGGCTAGCATTTTGGCGTGGTTCATCGGGTTCATAATCTTCGTCGAAGGCAACGTAGGGGTGTTCGTATCGGGGCCGGTGTCCCGACCGATATTCGACAGGCTGCGGATCTCGCGCGAGAAGCTAGCATACATCCTCGATTCGACCGCTGCAGCAAAGGCCACGGTGATGCCGCTCAACTCGTGGGGGGCATACATAATCGGCCTCTTGGCCGCGCAAGGAATCGACCTGCCACTGCGGGCAATGCTGGCCGCGATTCCTCTGAACGTCTATGCGCTGCTGGCCATATTCGTAGCTTTGTTCGTTGCGGTTAGGGACACGAACATCGGTCCGATGAAGGAAGCGGAGCGGCGCGTGCGCGAGGAGGGGAAACTCCTGCGCGACGGCGCCGAACCGTTGGTTTCCTCAGATGTCCTGATGCTCGAGAGCAAGCGCGGTGTGCCCACGAGAACTATCAACATGCTCATTCCGATCGTCACACTCGTGGTGGCGGTGTTGGTCGGACTCTTCGTGACAGGTGACGGCAATCCAATGAACGGAGACGGCACCGCTTCGGTGTTCTGGGCCCTCGGGATCGGGTTAGTGCTTGCCGGGCTGGCGTATCGAGTTCAAGGAATCCTGACGTTCACAGAAGTCACCGACATCTTCATGAAGGGTATCGGTGGGATGATCCCGATCGTCATTTTGCTCCTGTTCGCATTCGTCATCGGCGATACGTGCAGGGCAATCGGCACCGGTGACTACGTGGCCCGCGCAGTAGAAGGGGGACTTCCGGGTGCGGTCATTCCCGCGGCACTATTTATCGTGTCGGCGATCACTTCGTTTTCGACGGGTACATCTTGGGGTACCTGGGCAATCATGATGCCGATCGCCATACCGATGGTCGAAATCATCGGACTCCATACGAGCCTCGTGATTGCGGCAGTACTTGGTGGCGGGATATTCGGGGATCACTGTTCGCCGATCTCTGACAGCACTATCATGTCTTCGATGTCTGCCGGAACCGATCATATCGATCACGTGAGAACGCAGCTGCCGTATGCTCTTCGCGTAGCGGGCGTGACCGTCGCACTATACCTGATATTGGGGTTCGTTCTCTGATCCGAGCCTTTGGTCGAGCCGTATGAGTGACTGACGCGGAAGTGTGCCGACGAGGCGGATATTTGCTGGGGTTGGGTGGGGCAATCAAGTTCCTGTTGGTTTCCGCGTTCATCAGCGGCCAATTCACCTGCATTGGCCGCTCTCCGTGTAGCCAGCTCAACTACGCAAACTGATCCCGATCGTACCCCCGCTGCGCGATCTGATCTATAGCGTCCCGGGTCGTCCAGCGCACTGGTTCTACGTCCGCCACATACGGCGCCAGCGAGCCCAATTCGGGATTCTCCACCAGAGCTTCGTGGACCAAGTCGAGAATGGCTGACCTCGCCATCGCTCCATGACGCCAGATATCCGTGATCATCGTGAGGTCCACTCCGAACAACTGTTCGTTTTCGAGAGCATTGAGCCCTTGCGCATATGCGCGCATCAAGCCGTACTCTACTCCGTTGTGCACCATTTTCGCGAAGTGCCCCGCCCCGTTCGGCCCCACCCTTCCCCAGCCTTTTTCCGCGTCAAAGGCCAGTGAGGCGAACACGGGGCCAAGCCGCTCGACGACAACCTCATCGCCACCCACCATCAGGGCGTACCCGAGGTCGGCTCCCTTCATTCCTCCACTCGTGCCAACATCCACAAAGTGTACGCCCCTCTCCGCCAGCACCTCTGCTCGGCGCAGCGTATCCCTGTAGTGGCTATTGCCTCCATCGACAACTATGTCGCCTCCCGCGAGCGATCGAGAAAGCTCCATTATCGTCGATTCGGTTGGTTCTCCAGCTGGGAGCATTATCCAAACGGTCCGTGGAGTAGCGAGTTGATCAACCAAATGGTCAACTCCGGTTGCGGCAGCGGCACCTTCGGTTTCCATTGCCCGAACCGCATCTGCGCTGGCATCAAATACGACCACCCGGTGAGTGGACAAGAGTCGCCGGGTCATACTCGCGCCCATCGTGCCCAATCCGATCATTCCGATTCCCATTTGGCTTTCCAATCCGAATCCGTTTTCAACCAACCCGTATCGACCACGGCCAAGATACGCCCGGCCGACGAAGGCGTCGAGCATCAGCCGAGATTGCTTGACTGATACTTGAGAGGGCCCAGGTATGGTTTGACATAATGAAGCAGATCCCAAGAACCAAGTGCGCCTCATCTACATCGTCTGCACCAGTGGCGGTTTTGGGTTGTACGTTTTCAGCGGCCATACTTGTGGCTGCATGCTGCCCTTTTGGCGTCTGGCATATTCGAACCAGCGTCGCCGGCTATGATGACACGGGATACGGTAACCCGCCGCCAGCCTTCCAGGTAGGAGACACCGTCCAATTCCTAGCGGAGGAGGGGTTCTTCGAGGCAACATGCCGTACCCCTGCGCCTCCGTCGAACCGAGCGCCCTATGAGTACCGATGGAAAACCTCGGGGCCTAATGCCGAATCACTAGGCAATGGTCTGGTCGCAATGCGTGGGTTCGGAGAATTTCAACTGTCCACGGCTACGGCTCACGTCGATGACGTAACCACGCATCAGATCGTCAGCCGCGTGGCAGGCATACGTCTCACTCCCGACAGTGTACTGCTGGATGTAGGGGACACGATCTCATTTCTTGTCGAGGCTATCGACGTGAATGGAGGCGTGATTGCGGAACTGAACCGCGCCAGCGGATTGTTGCGGCTGCACGGCGAACCGAGTGATTGGTCAGACCCCATCGCAGCAAATCAGGCTGACTCAGACGGCGTGCACTTTCTCTGGCGTGCGTATCGGCCAGGTTTGGTCACGTTGCGGGCCGGGGTTGCAGTCTACGGAACCGAGTCGGTTACTGCGAGCGCCACAATCCTGGTGAGGTCGAATTGAGGGTACGTCGAGAGTTTGGCCACTGTCGGCGGTAGCCGCCTCCTCCGGCAGGGTTCCCGGAGGTATGGCGGACACCTTGGTCCGAACTACTCAAACAACGCCTCGAGCGCACCATATGCTGCGTGCACCGCGTCCACCGCTGCCTGAATGGCCTCATCGTCAGACCCACCGAGCGCTTCATCGAGTTCAGCCAGCCGTTCTCCAAGCGCAACCACTCCGGCGTCGAAGTCCGCTTGACGGTCAGCCAGTCTCTCGGGAAGTGTTGCCCCTGTGAGAGGTTCCATCTTCTCCGACATGGCGACGAAAGCATCATGCATCTTTGCTGCATCGTTTGCCGGGCCGTAATAGTGAATGAGCTTGTAGAGGTCTTGGTGGAACGATGCCAGCTCAGGAACTAACGGACGTATCACGCGCACGAGTTGCTCGTATCCCATGTGAAAAGCTTCAGCGTGGGACAGAATCGCTTCATTGTCACTCGCGTCGACTGCCTGCTTGAGGCCATCGAAAGATGACATCATCACACTCATTCCGTTGTCCCAGCCTTCCTGCTTGTGGCGCAGAATCCCCGGCAGTTCCACCACTTCCACAGCGGCGAGCATTGGTTCGAACTGAGGGACGAGCTGGCGGATACTGTCGAAGTCTTGTTCGGGGTACGCTCCGTGCCAAAGCGGGTACATCAACTCATGAATGGCGTCCAATTCGGGCACTTCAGCGGTGATCTCTGCCTCGGAGATCTCAGGGACCGCTTCGGTCTCGCCAGCGCAGGCGGCAAAAGCGATGAACAAAACGAGCAAAAGCATGGAGTACAGAGAGCTTCGATTTCGCATAGCGGGGTTCTCCGATCCGCGGATGGATGGTGATTTCGACAGCCAGACAATCTAGTCAATGATCCGTAAGTGACCATGGGTAAGCTGGTGCGGCTTGGCACCCAGAGGGGCGATCACAGATTACCGATTACCAGACGGAGAATACTCATACCGGACACTAGTAGCGCTGGTGACTACACCGGAGATATCATACGTCCCGCGACTGCCAGCCGAGCAATCAATCTGCGCAAACAGGGAGCAAGCGTCATGAATGAGGCCGATCGCGACAAGATCGAGGAGATGGCATCGAAATTCGGAGCTGATGAATGCAAGTGGACGTCCGGCAGCGACATTCAGGTGCGCCAATGGGTCCGTTTCAAGTGCATGTTTGGATGTGACACCTACGGCAAGAAGGGTGGTTGTCCTCCGGCAGTGCCTTCGGTGCCAGAATGCCGCGACCTATTCTCCGAATACGATCAGGTTCTCGTCATGCGCCTATCTACAAAACTGAAAGATCCCAAAGATCGAGATGCGTGGTGCCACAAGAAAAACGCGCGGTTGCTCAAGCTCGAGAGAGAGGTGTTTCTCTCTGGGTACCAAAAGGCCTTCTTGTTGAAGATGGATGAGTGCCGCATGTGCAAGGACTGCGCAGCAACGCGCGTAGACTGCAAAAAGCCCAAGTTGGCCAGACCGAGCCCCGAAGCGCTTGCCGTCGATGTGTTCGGTACTGTGCGATCGCTCGGGTTCCCTATCGACGTGCTCCGCAAACACGATCAGACTATGAATCGATACTCCCTGCTGCTCGTCGAATAAGATCCGGTTTTACGTGATGCCCGATCATCTCCACACCTAACGTCGGGATAAGACAATGGCCGACAATATTTCGGACAGCAGTGCGCTCAACGGACTCTCCGACCTGAACGAGCCTGTGGAAATCCTGATATTCATAGGCCAAGGTTGCCCAAACTGCCCGCAAGCAGTGAAAGCGGCACACGAGCTCGCGGCCGCACACTCTTTGGTGACAGTGAGTGTGAAAGACGTCGGGGAACACGACGAAATGGCATCCCGCTATCAAATTCGGTCGGTGCCGACGATAGTGATCAACGAAGAACTCACGATTGTCGGTGTGGTGACTCAGGAGGAACTCGCGCAACGCATAGTCGAGCTTCAAGGGCCCGGGGCCGAAGATGCGATTTTTGTCTCTCTCATGGATTCTGGACGCATCGAAGACGCTACCGCTTGGCTGGTGAACGGTCGAGGCATTTCGGCGTTTGCCGAATTGTGGAACAAGAGCACGCTGGAGAAACGGATCGGTCTTAGCCTCACGGCACAAAACGCCGTCGACGAAGCGGCAGAATCACTGGATACGCTCGTCGACCAGATATTTCCAAGCCTGGAATCCGATGATGCTGCCCTCCGAGGTGACACTGCAGACCTGCTCGGTGCCATCGGACACGAGAGTGCACGAACCGCCCTGCAGCAGCTGTTGGAAGACAGCAACGAGGATGTCGTCGAAGCAGCTGAAGACGCTCTCGGCTGCATAGAGGAACGCAACGATTAAGCCGGTAGTTCTCCCTAAACCTCCGAGATAGCCGCCAACACCCTCTCCGGGGTCATTGGTAGACGATACACCCTGGCCCCGGTCGCATCGTAGATCGCGTTGGCCACCACCGCTCCCATATTGATGATGGCTGGCTCTCCTCCGCCTTTGGGTGGCAGCTCATCATTCGAGACAAACACGGTATCGATCCGGGGCATCTGAGAGAACTTCGCCAACCTGTACGTTCCGAAGTTGGTGTCGAGGATTTTCCCACCCTCGAAGCGCAGTTCTTCGCTGAACACGTATCCGAGCCCCATGGCGATGCATCCCTCCATCTGCATGCGACTCCCATCCGGATTCACGACGACACCCATATCCTGCGCGCACACGATTCGATCGACCGTTACATGACCCGTGCTCGAGTCTACCGTCACGTCCGCAACCAAAGCGACATAAGTCTCAGCATCAATACCGCACGCCAGTCCCCGACCTCGGCCGTTACGCGCTGGCGTAGATCGAGGCTGCCATCCATAAGCCTCCGCAACCGTGCTGAGCGTGGCTAGCATGCGTTCGTCGCTCGTATTGGACAGCCTGAACTCCAACGGATCGATGCCGGCGGCGTACGCCATGATCTCGATCTGCTGTTCTGCCGCAAACCGATTGCTGTTTGCAGCGGGGGCCCTCCAGGCTCCCACGGCGAATGGGTGCATCCCTTCAGGCGCCCTTCCCCACTCTCCATACACCTTCACGCTATGGTTCGGGACGTCGTAGAAGACGTCGGAACCGCGCGCGCCGGCGCCGTAAACTTCGTAATCCCAGAGTGTGAGCTTTCCGTCACCGTCGATGCCTGACGAGACCGTGATGGTGGCAGCCGGCCGGAAGGTGTCGTGAAAGAACTCCTCTGCTCGAGTCCAGGCGACCTGAACCGGCCTGCCGGTGATCTGGGCGAGACGCGCTGCCTCGACCGCCTGCAAGCCTCCCACCTTGCCGCCAAAACCACCTCCAACGTAGGGAGTTAGCACCCGTACGTTTTCGGCGGCGAAACCGAGAGATTGAGCGATCATACGTTGTTCCATGAACGGCGCCTGTGTAGACGCCCACACTGTCGCCTTCCCGTCTTCGATCTGCGCCACAGCCGTATGCGGCTCAATCGGCGCGTGCGCGACATAGCTGTTGAAGTACGTCTCCTCGAAGATCTGAGCAGCTGCGCTTCTGCCAGCCAGCAAATCACCTTCTTCTTCGGGAACGTTGGGCTCAAGCGCAACCTCGACGAGGTGCTCGAATATGGACTCGGTATCGACATTGGCTGCTGGCTCATCGAATTCAGCGTCGATTTGCCGTAACGCCCGGCCGGCCATTTCCGGATCATTGCAGAGAACGGCCACCAGGCCGTCTTGGTTAACCACCGTAACGCCCGACATCGCTTCCGCCGCAGATATATCCACTCGTGTGAGTGTCGCCCCGTGCGCCGGAGGCCGGAGCACTCGCGCGAACAACATTCCCGGGAGTCTTACGTCTCCGGCATACTCGGCAGCGCCCGTCACCTTTTCAACACCATCCATCCTGAGCGGAGATTGACCCATGACCCTGAACTCCCGCACAGAGCGCTGCACTGCCTCTTCATCCACGGTGTGCGTGATTTCCTGCCCCCGAGCAAGTTCTCCATACGTCACCCTGCGGCTGCGTTCGCCATTCGCATATATGACGCCATTCTCGACCGAAAGAGACTGTCGGTCCACGCCGAGCCGTTCAGCCGCCATATCCATCAAGACAAGGCGGGCCTTTGCCGCTGCAGCCCTGACCGCAGGACCGAACATGCGAGTGGTTAGCGAGCCAAATGTCCCCATATCCCAAGGGCAGGAATCGGTGTCACCCATGACGATCTGCATCGACTCGAGGTTTATACCGAGGTCTTCGGCTGCCATCTGGGTGAGGGACGTCATGATCCCCTGCCCCATTTCGATTTTTCCGGAGTACAACGTGATCTTGCCCTCTTCGGGAATGTGGAGGTATGCGTTGATGTCCTCTGGGTAGCCTCGTTGAAACGCCGGTTCGGCACTCGAGTTGTAGATCGTCCGTGGTCCAAGATTGACGCAGACGAGAATCCCGCCCCCCAAAACTTTCACGAACTCGCGTCTGTGCATCGCCGAGATCTCACTCATGGCCGCCTGCCGTCGCTCCGGCAACCGATTCGATCGCCTCAATGATCCTCTTGTACGCTGAGCAACGGCACAGGTTGTTCTCCATGCCTTGCACGATTTCGTCTCGTGTTGGCCTTGGATTGACCTGGAGCATACCGTACGCATTCATGATCATTCCTGGAGTGCAGTAGCCGCACTGGTAAGCGCCATGCTCGAAGAACTCCTGCTGCAGAGGGTGCAGTTCCCCATTTGCGGCGAGGCCTTCGATCGTGGTCACACTCTTGCCTTGCACGTAATCGATGTTGACGATACACGACCGGACAGGTGAACCGTCCACCACGACGGTGCATGAGCCACACATACCCGCCCCACACCCATACTTGGTGCCGGTCTTCTCCAGGTCTGTTCGGAGCACCCAAAGGAGCTTTCGATCTGGCTCCGTTTCCAGTGTCACCGATTCTCCATTCAGCGTAAAGCGGATCGTTTCCTTCACGGTCACTCTCTCCATCTTTGCGGGGGGGGGGGGGGGGGTGGCCCAAAGGGGTGGGGGGACATTAACCGGCCACGC
>CAZFHS010000024.1:0-90694 GCA_964518955.1 uncultured Gemmatimonadaceae bacterium | reverse complement strand
CGCTCTCCAGGCGCGCGCCTTCGACCTCTCGGCCACCTGTCCCTCAAAACGCTAAATCGAGGTAACAAAGTAACTTAGCGCTTTGTCTGCCGGTAGAGGCGCGCACCTTTGGGGCCCTGCCTGTCGGTTTGACTGTCGGTTCGGCGCCTCGCCCCCGTGTGGGATCCGTTCTTTTCTCCAGATGGCCAGTGGGTCGGCTTCTTCGCCGATTCCAAGCTCGAGTAAAACGGTCTCCGAAAAACACGGGCCGATTCAGTTTCTGGATCAAGTTGTGCGGGAGGCGAATCTCCCGGTGAAGAAAAACGCAGAGCGGCACCTCCCCTACTGCTCAAGATGGTTCAACCGACAGATGATATGTCGTTGACTAACATGTCAATGAATGATATATTCCCTCGTACACTGCGACCAGGGAATCCGCCTATGAAAGACACGCAACCGCAAGGCAATCAAGCACTTACACCGTTCGCGTTCGAGATCCTGCTTTCACTCAGCCGAGGGCCCTGCCACGGTTACGGCATCAAACTGGATGTAGAGGAGCGCACATCGGGCGAGGTGAGTCTTGGTTCCGGAACACTCTACCAGGCCATCCAGCGGCTCGAGCGGTCCGGCCTCATCTCAGAGGCAACCGTAGGCGAGTCGAGTCGCGATGCCCGGCGTGGCAGGTCCTACCAGCTGGAGCCTGCCGGGCGAGCGATCCTCGAGAGCGAGCTGCGCAGGCTCAACCGTGTGGTTGAGTACGCACGATCCAATAACCTGCTTCCGGACCCGGAGGCGCCCTGATGTCGTTCGGAGAACGGGTGTTCTCCATCCTGTTGCTGACATATCCGGCGTCATTCCGACGCCGCTTCCGGGACGATCTGCTGGTGTTCTTTCGCGCCGACCGTGAGCACCCGAAGAACGCGGCTGGCATTGCCGGTTTCACGCGATTTTGGAGCAAGACGCTGTTCGATCTCGCCCGGTCCGCGACGTCAGAGCGGCTAGCAGCTTTCTCGCGCAAGCACGGTGCCGGCCGCGGCCCGCACCGGAACCCCTCGCGGGGGCCACGCCAGTTAGAGGAATTGCTCGGATTGGGTACACTGGTGCGGGACTTCTATCACGCCGCCCGGATGCTCGTCAAGAATCCTGGACTGACAATCATCGCCGTACTGTCGCTGGCGCTCGGTATCGGGGCGAACACCGCCATCTTCAGCATCTACAGCTCGGTGTTTCTGCGGAACCTGCCTGTGGAGGATCCCGAAAGTCTGGTGGACATCTACACCAACGACTCGGACGACGATGGCGGGATCGAATACGGGCCTTCTTCCTACGCCGACTTCGTCGACTGGAGAGAGCACACCCAGGACGTATTTGAGGATATGGTGCTCTACAACGTCGGAGTGGTCATTCGCGATACGGGAGAGGAGAGCGAATTGTTGTTCGGTGAAGAGGTCACTGCGGATTACTTCGCCGTTCTTGGTGTGAGACCGGCCCTGGGAAGGGCGTTTGTTCCGGAGGATGGAGCAATCGGAGCGAGCCCGACTGTGGTAATTGGCCACTCGTTCTGGAAAAACCGGATGGGAGGAGCCACGGACGTCGTGGGAGAAACCATCCGCCTGTCAGGACATAACTTCACGATCATCGGCGTCGCACCTGAGGAGTTCAACGGTCTGTTTCCTCTTCAGGCCGACGTGTGGTATCCGATCACGCTCGATCCGCTGTTGCATCCGGGTAGCACGCGACTGGAATCGCGCGGGTCCAACGGCTTGTGGATCAAGGGACGTCTGAAGACCGGTGTCACGCCTGAGCGGGCTCGGGCGGCTCTCACAGTGGTATCGACCAACCTAGCGGAGGAATACCCGGAGACGAACGCCGAGAGGAGAGCGCTCCTGTTGCCGACAGAGGAAGTCGCTCTCCATCCGCAATTGGACGGAGTTATCAGGGGCTTCACCCTCTCACTCATGGCGATGGTGGGACTGGTGCTGTTGATTGCTTGCACGAATCTCGCGAGCATGCTGCTGGCCCACGGCCTCGCCCGGAGAAAGGAGATTGGGATCCGGCTCGCTTTGGGAGCGGGACGCCTCCGCCTCATCCGCCAATTGCTCACGGAGAGCACCACGCTAGCCGTGCTGGGTGGGATGGCGGGACTGGCACTAGCACACTGGCTGATACAAGCGCTGCTAGCGGTCCAGCCTCCGATAATGGTCCCGGTTCACCTGAATATCGGTATCGACGGCAACGTGCTCGTGTTCACACTGGCGGTTTCTTTGCTAACCGGACTGATTTTTGGTCTAGTGCCTGCTTTGCAGAGCACTCGGCCTGAGTTGGTGGGAGCCGTCAAAGACGAATACGGCGTCGGCGAGGGCTGCCTCAGGCGCGTCGGGGTGCGCGGCACGCTAGTCGTCGTCCAAGTGGCTGTGTCAGCGGTGCTGCTTGTATGTGCGGGCCTGTTTCTGCGCAGTCTGGGGAATGCGAGCAAGATAGATACGGGGTTCATGCTTCGGGAGGGCGTGGTCGCAACACTCCCAATGAGTGAGAGCGGGTACGGTGTAGAAGAGAGCAGCGCCTTCTTCGAAGAACTCAAACCGAGGATTGCCGCGCTGCCGGGCGTACTATCTGTGGCATATTGTGACCGTTTGCCCCTCGGACAGAGTGTCTCGATTACGGAGGTGTACCCACAGACGCCTCTCGTACAGGTGGACGAGGATGGCGTGAGTGTGGATGTTGCTTCTGTGAGTCCGGATTACTTCCAGGCACTTGGTATCCCAATCCTGTTCGGCCGGGCATTCAGCCAGATGGATCTGCCCGAAGGCGAGCGAGTGGTGATTGTGAACAACACGTTCGCCCGGACCTACTGGCCCGGTGGGAGCGCCATCGGCCAACAGGTGCGTGTCAACGGAACCGACGAAGAACCGCGGACGATCGTAGGGGTCGCGAGGGATGGAAAGTACAGATCTTTAGGTGAGCCTCCACGATTTTTCCTCTACTTTCCGTATGTTGATGCCTCATTTGGAATCACACACCTCGTAGTGGCGAGCTCCGTTGGCGGAATGGAGTTGGTGCAGCCTGTAAGGAGGGAAATCCGCGAACTGGATAGCCATCTCCCCATCCTGGACCTCACCACCGTGTCGGGGCATATGGAGTTGATGCTGTTTCTACCTAGAGCGCTCGCCGCCATTCTGGTAGGATTAGGGCTGTTGGCCTTGGTATTGGGGACAACCGGTCTGTACGGAGTGATTGCTTACGACGTCTCCAGACGGACGCGGGAGGTCGGGATCCGGATTTCGGTCGGTGCTCAGAAATCGCAGGTGCTACGGCTTGTTATCTGGGACGGCCTCAAGCTCGTTGGGATCGGCACGACTACCGGACTTCTGTTGGCATTTCTGTGCACTAGACTTCTGGAATCGATGTTGTTCAACATCAACCCGGCAGACCCGATCACCTTCGTGGCCGTCATGCTACTCTTTTTCGGTGTGTCCGTGGCTGCTACCTTGAGACCCGCATTGCGCGCGTCATCGATTGACCCGGTTGAGGCACTGCGTTACGAGTGATGACGCTGCCGTCATCCACTATGGGCGCTCACCAGAATCCAAGTACGCCGCTGCTCACATTGAGATCCCCGCCTCTTTTCGTTCCGCGTTCTGAACGATCCCGGACAACAGGGGTAGCAGCACCGTGAACGTCGGCGACGCCACTCTTTGTCCATTGGGAAGGTCGACATGAAACAGATCATCCAAGGTGCGCTCATCGCGGTCGTCTCCCTCACGGCCATCTCTGGTAAAGGCAGCGCCCAGACCGACAACGACCCCATCACGCTCGGTGCGTACCGGGTGCTGTACTCGCAGATCCTGGGAGAGGACCGGGTTCTCCAAGTCCATCTTCCCCGGGGGTATGAATCAACAGAAGCCTCCTATCCAGTCGTGTATCTCTTTTATTCCGATTGGGTGGAGGGGTATTTCTCCCAGCTGGTGAACGACCTGTACCATCTGTCGATTGATAGGATCCCGCCAATGATCCTCGTGGGGGTGCAGAACACTTACCGCTACCGCGACCTCCTGCCTTGGCCCCGTTCAGAAGACCGAGCGGGCGAGGAAGGCCATGCGGACCGGTTCCTCCAGGCACTTCGGCAGGAGGTTTTCCCTTTCGTCGAGGCAGAGTACAGGACCAAACCTTACAGGGTAATGGTCGGCCCACAGGCCGCCGCCGTGTTTGGCGTATACACGCTGCTGGAGTCGGCGGAGAACTTCCAGGCCTTCATTCTCAACGACCCCTGCCGATTCGACTTTCCGCAGCGATCCCTTTGTGGCGACCTGGGGGAATACGCTTCCAACTCAGATGCGGGGGGTAAGTATTTCGCGGTGAGTCATGGCGCGTCGGACGACCGTTGGGACATGGGGATGCTGGAGGCGCTGAGAACAAACCTGGAGCAGAACGCGGTGGAGAGTTTCCGTTGGCGCATCGACATCAAAACGGATTGGCCGTTCTTCCTGGCGCCGGTCGAAGCACGGTCCGCGCTTTTAGACTTGTTCCGGGACTACCCCTTCCCTGACGTCGAGAATGTTTCAGGATGGGAGGAAATCCGCTATCACTACGACGCAGTTTCACAGAGCCTTGGGTTCACCATTGACCCTCCCAGCCACATCCTCACCCAGGCGGGAGCTCGGTTGACCGACAGGGGGGAATATGAGTCGGCCTTGGATGTCCTTCATCACCTCGTGGAGATGCACCCGTACGCGCTCGACGGCCCCTGGCAGCTCGCGAATCTCCACCGGGTGATGGGCGATACTACCACGGCCATCCGGTACTACGAGGAGTGTCTCCAACGTGAACCGAACATGGTGCCCGCGCAAACCTGGTTGGAGAGGCTGAGGGGCGGGAGGTAACGGCGGCCGGACCGCGTCTCGCGAGGGCATTGTCAACTCAATGTGGTTGCGGTATGCCAGGGCCGTCCTCATCCGAGGTTGGGGTGTGCGTATCAGGAGCCCGCGAGCTTTGGATGACTCTCAAAAGTCTGACTACGCGGCAGTCGGTAGTGCGCTGCTCGTAGCAAACGGCGCATTTCTATGGAGGAGGGAGTCCACCATGGGAAGAACGAGAGAGCCATAGCCACAGAAGCTGATCCAGCGCATCGAGCGCCAGATCGCTCCCCAGCAAATTCGACGCTAGCGATCGGATTGGCTTGCATCATCGGCGGGTCCCACTTACTAGTAGAGTCTGCGGCCGCGCTCTCGCGTGGCTTTGGCGTGAGTGAGTGGGAAATCGGTGTGACTATCGTTGCGGCCGGAACTTCGGCTACCGAGATGGCCACGAGCCTGTCTGGAGTTTTCAAGGGGCGCTACGCGATCAGCGCCGGCAACTTGATCGGGAGCGACATTTTCAATCTGCTCGGGATGCTGGGGCTCGCGGGGATGCTCCGGCCTCTTGGAGTCGACCCGATAGCACGCGTATCCCTGGCAGCGCTCTGCGGAATGGTGTTCCTGGTTTTGGTTTTTTTGCGCTCGGGATGGCGCTTATCGCGGCTCGAGGGGGCCGCACTCGTTGCGATTGCGATGCTGCGTTGGGGTTTCGACTTCTCGGCGCAGGCCCTGTAGCTTGTAACGACCTATGACAGATCTGTCTTTCTTGCGTGAGTTCGTCATCATCCTCGCCGCGGCCGTGGCTGCTGTAGTTCTGCTGCGACGTTTTCGAATTCCTTCGATCGCTGGATTCATCGTGGCTGGCGCCCTCGTCGGCCCAAACGCCCTGGGTCTCGTGGCGGATATTCACCACGTAGAGGTAATTGCCGAATTGGGGGTCGTGCTCTTGCTCTTCGGCATCGGCCTCGAGCTATCATTGGAGCGTATCCGAGGACTCTGGCGTGCAATCGCGGTCGGCGGCACCATCCAGGTCGGTGCGACAATTCTGGCGGTTGTCGGCATCTGTGCTCTACTCGGCGTAAATGTGCGCTCAGCGGTACTCATTGGTTGCATCATCGCAATATCCAGCACCGCCATAGTTCTTCGAGGATTGTCGGCGCGGGGAGAACTCGAATCGCCACACGGGCGACTCGCTCTCGGCATTCTCGTCTTTCAGGATCTGTGCGTTGTGCCGATGGTACTCATCATTCCGTTGCTGGCTACCGCGCAGGGGAGTGCGACGAACGCGTTTGTGACGCTGCTGACAGCCGTCGGTGTCCTCACCGGAGTGCTCGTGGCGGCGAGGAAGGTGGTCCCCCGCCTCTTCGATGTGGTTGCGGCCACTCGCCAGCGCGATCTGTTCGTCCTCTCCGTCTTCCTGGTTGGCCTGGGGACCGCATGGGCCGTGTCGCTCGCCGGTATCTCACTCGCGTTGGGCGCGTTTCTCGCCGGCTTGGTGGTTGCGAGCGGTAAATACAGGCAGCAGGTGTTCTCCGACCTCGTGCCCTTGCGTGAGGTGCTTGCCAGTATCTTTTTCGTCTCCATCGGTATGCTTCTCGACGCGCAGACTGTGTTGCAGTACGCGATTCCTATTCTCGGCCTTCTACTCGCGATCGTGCTCGGCAAATTCGCAATTGTCTTCCTGACCGCCACGGTCATGAAGCTGCCCTTGCGGCCGTGTATCCTCACTAGTGTCGCCCTCTGTCAGGTGGGGGAGTTTTCGTTTGTTTTGCTGCGTGCGGCTGATGGTACAGGGCTTCTGGATCCGGCATTCGCCGGTAACCTCACTGTAGCTGTGATACTCTCAATGCTCGTCACTCCGTTCGTGATTACTCTCGGGCCCCGGTTGGCAGATGAGATCGCAAACGTGAAACTGGTGCGTCGTGTGTTTTGCGGTCGCCTGCTGGCCGACCCACCCGATGCTGAGAAGCTAAGGCATCACGTCATCGTTGCAGGATACGGATTGACCGGTCAGTCGGTGGCCGAAATGCTCCAAGAACGTGGCGTCCCGTTCATAATCGTCGATCTCAATATCGACAACGTCAACAACGCAGCCCGACAGACAGAAACCGCGTTCTTCGGAGACGTGACGAGCGTGGAGATTCTGGAGCATGTCGGCGCGGCACACGCCAGCTTGTTCGTGATCTCAATAAACGACCACGAAGCAACAGTCCGTGCGATCGCGGCATGCCGGAGTGTTGCCCCCGAAGTCCGGATCATTGCTCGGGCGCGTTATGCAGTTGATGTGGAATCCCTGGAAGAGGCAGGAGCCACATTTGTCATTGACGCTGAAACCGCGGCCGCTGGTGGAGTTGTAAATTGTGTCGTGGAACACCTGAGTGTTGACCGCGGCTAGAGTTTTTCTTGACCGCACGCACGTGCCCGATCAGGTCATGTAGACTCGGCTGGGCGAGCTGTCCGGTCGCTCGCGATCGTGGAGTTTTCAGCACGTTCAATCTCACCACAGAGCGATCGTATCTTCTCGAGGATCGTATCGATGTCTCCAGCATTATTCGCGCTATTGCCCTGCAGTCCATCCATCTCGCGCCAGAGGGCAGTGAGCAGCGCCATCTGCGTGGACCGCTGTTTGGTTGCCGCCTCCAACTGGTCCGCCACGCGCTTCAATAGCTGAAATTGACTGGACAACAGCTCGTGCATTTGTTGGTCGGTGTCGGAGTTCAAGTCGGCGGCCGTCACACCATCCAGTTTGCCCAGCAATTTTGCCATCTGCTCGCTGTCCGCGTTGCGTTCCAGTGACTCGATCTCATCGTCGAGTTCACGGATTTGCTCGACGAGACTGTCTACCGTGCTTACGATCCTTCCGGCCAGGTCTCCCAACCTTTCCGACTCCGCCGACACGGCTCGCTTGATCTGCTCGACGTGTTGCTTGGGCGTCTGAGGTACCGATTGGGTCTCGCTCGAACTCGTCTGTGCGGCGGCAAGGATCACCGAGACGTGAGGTCTCTTCCAGAATGTCAGTGCTTCGTGTGTGGGAGCGAGGGCGCGCGCACTGGCAACGTAATGAGCTTCACCCAGGCTCAACCCGCGTCTTTTCGCCCAGACGAGGGCGCCGACATACGCGAACACGCAGAGCCACAACGCCAACGACTCGTCCATCCCTCTCGCTCCAGGGCTGGAGCTGAGAATCTCACCGATGAACGGCCAATAGAGACTCGGATAAGCTTCGAGGGCCTCGGGGGTGGCCGCGACGAGCAAGGCTGTGGCGGGCAGTATGGTGAAGAGAATGACGAAAAGGGTTACGTCGAATGCTGTGTAGAGGAACTTGTGACCGAGAGGCAACCGCTTCCAGATGTCAGCGGTTGCCGGATGACGCAACGGTGCCGGATACCAGCCCCGCCACCAACCCGGCTGGCGTAGCAGCATCCGGACAACGTACGTCCACGACCATCCGGCCCGCTTCACCTGAGCCAACACTAGCCCCAAAATAGGAAGAGCCAGCAAAGCAAAAAGAATGAGCGGCCCGATTACCGTGACCGGAACCAGGAAGTGGTCGAGGCCGTAGAATTCGAGGGGCTCCGCTGTCGGTCCCGTATTTGTGGCCGACGCGAGGCTCATCATCACCATCACAATCCACGCCGTTGGTGCAATTCTGCCGAGCAGCAAGCCGTCGAACCAAGTGCGTTTTTCCACCAAACCGGCGTGACCGTGCTGTAAAGCATTTCGCAGCTGCCCTGCGTCACGCCAGCGTTCATGCGGTGCCTTGGCGAGACAGCGCATAACCGAAGTCGCAAGGTCCTCTGGAACGTTAGGAGCGAGTTTCTTGAGCGGCGGTGGTTTCTTGGTGACGTGTTGGGCCAATATGTCCTGGGGGAGACCCTCGCTGAAGGGTAGTTTCCCGGACAGCAGTTGGTAGGACGTGATACCCAGAGAGTAGAGATCGCTGCGACCGTCAATGCCCACTTCGCCCGAAGCCTGTTCAGGAGACATATAGAAAGGTGTGCCAAGGGGCATGCCCAGTGCGGTGAGCGTGCTGCCTGACGCGCCGCCCTTGGCAATGCCAAAGTCGGTCAACATCGGGCGCCCCGTTTCCTCGTCGATCAGGATGTTGTCGGGTTTGATGTCCCGGTGAATCACCCCTTGGCGATGGGCGTAGTCGAGTGCGTCTACGATTGCAACGAGGATCTCGCGCACGGTATTGGCCGGCAGGCGACCCTGAGTCCTGAGCACATCGGAGAGAGATCCGCCCCTCACAAAGTTCATCACGAGGTACAGCATGTCGTCCACTTCACCAAATGCGTGGAGCGGTACGATGTTGGGGTGGTTGAGCTTTGCCGCCGTCTGCGCTTCGCGGCGGAAACGCTCCTTTCCAATCGGCGTGGCTACCTCGGGCGGAAGAACCTTGATAGCAACCGTTCTGTCGAGCACCATGTCCTGCGCCAGATATACGGCACCCATTCCGCCGCGTCCGAGGAGGCGGATAATGGAATACTGGTCGCCCAGTGCCTTGTCTAGCGTACTACGGATCTCGTCTCTCACTACCAGACGCCCGTTGTGTGGTGGCCGGGTTCGTGGATGAAGCGCTCGAGGGTGTTCGGCGTGTCATGCAGGGCCCGGACGAGTTTGATCTCCGGGACATTGAACTGTTCCGATGCTTCCAACAAAACGTCGCGCGACACACATTCGTAGCGCAGCCTTTTCGCGACCCCTTCGGCGATCTCCCTGCCTTTGCTGTAAGACCCTCTTGAAATCGTGACTATAGCCACTGGCGCGATTCTTTTCCCTTTGCTCTCAGGTCGTGCTGGACATCTCACAGTAATGGCATTCGGCTGCGTAGTCTACCTAGAAACGGGTTCGACCCAGTCTCGCTCCAGCGCCGTTGACAAAACTCGGTTCGCCACGTAAGATGCAAGTAAGTACTTGCTTGCTTGATCTGAAAGAAGGAGGTACAAAATGTCTCATTACGCCCCGCTCGCTTGGGCGATTCTCGTTCTGGCACCTCCTGCCTGCGGCACTGGTCCAGACACTGCTCAATTGACAGACCCGTTGGTCGACGAAACCGCAGTCACAGCTCAGGTCGCGAGTGATCTCCGTTTCCTCAGAGAAGAGGAGAAACTCGCCCGAGACGTGTACATCGAACTCGGCGAACGCTGGGGTTTGCCGGTTTTTTTGAACATTTCCCGGTCCGAGCAGGTGCACATGGACCGTGTGAAATACCTCCTCGACGCTAACGAGATCACCGATCCAGTTGTGGACGATAGAGTAGGAATCTTCACCGACTCGAGTCTTGCTTCACTGTTCGCCGAACTGATTGCGTTGGGCGAAACCTCCGAGTTAGACGCGCTCACCGTAGGCGCTACAGTGGAGGACTTGGATATCAAGGATATCGCAGAGATGATCGAACGCACTGACGACGCTGACGTGCTGACAATGTACGAGTCGCTGATATGCGGTTCACGTAATCACATGCGCGCGTTCGTGTCGCAGCTCGAGATGCGGGATGTTGGGTATGACGCGCAATACATTTCACAAGCCGACGTGAACGACATAATCACCACTTCCAGGGAGCGTTGCGGTCGTCCGTAGAACCATGGCGAAGGAGTATGAAAGGACCGACGTTCGTCGACGTCAGATAGCCGAGGCCGCGTTGGACGTAATCGCGGAGCGTGGCCTTGGCTGCTTCACAGCGAAGGCTGTAGCTGATCGCGTCGGCATCGCCGACGGATCCATCTTCCGCCATTTCGCGAGTAAGCGGGAAATTGTCCTTGCGGCCATTGACCGAGTTGAAGAAGCATTGTTTCCCATCCCGGATTCGCCCGACGCAGATCCTCTGTCGCGGCTCGAGTTTTTCTTCCGACACCGGGCGGCTGTCGTCGGGGCGGGTGGGGCGGTTGGGCGCCTGGTGTTCTCAAACGAACTCGCGCACGCCGCCGGAGAAGAAGGGAAGGATAGAATCCGTTCATGGCGGCGCCGAAGCTTGGAATTCGTGCGCGGGCGTGTAGGTGAGCTGTATGAACTGGGGCGCCTCAGGCAGGGGATTTCGAGCGAAGAGGCCGCCCGGGTGATTCAAGGGAGCCTACTGGCCTTGATGCACGAACGCAGCTTATCCAACGCCGCTCCACCAGACCTCGAGGAGCAGATTACCGAAACCTGGGCTATGCTCTGTAGACTGCTATTCACGTAGGCGCAATCCTGTTTACAGATCCTCGACACTGCGATACCGCAGCACCGTATCATTAGCAATTCGTCCGATCTGTGTTTTACCGTGTGAACAGGTGCTGCAGGTCCTTCAAAGAGTTCTGGATCGCGAATGGCAGCGTGAGCGTGTAGGTATCGAGTACTACCAACGCATTGACGATTGCATCGAGACCGCCGCCCGAGTGGAGCCTCTCGATGAAGGCCTTGTTTACCTCGTGCAACGCCTTGTACACCTGGACCAGGCCGTCTAGCTCCAACGTTGCCTGGGACTCCGAGACCGGCACCATATACTTCATGAGCAGATAGGTGGATGCGGCACGAAAGATCGTTTCCTGCTCGCTTGCCCAGGGGACGTGGAACCGAGCCATCGGGCGAAAGAACTCCATGTTCGGGCAGCCGCTCACCGCCATTATCAAACCCATCAGCGATCCAATCCCTCTCTGGGCCGCCATTTGCTGCGAGATGCGCCTCTCGCGGGTGACCACATCCACCTCAACAATCTCGTGGGAGAGAACCTGAGTGAACCTCTGCACCAGGCCCACTAGATGCGCCGCTGCGGGACAGTGTATTGTATCCGCTGTTGTCAGCGGGCAGTTTGTACACTGAGATACATCCAGTCGGGTCCACCGCGGAAAATCGTCTGGCAGGTTTCCGATCGGCTCCAGCGTCTTCGGGTCGAGTTTGAGGCGGAACACCTCTTCCTGCTCATTCGGGAGCTTGAAGCGGTATTCAATCGGGATCGGTTCGGAGCGTTCTTCGTCCTCAGAGCTCATGGCTTTGCTCCATGATCCTCGCGTTACCACTCACGCAGTGTACTTCTCGATGCATTCGATGATCTTGTCGGGGTCCAGCGGTTTCGCAATGAAGGGAAACCCTCCAATGTCGCTGCCGCTGGCGGCCACCTCTCCGGGTCTCACCAGCGCAGTGAGGAACACGATCGGGATGTCCTTGAGCGACGGGTCGTCCTGCAGCTGTTCGGCGACTTCGGCTCCATCTATGTCGGGCATCACGATATCCAACAGCACCATATCGGGCTTGAACGCGCGGGCAGTCGCTACCGCATCCGTGCCGTGGTTCTGCGCCCTTATTTCATATTTGCCGGTTGCCTCGAGGTACAGTGAGAGGGTACGCGTTACCATAGCCTCATCGTCCACCAGCAGTATTCGCTTCTTGTCCTCCATCTGTCGCCTCCTCTGGAACGTTGAATACGATCGTAACCCGGGCGCCGCCCTCGTCGCGGTTTCGTATGTCGATCTTGCCGCCGTGCATGTCTACTATTTGGCGGGTTACCGCCAGACCCAACCCCGTTCCCTTGCCGGTAGGCTTCGTCGTGAAAAAAGGATCGTACAATTTGGATAATTGCTCCGGAGCTATGCCGGTGCCTGTGTCGTCCACCTCGAGAACCACCATTTCTCTCCCTGACTCCAGAAGGCCCTCTGCCTCGGCTGCCGCACCCAGAACTACCGAGTCCGTTCTATATGTACGCGCGGCAATCCTGCCGCCCTTCGGAGTCGCGTGTGCGGCGTTCGTGAACACGTTCACCAGTACCTGTTGAATTTTGAAGCCGTCCAGCAATAGCTCCGGGATGTCTTCGGCCAGGTTCGTACGCAGTGAAACGTGGGCCTTGTTCAGCTCGTGTTTCACCATCTTCGCCGACCGCTCGACCAGCTCGTTCAGGTCGGCAGTGTTCAGGTTCAATTCGCGTGGTGCCGAGAAATCCAGCAGCCCCGTGATGACCGAATTGGCTCTCTCGACCGCGTCCAACATGTCATCCAACAACATGCGTACATTGTCATCTTCGATTTTGAGGTGTTCACCCAGGTAGCGTGTGCCGGTGAGGAGCGTCATGAGAGGGTTCTTGACCTCGTGCGCCACCCCGGCGGCAAGCTGACCCACAGCCTCCAACTTCTCGGCCTCTATGAGCTTCCATTGTGCGAGCTTGAGGTCGGCGTGGGATTTCATGAGGTGCGCATGAGTGAGCCGGAGTTCTTGCTCTGTTTCCTGCTGTTCTTCCGCGACTTGCTTTACCTCGGTGAACCAGCCCCATCCCAATGCGAGCCCGACATATGTGGCGACGATGAAAAGAAACACCGGCCATTCTGCCATCTGCCAACCTGCCGCGACGCTGACAACGCAACCCAGAGTCAGCAGCGCCATTGTGGATCCTAGCACTATTGTGATGCGAGTCCAGCCGCGATAGTGGCACAAGAGGAATGCTGGGATCAAAGCGAGCAGCCACACGAGGAACCCGTAATCGGCCATCGCCTCCCGGAAGAACACCGCGCCCGCAACCGACACGAGCAACGCTGCACCCGACAGCAAGAGCGCCCGGGGCGGTACCGGTCGGGTATACGGATCCGCAGCGGTTACCGGTTGCATTCACCAGCCGCCTGGGAGCTGTATTCGGCACCATGGGTAGAGTTTTGGAGATTCAGCACCTCTTTCACGGTTTTCAGGAGGTCAGCAAGCTCGAATGGCTTCGTGAGCGTGCGTATGGCGCCGCACGCACGTGCAATCTCCAGCACGTTGCATTTTTCGAGGGCGCCTCCACCTGAAATCGCCACTATCTTGGCGTCCGGATTGTGCCGCTTTACCCGTATGATGAACTCCATGCCGTCTACGCCGGGCATGAAGATATCGACTATGCTCAGATCGACATGGGTGTCCCGAAGCAGCTCGATTGCGTGCCTGCCGTCGGTGGTCTCGAGCACGTCGAACCCAGCTTTTTTGAGCACGCGGCCCATCCCGCAAAGGAGTCCGGGATCGTCGTCTACCAGCAGGATCTTGTGCATGGTCGTTCCTTCCACGGTTTCACCGATTCGTCTTCAAAAACTCCACAACGGCATCTGTCTCATCGCGCAATGCGCGCGCTTTCTCCGCAGCCGCATCCATATTCTCCGCAACTCCGTTATTCTCGATTCCCTCGAGCATTGCCGCCAAGTCGAGCGCGCCGATCGTCGCCGCAGACGACTTGAAAGCGTGTGCGGCCCTCTTGACCGCTTCGGTGTCTCCCGACGCGACAGCCTTTTCGACCGCCTCTATTCGTTCAGGTGCGTCGTCCAGGAAGACGTCCAATACCACGCGGAACGCCTCATCGTCCCCTGCATCCCCCAGGGTCTCACGCAGTACTCCCAGGTCCACAGGCTCGCGATTTTGGCCGCCCTCTCTGCGCTGACTCCCGTTTCCCCCATCTGTTCCACTGCCGCCCCAACCTTCGACCACAGAAAACAGTTCGTGCGGCTTGAACGGTTTGCGCAGATATCCGTTCATTCCCGCCAGACGGCACGTATTGCGCTCGCTTTCACCGGCATGCGCCGTGAGCGCGACAATCGGGAGGTGCTCGAACTTCTGCATCTGTCGGATCTCGCGAGTCGCGGCCCAGCCGTCCAACTCGGGCATCTGCACATCCATGAGCACGACATCGTATTCGTGCTCCGCGACGGCGTGCACAGCCTGTCTGCCGTTTTCCACCACCCGCACCTCGTGGCCGCGTTTTCTGAGCAGACTCGCCGCAATGAGCTGATTTACCGAGTTGTCTTCCGCCAATAGCACCCGAACTCTCGAGCGCCCTTCCTCAATGGAATGTCGCGTTACGAGCTGGCCAGAGGGGGCCGGGACACTGGGGGCGAGCACTTGTACGAGAGCCTCGATTAGTTCCGAACGTGTAACCGGTTTTGTGAGGTACGCTGAGACATTCAAGTCGCGACACCGCTTGCCGTCGCCCGCCTGGCCGCCGGACGTGAGCATCAAGAGTTTCGTGACCACCAGAGTCGTGTCACGCCGAATTCTCTCAACGAGCTGATAGCCGTCCACGCCGGGCATGTGCCCGTCTATGATGCCGAGATCGTACGGCTTGCCTTCGGAAAGAGCCGATCGCAATAGCCCGAGAGCCGTGTTGCCATCGGGCGCATCGACGATCTCCATGCCGATCGCCGTGAGCATCTCCTTGACCACTCGTCTATTGACGGCGTTGTCGTCTACCACCAAAACTCGGATACCGCGCAAGGAATCCATGTCTCCGACCGGCTCCCGAAGGCAGTTTGCCTCGATCGGAAACGTGACCACGAAACGAAACTCACTTCCGCGACCGACTTCACTCGTCACGTGCATTTGGCTGCCCATCAAGTTCAGCAGCCGCGTCGAGATCGCCAGACCCAAACCCGAGCCACCGTACCTGCGGCTCGTCGAGACGTCGACCTGGTTGAATTCCTCGAAGATCGTCTCGAGTTTCTCGGGTGGAATGCCTATGCCTGTATCCCTTACCGAAAAAACCAGGTCAACCGTCCCATCGGTCCGGCCGATCCAATCGACCAGAACCACGACCTCACCGTCGGTGGTGAACTTGACGGCATTCCCCACCAAGTTAGTGAGCACCTGACGAATGCGGCTGGGGTCGCCACGCACGGCGCGCGGTACGCCTGGACGCACGTCGCAGACTAGCTCGAGCCCTTGCTCCACCGCCTTGACGACGAGCATTCGTACAACGGCTTCCGAGAGGCCGACCGGATCGAATGTTATCTCTTCGAGTTCCAGGCGGCCGCTTTCGATTTTCGTGAAATCCAGGACGTCGTTGACGACCCTCAGTAGAGTTTCTCCAGAGTCGTACGCCTGCTGTGCCAGGCGCCGTTGCTCGTCGTTGAGCTCGTCGTCGAGCATCAGATCGAGCGTTCCGAGCACACCGTGGATGGGGGTTCGAATCTCGTGACTCATGGTGGCCAGAAACGCCGATTTGGCCTGTGCCGCCGTCTCAGCAACGTCGCGGGCGGCCGTCAATTCGACCGCTTGTGCCTGCAGCTCGCGCTGGGCTTTTTCAACCTCACTCAGTGACCGGCGCAAGGCCTCCATGGCGCGGTTACGTTCGGTCACATCGTGCGCGAAGATACGGATCCTGTCTCTCGTCGGAACAACGCAGATCTTCTCCTCGAACACGCGGCCCTTCACATCGACCTCCCGGGCCAGCCACTCTTCGCCGGATTCTGCGAGCGTGGTCGCGACCTCACGCACATCACTCGTCAGCGGGGAGTCACTCAGCTCCCTGCTCAGCGTCGGGAAACTCTGTTTCGCCGCACCGTTCATGTACCTGAGCTTGCCGTGATAGTCCACTTCGACGACCGGATTGGGGTTTTGCTCGGGTACCGCTGCCAGACTCGCGAGTTCTGTTTCCACTCGCTTACGTTCACTGATGTCGCGGATGATGCCGATGGCGTTCCACCGGCCGTCCAGCAGCGCTGAGGAAAGCGAGAGTTCGACCGGTATTTCTTCTCCGTCCTTTCTAACGGCTGCCAACTCGAGAGTCTGCCCAACAGCAGGACCATTACCCGTCTCAACGAAGTCGGGGAACGCAGCGTCGTGTGCCGCGCAAAACCGCTCAGGTGCTATCAACTCGTGGAGGTCGGCGCCGAGCACCTCTTCCGCCCGATAGCCGAGAACACGCTCCGCGGCTTCGTTCCAAAACGTGACCGCACCCGCGTCGTCCATCATCAGAATTGCATCTTGCGCCGAGGATGTGATTGCCCGGAGCTTCTCCTCACTCTCCAGAAGTGCATACTGGGCATTCATGAGATCGGAGATGTCGCGTCCCGCTTCGATAGCCTTTGTTACGTTTCCGTTCTCATCCCTGAGCGGCGAAAGCAGTATGTCGACGTGGATGTTCCTTCCGTCCGAGGTCTCATGGATATGACGGTGTTGTTGAGGTTTACCTGACCGAAACAGCTCCTGAAGTACACAGATTTCCCCACTTTTGTCGCATGGTCCCGTGTAGCCGTGAGACACCTCGTAGCAAGTACGGCCGATCACATCTTGCCGCTTGTAGCCGGTCGCGCGCAACGCGCTGTTGTTGATGTCACTTATTCTGTAGTCGCGGTCGATGACCATAATGTCTTCGTGGAGCGCATGCATCAGCGTCCGATAGTAAAGCTCCTTCTTCTCGAGTGCCGCCTCGGAACTCAACCGCCGAACCAGCTGTTCGTGTGCCCTCGCATGTTGCAGCCACATCGTGGCGCCGAAGAAAGCGATCACGCACAGCGCGATGAAATGGAAACGTGTCTGGCCGGACTGGAGCAACACTGCCGCCAACGGGAGCAGCAAGATTGTCGAAAACAACCGGAAGGTCAGCCGGTCGGCCACGAGCGTGGAGGTGGCAGCGGCGACGAGTCCGGCAAACACAACCATCAGGAGGGCAAAGTGCGCGGCGGGTAGGCCCGCCCCAAACACAACCGGGCCGATACTCCACGCGATTGCGGTCAGAACCACCACCAGGCGAACCAGTCGAAACAGATCTCTCGGGCGGTAGCCGCGGGTCGAAAATCGCCTCCGGAGGAACAATCGGAAAAACGTCGCACCCGTGACTGCCGCGGCCCAGCCACCAAGCGGAAGACGCTCGACATCATTCCAGAGTAGTATGACCATGAAGAAGATGAGGCTGAGGTGGCCGACTTCCGCGACCATGTTGTGTCCCAGCATCGATCTGGCAAGAGCGGGCTGTATGCCTGTATCACGTCCGTCCGCGGCGGAGATCGAATCCGGCAGAGAGGTCTGATTCATGATATGACTCCTTGGAGGGGTGACTCATCCAATGCAGAACGCACTTGATGAGCCAACTCTTGCACGGTCCAAGGTTTCTGCAGGTAGGGTACCGTGAGCGCGATGGCCGCTCGCTCCTGTGTGTCACACTCTCGGTATCCGCTGGCCAGAATGAATGGCACGTCGTCCCCAGCCAATCGCAGCTCCTTCAAGAGGTCCTGACCTCCCATCTTCGGCATCACAACGTCGGAGATAATCAGGTCGATGGCTGATGAATCGGCCTCGTACTGTTTGAGCGCATCCGCGCCATCTGCGGCAGTTATCACTGAGTAGCCGAGACGCTCCAGAACCAACTGCCCGGTGCGCCGTAGAGCTTCTTCATCCTCAACCAGCAAGATCGTCTCGGTACCGCCGCACTGCTCGAGGCATGCTGAGGTGCTTGCCTCCGCTTTCGCTTCCGTCTGTGATGCGGGGAAATAGAGCTTTATTGTGGTTCCTTTGTTCGGCTCGCTATAGGCGTGCACGAATCCGCTGTGCTGCTTCATCAACCCGTAAACCATCGCCATTCCCAAACCGGTCCCGACGCCCGGGGGTTTGGTGGTGAAGAACGGCTCGAACATCATAGCCGCCGTTGTTTTGTCCATACCGAAACCGGTGTCCGTTACGGCCACACACACGTATTCGCCTGGTACCACCCAAGGCGTCTCCCACTTGTCTGCTTCACGCAGCCGTTTGTGGTTCACCTCGATGGTCAGGCCCCCGCCATCGGGCATCGCATCTCGTGCGTTGGTGGCCAGGTTGAGCAGGATCTGTTCTACGGCACCTGCGTCGGCCACCGCCATGCTCGCGCGTTCCGGCGCGTGGAGCTTCACCTCTATATCCGCCGGCAGCAACCGCTGCAGCAGGGATGCGACCTCATCGACGACCGCCCCGAGGTCGGTCGCCGTGAGAGAGAGGTCGGCGTGCCGGCTGAACCCAAGGAGCTGTTTTACCATGGCCGCAGCCCGCGATGCGGCGCCCTCGATTTCCGCGAGTCCGGCACGGAAACCGTGAAGATTGGCGGCATCGGGCAGGAGTATCTGTGTGTTGGCCAGAATCACCGAAAGCAGGTTGTTGAAGTCGTGAGCGATCCCTCCCGTCAGCCGCCCCACGGCCTCCATTTTCTGGGCCTGGCGCAGCTGTGACTCGAGCTTTCTTCGATCCGTCACATCCGCGGCAATCATCTCGAAGCCCTCGACCGAACCTTCGTCTGAGTGCAAGATCCGTCCGCTCAGGCGCACGGTTATACGGCTGCCGTCTTTTTTCGTCCAATCAACCTCGACTCCGTCGACCCGGTCCGAATTGCGGAATTTTTCGAGTAGACGGTTGCGATCTGATGGTTTCACATAAAGCTCGGTCTCAAGGCTGACGTCGAGAAGTTCCTCGGCGGTCCCGTAGCCGAGCATTGCAACCAGCGCGCTGTTGACGGTTAGAAAGCCCTTTGTCGGGTGTGACCGATAGATGCCGTAGGTGGCATTTTCAACCAGGCCGCGGTATTCGGCTTCGGACTTGCGCAGCGACGCTTCGGCGGCCCTGCGAGAGGTGACGTCAGAGAAGGTCACCACAGCACCGACTATTGATCCGTCTACTTCCATCGGCGTACTGACCCAGTCCACCTGCACTGTGGTGCCGGAGGATGTGAAGAACCGATCGTCGTGACCCCGATACGTCGTGCCGTCTCGCATCGCCGCCAAGATTTGGCAATCCGACGCCGGTACCGCGTCGGATTCCGATCCACACTGGTGAAACGCCTCATGGGCCGATCTACCGAGCAATTCGCCGGCCGTCCAGCCCAACAGCCTTCTCGCGGCCGGATTCACGAACGTCGTTTTCCCCGTTTCGTCCATCCCGAAAATCCCCTCACCCACGGAGTTGAGGATCAGGTCGTACAGACCGCTAAGCTCCTCCAGGGCCACGCGGGCCGCTTTACGCTCGCTTATGTCCCTTATGATAGCAGTGTAAAGCCTGCCTCCGTCGTTTTCCCAAGCCCCGAGCGAGAGTTCTACGGGCAGCTCGGAGCCGTCCTTTCGCACGGCGGCCACCTCGATGGTCCGCCCAATTACAGTAGGCCGCTCCGTAGCAATGGAATTCCCCCACTCCGCGGTGTGCAGTTCCCGAAACCGTTCGGGTATGATCAGAGTGAGGGATTCACCGATGGCCTCGTCCGCACGGTAACCGAACAAACTCTCCGCGGAGCGATTCCAGGAGTTGATCACGCCACTGGCATCTGCCGCCACAATCGCGTCGTTGGCTGACTCCACCACTGCGTGCCACCGTTGTTCCGACGCTTGCAGGTTAGACTCTGCTTCCTCCCGGTCTACATGACAGCGCACTCGTTTCAGAGCAGTCTGCACCGCTGATGCGAGGCGCGCCGGCCTGTCTTTCAATACGTAGTCCGCGGCGCCGGCCTTTATGCATTCGACCGCGGTCTCCTCGTCTATCGTTCCGGTGAACATCACTACCGGCACCTGGGGGGCGTGTTCTCGAGCAAGGCCCAGCGCGGTCATGCCGTCGAACGCCGGCAACGAGTAGTCTGACACAATCAAATCGGGCCGAAACTCCCGCAATTGCTCCATGAAGTCTTCGCGGCTGTCCACGCGGCGTGACTCGAACGCCATTCCCGCCCGCAGCAACTCGCGCTCCGCCAGTTCGGCATCCGAAGGCGTGTCCTCGAGAATCAGCAGCCGCAGAGTTTCAGTCATGATTACTCCCGGCTTCGGCAACGGGCGGCTTGTTGAACAGCAGCCAGTAGAGTCCCACCTCCGATACGGCGACGGCCAGTTTCTCGAAGTCCACCGGCTTGACGATATAGCTGTTGGCGCCGAGGTCGTAGCAGGTCTTGATATCAGGCTCCTGCCGCGACGAAGTCAGCACGACGATCGGAATTGTCTTCGTGCGCTCATCTGCTTTCACGCGCCGCAGCACGTCAATGCCGTCCACCTTCGGGAGGCGCAGATCGAGCAGCACGACCTTAGGACCGTCTTGCAGGTCGCGATCAGCGAATTCCCCCTCCGCGAAGAGGAAATCGAGGGCTTCCTGGCCGTCGCGAGCGACCTCGAAGTGGTTCCGCAGCCCTCTGCCTCGCAGTGCCCTGAGGGTGAGTTCGGCGTCTGTCGGGTTATCCTCCACGAGCAGTAATTCGACCGCGTTGCCGTTCATTCTCGTACGCTCCCCGCAACCGGCATCGCGAAATGGAAGGTTGCGCCGTGGTTCGGTTTTCCCTCCGCCCATACCCGGCCGCCGTGCCGCTCGACGATCCGCTTCACGATGGCGAGACCGACGCCGGTTCCCTCGAATTCGTCCTGTCGGTGCAACCGCTGGAACAGGCCGAACAGTTTGTCGCTGTACCGCATGTCGAAGCCGGCACCGCTATCGCTGACATGGTACACGACCTCGTCGGCCTCAACCGCGCCGTGCACCGTTACCTTCGCGGTTTCACCGTTGGCGCTGAACTTCATCGCATTCGACAGTAGGTTCAGCCATACCTGGTGCAGCAATCGCGGGTCGCCGATTGCCGGCGGCAGCTCCAGGACGGTCGGGTTGCAGCTACACTCCGGCTGCTGCTGCCGTAACTCGTGCAGCGTGTGGGTGACTAACTCGTCCATATTCACGGACACGATGTGCATCTCCTGACGGCCCACGCGCGACAGTTCCAGAAGGTCGTCTATGAGCTTCGCCATCAGCCCAGCGTTATCGCGCACCACACCGAGTAGCTGAAAGCCCTCTTCATCCAGTTGGCCCCCGTGCTCCTCGAGAAGAATGCGGGAGAACCCATCTACGGCGCGCAGCGGTCCGCGTAGGTCGTGGGAGACCGAATAGGCAAAAGCCTCGAGTTCCTTGTTCGCGGCCTCGAGTTCGGCCGTGCGCTCCCCTACCAGTTCCTCGAGGTGCTCGCGGTGGCGCTCCAGTTTTTCCTCAGCACGGTCACGCTCTCTCTCGTTGCGGTCACGCTGGATCCTTGCACCCAGAATGGGGGCTACGTGTTGCGCTATTATTTCTAGCCGCTTGATATCCTCGGCTTGGTAGTCACTATCCTTGTTCGCGACCTGGAGCAGTCCAATGGCCTCCCCGCGGTCGAGTATCGGTGCTGCTACGTTGCGCGTGATCGCGACGTGTCCTTCGGGAGTGAGGCTCGACGGCTCATTGGAGTAGAGTGTCTTTTTCTGGCGCATGGCACGCGGCCAGATGCTGTTCCCCCACGAGTCCTTCGGGAACACTATCGTCTTGTCGGGCACCTGACACTTGTCCCAGATATGCCTGGTCATTGTCGGTACCACCATCGCGCCGTTTTCATCGATGTAGCCAACCACACCGAACTCGCTCTCCAGGGTCTCGAGTGTGATGTTCAGCACTTCGTTGAAGACGGTGTCGTCGTCTTGTGTGAGGAAGGCCTTGAGAATCTTGGCATGGACCGCCTCCTCGCGTCGCGACAGCTCTAGCCGCTCCTCGATGAGTTCTTTGTGCTCGGAGAGTTCTGCTTCAACCCCCACACTGCGCACTATCTCAGAATGCAGTTCTACGGTCCGCAATCTCGCCCGCTTTTCCGCCTCGGTGGCCTGCTCGAACAACCCGCGCATGCTGATGAGGAGTCCAATGAGCACGCAGATGTAGCTGACAATCTTGAGCATGTGAGCTGAGTCGAACATGGCGTCGAACAGCGTGACTGACGATGCCATATAGAGGGCCTGCGTGACAAAACCAACGATGCTCGACAAGATGAGCCAGAAGCTCCACGCTTCGGTCTTCCAATCACCTTCGCGATAGAAGCCAACCAGGGCTACGAGAAAGAACGCCGCGGCAGTCAGCTCTTCAGGCCTGCCCAGGAACAACTCCGGATAGTACGCGCGTGGCAGCGGTACGAATGCGAACAGCAGAAACGTGGCGAGCGTGAGCGCGCCTACGCTCAGAAACACGGTTCGTTCGCTGACCGCACCGCGTTCGCCGAGCGTCCGCTCGCGGCGCATGGTCCACCAGCTCAAGAACATGAGTACCGCGAGAAAGATGCGAGACGCATTCCAACTCCACGGTATCAGCGAGGGCGGTGGAGTTGGAAATGCCGTGACGAACCAGCTACACGTTACTACCGCGTGATACCCATCGAGTACACCCGTGCCCAGAAAACCGGTGCCGACAAAGAGGAAGATGTTGCTCTTGTTTGCGAAGAAGTGGACAAGCGCGATAATGCCGGCAGTTACGGCCAGGACCGTCGCGACCGCATCCATGAGCGTGTGAAGTTCGGTGCTTCCCTGCCATCCGCTGGGGCGCAGCAGGAGATACAGAACGACTAGAAAAGCGAACAGCCCCCAATAGGTCCAGATCCGCTTTTGGGCAATGCGATCGAGTTTGTCGTTCATAAGCTGCACCCCTACCGTCATACGAGCGCTACAAGGCACCTCGATAGCGTCTGTGGCTCGGTGAGGATCGAAACAGCCTTTTCTTTACAGTGAGTGCCTTGAGGGACCTCGAGGCGACTTTTACCTGGTAGCCCAACGTATCGAATACGGACCTCAGCGTCTTCCTCATACATTCGTTGTTTTCGACAAAGAGGATTACCGGCCGGTTGCGCCTCTCGATCGCAAGGGACTCTTCGTACGACATGGCCGTCACCCCGCGACTCCCGCACGCCGTGGCCGCGACACTCTGCTCCTCGATTTCCAGCGTGGCGCGGCGCGTTCGCTTGTCCGCGGTTCCAGCACTTGATCTCGGAACTCTCGAAAGACGGTGTTATCCCACCAGCCCCGCTCCACCTCGGCCGCCATCGTACCCAGTGCCTCGTGTACTGCAAGCGCCGGCTTGTACGGACGGGCCGACGTGAGCGCATCGAACACGTCCACTATCTGAAGCACCTTCGCGGCCATGGGGATCTCGTCGCAGACGAGCGCGTCGGGATAGCCCGACCCGTCGCAGCGCTCGTGGTGATGCCGAATGATCGGCAGGACCCTGCGGAACGAGTGGATCGGGGCGCAAATGTGTTCTCCAGTTGTCGGATGTTTCTTCATCACCTCCCACTCTTCCGGCGTCAGTGGACCTGGCTTGAGCAGGATAGCGTCCGGCACGGCCACTTTGCCGATGTCGTGCAACTCCCCGGCGAAATCGAGAGCCTCGATCTCCGCATCTGTAAGACCGATACGTTGGCCGAGTGCTGTCGCGTAGTTGGAGAGTCGATCGCAATGCCCATCGATGTGGGGGTCTTTGCCCTCAATGCTGCGGGCCAACGCCAACAGCACGGCTTCGGCCCGCTCGAGCCCATCGGTGTACTGCTTCACTCGGACCAGAGACCGCACGCGGGCCAGCAGCTCTGCGCGCTCGGCCGGTTTGGTCAGGAAGTCATCTCCTCCCTCGTCGAGCCCCCTCACGCGATCTTCGACCGCCGAGAGCCCTGTCAGGAACACGATCGGTGTCAGCCTTGAATCTGGATCGTTCCTGACCTGCCTGCACACGTCGAAACCACTCAGATCGGGCAGTTGCACGTCGAGCAGCACCACGTCCGGCTTCAGAAGCCGAATCGACTCCAGCCCTCCAGCCGCATCCGCCTCCACGGCAACCTGGTACCCCTCAGCACGCAACAGCTTCGCCAGCCCCGCGCGCACCGCCGCATCGTCATCCACCACCAGCATCAGCGGCTCAGCTTCGGCCGGCACGTGACTCACCGTTTGTTCTCCAACCGCGCGCGGTTTTCTTCCAGGATTTGCGGAAGGCGCTGTATCTCGCTCGCTTTGTTGAGGAAAAAATCGACACCCAGCTCGGCGCAGCGTTTTCGAAATTCCGGGTATGGATAATTGGTCAACACGATGGTCATCGGCGCTTTGTCGAGCTTGCGGATCTCCTCGAGCAACTTCAGTCCGCTCCCGCCCGGCATGGTCAGGTCGATGGTCACGACATCCGGATTGAGAGCGTGGACGCTTTCCAGGCCATGCACCGCGGTTTCAGCCTCTCCAGTGACTTCGACTCCGTCGAGACCATTGAGTAACGCTATGAGGCGTTGACGGATGAGGCTGGAATCATCTACGATCAGGACCTCGATCGAGCGCCGGGTTTGAGTCACAGTGACCTCGAGTGAATCGTGTTCAGCTAACATGTTCACACTACTGGCTAGGGACGAAGCTCTACCCTCGTTTACAAGATGGCTCTTGCCCAGCTCTCGCTGCTATCGGTTTCTGCGCGAAGAACCAGTAGTTTCTCGTGATGTCTGGATGTCGTGCAAGGCGCGATGCGTGTAGGTGTAGGCCTTCAAGCGGATGCCGGTGGAAGAACCGGGTGGGGTGTGGCTATGGGACTAGATCGTGCTCAAAAGCGTAGCGCATCAGGTCTGCGGTCGTCTCGATTCTCAGCTTCTCGAGGATGCGGGAGCGGTACGTCGTTACGGTTCTGGGACTCAGGTCCAGGTCTGCCGCAATCTCTTTTCCGATCTTGCCCGAAGCAAGGAGGCACAATACCTGGAACTCGCGGGCGGAGAGTTTCTCGTGTGGCGGGCGCTCCCGATCCGGCGCCAGCCCGAACGCCAGCTGCTCGGCCAGGGTGGGCGTGACGTACCGTCCTCCGCGATGAATCTTCTGAATAGCTTCTGCCAGCTCGCTACCGGAGTGTGCCTTGGTCAGGTATCCGGCGGCACCCGCCTGCAAAGCTCTCACCGCCCACTGTTCTTCGGGGAACACGCTGAGCACCAGCACACGCGGTGCATCTTCGAGAACGGTGACCCGCTCGAGAAGAGGGAGAAACCCCGGACCGGGCATAGAGATGTCCAGTAGCAACACATCGACCTTATTAGACTCGAGCAGCTCCAGCGCTTCGTCACCGTTTTCGGCTTCGGCTACGATCTCCATTCCCGAGTGGCCCTCGATGATGTGGCGCAAGCCCGCCCGAACAACTTCGTGATCGTCGGCCACAAGCACTCGGATCATTGTGCGTCACCTCCGGTGGCTGTTCCCGGTGCGGTCTCCGGCTCCGCCACGGGAATCCGCGCTTCGACCATCGTCCCGCACGGAGAAACGCGTTCGACCTTCAACTCCCCACCGTAGGCGGCAGCACGCTCGCTCATACCCAGGATGCCGAGCGGAGCCACGGTCGCAGCCTCAGGTTTCGGCAGCCCTATGCCGTTGTCCGTTACCTCGAGTACCGCGACTCCTTCCTCCTCCCGCAAAGACACACGGATTTGGGTCGCCTTGGCATGTCGCACCACGTTCGTCAGTGCCTCCTGCAGTATTCGAAACAGCGCTGTTGCCGGTTTTTGGGGCATGTTCAGTTCGGAATCAGGTAAATCCAACTCGCAATCCAGCCCCGATCGAGCGGCATAAGCTTTCGTATACCATTCAGCCGCAGATCCCAACCCAAGCAAGTCGAGCATTGGCGGTCGGAGATCCGCGGAGAGGGATTGGGTGGTATCGATGCACTCCTCCGCCAGGTTGGCAAGCGACGCCACAGAGGCCAGCAGGTCGGTGCGGCTGTCCGGGATTTGGAGCGCCAACGACTCCAGGTCGAGACGGAGTCCGGTGACCTTCTGCCCCAACTCGTCGTGAAGGTCACGAGCGATCCCGGTTCGCTCCTCCTCTCGTACCTCCTCCAGGCGCGCCGCCAGTCCACGGAGCCGCTGTTCACTCTCGGTCAACGCCGCTTCGGTCCGTTTACGGTCTGTGATGTCCAACGCTGTGAATGTCATTTCAGCATGATGGTTGGTGGGATCGACAGGTGCGGAACTCAGTAGGATGTCGATTACCACACCGTCCTTGCGGCGGAACCTCGTTTCGACAGTCCCCATGCCCGAGGCCGCGATTTGGCCGTACTTGTCCCTCCCCACCCGCTCGTAATCTTCGTCGTTGGCGTATACGATTCTGGCGTTCTCACCGATCAACTCCTTTGCCGTGTATCCGACCATTGCGCAGAACACGTCGTTGACTTCTATGATGACACGGTCTCTCACGAGCCCAATGCCGACCGGGGCAGCCCTGAAGATGCTGGAGATCTCCGCTTCACGCTGCTTCACGGCCTCCTCAGCAAGATGCTGCTCTGTAACGTCCGATGCCGCGCCGATGAAAAACGCAGGCTTGCCGCGAGCGCCCGTCACCAGTGCCACACTCAGGTCTGCCCACACTGTCACGCCGGTCTTGGTGACGTAGCGCTTGCGCAGTAAGTATCTGCCGATTCGGGTTTTGCGGATTAGCTCGTAGTATTCCCTGGTCATCTCCCGATCGTCGGGGTGGGTCACATCAACAAACGACATCGACTGCAGCTCATTTTCGCTATACCCCAGCATTTCTGCGAAACGCCGGTTTGTACTTTGAAAATTCCCGTCGAGCGTTATGTGCGTAATGCCCACAGCGGCCTGGTCGAACATCGCGCGCAGCTGGGCTTCGCTCTTCCGCAAAAACTCCTCCGCCCGTTTGCGCTCGGTGATGTCGGTCGCAACGCCCACGAAAGCAAATGGCTCGCCGTCCGGACCTTTGAGCAGCGTCGTGGTCATTTGAGTTGGGAACGTTGACCCGTCGCTACGCAAATGGCCCACCTCGCCCCTGTGTGAGCCTTCCTTCAACACACTCTCGTTGAACGGCTCGACCTCCTTCTCCAACTGTTCCTCGGTGTGAAATACGGCGAGGTTGCGGCCCCCCAGTTCGTCGCCGGATTGGTATCCGTGCATATTTGCCCAGGCTTCGTTCACGAACAACAGGTCACCACTCATATCCGCCACAGCCATCCCGTCCGAGGCTTGTTCCACAAAGGACGACAGGAACCACAGCCTTTCCTGGGCGTGCTTGCGTTCCGTGATGTCTTCGAGGAGCCCGATCATCCGAACCTTTCGCCCAGTGGCATCCAAGACAAACCTGCCCCTGTCTTCCACATGCTTGTATTCACCATTCTTCGCAAGCACGCGGTACTCGAGGTGGGCCTCGCTCCTCGCCTCCACGAGTTGCTCAATACTGCCTTTGAAGTACTCGAGATCATCCGGATGTATCAACTCCTCCCAGCGGCTCAACCCGCCCGCCATATCCTCAATAGTGTAGCCGAACACACCCTCTAACTCGCCGCCGTAGGTGACCTCGTTCGTGTCGGCATTCCAGTCGTATAGAACATGCCCGCTTGCCTCCACAGCCACCTCGTAACGACTCTTCCACTCCTGGATCTCAGCCCCGGCCCGTTTGCGCTCGGTGATATCGCGCGCCTGGATTGTTAGGCCGATGAGCTGGCCACCAACCACTCGAGGTACCACTCTTGACTCGAAGTAAATGCAGCCACCGTCGGGCAGCGAGTAGACTGTCTCGTATACCACCATTTCACGTCTGTCGCGTGCACGTTCCAGCGCACCTATCACCATCTCCTGGTGTTCTGGGAGGGCGAACGACACAAGGGGCTTACCTAGCAGCTCTGCAACCGTCAGCCCGGGTGCAGCCCGGTTGGTGAAGATGATGTTGAGATCGTTGTCCAACGTCATTATGTAGTCGGGCGCGTCCTCGGTGATCGAGCGCCACATCTCCTCGGTATACCGCAACTCCTCCTCAGCCCGCTTCCTCTCGGTGATTCGGATCTCGAGCTCGTTGGAATATCTCTTTAAATCTGCATGTAGACGGGCGTTTTGAATGCCCAGGGCAAGTTCGTTGGTTAGGGTTCGACAGAGGTCGATCTCACGATCGGAAAACTCGCGTGGCTGACTGACAGTCCCAAGAATCAAAACGCCAACCACATTTTCCTCATGTTTAATGGGCATAAAGACCAGGCTACGCAGTCGACGCTGCTCAACGACATCATTCTCCGCTGGCGATAGCTTTGCCAGTCTGGTATCGGGCAGAACTACCGGGAGTTCTGTGGAGACCGCCTCCAGAATGTGTGGATGATCGGACAATTGTGCTCTACGCAGGGTACCTGGCATCTGCGGATCCAGTGGAGGCGTCGTAGCTCCGAGGATCAACTCTTCTCCCTCCAACAAGTAGACTGCGGTTGTCTCTACATCCAGCACCTGTGCTGCACCATCGCTTACAGTCTGCAGCACCGTCAACAGATCCAACGTACTGCTGACGCTTTGGCTCACCTTCAGTAGGGCGTTTTGCGCCAGTGCGTAGTTGTTTAGGGCGGTTTCTGCCTGTTTCCGCTCTGTGATGTCCCGTACAACCGCGAGTGCCTCCTTGTTGGCACAACGAATCAAGCGATACTCGTAGTCGCGCTCTTCCCCACCACTCGGCAGGGTGTATTCGTGATTTCGCACCTCACCGGTCTCGATCGTGCGCGCAACATCCTGCGTTATCCGCTTCGCCAGTTCGGCCGGCATCACCTCAGCCGCCTTCTTACCCAAGAAGTCCCCGGGCGGAACATGCGGCTCCATGCGCACTGCCGGAACAAACTCCCGAATCGTGCCATCTGCGCCGATCCGGAACATCATGTCGGGCATCGCGGTCAGCAGTGCCCGGTCCTTGGCGTAGGCTGCATGCAGGCTCGTCGTCGCCAACTTCCGGCGGTGCTCGAGTCGCCACAGCAGAAAAAAGCCGAAACCTGTAACCAGGATTATCGAGACGACGAGAGTCAGCTCCGCGAAGCGAAATGCCCGCAGCTCACTTGCTATCGTACGCCGGAGTCCCACAGCAACGGTCTCCACCCGAGCTTGCAGGACGGTGAAGACGGAGTCGGTAAGCTCATCCAACCTGCTCCCCGGCCCAGCAGAGACTCCCGCCGCATAACGCTCCCGAAGAATCTCGGAGAACGTCCCCAACGTCGTCTTTGCAGCTGCCAGCTCCCTACGCAAAGCAGCATCCTCCACAGGGGCGACATGCCAGAGGGCAGCGCACTCCCCTCCCTCGAGCAGCACGGTCGCGCAGGAGTCCGACAACTCGAGGAGTTGCCATACGACGCCAATGTCCTCCGTGCTGTCCCCGACAACGATCTCCTCGAGCCAGAGATGCGCGTTCGTCGCTTGCACCGTGACCTGTGCAATAGTTGCCATCTGCGACGAACTCCGCTGGGCGAGCCGGAAACCTCGGCTCAGACTGCTGGCCGCTGCTACAACGGCGAGGATCCCGAGCACGCCAATGAGGACATACAAGCGGCGCCGGTGCGGTCGATCGCGAGACGCCTCCGAACCGTACCCGGGTAAATCGACGGACAGAGCAGGACCATCGTCATGGTGGGAAGAACGTTTGGCGGCATCCATGAGACGAACCTCCGGTAAAGAAACCCTCCTGCTCCGCTGATTCATAATGGCAGATTCGGAATCTCACGCAAGACACGGATGGCCGGCGTAGGCGCGTCCGGCATACTGCAACATGATGCTGCAGATCACCGGTCCCACCAAGCCGCTTGGTGGGAGCCTTATTCTACGGGGAGTACCATCCGGAGGCGCGTACCGCCATCGGGCCCGGGTCCGACCTCGACCTTGCCGCCCAAAGCGTCTGCACGTTCGCGCATCCCAATGAGGCCCAACGACCGAGGCGCCAACTGCTGCTCCTCGGTTATTCCGACCCCGTCATCCGTCACCTCGAGTACCAGCTTGGCCTCCTCGACAGCCATGCGCATAAGCACCGTACCTGCGTTCGCGTGTCGGGCGACGTTGGTGAGCGCCTCCTGGAGGATCCGAAACACCGCCGTGGCACTCCTGTCGTCCAGCTCCGGCTTCTCGTCGGCTAAATCGAGTCCGCACTCGATTCCCGACCGCTTTTCGAAATCACGCACGTACCACTCAATCGCGGCCGTAAGTCCCAACACGTCCAGCATCGGTGGGCGCAGTCGCGTAGACAGGTCCTGCGTTTCTTCGGTCGCCTCATCGACCAGAACCGCAATGGCGTTGATCCGTTTCGCTAGATCAGGATGGTCGGCAGCCAACACGCTCCTCACGGCATCCAGATCGATCCTGATCCCGGTGAGCTTCTGCCCCATCTCGTCGTGCAGTTCTCTGGCGATGTTTGTCCGCTCTTGTTCCCGCACCTCCGTCAACCGGGAGGCGAGCCGACGCAGTCGTTCTTTACTGGCGAGCAACTCTTGGTTTGCCTTTTTCCGCTCCGCGATGTCTCGCCAACTCGAGCGGCTGAACTTGATGCGGCCCTCGTCATCGTACACCGCTCTCGCTGTCAGGCTGACGTGTTTTTTTTCCCCGTTGTATCTACGGGCCACGAGTTCGACGTCGCTCAACTCACCCGTCTCCGCGAACTTTCGCAGGGCCCGATCTACCTGGCGCGCGCAGTCGGCGTGATAGAGATCGTGCACAGACATGCCTATGATCTCGTCCTTACGGTATCCTAGAAAAGCCGCGGCTGTGTCGTTGCAGCCTAACACGCGCCCGCTCGTCGGATCGACGTTGAAGTGACTGTCCGGAGATTGCTCATACAGATCGCGGAACTTGGCTTCACTTTCACCTGCTGCCGCCTCGCTTTCCCGCATCTTGGACTCGGCCGCCAATAGGTCCGTTACGTCGCGCATCGCTTCCACGACGTGAGTGACGTGCCCCGATGCGTCCACAAGAGGGGACATGCGGATGTCCAGGTGGACTCTGGACCCGTCACCCCTCAGGTGTACGTGAGCACATTCGCATGCCTTCCCGGTCTCGAAAACCTCGCTGAGTTGGCACTGCTCACCGACCTGGTGGCAAGGCACGGCGTGCCCGTGAGATACTGTGAAGCAGGGCCGACCGACGACATCTTCTCGCGTTTTGCCTGTGGTAACCAGTACCGAGTTGTTGACGTCGACGATGCTGTATGTCGGATCGATCACCAACAGGTCTTCGTGTAGGCTGTGCATCAAAGCCCGGTAATAGCGTTCGGATTCCGCGAGCGCAACGTTGGTATGCTCATGCTCCTCGGCCAATCGAGACCGCTCCAGAACCGCCTGAATCGTGTGCGGTAGCTGCTTGATATGCGCGGGGGTCTTGATGACGTAGTCGGCCGCGCCCCGCTTGATGGCTTCCGCGGCGATCTCTTCAGAGCCCTTGCCTGTGATGACCACGGTCGGCGCCTCAATGCCGCGTTCCCGCACACTGTCAATCACTCCAAAACCCGTGAAGCCGAGAATGTCGAGATCGGTTAGGACCACGTCATACGCCCATTGGCTCAAGCAAGTGTCGAACTCCTCTTGAGACATTGCCTCGGTCACCACGAACGCGGTTGGCGCACTCTCCAGTGCGTCGCGAACCAAGCATACGTCTTCCGGGCGATCGTCGACGTAAAGAACCTTCACTCCTTGGCTCACGGATGTCTCGGCGCTCACTTCGTCCTCCCGGGTGAACGGTCACGAGAGCGTCGGCGGTTAGACCGTACGTTGTGTCCCTCTGCGCCCTCAGGCTGTGCGAGTAGCAGCTCGATTAATCCGGGCGTGTTGTCTAGATGCACACCCTGTGTTCTGAGTGCGCGAAGGGCACTGACTCCCTCCGAGTCGGCTGTGCTCAAGTTCGAGAGGTCCACCGACAACGAACCGGCGGCGGCAGCACACTCCCGCTCGAGTTCCGCGGCGCCCAAACCACCTAGCTGGCCGTGCACATGAACTACCGTGTTCGACCCCAAGTCGTCCGTAGTTATCCGAAACATGCATCGGCAGACAGCACTAACCGTGCCGAGCCCCCCCCCAGTGCGCGTTTGTAAGTTGGCTACTGGCTTTATGTTACGGTGCTGACAAGTTCGAGTTAAAATGTGAACACACGTCCAGGGTCAACATACGGCACTCTTTGTGGACCATATATCGACTGGTCGTTATATTGACTTTTGAGTCATGCGGTGCATCGCGGTCAACACATTCCGCGAGACTCACCTCGATAACAACACCTCGCCACCTCACGAGGAGTAGTAGCGATGACGAATGCTCAACATCTGGCCGCGATTGAGAGAGAACTGGAGCTTTGTGCGAAGCGGCTGAAGCAGGAGAGCGAATTGCGTCGGATAGCAGACGAGCGACTGCAGTTTCAGACACAGCTGCTCAACAGCATTCGCGATTCCGTGATCGCCACGGACCTCGAAGGCAGTGTGACGTTCTGGGGTGACGGCGCGGAGGCGTTATACCAGTACCGTGCCGAGGAAGTGATGGGCAAGTCCATAACGTTTGTGGTGGAACCGTCCGAACGGGAAGAAGAAGAGGCACGGATGCGACAGGTGCAGCAGACCGGCTCCTGGAGCGGCGTTTGCGAGCAAGTGCGCAAGGACGGATCGAAGTTCTGGGGCGAAGTTGTCATTTCACCGGTAAGAGACAAGAATGGATCGCCCGTCGGGTACATCGGAGTGGATCGTGACGCTACTGCTCGTGTGAAAACGGAGCAGGCGTTGAACCAGTCTGAAATGAGATACGAAGACCTCTATGAAAATGCGCCGGACATGTTGTTGTCGTTGGATCCGGCCACGGCAATGGTCACGAGCTGCAACCAGACCCTGGCCACGACACTCGGCTACTCGAAGGAAAAGATCGTCGGACAGTCGGTCTTCAGCTTGTACCACGCCGACAGCCTGGCTGGCGCTCGAGAGGCGTTTGAGTCCTTCGTAACCACCGGTGAGGTTCGGGACGCTGAACTCCAGCTCCAACGTAAAGATGGAACCAAGCTTGATGTGAGTCTCGGCGTCACGTCCGTGCGCGACAGTGATGGCAGGATTCTGTATAGCCGGTCGTGCTGGCGCGACATCACGGAACGGAAACGGTCAGAGGAACAGATCAGACAGTTGAATCTCACACTCGAGCAACGTGTCGAGGAGCGAACCGCCGAGCTTCGTGAGGAAGTGGCAGAGCGCCGGCGCGCGGAAACGCGTGCCTGTGACGCGGAGCTGAGGTATCGAACCGTGGCCGATTTCACATACGACTGGGAGTGGTGGCAGGACCCAGAAGGCAAGTTCATCTACGTCTCGCCCTCGTGCGAACGCATTACGGGGCGAGACGCCGCTCATTTTTTTGACGACCCCAGCCTGCTACGTGAGATCATCGTGGCTGAGGACATGCTGGTCTGGGATGAGCACGCCCGAAAGGCCCACGCCGAAAAAGTACCGCTAGAGGTCGAGTTTCGCATCCGACGTGCGGACGGCACGATATCCTGGATCGAACATTCATGCCAACCAGTGTGCGACGAGGAGGGCGAGTTTCTCGGGGTCCGGGCATCAAATCGCGACATCACTAAGCGCAAGGTGGCCGAGTTGGACATGCGGAAGAGCGAGCGCAGGCTTGCCAACGCTCAGCGCGTAGCAAAGGTCGGCGACTGGGAGTGGGATCTCCAAAGCGGTGCAGTCTCGTGGTCTGACGAGATGTACCGGATTTTGGGGCTTGATAAGGACGCTTATGTGCCGCACGCCAATTCGTTTGCTGACCGAGTGCATCCGGACGACAGGCACATGCTTGCAGGTCCGAATCGAGAGGCAAAGGTTGCTGAGAAACAGCATCAGTTGGAGTTCCGCATCATCTCAGGACATACTGACGAAATCGCACATGTTGCGGTCCGCGGCGAAACGACGCTTGGGCCTGACGGCAAACCGTGCAGTGTATTAGGGACGCTCCAGGACATGACCGATCGCAAGAATTGGGAAGAGCGGTTGCGCGAGGCGCTGGAAGAGGTGGCAAGACTCAAGGAGCAACTCGAGGCTGAAAATGTCTACCTCAGAGAGAGAGTCGAGGATTCCGCTGCTTCATCAGAAGGCCTCGTCGGGAGGAGCGAAGCGTGGATGCGCGTCATACACCGCGCCGAGCAGGTGGCACCTACCGACGCGAGCGTATTGCTCCTGGGAGAAACCGGCGTCGGTAAGAACAGATTGGCACAGTTGATACACGAGCGTAGTGGACGCAGAGGTAAGCCATTGGTGCACGTCAACTGCCAGGCATTGCCCGGCACCTTGATAGAGAGCGAGTTGTTTGGGCACGAGAAGGGAGCGTTCACCGGCGCATTCGAGAGGAGAATCGGCCGTTTCGAGGTGGCGAACGGTGGCGCGGTACTCCTCGACGAGATTGGAGACCTCTCACCAGTATTGCAGGGGAAGCTGCTGAGAGTTCTCGAGAGCGGGGAGTTCGAGCGTGTGGGATCCACGAGAACGGCTGAGGTCGATGTGCGAGTGATCGCGGCGACCAACCGCGACCTCGACCGCGCCGTTGCCGAGGGTAGGTTCAGGGATGATCTGTATTATAGAATCGGAGTTTTTCCCATCACGATTCCACCGCTGCGCGAGCGACGCGATGATATCCCGCTGCTAACGTGGTATTTCATAACGACGCTCAAAGCCACGCTGGGGAAGACGATAAAGGACGTTCCCGAGGCCACGATGGATTTCTTCAGGTCGTATGGTTGGCCGGGGAACGTGCGGGAACTCGAGAACATGATCGAGCGCGCCATGATTCTCTCCCACGGCACAACCCTGATGCTCGAACAGCCTACGGAGACGGTCAAACCATCTCAATTGACGCCCCCACGCCTGAAAACGAAACGACTGGAAGACTTGGAGCGTGCACACATTGTTGCCGTGCTCGAGGAGTGCGGTTGGAAGATCAAAGGGAGTGGGAAGGCGGCCGAGCAGCTCGGCCTGCACCCCAGCACGCTGTACGCGCGTTTGAAGAAACTCGGCATCAAGCGGCCGGAGGCCGCTAGCCAGCAGGGCTCGACAGACGCTGGAAATCCTCTCTTTCCCTGAGCGGCTCGAGGTCGACATCGCGGTGGAGCCATATTCCGTGTGTGAGCCCCTGGCGGAATGCGGCGTGTAGCAGACGCATTGAAAGATCGTGGTCGCCCAGAATCGCCGCGATGCGTGCCCGCCAGAGCGCGTGCGTGCCAAACAAATAGCGCCTGTCCAGACGTGCGAGTGCACTAGCGAGGTTGTTAGCCCGGTCCCGTTCGCCGGCCCTGGCAGCGATGACACCCGCCAGCCCCAAGAATTCGGGATTACCTGGATCCTCCAACAAAAGAGTGTCGGCGATATCGCGTGCCTCGTCCCAGCGCCGGGCCAGGTACAGCAGCCGCGCACGCCCGGATCGCAGTGTCGCTCCTCCCACGCCGTGCGCGGGCATTCCACCTCCGACCTGTCCTCTTTGCTGGACCGGGTTCACCGCCAACGCTCGCTGGATCAGCGAGTCGGCTTGGTCAACGTATCCGTGAGCCCTCAACTCGAGCGCCGCGGAGAGAGGGAGGTTCCACTGGGGCCACCCCGGCTCGCCTCGAAGCGTTGTGCGTTGATCGAGCAGGTCGAACACTCGGCTAGTGTCTCCCAGTGCAGCGTTGGCACGCACCCCGTAACTGAGCACACTCACCAGTTCGGGATATTGCTCACGTGCGGCAAGCGCGGCCTCCAGCTCTCGCTCGTGTTGACCTAGCAGGTGGTGCGCCTCGGTCAGAGTTTCCCAATAACTCGACCAGCCTCTGAAACCCGTCCATTCGCGATCGAGCTTCTCCAACGCATCCAACGCCTCCCGCGGTCGGTTGTTCTTGAGCGCTTCCACGGCCAGCCTGTATAACGCGCTGGATGTCGGGGAAAACTCGGTCGCCTCCCGTGCGGCCCGAAGCGCCGCCGCCCTGTCTCCGGTCGCGTTTGCGAGCAGCCAGTTCACCGTTTGGCCCACCGCAGGAGACACCCGGCCCCGCGATCCGTCGAGCAGCCGCGCCAACGAATCAACCGCTACCCACTGCCCGAGACTCAGGTGAGTCACCGCTCCGAGGAACAGTGGAGCAACGAATGCAGTATCCAGTGCGGCCGAGGAGTCGAAATGGACTAGCGCATCCGTGTGCTGACGTATGTAGAAGTGTCTCAGCCCTTCTAGAAACTCAGTGTATGCGTCGAGCGTGGGAGAAGCACCTTCCAAGAGATCACCGGCTACCATGGGCGCGTCTAGCTGAACCGCAAGAGCGCCTATCGTTCGTTGGCGGAGTGATTGTAGTACCTCGTCGCCGTCGGGCAGACCGACAACCGGATCTATCGTTCTCAGAACCGATGCACCATGGCTGTCGAGTAACTGGACCTGGAACTGTACGGAATCACCTCGCGCGTAGAACGACCCCGACACAACGACCTCCGCACCGACCTCCTGGGCCGCTGCTTGAAGAACGGCACTCCGCGCGGAAGTGTTGGCACCGTCCAATTCGGACATGAGGTCGGGGGGAAGTGCGGCAGCCTGCGCAAACCCGGCTCGGTCGATGTCGCCCGCTATCAGATCGGCGGCCAGCGCTCCCAGCGCGTCGTGGAGGTTTTCGCCCGTTCGATTATCCAGTGGCGGGATCAGCACCCTTCCCTGTGTCTCGAGCGCCGCGTCGGCAACGAAACCGGGCAAGACCTTCGCGACCGCCAACACGACGATCAGCACGACCACAGCGGCCAAAACAAGGCGGCCTGGTGCTCCCAAGCGCGACCGGAATCCGCCCCCGGGCCCTGACTGCCCCTCCTCGGTGTGCAGCTGCTCCTTGAGACGTTGCCATACCGCTTCGGTGTCCTGCCAACGGTCGTCGGGGTTTTTCTCGAGACACTTTTTCACCAGCCGCTCGAAGTCACGAGACACGCCTGGTCGGTGTGCAGAAAGGGGTTTCGGAATCTGGGTGATGTGCGCCACCAGTAACTCTTGAGGAGTGGCTGCCTCAAAGGGCGGTCGTCCACACGCCATCTCGTAACACAGGAGACCCAATGCGTAGATGTCGGTGCGGTGATCGAGAGCCGGATCGGCCGCCGCCTGTTCCGGCGACATATACGCCGGTGTACCCACCGTCAGCCCCTCGGTAGTAAGGCCGCCCGGCTCTTTCGCCTCCGAGATGGCTTTGGCAACGCCGAAATCGGTGATGAATGTATGGTGTTCCTCGATCAGCACGTTTTCGGGTTTGATATCTCGGTGTACGACCGATCGCGCGTGCGCGTGCGTCAGTGCGTCAGCCACAACCGCCGCGACTCGCAGTACTTCATCCATCGGAAGCTGACCGTCGCGCGCGAGTTTGTCTCGTAGCGATACGCCATTTACCAGGGGCATTACGTAGAAGAGGAGTCCGTCCGCATCTCCGGAATCGTACAGCGGCAGTATGTTGGGGTGTCGTAACCCGGCGGCGATCCGGATTTCCTGAAGGAAACGAGCGCCGCTGACCGATGCCATCACGTCGGGGCGAAGGACCTTGAGCGCTACGGTACGGTCGTGTTTGATATCATTCGCCTCAAACACGACCGCCATGCCGCCGCTGCCTACCTCTCGGCCGACGGCGTAACGCCCGGAGAGGGTGGTGTTCAGGCGTGCCGCGAGTTCGTTCACAGAAGGCCTCGCATTGAGCAAGCCGTCAATCGCTGCACATACTCCGGCCGATCACGAGTGCACAGGCGCTGCTCAGCCGTCATCGAGCGAGCGGCACTGGGAACCGTTCTAGCACCTTGTGCACTGCCTCTGTCAGTCTCTCTTCAATTAGCTCGGGATCGTCCATCACACCCTCCACGTTGGTGTGTACATATCCCCGCCACACGACTCGGCTTGTAGACCGATCCACCATACAAAGGACGAGAGTCCCTTCTTCATAATCGAACAACTGTTCCTCTTCCCCATGGTACTCGTAACCGCGCTCGCTATCGACTGTGTACACGTCAAACCTCTGATGGACGCTCGCGTGGTAATGGATCAGCAGATCGGCTGAGGATTCTTGGGTCTCACGCAATCCCCGAGCCACGAGACCATCTGCGACAAAGGATCGTACCCAAGAATCGAAGTCTGTGTCGTCCATACGAGGGTCACCGGTCGAGTCGGTGTGATCTGGGTCCCATGCATACGTCTGGTAACTCGAGAAGTCTGCGTGCGGATCGATGTCCGCGGCCACACGCACGGTGACACAACCTGCAGTTGCCAAGAGTGTCAGGGCGCTAATTGACCACTTTGTCCGACTCATTCAACCACCTCCTTTACGGCCGCCGCCTCCGGGCACCTCTACCACGCCACCCACTCCAAATGGGGATTCCGTTCTGGTCCCGCAGGACGAGCGTCTCTTCCCCTCGAATCACCCTGGCCGCAATCAAAACCAACGATCCTTCGAATTCCACGCGCGAGCCCTCGATTGTGACCCCGTCTCCCGATTCGATTCTGCCCTCCTGGTTCTCGATGTACCAGGCGGGCCCTAGGTGAACCGATATCGTCTCGCTTCCGGCACGCAGTACCAGATGCACTCCCGGCGCCATTTCCGGCCCTGGGTCGAAGCGCTCAACCGCCACGACCTCGCCCTCGAGGGTCTCGACCGTTCTTACGTCATATATGCGGCCGTACGGATTACCGCTTCCCCAGCCTTGACCGCCTCTCCAGTTGAATCGGCCTTGGGCATGGGTGCTCACTGGGATCGCCAAACTCGAGGTCGCCAGGACCGTCACCAGTAACATCATTCTGTATTTCATGACCGCTCCCACTAGTCTTCCAGTTCTTCCCAACCGGTTATCATCGCCTTGATGTTGCTCGTCAAAGTATGGCCCGTAGTGGTCAGATAGACGTGTGTTATCAGGAAGGCCAACAGCAAGAATGCTGAGAAAGTATGAAGGGTGGCCACCAACCCGACACCACCAGGCAGCCAACCCGCAGCTGCTAGCTCGTTGTAAAAGAGGTAGGCAAGCCCAGTCACGACTGCGAGCGGCATCATCAGCAGTTTGAATCCCAGATACGCCACTCGCTGCAGTGGATTCAATTTCGATAGTTGCGTTTTTCTGACCGGGTGCGGTGAGGCGCGGAAAATACCTATCAGATAATAGCGTACCATGGCACCCAGGTACTTGCGCGTCGGCAAGTATTGCCTCCACTCACCCGTCGTGAAGTGCCAGAACGCAGCAAACACAGTGAGGACCAATAGCGACCAGGCGAGCAACTCGTGAATACGTACAGCTTGGTCGAACCGCATGATCTCGAAACTAGCCAGGTGAATGTCCATTCCGGTCAGTGCGAGTGATATGATGAGCAGAGCCTGGGTCCAGTGCCAGAAGCGCTCAAACCGGGTGTAGATGAATGCTCGCTTCACGACTCCACCCCCGTCCGCTTGGGCCGGGTCTGTCGCTTGGCACCCACATACCGGATTCCTCCGTGCGCTCCGACCCCAAGTAGCACAGCTGCAAGTACAAAGAAGCCGAAGCCATCTACCAGCGGACTTCGATCGCGACCGGGCATGTAGAAACCGGCGAGTTCCGCCAACCGGCCTTCAGCGGTGTGACACTCGGCACAGCCGATGGCGTTTTCCGCCGGCGCTACCATATGCGACAGCGGCCAGAACATTTCAGTCTGAATGAAGTCGAATGCCCCGCTGTACTCGAGTTCGGAGTATTCCATGCCAACGCGGATCGCAGTCTCCCAGTCATAATCGGCCCAATACGCTCCGGATCCCCTCGGCCCGAACAACTTCGGTATCACGAGAGCGTTGCTCACCGAATCGTACGGCTGGCGGCCACGGTGAATCTTCACCGGCCAGATTCGCGATGTCGGATCGTCATACGAACCGACGAGCTTGTTGATGGATACGAGGGGTCGAGCGAGGTCGAGCCGGTGCGGCGGCGACTGAGACTCACAGCCGATACATTCCTCTTCACCTGCGGGAGTTACGTCATCGACCGGGTCGCCGATGAACGTATGCTCGACATTGCCGTTGAACCACACGTATTGCGGGTTCGCGTTCAAGGCCCAGATGAACTCACCCTTCCTCGAATCGTATGTCGTAACGTTCAATCCCTCGAGGCTATCGCCCCGCACGATCGGTGCTCCAGAACTCGACATCTCACCGGCCGTGGACCAGTCCCACCAGACCTTTGTCGGCCGTTCCCGAGCCATGGTGGGAATGTGGCACGCCTGGCACGCAACCTTGTCGGTGTGATCGTTCAGCTTGGAGGCTAGATGAGGACTTTCCCCATGACATGATTCACACGCCAGCAGGTTTGTTTCGAGTCCCCGGATGACATACTCGCGTCGCTCCACTGCGGGTATTGTGAAGCATCGACCGGCAACCAAATGATCGATTGTCGTGTGGCACTCCGTGCAGCGGAAGTCGAGCCCGTGTGTATCCATGTGCACGTCGAGCTCTCTGCCTGGTGCAATGAGCGTTGCGTCGAGATCGCCGTGCTTCACACCCTCGCCGCCGCCGCCCCAGAAGTGGCATGCGCCGCAGTTCTCGCGGGTTGGCTTGCCCACGTTTCGTGCTATGTGAGAGAGATCCAGCGGTTCCCAGACATTGCCGGAGCCCGCAGGCCATTCTCTAGGTTCGTAGTTCGGATGTCCGGCTCCAGTCGGGAATTTGCGATACTCTCCAGTGTTGTCGTGGCAAACCAGACAGTCTACCTGTGTCTCGTCTTCGAAATCGAAAGCTCGGTCCTCCCAGCCGTACCCCGCGTGACAACTCGTACAGCGGGGCTCGTTCGATGCGAGCGCGATGCAGAAGTTGTTGATGATGTGCTGGCCCTTGCCGACGGGCTCACCTACCGCCGCCTCCCGCTGCGCCCGGATTTCGGGACACAGCCATGTCCAATGGCTTGTTTGCATCACCTGTTGCGCGGCATTGGTGTGACAACTCAGACACGCCCTGGTGACATCCGGTCCAGTGGAGAACTGCTCTTGGAGGATTTCGAAGACGTCGTGATCCGCAGTGGATGACGAAGTTCGGCGTGGTTGGATCCGGGATTGCTGCTCTGGGTCACTAACGCCACTGGATGGATTACTGTCGGACGAACACGCGCCACCAATCAGCCACAGAGGTCCGAATCCCAACAAACAGACCCACGAGCGTAACTTCGGATACCGCATCTAGTGGCCTCCAGGAGTTGCTGCCATCACATAAGGAAGAGCACTCACGGGCGGGCCGCAACCGCTTGTTCCGAACATTCAACTCGGCGGCGAACACCCCGTAGGATCAAATTGGCATGGACGCATCGAGATCTGCAATGATGTCGTTCGCATCCTCGATCCCGACAGACAGACGCACTAACCCATCGCTTATGTTCGCCCGTCGCCTTGCCTCGGCCCCCATACTCGCATGTGTCATGCTCGCAGGGTGTTGAATGAGTGATTCCACCCCACCGAGACTCACAGCGAGGCCACACAATCCGACCGAGTTCATCATACTCTTCCCTGCGTCTAATCCGCCCTCGAGTCCAAAGCTGATCATACCGCCCGGGCCGCTCATCTGCCGTCTGGCGATCTCGTACTGAGGATGGCTTTTTAGGCCGGGAAACCGCACCCATTCCACCGCAGGATGCTGTTCGAGGAACTCCGCGACCGTCATCGCATTCTCGCAATGCCGCTGCATCCGTAGAGCCAGCGTCTTGATGCCTCGGTGCACCAGAAAGGACTCGAGCGGGGGAAGCACCCCACCCAAATGGTTAAGGGTCGTCCGGAACTGGGTGTACTGCTCTTCCTCCTTGACCACGATGATTCCGCCTACAACGTCGGCATGCCCGTTGAGAAACTTGGTGAGGCTGTGAACAACGACGTCAGCACCCCAGCGAAAGGGCTGCTGAAGTATGGGTGTCATGAAGGTGTTGTCTACCACCACCTGTATGCCGCGTTCGTGGGCCAGGTGGCTGACCGATTCCAAGTCACTGATAACCAATGTAGGGTTACCCGGCGTTTCGATGTAGATGACCTTGGTGTTGGGACGCAGAGCCCGCTCGATCGCGTCCAGATCCGATGCGTCCACGAAGGTGCATTCAATGCCGAACCTAGGAAGAACCCCCTCGACCAGCGTGCATGTCGGACCATACACGGCGTCGGAACACACGAGGTGATCGCCTGCCCGGAGCATTTCCGCGAAAGTCGTATGGATTGCAGCCATACCGCTGCCGCAGGCTAGGGAAGCATAGCCACCCTCCAACGCAGCGACCGATTTCTCGAGGGCTTCAACCGTCGGATTGCCCATACGCGAATAGATGTAGCCACGCCCCTCTCCTGCGAACAGACTTGCGCCTTGTTCAACGTTGTCGAACAGGAACGTCGATGTTTGGTAGATCGGCGGGACGACAGGTCCGTGTTGGTATTTGTCGATCCCGGCGTGCACAACGATGGTGTCGGTAGCCATTTGTGTATGATGATTCATGGTTTGTCCTTGTGCGTGCGTTTGCGTATAGAGCACCGATTGTGCTACGCGTACTCACCGAGATCGCGAACTACTTTCTCGGCTGGCATCGGTGTGTCGTTCGATGCCGCCCTTACCTCAGGCTGATTCGACCGGAATGTTCATCACGATTGCCTGGAGCTTCTCCATGGTCTCGATGTAGCGACCGAAGTAGATCTCGGACAATCTCGTTGCCAATGCATACCCCATCATTAGATCACCATCCATCAACTCCTTCAACGCCGCACTGTCGATCTTGAGCAGTTCTGAACTTTCGGTGCACTGAGCTGTAAGCGCGTACGTATCACTGCGAAAACAGACGCACGAGCCGAACATCGCACCATTTGCCAATTGATCGATCACGATGCTGACGCCGCCGCGTCCTGGCAGCCGCAGAGTGACTTCGCCATTCAGAATTGTGTAAAAATGATCGGCCTTGGCACCTTTCTCGTACACGATGCTTCCGGCCTCGTACTTCACCTTATGGGAAGCCTCGCTGATAGCGTCGACTTGTTCCGGTCGCAGGAATCCGAAAATTTCCTGCGCTATTAGACGGTCGGCCATGATATTCCTCCCCTTGTTCGTTGTTTCGATAGGACCTTCGCACTTGTTTTGCTCATCACACGGACATTGTCTTCAGAGCCTCTCGCACGCTGTCTGCTGCATGCGGAGTCACGCTTAGCGATCGTACGCCGCGCTTGACTAATTCGCGCGCCCCCTGAGGGTCGGAAGCCAACTCGCCACAGACGGAGATGTCGGTCTCGCGACCCGCATTCTTCGCCGTACTCATTACGAGCTCCAGAATTTCGTATAGGCCTGATCGCTCCGCATTTTGGTAGTCGATCACTGCGGCATTCTCCCGGTCGGCCGCCGTCAGGTATTGCACGAGGTCGTTGGTACCGACACTCACGAAATCGACGACCTCGAATAGCTCGCGGAATCTCAGCGCGGCCGCCGGGATTTCCAGCATGGCGCCGAGTCTGACATTGGGATTGAACTGCACTCCACGCGACGTGAGGTCGGTCGATACGTCGTCCAACACCCCCCTAACGGCTTCGATGTCGCTAGCATCGGTGACCATCGGTATCAGAACGGAGATGTCAGCCGCAACGGCGGCCCGTAAAATGGCACTGAGTTGCGTCTTCAGTTCATCCGGATACCGGTGCAAGTGGCGTCGTATACCGCGGAGTCCGAGGGCGGGATTCTGCCCCTCACATTCATAGAACCCGGTGGGTTCTTTTTCCGCCCCGAAATCGAAAGTCCGGATAGTGAGGGGCCGTCCGGCAAGTGCCGCTGCCAGGCTCCGGATCGTTTCGTACTGGCTTTCCTCGTCGGGTACCGCGCCAGAGTCAGTTACGAGGAGCTCTGTGCGAAACAAGCCTACACCGCGAAGACGGTGTACCAGGCAAAGTGCCGCTTGCGAGGGATGATCGATGTTTGCTTGCAGGAGCACCGAACCGCCTCCCAAAAGATCCGCGTCTACTGGAGGAAGGTCGGTGTTCTCTGCAGGTACGCGAAGCGCATCTGTCGCGGCACGCGCGAAGGTTCGATCGTCTTCTTGCGGGCGCACGACCAGTTCGCCGCGGAAGGCGTCAACCAGCACAGGGGTTCCGTCTTGGATCCCCGAATCATCAAGCGTGACGCCTCCGAGCGCGGGCATTTCGGCGGCCCTGAGAAGTATCGCTCCGTGAGACGTAAACGCGGTGCTGCTTGTCACGAATCCCACAGCTCCTTCTCTGCGCGCGCGGAGGACAGTACTCGGACGCAGGTGTGGCACTATGAGAACGGTTGGCTCTTCGCCCAATCCGCGATCTCGGAAAGCATCCGCACCCTGAGCCATGGCGCGCCTGATGATGAGACAAATGTCTCTGAAGTCTTCGGCGCGCGCGCGCATGTAGCAGTCGCTGCTCGTCGCCAACCGTGAAGCGGCTGCGGTGAACCCTTCGTGAACAGCTCTGTCCGCGGACAGGAGCTGGCCCCGGATCCGGTCTTCGATCGACTCGAAGAACGGCGCGTCGTCCAAAGCCAATAGATGGGCCGCGATCACCTGCTCGAGGTCTTCTCGAGCCGGGGCGTGGACCCCACGGATGTGTTCCTCGAGGTGCTCCCGCACTAGATCGATGGCTCGACGAAGTTTGTCGAGTTCCGCTTCAACATCTGCTTCGGCAACTGCCGGAGGCACGGATGTAAACGAGAACGGCTGTTCGACGCGGGCGATCCCAAACGCGATGCCGGAAGAGATGACCCGTCCCTGCAGGCGCATCTGGTCAGGGGGCGGTAAGGTGGTGCTCATGGTGCCACGAGTGACCGCATCAGATGCTGCATGCCACCTCCCATGCCGAGCTTACCGCGCCGATGATCTGTTCCAGTTCACACGCGTCTCCCACGACGTGAACCTCCATTCCTCGGGCGAGCAGTGGCTCGGCCAGCTCGTTGGTGGATCGAGTGCCCACGGCAACTACCACGGAATCGAACGGCCCGAGGTCTCGCTCCCCATCGGGTCCTCGTACCACCGCCACCCCGTCATCGACGGTCTCGAGTGTGGTATCGGTCAAAATCTCGATGGGGAGTCCCTGCAGACGTTTGAGAGTGAGTTTTCGCGTTATCGGTTCCATGTCGCGAGCGATGTCACTGAGCATCTCAATCACTGTTACTCGCTTGTCTTTCTCCGCGAGGAACTCGGCCACTTCAATCCCAACCATGCCGCCACCTACGACCAGGACATTCCTGCCCGTATCGGTGGTTTGGGTCAACACGTCTTTGCCGGTGAGTGCTCCTTCCAGTCCGGCGACCGGAATCGTCGCGGGTTGAGCTCCGGTGGCGAGAACAACGACGTCTGGTTCGAGAATCTCCACCAGGTCGGCGGTGGCCTCGACTCCCGTCTAGATCTTTGCGCCCGATCGCGATGCCAGTCGCAGCAGTGAGTTGAGTGGGCGCGCCATCGCGGTTTTGCCGGGGGCGAGGGGGGCGAGGGAGAACTGCCCGCCCAACCCGTCACGCTCCAACAGGGTGACCCGGTGACCCCGTCGCCCGGCCACGATCGCGGCGGTGAGTCCTGCTGGGCCGCCTCCGACTACCACTACGTGGCGCTCTTTTTTCGCGGACCTCTCGATCTCACTCTCGTGCCCGACTTCGGGATTGACGATACAGCCGAGGCCCTTGCCGGCCTTGACGTTGGCAAGACAACCTTGCAGACAGCTCCCGCAAAGAACGATTTCGTCCGCACGGCCTTCAGACATTTTTTGAGGAAGATCTGGGTCGGCCACCAGCGGTCTGCCGAGCGCCACCATGTCGACCCGTCCCGTGCTTATGATCTCATCGATACGCTCCGGCTCACCGAGGCGCCCAGCTACGATCGTGGGCACGCTGACCCCCTGTCTGATCCGGGCGGCGAGTTGCTCGTTGACGCCGTCCGGAAGACTCATGTGCTGGTAGTACCACGGAGGTGTATCACAAGCAGAACCGGTAACGACGTGAATGGCTGACACTCCCCAGTCAACCAAGCTGCGCGCGAGACGTTGTCCGTCGTCGAGATCCAGGCCACCCTCTATTTGCTCGCTGGCGGAGATCCGAGCGATGATGGGGATCCCACCGGTGACGGCCTTGTGCACGGCATCTACGACCTCGTGGGCAAACCGATGCCGTTGTTCTCGGCCACCACCGTATTCATCAGTTCTTTGATTGGTGCGCTCGGAGAGAAACTGGGCAATGAGATATCCCAAGCCGCACTGAATCTCCACGGCATCGAAGCCGGCTTGTCTCGCGCGCCCGGCTGACGCAGCAAATGCCTGCACCAGTTCATGAATCCGCGATCTCCGAAGTATGTGCGGAACCGCGCCAGTTGAAGGGCAGGCCACACTCGACGGGGCCTCAGGAGGTTGTCCGGTGGCCTTGGGGTTCGCTGCACGGCCTGCATGGTTTAGGTGGGCGATTGCTTTAGCACCGTCTTCGTGGATTACATCAACGAGCCGCTGGAGTCCGTCGACTGCGTCCGGATTGTCGATGCCCAGTTGCCGAGGGTGCTCCTTACCAATTGGGTCGACATATAGGGGCTCGACGATTATGGCACCTACGCCCCCCGATGCTCGGCGTCGATAGTAGGCAAGAAGCTGCTCAGTGACTTTTCCGTCTGGGTCGCCGAAGCCGGTTTTTACTGGCGCCATCAACAATCTGTTGGATAAAGACAGGTCGCCGATGCGTACTGTTTCAAAGGTCTTCATTCTGTTTCCTCGCTTCCCGCCATGCCGCATACGAAACCCCACGCTGATACATCTGCAGTCGTTTCAGAAAGGAGTCGTTGTTTTCCGACATACGGATCGCCGACTCTGCGGCGAGTACGGCCTTCTCGAATTCGCCACACTCCGCGTAGGCTGCGGCGAGCGTGTCCATCCAAGCACCGTTCTTTCCCAACTCAACGGCTCGGAGCGCGTGCCCCAGCGCTCGGTCTCCGTCCCGTATTCCGTGGTCCTCCGACGTGGAGAGCAACCAGGCGAGATTGTTGTGCGTGCCCCCGCTGTCCGGATTCAGCTCCAACGCCCGTTCGTATTCCTGGATTGCCTCCCGGAAGCGTCCCAGGTGCGCCAAGACTACTGCCCGATTGTGAATGTCACGGTCATTGAGCGGCCTCGCTTCGGCGGCCGCGGTTATGTCTTCGAGCGCCTCTTCAAGTCGATTCGCGTGGAGCAGCATTGCGGCTCGTGACGCCAATGCAGGGGCGTGCTTCGGTTCTATTGAGAGACAAATCGAAAAGTCATCTATCGCTGCTTGTACATCGCCGGCCCGCAAGAATACCGTCCCACGCTCGAAGTGGCAGTCGGCACAACCAGGCTGCAGCGATATGACGGCGTCGTAATCCGCGAGTGCGCGTTCCCAATCCTCGAGCTGGAAAGAGATGGTAGCTCGCATGCGCAAGGCTTCGGCAGGGTCCGGGGCAGCACGTAGTCGCTGTGAGAGTATGGCGTACGCTTCATCCAGTTGTCCCGCTTCAACAAGCCGTTTCGCCGAGTCCAGGTGGGACTCGACGGGTACGTGCTCCACGCGCCGACTTTCTGAGTCCATTGTCCCGCTTCCTCGGGATTCGAGTAACGGTCTGGTAGCCGGTGGGATCGCTTGGTTGGCAGTTCCCACCGGCCCACTCAAGACATCCGTTGAGACACCCAGTCGGCGGGCCGGTCAACGACCACCTGCCGGGAATGCCATGTCTTCACAGCGCCAGCACCCTTGAGCCTCGAGATCACCGTCGAGGTCGATGTCTTTGTCACACAACCAGCCGCAACCATCCTTGTCCTTGAAGAACTTCAGCGGACGCGCCGGCTTGTGCGTCTCGGTGCTTACCTCAGTCCTGTTGTCCTGTGCCATGATTCACTCCGTTTCAGTTGAGGAATTCTTCTCTGCCCACGGAATCATGTGGGCCTGTACGGGGAATTATGGCATCGACCGTGCCGTTGCCAGAGCGTTCTGCGCGCAACACCAAAAACGCCGCAATACCTGGGGATTCAACGCACTGAACGGGCAATACCCGACCTGGGGAATTCTGGTACGGTAGCGTTTCTGCGACCCAGCAGGGTGGCCGGTTTGCCACCCTGTTGGGTTGGGAATGGGGCAGTGGTTTAAAGCGAGGGTGGGTGCCGGCTACTCGGACTGATGAGATCGACCGTCTGTGTCGGGTAACTCGATCCTCAGTTTTTTGATCTTCCGAAACAGGGTCGTCTTGTGGATGCCCAGCTGTTTTGCTGCGGCCAATCGGTTCCACTGATTTTCTTTCAGGGCGGAGAGTATCGTGCGGCGTTCGCAATCATCGAGGAGCCTGGGTTCACCCGCAGCCCCCGAATCGGGAGATTGCTCCAGTAGGTATCTGGGGAGATGCTCCTCGCGAATCATAGAACCCTGGCAGAGGACCACGGCATGCTCGATGATGTTGTTTAGCTCGCGAACGTTACCTGGATAATCGTGAGAAAGCAGTAACGCTAACACATCGGGAGACACTCCGATTACGTGCTTCCCCGAAATTGCGGAGAAGTGACTGACGAAGTGGTCCACCAAGAGTGGGACGTCTCCGTGGCGCGCACGAAGAGGAGGCAATTCCATGTCGAATACGTTGATCCGGTAATAGAGATCCTCGCGGAAGCGGCCATCGGCTACCATGACACCCAGGTCGTGGTTCGTTGCGGCAACGATGCGTACATCGGCTGCCTCCGTTTTGGCACCGCCAATTGGCTCGTAAACCCGTTCCTGGAGTACGCGCAGGAGTTTTGCCTGCAGCTCCAGCGGAAGGTCGCCGATCTCGTCGAGGAACAGCGTTCCCTTCTCGGCTCTTGCGAACTTGCCTTTTCGAGCCTTTATCGCACCGGTGAAAGCACCCGCTTCGTGCCCAAACAACTCGGCTTCGATGAGTGTGTCTGGAACGCCGGCGCAATTGACTGGCACGAACGGCCCCTGCTTACGAGGGCTGAGATCGTGCATGGCTCGAGCTACCAACTCCTTCCCGGTACCGCTCTCGCCACTTATGAGAACCGTGCTTTCACTCGCCGCTACGGTGGGCAGGATTTCCAATACCCGGCGCATACTGTCACTCTTGCTGACGATATCGCCGAACGTATAGGTCTGCTCTAGCGCCTTTCGCAGGCGCTCCACCTGACCCAGATCGCGAAAGGTCTCGACGCCTCCTTCGAGTTCTCCTTCCTCGTTTCGGAAGACTGAGGTTGAAATGCTGACCGGCACTTGGACACCGTCGGCGTTAGTAATGTGAACCAAGAGGTTCACCACGGGTTTGCCCGTGTCGATCGTATATCGTAAGGCGCAAGCCTCGCCGCAGATGTTCGCCCTGAATATCTCGTGACAGGGGCGTCCGATGGCTTCTGACTGAGAGAATCCGGTTATCTCCTCTGCGGCACGGTTGAAGCAGGTTATGCGTCCGTCCGCGTCGATCGTGAAGACACCGTCGGTGATGCTGCTGAGTACGGCCTCGAAACGGGCGGGAGACAAAACGTTTACGCCGGATGTGGCATTTGAGGTTTGCTTCTCTGTCATGCCTCAGCTCCATGAACGATCTTTGCATTGGCTCGCGGTACACTGTTCCGGCACTTGTAGCCAATGGCTGAGTCTGAAAGTACAACCGGTTGCCATCAAACACGATGTGCACCGTTCTGTCTGTACGTATTTCACCGTATATGCCCTTTACTTTCCATTCGTACATTTCAGGACATTCCTGTCGCTAAGGACATCGCGAGGGTGGCCCTGTCATGCACTGTGTTCGATGGTTGCTGTTTGTTGTCTTTTGGGGTATCTGGCCTTGGGCGATGTGTCCCGCCCAAACCCTCACCGATCCCAGCCTCCTGAGATTCACGCACTCGTTGGAACTCCAACGGGTAGAAGTTTTAGTTGAGAGTCGTGTTGGGGCCGCAACGCAATTCCTGACCGCGGCCCAGCAGATTGTCTCGCTGCCGGAAGGTTCCAGGCAGCGCAGAACGGTGCTTATTGGGGAGATTCAGTACCTCGCCGATAGCATCGCCTTGCTGGATCAAGAAATCGGAGAGGCTGTTGCTGCGGCAGGTGAAGCTCGGCACGGTCTGATGGGAGCCTTGGAAGCTCTAGCCGTAGCCCTCCAAATAGCCGCAGAAGATGCCGACCCTAGGCAACGGCCAGCCTTTGAGGAGCAGATCGAGGAGTTGGAATCGGAGCTCGAGGAGCTTCGGGACCAGGGTGATTCGACCGATGCGGTGGATCCCCTTTCCTCGGCAGCTCCCACCCTGTCTGCCCTGACGCGGATCGTGGCGAGGGAGCGTGCCCGCCTGAGGACCATTCGTCGGCTCCAGGACGAGCGCCGCCTCTTCCTAGGCAACCTTCGTCTATTCGATGAGACGGCTATGCCACCTTCCGTTCGAGGTGAAGCAGGTAGCGAGTCCGAGCCGGATGTCGGCTGCGGGTGTGGCATACCGCCGCCTCCACCCACAATGGGATCCCCTGCGGATCTTCCGTTGGAGCACTTCAGCCCGGAGAGCAATAGCGATAGGGGCCATGGTGACGCCACGGCCGTTACCGTGGGGTCTTTGGACCGTCTCACGGAGCAACTCGCTGCAAGTTCGGGCTTTCCGGAGGCTCACGCCGGAGCCCCCGACCGGGTGGGTGATGGGTCCGTGACGCGGGAGATGACCCTGGGGGTCACCCTGATGACGTTCAAAGGAGAGGGGAACGGCCGCATGGGCCTGCGTCTCTCGGGTGGCTCGTCGGTTCTGTTCTCGAGCATCATTGGCGGTGGCATGCAGCTCACGGTTGAACCGTGGCTGGGGGGGCGGGCTGTCCAGCTCGGTCCCTCCTCCACCTCGGCTGAGGTAGCGGGCGAGGTTCGGGAGAGCCTGCTGGGTGCGATGGGCGGTGGGAAGGTTAGCTGGCAGGTTACGGCTTGGCAAAAGGGCAGGTTTCTCTCGGATCCTTTGCCTTTGCCTGCCTACCTCGAGCCCGGGCGGAAGGAGGGAGGCCTGGCGAGCCGCGCAGCCGTGTTTTTGCATCCCCAGTGGGCCGTGGAACTGGGGGGTGGAGGAAACATCATCCGTTTCGGACCTGAGGAATGGAAGAGCCTCGATGGTCAAGGCATCAACGCCCAAGCTGCTTTGGTGCGTAATTGGGTCTCGGGTTCCGCCAGGCTCTCCGCCATGACGTCCCGGCGCGGGTTCTCGTTGGAGGGCGATGCGCGACGGGAAGACACGCTGATGGGTGTGGGAGCGGACTGGTCATTGGAGGGGAGGGCACTGGTACGGCTCACAGCTGCTGTGGCCTGGAACGACTCTCGTCTTCAGGCTTACGACTACCGCTCGGAACGCGCCACCGTGGTACTGGCTCTGCCTTGGAGAGGAGGTTCGATCTTGGCTTACGGAGCCCTCTCCCACAGGACCTACATGAACCCCGGTTCCGAGGACGTCAGGGTAGCGCCCTCGGACCAGGATACGGGTTCCATCTTGGTGTTCCAACTAACCCGCCCCGCGGACAAGACTCACGTGGTGACCTTTCGGGCCGAATGGTCTCGGACCAACACCGGGTTCCGAAACGATTTCTACCAACGGTTGGGTATCAGCGCCCAGTTGGGCTTTCGGGGGCTGGGAGGGTTATGAGCAAGAACCGCACGACATCCCAGACATCGTCGGATTGGTCCGCTGCACTCCCTACGTGTAGTAGTCGATCTTGCACCCGCAACCGTCCCACATCCGCTCATAATCCTCGAGCCGATTTGAAACGAAATGGCGAACTTCATCGATATCGCCCAGGCGGCGCATGACGCGTTCGTCGGTGGCGGGTTGTTCGACGGCGGCATAATACTTTTCGAGACGGACGATCAGGAGGTCGCCACTGATGAAAGTCGAGTGACGTTCGATCACCTCGAACTGGTCGGCGATGCCCGTCCACTGGCCAGCTCCCAGCGTCAAGATAGGCTGTTTCCCTAGGCGCTCTACCACTTCTCTGGATGCATCGTTCACGGTTTGTACCTCCCCTGGGATCCGCATCGTCTCACTTGCAGACTGTCGTCACGGAATCACGCTAACAATTTGCCTTGACAAACTTAACAATATCTGTAATTTCGTAATTATGCAAATACGAAATGAAGAAATCTTTCATCTGCATGCCGACTTCTGCAAGATGCTCGCGAACCCCAAGAGACTGATGATCCTTGCGTTGCTCAGCAAACGGGAGTTGAGCGTGGGTGAGCTTGCAGGCAGTATGGACACAGCTATGGCAACCGTCAGTCAGCACCTGTCGGCTCTCAGAGGCAAAAACATCGTCGAGGCTAGGAAGGACGGCCAGACCGTTTACTACCGTGCCACCGATCCACGGCTGATGGATGCTTGCATTGCCATTCGCACGATACTGCTGGATGGCATGAAGAGGCGGGGAGAGATAGCTAAGGAAATCGAGGTCGATCCTGTGGGAGTCGTGGACTGACGGGCCGCACCGATCGACCACTCCAGAGAGTCAGTTACAGCAGCGATATCTCGAGAACACAGACGGAACCGACATCAGAAGTGCTCCTGGTAGGCTGGGTCACTTGATAAAGGAGAAACACAAAAATGAACGATACAGAACTCAATGCATTGACGGTCGACAAGGTAGTGGACGCAAGAGGAACCGCATGTCCCGGACCGTTGCTAGAGGCAAAACGTGCCATGGCAAAGGTTCCCAAGAACGGTGGAGTCCTAGAGATCCTTTCGTCCGACGAAGGTACCAACGAGGACATCCCGCTTTGGTCTAACAAAGTCAAGCACGAATACCTGGGCAATGTCGAGGAGGCTGGCTATTGGCGCCTGTTCGTGCGTAGGGGTGCTCGGTGAACTCCCATGAGGACCGGGGGAGCGGAACAGAAGGCGACGCTCCCCGTATTCTCGCCTTCTCCACCACGGGCATCTCCGATTTGGGGATCGACCTGGCTGGCGGCTCCCACATGGATTATCCGACATCGGTGTTGGTGGTTCCCGTACCCTGCTCGTCCGGAATCAAGCCGAGTTGGATAACCTACGCGCTCGATGCCGGGTTCGACGGGGTGTTCATCGCCGCTGACGGGACAGACTGCGCGTATGTGAACGACTGTACCGATCGCACGGGGCAGGTGGTGGCTCGAGCGCAGGAGTTAATGGAGAATGGCGGGCACGATCCGAGACGGCTGAAGATGGCGGCAATTTGCTCCGTTTGTGCCGAGTCGTTCGTTTCGCACGTTGAGAAGTTCAAGACTTTGTTGACTCAAGTTTGTTCCTCCTGAGAGTAAATCCAAATGGACTACGACCACCTTATCGTCGGGGGCGGCATCGCCGGCATGGAATCGGCGTTGACCCTGGGCGACATGGGGCACAAGGTGCTCCTGATCGAGAAGGACGCGAGCATCGGCGGGAAGATGATCCTGCTGAGCAAGGTTTTCCCCACCCTCGATTGCTCGAGCTGCATCTCGACACCCAAGATGGCCGCGACGTCTCACCACCCAAACGTCACGGTGTTCACCAATAGTGAAGTCGAGGGGATCGAGAAGAAGCAGGACGGCAGCTTCAGGGTGGAGTTTCGCCGCAATCCCACGTTCGTGGATCCGGCGGCCTGTACCGGGTGCGGCGAATGTGAAACAGCCTGCACGGTGGCGATTCCCGACGAGTTCAACTCCGACATGGTAGCCCGCCGCGCGGCCAACATTCCCTTTCCGCAAGCGGTGCCCAAGAAGGCGAGAATGGACCTGCGAGGCTCGTCACCCTGTTCGGGTACGTGTCCGGCGGGAGTGAAGGCTCACGGCTACGTCTCACTGGTACGTAGCGGGAAGTTCGATGAGGCATTCCATCTTCACATGGAAGACGCACCGCTTCCCGGCAGTCTTGCGCGGGCCTGCTACGCTCCGTGTGAAGATGCCTGCACCCGCGGAGACCTCGAGGGCACGGTCTCGATTCGCCACATCAAACGGTTTATGGTCGATCGCTACTATGAATCCCACCCGGAGCCCGAGTACGGACCTCCCGAGAACCGACTCGCCGAAAAGGTCGCTGTAGTGGGCTCAGGTCCAGCGGGGCTTTCTGCTGCTTACCACCTGGCCAAGAAGGGCTACACAGCTACGATCTTTGAAGCGGCCCCAGAGGCGGGTGGCATGTTGAGGTATGCGATTCCGGCATACCGGCTGCCAAAAGACGTGGTCGATCGGGACATCAAGAACATCACGGCCCTCGGCGTGGAGATCCAGACTGGCACGCGCGTAGAGTCCGTTCAGTCGCTGAAGGATTCCGGTTTTGACTCCGTTTTCCTGGCCGTGGGTACCGGCGACGCATGGAAGATGAAGGTGGCGGGCGAGGACCTCGAAGGCGTGTTGGATTGTATGGAGTTCCTGCGCAAGGCCAACTCAGGCCAGCTATCCGACCTCACCGGCAAGACAGTGGTGGTGATCGGCGGCGGTAACTCGGCCATCGATCCGGCCCGGGTCGCCGTTCGGTTGGGAGCGACCAAGGTCATCATCATGTACCGGCGGAGCCGCGCCGAGATGCCCGCCCATGATTGGGAGGTGCAGGGAGCCCTGGATGAAGGCGTGGAACTCCAGGCTTTAAAGAACCCCACGCGGTTCCTGGGGGACGACGGGCGCGTGTCGCAACTCGAGTACCTGTCCATGGAGTTGGGCGAACCGGATGACAGCGGCAGGCGGCGGCCGGTTCCTATCGATGGCTCTGAGGCTACGATGGCGGTGGACATGGTTGTGCTGGCCATCGGGCTGCGGCCGGAAACCGAACCGTTCAAGAACGTGCTCGACACCAATCGGGATGAAACCATCCAGGTCAACGCCGAGACACTCGAGACAACTATCCCATCTGTCTTCGCAGGTGGAGATGTGGTCAGCGGCCCGGCTTCGATCGTTGAGGCCATCGGCCAAGGCAAGCGCGCCGCCTTTTACATCGACCGGTACCTGCGTGGTGCCTCGCTCACCGACGTCACCTTTGACGATCGGTTGCCAACGATGGACAAGGCTGCCGTGCTCGGCCGCGAAATCTCGTCGAAACGAGAGCGAATCCTCCCGATTGAACTCCCGGTTCACCAGCGCATTCGGAGCTTTGCTGAAATTGAGGGTACACTGAGCGAAGACGAAGCTCGCTTCAGTGCCAACCGCTGCCTCGACTGCGCTGGCTGCTCGGAGTGCCACGAGTGCATCCACGTCTGTCCGGCCGATGCCATTCACTTCGACCTGCGCGCCGAGAGCTTGACCGCTGAAGTCAAGTCGGTGATTCTGTCCACCGGCATCAAGCTGTTCGATCCGCACGGAAAGCCTGAGTACGGTTACGGTCGGTACCCCAATGTGATTACGGCGATGCAGATGGACCGCCTGGTTTCTCCGACCAAACCTTTTAATAGCGTGCTCCGACCATCTGACGGCAAGCAACCCGACAACATTGCGTTCGTGCTTTGCACCGGCTCGAGGGACTGCAGCATAGACAATCCTCTTTGTTCCCGGGTGTGCTGCATGTATTCGATCAAGCAGGCGCAGCTCATCATGGGCGCTCTGCCTCTGGCCGACATCACCATCTACTACATAGACATCCGCGCATTCGGTAAAGGGTACGATGAGTTTTTCGAGCAGGCCAAGGGTATGGGCGTCGCGTTCGTGAAGGGCAAGGTGGCCAGGATCGAGGAGAACGAGGAATCCAACCTCGTTCTATCCTACGAGGATATCGAGGGTGGAGGCGGGCATCAAGAGATGGAACACGACCTGGTTGTCCTTTCTGTGGGGCTGATGCCGAACACCGATGCCTTCCGACTTTTCGGGGATGCGAAGCTCGATGCCGATCCGTACGCGTACGTCAATGAAATCAACGAAGATCTCTTTCCGACTCGCACTAGTATCGAAGGCGTGTTTGCAGCCGGATCGGCTTCGGCGGCACGGGATATTCCGGACACGATCTTACACGCGGGCGCCGCTGTGGCTCAAGCGGCGGCTGTCGTCGAAAGGGCGAGGGTCGACCGATGAGTGAGAGAAGGCTTGGAGTTTTCGTGTGCCACTGCGGTGGGAACATCTCCGACTACGTCGACGTGGAGAAGGTCTGCAAGGCGGTGGAGAACGACCCCGGCGTGGCAGTTGCAAAGACCCAGATGTTTGCGTGCTCCGACGCGGGTCAACAGGAGATGATAGATGACATCCAAAAGGAGAACCTCGATGGAATAGTGGTCGCCTCATGTTCGCCGTCATTGCATCTCTTCACCTTTCGGGCGATGGCGGTTCGGGGTGGCCTCAATCCCTACCAATACGTTCAATCGAATATCAGGGAACAGTGTTCCTGGGCTCACCGGGACAACGTACCGTTGGCCACCGACAAGGCCATTCATATCGTTCGCTCAGCCGTGGCCAGAGCCCTGCTGAGTCAACCGCTGGCGACCCTTAGAATTGAGACGAAACCCAGCGTGCTCGTGATTGGTGGTGGCGTGGCAGGGTTGAGTGCGGCGCTTGCTCTCGCAGACTTGCGCCTCAGCGTCTTTGTGGTCGAGAAGGCATCGGAGGTGGGCGGTTGGACCAGAAAATGGGGCAAGATGTTCCCTGCCGGGAGAGTGGGGTCGGAAGTGGCGGGTGACCTCCATGAGAGGGTAGCGCAGAACGAGAACATCACGTTATTCACCGAGGCCGAACTGGTGAGCAACGCCGGCACCGTCGGTGACTTCCAGGCGCAGGTGCGGGTCAAGGATGGCAGCACTGTCGACCTCGAAGTCGGTGCAATCATAGTGGCCACCGGTTTTGACAACTACCAGCCATTCGACGGCGAGTTCGGACATGGGCAACAAGGTGTAATCACGTTGCCAGAACTAAAGGAATTGCTTGCCAAAGAAGCTGGTTCTTTGACCGTGAACGGCCGTGAGGTACGCAACATCGCGTACATCTACTGTGTTGGAAGCCGCCAGCCAGAAGATGGGGAAGAGGATCAGCCCAACCTCTATTGCTCCCGCTACTGCTGTACCGCCACGGTGTCTTCCGCGATTGAAATCCACGAGAGGTATCCCGAGATCAATCAATATCACCTCTACCGCGACATGCGGACGTACGGCAAATATGAGCTCCTCTACGAAGAAGCGGCCCGCAAAGGATCGGTCTTTCTCCGGTTCAACGACGATGAACCGCCCGAGGTGTCGGTTGAGGACGGTCAGCACCTCGTCAAGGTGCAAGGTCAACTCCCCGAAGGTGAGGAGCTGGAGGTACCGGTAGATCTCGTGGTCCTCGTGACCGGCATGGTTCCCAGGCAGAATGACAAGCTGGTTGAGCAGCTGAAGCTGCCCGCAGGTACTGACGGGTTCTTCAACGAGATCCATCCGAAGCTGCGGCCTGTCGAGACGGTGATCAATGGCGTCTTCATCGCGGGGGCCTCTCAAGGGCCCAAAACCCTTGCGGAGAGTGTGGCGTCCTCGTTGGCCGCGGTCTCGAAAGCCGCTGCGTTGGTGATGAAGGGCTACGTCGACCTCGATCCCTTCCTCGCCACCATCGATTCCGACCGTTGTCTCTGGTGTGGTGAGTGTCAGGAGGCATGTCCTTACGACGCCATCGAGAAAGTGTCGGTCGAGGGTAAGGAGGTGGCGCGGGTCTTACCAGCGCTCTGCAAGGGCGGAGGGGTTTGCGTTCCTGCCTGTCCTGAGGACGCGATTGACCTGACGGGTTACACGGACGCGCAGGTCAAGGCAATGATCGATGCGCTAGCGGAGGAAACGCAGGCGTCAGTGGGGGTGAGTCATGGCTAGGGTCAACTCGGAATTCTTAGAAGAAATGAGGCAGTCGGAGACTTTCGATGCCACAGCATGTATGCATTGCGGCCAATGCACGGCGATCTGCCCCATGGGGCTGGATCTCCTCCCGCGGCAACTATTCCTATACGTCGGTGCCGGGCTGGAGGACAAGGTGCTCGAAAATTCAGAGACGATTTTCTCGTGTCTGCTCTGCAGACTGTGCGAAGAAAACTGTCCTCGAGGTGTGAATATCGCCGAGGACGTGAGGTTCTTACGCAACTACATCAACCGGAAGGTTTTTAAACTCGCAAGGAACTGAGCTATGCCTTTGCCAACTGCACCCCTTCTCGGTTTCCTAGCGGACAATCTCAGGAAGAGATCAAGCGTGATGCCCATGTCGTCACGTAAGGCGACGAGGTGGGCCGCGGGGCTCGATCTGCCCATGGGGGGCGAGACCGTACTGTACACCGGCCACATGTATCAGATGATTCCCACTCTGAAGACATTGGCGACGGTTACCTCCAAGCTGGAAGACCACTGGCTGGGGAGATCCTTCTTCTTCGGCCGGACGTTGAACAAGTTCGTCAACCTGTCGCGATTCATTCCGCGATTCCATGCTCGAGAGCAGAAGCGCTACGATGATTATCTCCGTAACGTCGTGCGTCTGCTCAGGGCGGCCAATATCGGGGAGTTCGGATACCTATACAAAAAAGAACTCTATACTGGTGCGCTGGTTCGCGATCTGGGCGTGGACGATGTGTTTGAGAAACACGCACAAAAGGTCTACGAGAGACTCAAGAAACATGGTGTCAAGCGGGTCATTACGGTGGATCCACACACCACCGACATGCTGAGGAACGTCTACCCGAAAGTCGTTTCCGGATACGACGTCGAGGTGAAGAGCTACCTGGAAGTGCTACGCGAACAGGGGATGGAGTCGAAGACCAACCTCGACTCGGCGGTCGTGATTCACGACTCGTGCGTATACGCACGCTACTTGGACGTTGTCGACGAGCCGCGAAACCTACTAGCGAGAGCGGGCGCTACAATCCACGAGCCGGAGTATTCAGGCAAAATGACATTTTGCTGTGGTGGCCCGGCCGAATCGCTGTTCCCGAGCAAAGCCCACGAAGTTGCGGGCAAACGAATGGAACAGTTGGTGGACGCGGGCCACGATGTAGTGACGATGTGCCCCATCTGTCTCTTCAATCTCGAGACTGCGGCTGACGGGAATGGTGCGACGGTCGAGGACATTTCTGAGTACTTGGTGAAGACCTACGGTGTTTGAAGGGGGTAGTCTGATGGGAACCGAGCCCAAACGTGGTCTCGCTGAAGTCATGCGAGACGAAATGGTAATGAAGGACAAGATCATAGATCTGTTACGGGACGAGCCGAAGACGATCCTCGAAATGGCCGAATCTCTGCAATGCCCGAGTCATGATGTATTGCTTTGGGTCATGGCCATGTGGCGCTTTGGAACGGTGGTCGAAGTCGAGAAGGGCAGGACCGAGGAGTATTTCCAATACAAACTGAAGCAATAACAACCACGTCAACTGGAGTAGACACAGCGATGAGTAAATCGGAAATAGATGGCGCTGAAAAGGTAGTCATATTTGCAACTCACGGTCCTGAGGATCCGGAGAGAGCGTCCCTTCCTTTCGTCATGGGAAATGCGGCTCTGGTAATGGATGCCGAAGCTACGGTTGTCCTACAAGGGACAGGCGTAATCTTGGCAAAGAAAGGTAGCTACGAACATGTTTTCGCCGCGGGATTGCCGTCTCTGAAAGACCTGGTGCGCGATTTCCTGGATCAAGGAGGCAAGATCTGGGTCTGCGTTCCCTGCATCAAGGAGCGCCAAATCACGGTCGACATGCTTTTAGATGAAGCCGAGACCACCGCAGCCGGTAAGGTGATTGCAGAGGTCCTGGCGGCTGACGCGGTATTGAACTACTGAGGTTTTATCACGGGGGGGCCAAAAAGGCTGCATAATGTGGACGGCGCGCGGCCACAATCGACGTTCACAGAATTCATATGATTGAATCGTTGCTTCGCTGCACTTCGCGCAGCAGCTCCACAAGGTCCCCCGGTGAACCAGCAAGCGAACCAGCATAGCGCGCTGCAGCCGGAAAGTCCCACATATGAGTATCAGGCATGGGGCCTCTCCTACCCCTTTTCCAATTGGCATCCAGGCGCTGCCGCAGTTCCAAGTCTCTGGCCGATATCGCTGATAGGATCGCCCGTAACTTCGGCGTGGTGAGCTCTGTCTCCCATTGCAGATTGATGATGGCATTCTCTCGCCACACAAAATGCCGTAAACATTCTGCCGTCAATACGTAGTCTTCGAAGTCCTCCTGGTTGGTGGTTACCGTGGATCGGAGTTGGTGCAGTAGGTCAACAACTTCAATGAAGTGGTTGAACGTGGTATCCGGCCTATTCAGAAGATCCAGCAACTCTGCCTGGTTCTTCCACGGGCTCATGCCAGATCCCTGCATTTCGGGAAAGACAGATTGCAGGCCGGAATACATGGGGGCGTGTAGATACATCTGCATGAACAACCGACGCCAGGCATCGTTCCAGGTGGCGCCAAAATGCCTCGTAACAAATGAGGAGAGTACCGCGTCCATTTCTTCGGCGGGTCGGCTGAGCATGCTGCCCGCCAAAGCGTACGTATCCCACTGGCTGTCCTGCGTGTACCTGAACGGCACCCAGTGCGTTATCGTAATTCCTAAGATGTTGGGATCATCCAGCTGGTCGTATGCTCTGACAAATGCGGCCATGTTCTCCAACTGCAATTGCCCCACCCGCGGGCCCCACATGAACCAGTTGGCCGCAGGAGCCCCGATTAGCTGAAATCCACTGTCGAGAACCAGACGGGCATTGGTGGCAACCGAATCCGAATTGGTTGCTCCGTAATCCCAATCCATGATTATGATGTCTTTGTCCAGCAACCCCAGGATCTCGGTCTCTTCCCTGATCGGCACATCTCCCCAGATGATCGTTCTCTTGCCCTTGGAATCGACGTAACGGTGCAGCCGGTTGACGTAGTCTGCCCAAATTTCATTCTTGGATCTCGTCTCTAGCGCCTCTTGCGTGAGTGGATTTCCACCCCAGTTCGTTTCATCACATCCTATGTGTAGAAACTCGGATGGGAAAACTTCAACCACCTCATCATAGAGATCGACAAAAAGAGAGAAGGTCGTGTCGTTCACGGGGCTGATCCCATTGGCCCACTCGATGGAAGGGTCGCCCACGTCTCGAAGCGATTGGTATTGTTCGACGTCCGTGATGTATTTCGTGTGCCCAAAAGACTCGATTTCCGGGATGACGTCGATTCCCCGTTGTGAGGCGAAATCAATCAATTCCCGGAGTTCAGTTCTAGTGAGTGCGCCTTCGTGTGTTTTTAGCTCCGGATGAGACTGGAACTGGTAGGCGCTTCCCTGATCGTCGGTGAGTCGGAAAATCAGCGTATTGAAGCCCCACTCACCGCAAAAATCGATGAGGCGGAAATAGTGATCCATCTGCTCCACCGTACGAGCGGCATCGATCATAAAACCCTTGATCGGCTGCTGTGGAGGACGCGGAGGGTTCGTCGAGCTGCAGGATGATAGAGCCAACAAAGAAAGTACCATCAGCAACGATCTGGGTTTCAACCAGCCTGTAGCCACGTAGAACAAAAACCCAACCAGTATGGGGGAACTCACCTGTGCAACCGGCCCGGCGTCGAAACCATACTTGACGACAACAAAGGCGCTGAATCCGCCCAATATGCACAGAATGGCCGACGTGCCGTCCGACCGTCGGAACGCGGGCAGCAACCCCAACACCACGGGAATTGCCACGGGTCCGACCAGGGCTCCGAACCAAAAGACGATCAAACCCAGAACCCCACCAAAAGCGCTTGCGTTGAAGGCAACTAGAATCGTCAAGAACGTGAACGAAAACGTGGTTGTTCTGGCGAGGCGTAAGCCGTCGGCCTCGCCCGGATTTTTGAAGCGACCGGAAAGCGCGGGCAATATATCGCGGGTGATCACTGAAGAGATGGTGTTCGAGTCAGAGGCAGTCATCGACATGGTGTTGGCAAACATGCCTGCCAGAACCAGGCCCACCAAGCCTGCCGGAAGCAGTTCTTGGGCAAGAACCGCGTACGAGCGTGTAGGGTCGGCCAAATCGGGTAAGAGGATCGGCGCCATCCACATCGGCACAAATAGTATCAACGGCCACACCAGGTATAGACCGGAAGACAACAACGCCGCTTTTTTGGCTTCTTTGCCTGAAGGAGACGCGATAAAACGCATGGCCAGATTCCAAGTGCCGCCGTTATAAGTCAGGGAGTTGATGCAGAGAAAGGCCAGGGCAAAGGCAATCGTGTACGGTTCGTTGAAGATTTGGGTATTCCCGTTCGGCAATTGCGCCCACGCGTTGGATAGTCCCGTCCAACCTTCGAGCGTGGTCAGTACGACGACAAACATCGTGATCCCGGCAACGACCTGGACAACAAACTGCGCAAAGTCATTCCATGTATCCGCCCAAAGTCCGCCAACGGTCACATACACCAGCGAGACGCCACCGGCGAGCAAGATGCCAACCGACAACGGTAGTCCAGTGAAGGCGTTCAGCAACACTGCAATGGCTGCCCACTTGGCTCCTACATCGAACAACTTCAACAGTACTCCACTCCATGCGATCAACTGCTGTGTCGGCAGATTGTACCGGCCAGCCAGGTACTCTGTCGGGGATTGGATGCCTTCGTCTTCCCGAAGTCGAGCCCAGCGTGGCGCAATCAAGAAAGCCCCGACAGCAGTGCCGATGGCAATCGTAGCTGCCCACCAGATGTACAGCGAGAAACCGTGCGTGTACGCCAGACCCGCGTATGCCACGAACACCACTCCGCTATAACCTGAGACGTGGTGGGAAATTCCAGCTAGCCACCAGGGAAGTTTTCCGCCCGCCGTGAAGAAATCCTTGGAGTCCTTGACCCTGCGGTAGGCAAACAACCCGATAATCACCAGCAGGCAAAAGAACGAGGCCAACACGATCCAATCCGCTAACTGCATATCGGCATCATAGTCATTGAAGAGGTGAAAACATCTCGTTAGCTCGCGCGATAGGCAATCTAATGTCGGCGCCGTATGTTGTTGAATACCGCATTGGGGGGGGCAGACACGTGGTGGCGAAAACTCCAGAGCAGTCACCTTCTCGGTTGGAAAAAGCGGTGAGCCTCGCGCGCGAGAAAGTTCTCGACACGTCGGGAGCGACCGCACTTTCCGAGCTTCAGGCGGGCCGACCGGTGTTGGTACTGCTCGCGGCGGGCAAAGGCACTCGTTTCGGCCTCGCGCCAAAGTGCGTGCAGCCGGTGTGTGGCAAACCGCTGGCGCGGCACGCCGTGGATGCCTTCAGCCACGCCGCGGATGGTGACGTTTTGTGCCTGGTGCATTACCGAGAAGACGAGGTCACTGCGGCTCTAGGGGATGACTTGGCCTACGTGCATTCGGATAATCCGGCCGGCGGCACGGCATACGCGGCTTTCGAGGCCCTGAGCGTAGATCGTCTCGAGGAAACAGACGCCTTGCTGATCATCTCCATGGGCGACCGTATCGTTCCGTCCGCCACCTTCGAGAAACTGATCGAGACTCACCGTGCGGGAGCGCATGAAGCAGACCTTACGCTGCTGACGGCCGTTTACGATGGCGGCAGGGCACAGGGCAAGGGTCGTATCGTCCGCGACTCTGATGGCCACGTTCAGCGCATTGTTGAGCAGCGTGACATCGACTCGATGACAGACAGCGTTATCCGCGGAGAGCTAGACGCCATAGACGAGGCCAACTGCCCGCTCTACGCAATTCGCGCATCCGCCCTGCGCCGCTACGCACGAGACCTCGGCAACGCCAACGCGCAGTTTCAGTACTACCTGACAGATATCGTCGAAACCATCCTGACCCATGGCGGAGAAATTCGCAGCATCACAACCCGGGCCGGGGAACCGGAATACGATTTACTCTGCTCCGATGTGACGCGCCCTCGCGACCTCGCACTCCTAGAGGCGATACTCTCGGCGTCCGACACCTCCGAGGTACGCCGAACCAACAATGTCATTGATGCCGCTGCCGTTATCCGCGCGAATCGACCTGACGGTCAGGTTGCGTCGATTGCCAACCAACTCGAGGAGCTGCTGTTTACAGAAACGGCCCAGGATCTTGGTTTCCAGAAGGATCGCCCGGTCGGAATTGGAATCTCAGGGGGCCGCGTGCGAATCGCATTCATGCACCCAGACATGGGGCGATTTTTCGGACCGGCCTGGCAAATGCCGACGGGCGCCGCAGATGCCGATGGAAGAGAACAGATCGTTTTGCTGACTCAAAGCGCTGAGGATGGGAACATCCACCTCTTTCCTACGGACCCGGATTTCCGCGAACGACTCAACACTATTCCGGCCAACCAGGATGCCATGTATCCGGGAGACGATGTCGATGATTGGCACAGCTACGAGGATTTTGGAACCCGCATGGCCAGTCGGCTGCTGCTGTCACTCGGGTATTTCTTGGATGCCGAGTTGGAAGAGCGCCGTAAGGCGGGCCTCCCGCTGCCTCCACCCTCCCTGTGGCTGAACAACAGCCTGCGACGGCCGTTCTCTCTGATCGGGAACGCCCTCGCGTCCATGCGCACGCTTCGCGAGGGAACGTTGGGCGCGCGGGTACAGACTTACCTCGGGCGTGACGGTTTTCTGGGCATGAAGGTAATGACAACAGGCAACATACCGCGGGGCGGATTCTCCAGCTCTTCTGCCGTCACGGTGGCGCTCAAAAATGCCGTCAACGAGCTCCATAACCTCGATATCGGCCCCGACCTTCTAGTGCATCTAGCTTGCCAGGCCGAATACGGCACGGGAGTGCGGGCGGGGTCACTCGACCAGGCAACGGTACAGAAGGGGAGAGCAGGCCAGGGCGCGTTGGTTTCGTCCAACCCGCGAGAGAACTACAAGGTGATCGGTGTCTTTCCTGTTCCCACGGAGCGGATCACTGTGCTGTTTCCTTACAGCGTCGACCGGGACCGTCAGGCATGGGCCTGGTCGGGCGGCTACTATGCGGCTACCGCGAATACGCCGGAGCCTACAGCGGCGGAGCTGCGCAAACTGACCGGCAAGGCAGCCGAGATCGCCGCCGTCCTCACGCGGCTGCCGCTGGAACGTGACTTCTTCCCGCCTCTTCAGGATGAGTTGCTCGCAAACGGTGATCTGGGCGAAACAAGCGGCCGTGGAGTGTACCGTGTCCTGAGACAACTGCCGACCCTGATCTCCCGTGCACAATTGCGTGACGCCCTGCAGGCCAATCGCGGTTGGTACATCGAGCAACTGATCGAGACGCAACACATGTCTGCCGAAAACGCTGTGAGCCAGACGGACGTGTTTCTGGACTCCCTTCTGTCGGGCTGGCGCGAACCCACCCTGCGGCGCGGTCTGCGAAACGGGACGGTGGCTGAGGAGGCCGGTGTTCCACTTCGCGCCATGGTGGCGTACCTGTTTGGGGAGGTCGTCAAGAACTTCTACCTGATTCATAATCCCGACACTTGGATCGACAGTGTCACCCGTTCGCAGGCCGGTGACAGGTGTTTCGCGATCGACCCCGGTCGACTGCCAGACTACGATCAGATGCAAACACCGCTCGAATGGGAGGAGTCGCTCAACGGCCCCGCGCTGATGGATGCTTGGCTGCATCGCGTCGGGGCGGTACCGGTCGATTTCAACCGCGGATTAGAAGATGAACGGCTCGACGAGGGCTCGAATCATCCGCTGCGCTTGCTAGAGGGCGGCAACTTCTTTCGCGGGCTCGCGCTGATTGACTTGGCCGAGGCGATGCTCAAACGTGTGTTCGGGAACGATGCGGTAGCGGTGCGGGTCAACGCCGCGGGGCAGGGCGACTTTTTTCAGGTACACATCGACACCAGGCAGGTGAGCACCGAAGAGGTTAAAGACTTCCTACGGCATGCGTTCTACCGGCGCTTCGACCTCCGACCGCAGCAAGAGTTTGTCGAACCCCATCCCGGTGGTGGAGCTGCGGGTGTCCGTCTCAATCGGTTTGATGCCATACCCGAACTAATCACGGCCCTTCGGCAGCCCTAGCATCCTGCCTCACAACTACGTTGGCAATACACGAAGGGATTCTACTTTGCTTTAGAGTGCGGCTGAGTCATGGCAAATCCGATGATGGTGTGTTCAAGTAGAACGGGTATTTGACGGATCTGCGAGAATCACTGCCTTCGTGGAGAGTAATTCCTTCCGGGATTCTGAACACATCGTCTTCCGTCAAGCTGGCCACTCCCTCCACGAGTGAGGTTCGCAACCCAGCTTCATCATAGCGGTTGGTGATCGCCGTGAAGATCTCGAGGGAGGCTGGTGAGTGGCCATCCCTGGGCGTTACGTGTATCCACTTGATCTGATTGAAGGAGCCGCTCGTGTAGGTCCACGACTTGTCGTCATCATTGGCACGCGGCTGGGCTCCCCAAGCACCTTCTCCAACGAACAGAGTTCCCCTGGCATCATACCGCTCGAAACCCTGCTCGCTGTTCTCGCCGTTCGACGGCCTCAGAGGGTACGTGATCTTGTGCATATGTGAGTCGGCGTCGAGAGACACAGCCAGCCCATAGTCGTCGAACAGGCCGGCCCACTGGTCGTATTGATAATCATGCTCCGATTTCCCACTCGTGTGGGGCCGGAACGGCTTATGGTACGCCGCGAGCTGGAAAGTGAAATCCTGATGAGCCTCCAAGTCTCCTTGGAGCCATTCGCGCTGTGCCCCCCCCTCATCGATCTCAGAGTTGAGCGCTACAACATGAAGGAGACCGTTCCCGAAGGAGAGCGAATAGTAGACGTTCGTGCTGTCGCCAAACTGAAATGGCGCATCAAATATCTTGTTCAGAATGGTCTTGTTGCCGTTTTCGTGGTTGCCGTGTACCGGTACTATCGGGATCTTGCGGCCGTCGGGTGTCGTGGTCAATGAATCCCAATCCATCAGCCACTGGTGCCAGCGCTCCGGGTATGTCCCGTCACCGGTATTGAAGTCACCATTGAAGAGGACAAACAGCGGCCTCAGCTTGGCAACCATCCTATTCGAAGCGCGGCCGGCTTCCAGGGGCTCATCGAGGCTTTTGGTATCTCCTCCGGCAACGAATGTGAATGCTTTCGGCTCGTGCGGAGCCGTGCGAAAGAAGAATCGATCGCTCACACCCACGGAATCCCGTATCACGAAGTAGTAAGTCTGGTCCGGTTCCAGATTCCTCAACTTGGCATAGTGGGTGTTCATGCCGTAGTAGTCGATCAGCCTACGGGTCGGCGCCTGCTCGCTTGGGTACCTCCAATACTCGCGTCCGAAGTCTTCCTCACCATAGAGCACAACCGACGAATCTCCGATCAGCTGATCCCAGATTATCGTCATGGTCGACGTCGGATCGTCGTTCCACACCAGGCGGTACTTATCGGAGGCGGCATGTTCTTCGGGAACCTGTCTGCAGGAAGTAAGGGCAGCGTTTGCTACCAGCATCAACATCAAGACCGCTACTTGGGATTCCTTGCTTCTCACTGGTGTGCCTCCTCGACGCGGGTGCTCAAAATACCCCGGCGTGTCTACCGTAACATCAGAGTTCTAGCCTCATCGATGAGTCAGTCATTGAGACTTAACGTACAACGGCGACACTACCACGTGCGAGTCTCTCGTTCTTCTCATGCGCTGAGGTAGCCCTCAATCACTGATCTAACACCTGCTGCATCCAGTTGACCGAATTGCTTCAAGCGTTGCTTCACGATTTGACGCTCTCGATGCTCAAAGCGGTGTAACGGGAGTGCCATGTGGTCTTCACAAATTCCCAAGCAGCTAAGTGCACACTTGATCCCTTTGATGTACGCTGAACCGTGTTGTCCGATTCCGTAAAGCAGTCTTCCCAGTTTCAGTATGGATTCGTGCAGAGTTCTTACCTGCTCGTAGTCGTCCCTCACTGCAGCTTCATATAGATCGACAAATAGTCGCGGGAACAAGTTGGCTCCGCCGCAGACCCCTCCCTTGACTCCGATTCTCAAGGCATCGGCAAGGAGTTCTTCCGGGCCAGTCATCAGCGTCCAATCGGGACGGTCAGCAATCAACTTCACATACTCCGCGGCGGTATCGATATCGCCTGAACTGTCTTTGATGCCGATGACGTTCTGGTGATCAAGCAACATTCGCACGGTGTCCGGCTCGAGACTCACTTTCGTGAGCCCGGGCATGTTGTACAGAACCAGCGGCAGGGGGACCTCGTCGACGAGCTCGCGGAGATAGTCTTGTAGCTCAGGTTGAGCAATCTGGAAGTAGAACGGCGCGCTGGCCACAACGGCAAACGCGCCCAACTCCGCAGCGACCTCGGCCAGGGAAAGGGACTCGGCGAGGCAGGTATCGGTAACTGCGACCAGAACCGGGATTCGGTTTTCGACTTGCCTGACGGTGGTTTCGATCAGTTGACGTTGGACTCGACGGGCCAGGCTGGGGCCCTCTCCGGTTGTGCCAAGGACGAAGATCCCGTGCACGCCACCTCCGACGAGATGCTCCACAAGCCGCTCGGTACCCTCTTTGTCCACAGCGCCATGACTCTCCAGCGGAGTCACCATGGGCGGAATGATTCCGTGCAGAGGCATTTTCGTGTTTGGCATAATGGTCACTCACAAGCGGTGCAAGATCCGACTCAACGTTCGGAGTGGGCGAGTACTTTCCCAGCGAGCAGGCCCAGAAGCAGAATGGACAGTGCGCCGATTACGATGACAAGGAAAGTGTGGAACGGACTCCGAAATCTCGTCCATCTGTTGACCTTATAGATCGATTCCTTGGTTAGGCTTTCCTGATCGAATGGCACTCTCAACGTGAGGCTTTGCCCGTCGCCGGCCACCGCGTCTACGGTGTAGTCCCTGCGCTTGATTTCCACTCGATCGCCGGCCTGCAGAACGCTGCGAAAGTCGACGTTTATCCCGACTACCTCAACGGCGCCCTGCTCAACATCAACAGAGCCGTCAAGCTCGCCCCACGCAGGAGAAAACACCGTCCAGGCGATAACCAGTGCGCCGATCAAGACCCCCGTAACCGCCGCCGGGCTCTTCACTCGGCTTACCATCCCCAGGAGGAACAACCCGAGAATCCCGCCGCTGAGAATGCTGGAAAGATCCCACCAGATGTCTAGAACGTTGCCAGGCAATCCAGCCAGTGCCAAGGCCACGGTAGTGCCCAATGCACCCCAAACGAGCGTACTGACGTAAAGCATGACCATCGCTTGGCGGTCGCTTGCGCTGGGATTGAAGAAACGCTTGTAGTAGTCTTTCATCAACAACGTTGCCGACGAGTTCAGGCTTGTCGAAACCGTACTCATCGCTGCCGCGAACACTGCGGCGATCAGCAAACCCGTCATCCCCGCAGGAAGATGTTTGCCAATGAAGTGCGGAAACACTTTGTCGCCGACTTCTGACGGATCCAGATCGGCGGCAGCATCGGCAAGCGCTTGTTCGTAACCCACAGATTGCGGCGATATGTTTTCGTCTTTCAGTTGTTGGACGGCCACGACTCGGTGTACTTCTTCCAGATCCTCAGGATGATTCTGATAAAAAACGAACAGCAACGTGCCGATAAAAAAGAAGACGGCAGATATCGGCACATAGAGCATCGCGCCGATCCAGAGACTCTTCTTTGCCTCGCGATCTGAGCGAGCGGCGATGTAACGTTGTACAAAGTTCTGATCGATGCCGAAGTTGTTTAGATTGATGAAGACGCCGTAGATGAGCACTACCCAAAAAGTTGCTTCTGCTACAGAGGGACCGAAATCACCCAAGGAGAATTTGTTGTGCTCGTTTGCGATCTCGATAACCCGACCAGCTCCTTCGGGCATATCGAGCAGCATCAGTATGATGCAGCCCACAGCTCCCACCATCAGGACGATCGACTGTAGTGCATCGGCCCAAATCACGGCCACGATTCCGCCGGCAAGCGAGTAGGCTGTTACAGAGACGCCCGTGACGAGAATGATTACTCGAATATCCCAGCCGAGTAAGACATAGAGGGGCAACCCCATCAAGAACATGACGGTGCCCATGCGGGCCAACTGTGTCAACAGATAGAACAGACTCGCGTAGACGCGTGCCCAAACCCCGAAGCGGTGCTCCAGGTGGGCGTATGCAGAGATTTCGTCGCTCTTGCGGTAGTAGGGAACAAACCACTTCACTGCGACCCAGGCGGCCAGCGGTAACGACAAACTGAACACAAAGGGATTCCAGTTCGACGAGAATGCCTTGCCTGGCAAAGCCAAAAAACTGATGCTGCTGAGAAAGGTCGCAAAAATGGAAAGCCCGCAAACCCAACCCGGCAGTGAACGGCTGGCAACCGTAAACCCCTCCATCGATCGACTCTTCTCCCGATAGTAGAAGTAGAAGCCGATCGACATCGTTGCGACAAAATACCCGACCAAGACGACCCAATCGAGCGTGCTAAAGTGGTTTTCCATCTCTTACGCGCCCGGTGTCAAGATGGTTGTCGCCTTCAGCGCGGCCATTGGCCGGCGACCATTCTGACGGGCTCTAGTTCAGCAGGATCGATGACCACATGTTTGATCCGCTCGCGCAGCCACGTGTACGTAATGTGGACCTTTCCGTCTCTCGTCTGAATGACAGCCGGGTAGGAATACTCGCCTGCTTGGTCTTCGAGAACCAGAGCGGCCTGCCAGTTTTGCCCATCTTCGCTAATTGCAACATTCAAGGGATTACGACCCCGAGGCGTGTGGTTGTAGACCAACATGTGCCGACCATCCGCGAGCGTTAAGGCATCCGTCCCGGCATTGGGGTTGGGGAGGTCGCCAAGTTCCATTGCCCCCCAGGTCTGGCCGGCATCGTTGGACCAGGCATGCCAGATCTTCCCCTGCCGAGTTCGTCCAAGCGCTTGCAGGCGAGACTCAGTGTGTATCAAAATACTGGGCTGAATGGCATCGATGTCGTGGCCGTCGTTCAGCATCTCCGTCTTCGACCATGTCTCGCCCAAGTCGGATGTCCGTTCCATGTAGACACGCCACACGTCGTCGTCTAGCGTCTCGGTCTCGAGGCTGGTGGGGACAAGCAAGTCGCCGTTCGACAAGCGCACCGGCTTGTTCTTTATGGGGCCGAGATAGCCCTGAGGGAGTCGAGTCGGTTCGGACCAGGATTCCCCGTCGTCGCTGCTCGTGATCAGCATTCCCCACCATTCTCTAGGGTTGGGTCCCACCTTGTAGAACAGCAACAGCGGCCCTTCCGGAGCCTGAAAGAGTACCGGGTTCCAGGAGGGATAGCGTTCGTCCGGCGATTGCACGCCGTTGGCCACTTCAACCGGCTCAGTCCACCTACCGTCCAAGTGGCGGGAAAACCAAATGCCGACGTCGGGCTCCTCCTCGTCGGTACCACCGAACCATGCTGCGACCAGGCCTCGGGAAGTTTCTGCGAGCGTCGAAGCATGACACGAAGGAAACGGCGCCACTTCGTAGATAAACTCGCCAAGCACGTACCCAGGTTGTTGTTCTATCTCCACCCCTTGGGAAACACAGCCGGCTGCCAAACACAAGACGGCCAGAGGAGGTAGAAAGAGATCCGTTGCATGACTCATCTGCGCCCCTTTCTTTCTTGTTGTGACTGACCCCGTAGGCGACATCAACACAGTGCCTGCCCGAGCGAGTTCCGGTCGGCACTATTCTCGCCAACCCAGCCGGTCCGCAACGCTCATGTATTGCAGCCAGTCAAAAAGTGTCAGATCGTGTTTGCCGCTGCGAATATGATAGGCCATGTTGCCGCTTTGGACAGGCATATCCAAACCGGGCGGCAAACTGTCCGTAAACACCGGCAAATCATAAAGCGCGTATACCTCGCCGGCATGGTAAAGTGACAAATACTCTCCTTTGGGATCGGCCCAGAGATCTTCATTCGAACTCGCCACATAAACCGGGCGCGGCGCAATCAATGCCAGCAGCATGTGCTGATCCACGGGTAGATCATCTTCACGATCATTGTAGGATTTGAAGTTTTCGCAGAACCAGTGTGGGAAGGCACTGTTGATGCGAGCGACTTTTTCTCCAAATCGTCTACGGCTCAGTGCAGCACCGCCGGCACCGGAGTTGTTCGAGATCACGAGACCGAACCTTGGATCGGATGCACCGGCCCAAAGCGCTGTCTTGCCACCACGTGAATGACCTATAACGGCCACTCGAGCGGCATCGATGTCACGATCGCGCTCAAAATAGTCCATTGCCCTGCTTGCACCCCAGGCCCATGCGGCGAGTGTACCCCACGATTCACCAGTTCTGGTTTCATCCAGGATTCCATGTATGCCGTTGTTGAAACCTTCATGATGATCAGGATCGAGGTCGGATACCTGAAAACCAGCGATACCGTATTCTCGGCCTACGACCGCTTCAGCGGGCCAGAAGTCTGATTTTACCTGGCGTGTCGGATCCATGTTCTCCGGCGCGCGGTTGTTGAGAAGCAGGAACACCGGAACAGGTTTCCGTGCGGCGTTCGGGAGGAAAAGCGTCAGATGAATGGTGAGAGATTCGTTCATCTTCCAGACTGTGATGTCAATCTGTTTCATGGTTGAGGTACCATCGAGTGCCGTGGTATCGAGTGCGGCAAGATTGAATGTGATGCTGTCCGGAGGATCTGGGACTTCACCGTACACACTCTCCGCAAATAGGTTGAGCACCTCGGGGCGGCGCGTGTTTTCCCAGTCACTGGATGTAGTGATCGCACGACCATCTTTTGCAATGAGCAACTCGGGCAACTGGTACGCTGGTACCAGCTCTTCACGGTAGTTGACCTCAGGTCGCTGCTGTTCACGGGCGGCTAAGACCGCTGAATCGACCTGCCAATGTGTCGACCACTCCCGGGTTTGTTTGTCTGCCCGTTCCTGTGGTACCGTCCTGCATCCGATTGCGACGAAGCCTCCGAAACACACAGAACAAACGAGAAGCAGGCTAAAATGTCTCGAGACAGACATTTCTTTTCCTTTCGGCTTGCTAGCAGCGATTCCTCAAGAGGTAAGAGAAAAATTTGGATATGAAGCTGGTGCAAATCGAACTATGATTGTCTCGCCGTTGGCGAGCTCCGTCAATAGGGCCTGAAAAGACAGCCGGAGCCCGCCGGTTCACGGCAGAGAACCTCCTGGTCGCGGTAGCGCACCGTCGTCTCGTTCCAGGCGGCGGCGGCTCGGAGAGTTGTTCAAGTTTGGCGAGATGAGGCGCAGTACTCCTCTCCATCCAGTGGATTCGCTACTACTCTATAGCAGCGGGAGCGAACACACTACCTTGGTTAAGATGCGGCTGAAGAGAGCCGCCTCAACTCCGCCGCTCGAGGCACAAGTTCCGGGTCTGCGTTGAAGCACGGTTCCACTCAACGCGCTCTGCACTGAAAATAGTCCTCTATCTCTTTCTGAGCTGCGCTCAGTATCAGGATATTGCCTCCGGGCAAGCGAAAGGCATCATGATGAAAGTTTAGGGTGGCCGCCGGGATTCCCGAGCGGAAGCTCCGACTGGGTTTACACCGCTAAGTGTGGTTTCACGCGCTAGTCAGGCTTGATCACTGGTTCGCCCTATCGTACTGTTGTGAACACAAGGGGCGATTGATATGCCGAATCGAGCGCATGATTGGCTGGCGCAGGCCCGCCGAGATCTGGAACAGGCAGTGGCATCGGAGCGGGATGGGAGACATGAGTGGGCCTGTTTCGCCGCTCACCAGGCAGCGGAGAAGGCACTGAAAGCTCTCCACCTCCACTCGGGTCAGGAGGTATGGGGCCACGTAATCGCACGCCTGATTCAGGAACTCACCATTCGATACGATGCATCGTTGCTCGATAAGGCCAAGGTGCTCGACTCATTCTATGTCCCAACGCGGTATCCCAACGGTCATCCAGCGGGAGCCCCGTTCGAGCACTACGGATCGCTGCAAAGTGGGGAGGCAATTCGCTATGCCGGTGAGATACTTGAGCTCGCCAGTGCTCAGATGGCCTAGCAGGGCGGTCGTCCAGGATTCCGTACGACGCTGGGCGCTGCTGGAGCGCGAAAGCCGTCCTGACTTGCTCCGCATAGGGTACTTTGGCTCCTACGCTCGAGGGGACGCTGGAGTCGGTAGCGACCTGGACCTCGTCGCGGTGGTCCGAACTTCCGAAACGCCGTTTGAACGGCGCGCTATTGCCTGGGATTTGAGTTCAATGCCTGTTCCTTCCGAGATCCTCATTTACACGGAAGAAGAGTGGAACAGCTTGATGCAGGCTGGGAGTAGATTCGCTCGCATGTTAGTTGAAGAGGCCATCTGGCTGTAGTCACAACTGGGCTCACGGGTCGTGTTCTCATTCCGATCCGCTCACCGCCGCCAAGTACGCTGGCCAGGAACGAACCTGTTCAGCGTCTGTGTTCAGCTTGGCGAGGTCGAGCGAAGTTCCTACCCCGAGAAGTTCTCACCGCTCGCCGTAGCGGTAATCGGCGGAATGACGGCGTCCACGTTCCTCACAATTATCGTGATTCCAGTTGCATTCGACGCATTCGAAGATCTGGGCACGAGGCCGATACATCGACGTGCGTGATTTCGTGACAAAACAGTGGCGGCCGCCGCCCCCAAAGATCGTGGTCGTTGGATACACCCGTTAAGTGAGCCGCGTAGAGGTGACAATCCGGCCGTTACTATTTCATGGACAAATCTGTCTGTATATAAAAGTCTCTGTGATAAGGAGTATCCGATGCAACGTCTGCGCAGCCTCGCCCTCAACCCCGACGGGTTCGCATTCGACCCCACGACAGGGGAGAGCTTCACGATGAACGCCACCGGCCTCACCATTCTCCATGGGCTGCGTGAAGGAGCATCCCCAATTGAATTGGTAGGGCGCCTCATGGAGGATTTCGAGGTCTCGGAGCAGGATGCGACCCGTGACGTGGACGATTTCCTCGATCATCTCCGTGCCCTCCGGCTCGTCTGACCATGACACTCACTATCGGGGTGTCTGGCATCAACGCTGTAGACAACCCGGGCCCCGGCATCGGTGTGGCCCGGAGCCTTCGGGAGGCGAAAGACCTGGACGTGCGCATCATCGGGCTGGCGTACGACGCCATGGAGCCCGGGATTTACATGGATTGGGTCGTGGACGAGGCATTCCTGATACCATACCCAACCGCAGGCAACGATGCCTACCGGGAACGGCTTCTCTACATCCAGGAAAAGGCTGGGATGGATTTTGTGATCCCGACCCTCGATACCGAGATGCCGTTCTACATGAAGTACCGTGATGAACTGGCAGACCTAGGTATCCGAACGTTCGTGCCCACTTCCGAACAGTACCGGTTGAGGGGGAAGGACCGTCTCGGGGAGTTGGCGAAAACACTCAACCTCGATCTTCCAGAGACCGAAGTAGTGGCTTCCGCGGACGACCTCGAGCGAGCGGTGGACCGCATCGGCACCCCTGTCATGGTCAAGGGCGCCTTCTACAAGGCATACGAAGCGCACACTTCCAAAGAGGCCTTGAGTCACTACAAGAAGATCGTCGCGGAATGGGGATACCCTGTGCTAGTGCAAGAGGTCGTTGAAGGCGACGAACTGAACGTCGTTGCGGTGGGAGACGGTGACGGCGGTACGCTCGGCCGCGTGGCGGTGAAGAAGATGTGGATCACAGAGCTGGGTAAGATCTGGACCGGCGTGACCATTCAGCATGCGGCCATGCTGGAGGCTACGGAACGTTTCATGGCGCACTACAAATGGCGGGGTCCCATGGAGCTGGAGTGCATCGTGGACGGGGACCGTCTCTACCTGGTGGAGATCAATCCGCGTTTTCCGGCGTGGACGTACCTTGCCACGGGCGTGGGAGTGAACCTTCCGGCCCGCATGGTTCGGCGCGCACTCGGTCTCCCTCATCCGCAATCCGAGTCCAATGACTATCAGGCAGGTGAGCTTTTCGTGCGCTACACCTATGAGATGGTCACCGGGATGGACCGATTCAAGAATATGGTTACCACTGGCGAACGAGGAGACACGCCATGAAGAAGGGCTACGAGAAGCCGGTAATTTTGCGGCTCGAGTCGGGATATTTGAACAAATTCGGGAGCAGCCCCATGTACGCCCGCAAAGTCCGCAAGGAGATCGACGGGGCGACCATCGATGATTTGCTGGATCGGTTCGACTCTCCGCTCTTCGTATTTTCGGAGCGCAGCATCCGGGAGAAGTACCGAGAGGCTCACGAGGCGTTTGCGACAAGGTATCCCAACGTCGTCCAAGCTTGGTCCTACAAGACGAATTACCTGCAGGCTATCTGCGCCATCTTCCATGACGAGGGAGCTCTGGCTGAAGTGGTCTCGGAGTTCGAGTACGACAAGGCCAGGAAGCTGGGTATGCCCGGTAGCGAAATCATCTTCAACGGTCCCCACAAAACACTTCCTGCTCTTCGCAAGGCCGTAGAGGAAGGTGCCCAGATCCACGTCGACCACCTGGACGAGATCAACGACCTGGAACAGATCGCCACGGAACTGGGGAAACCCATTCCCATCGGTCTCCGATTGAATATGGACACCGGTATCTACCCCCAGTGGACACGCTTCGGACTGAACCTGGACTCGGGCCAGGCTTTGGATGCCGTGAAACGGATTCACTCGCGTGACCACCTGGTGCTCAAGGGGCTTCATGCCCATATCGGAACCTTCATCCTCGACCCGGAGGCCTATGGTCAAGAGACGGCGAAAATGGCCGCGTTTGCCACAGAGGTCACTGATCGCTTCGGATTCGAGATCGATTATCTGGATGTGGGCGGTGGTTTCCCGTCCAAGAGCAGGTTGAAGGGGACGTACCTCCCTCCGGACGTGGCGGTCCCGCCCCTCGAGGCATATGCCGAGAGCATCACGGACGCTCTGTACTCGAATCTGCCTGCGGGAGTCTTCCCGCGCCTGATCCTGGAGACTGGTCGTGCCCTCGTGGACGAAGCCGGTTTTCTGATCACCACCATCTTTGCCACCAAGCGTCTGCCCGACGGGCGCCGCACCTACATCGCCGATGCGGGACTCAACGACCTGTTCACCGCCTTCTGGTACAAGTTCGAGATCGAGGTGGACCGGGAGATCCAGGGGATGAACGAACCGGCGATGGTGAACGGTCCCCTGTGCATGAACATCGACGTTCTCGACGAGGGCACCCTCCTGCCTCCCCTGCGACGCGGCACCCGGCTCATCTTCTCGCCGGTGGGGGCGTATAACGTCACACAGTGGATGCAGTTCATAGAATACCGACCGGCCGTCGTGCTTGTCGGAGAGGACGGCTCGGTGGATTTGATCCGGGAGCGAGAGGATCTCACCGACGTGGAACGGCGAGAACTGCTCCCCGAACGCCTGAAGCGGACGTAGGGGTCAATCGTGCGTCCAGAGTTCGATGCGGATTGGGGTAGGTTCTCCTCTTCCGACCAGGCTGCGAGCGAAATCCGAATCCATCTCAGGGCCGTCCTCAATAGTTACAGCGAGGTCCTGTTCATCAAGGGGTGGGGGTTCGGTATCTCAATCCTTGCGGTCACACTTTTGGCACCGCACCAGGCCATCATGGGTCTAGTAGCGGTCCTCGCGGTATACGCCTTCGCCCGGTTCATCAACATGGAACCGGTGTTCCTGGACTCGGGGTTCTATACCTACAACCCGCTTCTGGTGGGCCTTTCTCTGGGCTATCTGTTCCAGCTAACTCCACTCACGCTCTTTTTCGTGGTGACGGCTGGAATCGCCGCCTTTATTCTGACCCATTCGCTCTTCAGCGCGGTCTGGTATTACCTGCGTCTCCCGGTACTGAGCCTTCCCTTTGTTGTGGTGAGCTCGCTGGCTTACCTGGCAGCGGGAAACTACACCAACCTCTACGTGGGAGCTCTTTACCCACGGCACATCGCTGCATTCGAGGCTATGGTCCCCCTTTGGCTGGGCGGGTTCCTGAGGTCGCTAGGTGCCATCTTTTTTATGCCGTCGGTGTTAGCCGGAACCGTAATCGCGTTAGCCCTGCTGGCGCGTTCCCGAATCCTCCTGCTCCTCGCGGTGGGGGGGTACTACGCCGGTACTATCACTCTAACAATGTTGGGCGGCTCACCGGACGCGGCCTTCAGCAATTTGAACGCGTTCAACTTCATCCTCATTGCCATGGCCATGGGTGGTGTCTTCCTTGTGCCCTCCCTCCGAAGTTATCTCCTCGCGTTTTTCGCGGTGGTAGCATCCACCATGCTCCTGAGCTCGTCAGAGGTATTCTGGAGTCGATGGGGAGTGCCGGTTTTCGCGTTGCCCTTCAATGTCGTAACCCTGACCTTCGTGTATGTCCTTGGACTCGTGGAATTCCCGCTACTGGCAAAGACCTCCGGCACCCCTGAAGAGGTTTTGGACGAGCACTTTTCCGGTACCATGCGTTACCCCGGTTCAGATCGGACTCTCGCCCTTCCATTCGCCGGGCGGTGGACGGTCTGGCAGGCGTTCGATGGACCCTGGACCCATCAGGGTCCGTGGCGTTACGCGTACGACTTCGTTCTAACGGACGCCCAAGGAGCCACCCATCGCGGAGAAGGTGTCCGCCCGGAAGACTATTTGGCATTCCGCAAACCCGTCCTCTCACCTATACGGGGAAGGGTCGTGGGAGTGGTCGACTCCCATCCCGACAACCCCATAGGCGAGACCGACAGAGCCAACAACTGGGGCAACCTCGTAATCCTGAAGGACGACCGAGGTTTCTACGTGGAGATCTCCCATTTCGCTCAGGAGTCCGTCAAGGTGAAGGAAGGGGATTGGGTGGAGCGGGGAGCGTTGCTGGGCTTGTGCGGGAATTCAGGTTACTCGCCTCAGCCACACATCCACATTCAAGTGCAGCAGACGGACCAGGCGGGTTCCCCCACTCTGCCATTCAGCTTTGTTGGCTATCGAGCCGGCGACGATTTCTTTGCCAACGATACCCCCCAGGTAGACGCTCGCGTGGAGTCTCTTCCGACAGAGAAGGCTCTGGAATACAAAATGGGCTTCGTGCTGGATGAGGTGTACCGTTTTCGGGTCAAAGGGTGCGACCGGGACCGCTTTGCTGGAGCCCAGGAGGGTGTGGTGGACTTCGCTGTTCGCATGGCCCCGGATTCCACCTTCTACCTCGACTCAGGGCGGGGCCGCCTTTTCTTTGGAGAGGAAGAGGGGACGTTCTATTTTTACCGCATGGAGGGGCATGACCCGTGCCTCCGTGCCTTCTTCCTCGCCCTTCCTCGCCTCCCTCTAGCGTATCGGCAGGGACTCGTCTGGGATGATCAGGTACCGGCGGGCTTGGTTACCACGGGCCTTCGTCGGGCCATTGTACGCCTAGTGCGATCCGTGCATCCTCGGGTTGGAACGGTCGCCGTGCGTCTCTCTTTCAAGGATGAGAGTACGGTCACGGGGCGAGTTGAGTCCGGTCTGTTGCGCGGCGCGTGGGAGACGCGCGTGGTGCTGCACCAGTTCCGTGGTTTTCAAACAGTCCAGGTAGGTGACCTTCTTCTGGAGCGAATTGATGATGAGCAGGTTTAACCAAGCGCAACACCCCCGGTTCTACCGTGGGGTCTTTTCCGCCGTCAGAGCGGTAGCAATTGGCCTTGTGGCTATCCTTGTCCCGACGGCCGCCACGACTCAATCCCAAGGAACTGTCCTGCTGAGTGCCGCCACTCTCTCCTACGGCGAATCTCAGGTGAAGGAAGACGGTTCCGCGTTGGGCTTCTACGGAACCTACGGCCAGGGGTGGAAGCACCTCATCGAACTGGGTGCCACGAGCACCCGTATCAACTTCCGCGGCGGCGTGCAGCTCCAGCAGAGTGAAATCGCGACAGCGTACAACTTTTTCGGTGCCCGGGGTTCCGGCCGGATTGGCGGTCACCTGCTCTTCACGACCGACACTCTTACGGACCGGGGATTTGTGCTTTTTGGTGGGGCGAATGCATACAAGGTGGGGGTGTGGAGCGCGGGCGCAGATGCGGCGTGGTCGTCCTATGCCGATCACGGAGACGGGCTCTCGGTTGCTCAGATTTCGCCAAGAATGGGGTTCACATTCTCTGATGCCGCCAAATCCCGGTTTGTGGGCCTGTCACTTCGGGGATATGTCATCCACCTTTCTACGGAAACCGGTCTGGGAGGTCAGGACTTTCTGTCGGCGGAGGCTGCGGCGTCCTTCACGACCGGTCCCCTCACAATGAGCGCCTACGCCTGGGGCGGTGAACAGGCGTTTGCGGTCAAGAGCGGGGGTTTCCTGGTCTACAACGTCTCAGAACTGCACACTGGCGGATACGGTGGCGGATTGCGGTTGGTGGTTTCGCCACAGGCCGCACTCTCGGCAGGAATCTACTTTGATCGCTTCCAGGACCAGGATCTCTCGGGAGATAGGATAGCGCGTGCTCTTGCCTTCTCATTGGGATTCACCATCTAAATCCGTCGGAGTATAGAAAATGCGAATACCACAGTGGTTTGTTCGATCGGCGTTCCTCCTGGGAGGAGTGACACTTTTCGGCGAACTCAACGGCCAGGAACTCGATATCAAGGAAGCCTACCATAGCTCCTTCGAGTACGAGCGGGCCGAAGCCTACCAAGATGGCATTCGGGCTCTGGCGCCAGTCTACGAGGCCTATCCAAATGGGTACACTGTGAACCTTCGCATGGGATGGCTTTTCTATCTCAACGGGAACTACAACAACGCCATCGGTCACTACGACGTTGCGCGGTCGGCGGCACCATTCGCGTTGGAGCCGAAGCTTGGCCAGCTCCTGCCTCTACTCGCCCAAGGGCGTTGGTCCGATGCAGAGTCAGTTGCCTACGAGGTGGTGAGTGTAGACCACTACAACTACTACGGCAACATGCGCCTGGTGTTTGCGCTCCGGATGCAGCAGAAGTTTGAGCCCGCCTACCAGGTTGCCCTGAAGATGGCAACGGTATACCCAACCGATTTAGCCTTTCTGCTGGAACTGGCACTGTTGAACGAAGCTAGAGGGGAAGAGGAGGAGGCAGAACGGCTGTTCACCGACCTCCAGATTCTCGATCCTGAAAATGAGGCGGCCCGAAACTACTTCAATAATAGATGAGCCTCAGCCGTACCCACGGTTGAGCTATGTCTTGACTTCCATTTTGACCTTCTGCGTGAACAGTAGGTCGAGAACCCGGATAGATTGAGGATTGTTTCCGGATTACCTCAATGCTTCTACCAACGATCAAAGTCGCAAAAACCTCAGACCGTAAACCGACTTTGTTCTGTTCCACGAAAGTGTCAGAAGACTCGTCAAGACTGTAATTCCTACAAACCAAAATCCAAACGCTGCCAAGCTCTGAGTCTTATAAACTGAAGTAGCAATGTTCCCAATGATCAACCATTGAAAGACATAAATGCCGGTGACATTTGCACCGAGCCATTTAACGTACCTGAAGACAATTGTATTGCCGGCTGCGCTTTCAGCAAATGAAACCAGAAACGCCCACAAAACTACAAAAGACAACGACCAACTGTAGAAGACGGCGTCGTGATGATAGTAATTTCCCAGACTATGCGAAATACCCACTGCATAATCAGCCGTGAATATGAATGACACCGACAACACGACAGTTAAGCTGACTTTCTTCTTCAAGTCCAAAGCACCGTTTAGATGTTGTTGTTCAAATGATCTATAGAAATACCCGGTTAACGGATAAACCAGCCAGGGAATCAAGGGAAAATACGACCATTCAGAATTGCTATGAATGAAAGCCATCAAAAAGGTCCCAATGTTACCTTCGGTTGTATAGGCGGGGATGACAGAGCTGATGGATACGACGACCAGGGCGGCAATCAGGTAGGGTACAAACGTTCCTTTACATAAAAAGTTCAAGGAAGCGACTACGATCATACTTAGTCCTGCAAGGTGAAAAATATCAACGCCAGAGATGTAGTGCCAGATGTTTATCTGCCATCCATCGATTAATACCCTGTAAATGAGGTGAGCGTTTAGCCCGATATTCAATGCCACGCCGGCAGCGAATAACTTCACACCTCTTATCATCATTTCGATGGGTTTCTTGTGGCCGTAAGCCAAAAAATATCCCATGATGATCATGAACACAGGTGCGGCTGGAACGCCTCCCAGGAAGAGCGACAATCGCCCTGCAAATCCATCATACAATTCCTGGCGCGAAAACAATTCCATGATGTGAACCTGGATCATGAAAATGACGGCAAGGCCCTTTAAAAGGTCAGGAGTTTGCCTGCGGGTTTGCGCTGACATCATATCTCGGTTGGGGTTCCTTCGTTAGCGGTCATCGTCCGTCATTGGCTACCTCCGGATCGTCCTGTCTAAACAGCTCGTTGCCCTGTGGATCAATGACCACGACGTTGACCGGGATTCCTTTCCGAACGCTGGCCGTCACCACACAATAGTCCTCGAACAGGCCGAGGCATCGTTCCACCCTCTGAGCTTTGTTTGCGACCACGTCCAAGGTGATTCGCACGTCGAGTTTGGCGATACGCCACCGTCCTCTTTCGTTGCGGCGCATCGTCCCCACCACGTCAGTCTCGATTCCATTAATCTGTTGCTTTGCCTTTTCCAGGCAGAACAACAGACTGGCGCTGAGGCAATCGCCTACCGCCGCGCCCACGAGGCGCGAGGCGTTCGGGCCTTTGTCGTCCCCCAGGGGAACCGGTTCGTCGAGGAGCAACGGCTCGAGCTTGTCGTTGTCGAATCGCGTCTCGAACTGGTAGTTGGCGATTCGATTGAGGCGCAGTGAAAACTGGTTTTCCTCTGGCATATTTCAACTCTCCGTTCGTGCGGGGGCAGTTAGGCCCTGATGAGTGTGGAAACGGAATGTCGGCTGTGTCAATATCCGAATGCCAACATCATCGCCCCCACCACCAGGCCGACCCCCAAATTGATCCCCTTGACCCACAAGAAGTCTCGGCGCGATTCCGCTAGAAGAGGTAGCATTCCGTGCCCGTCCTGCACAATAGAACTGGCAACTAGGATGCTGATGGGAACGAGGCCATCGGCGAACATAGTCACGAAGACCAGGTGTGGGCCGGACTCCGGAATGATCCCCATGAGCCCTGACACACCTAGCACGCTCCAGACGTTGCGCTCAACGTATGTGCCCAGGTCAACGAGTTCTCCCAGTACTGCGAGAACCAGCAGCACTCCGAGAGTCCATGCTAAGACTCGGGGTGCGTGCTTCAGGATCACATGGCGCCAGAGGTGATCGCGGAGGAAATGATCGGGTACCGTGCAAACGACGAACGCGCCGAGCAGGCTGACTGACAAGAGTGACACGCGAATCCAGTTCCATACCGGCGGCCCCACGAGCCCGGTTGTGACAAGAGCGACGAACGCGAGCATTGACGCCGCGAGAGCGATCCTCGCCCCGCTGCCGACCATGATCCGCCAAGACCTTCATTTCCCAATTGTGATACGGTTCTTTCTCATTGCAGCTCACGCAGCGACTGGCTTCACCGCCAGCACCGGTACGTGCGACGCGCGGATTACCTTGTCGACCACCCCCCCCAACACCAGCCTCCGAAGTCCGCCATGTCCATGCGTGGAGATCACAATCAGATCGGCTGAGACCCGTTTGGTGGCATCGAGTATACCAACCGCAGGCGGTTTCGTATCCTCTACTATCATCTTGACCGTGAGTCCACTCTTCTCGAGGGTACGCTTGACGTTGCCGAGATAAGCCGCGGCATCGGCATGTGCGGCAGCTGCCAGATCAGCCGTACCCGTCGCTTTCGCGTCGGGCTGATGCGACCATGCTGTAATTGAACACGGTGTTGCTTGAACCAAGGAGTACTCGGTTTCTCGTTCGCCAAGCGCCTTCGCCCATGCGAGGCTCTGCTCTGAGAGGCTGGAGCCGTCCAGGGGCACGACTATATGTCGGCATTGCAGTTTGTCGTCGAGTTTGGGCTTGCAGTCTGTTTCTGGACGAACCAGAAGCACTGGTGTAGGTATACGTCTGACTACGGCATCAGCGACACTCCCGAGCCAATGGTGGCTGAGAGGTCCCCGGCCGTGCGTCGACATGACGATGAGGTCGGGATGGTGTGCCTTCGCATGTTTCACCAAAGCCGCCGCTGTCCGGCCGGTCAGCACCATGGTGTAGACGGGGACGGAGGAAGAATCCGCGATCCGGGCGGCAACTCCGCCGAGGTAATCTGACGCTACCTCGTCAACCATGTTCACATCGGTTGGTGATATCGTAGTCACGTTCTTCTTGCTTCGTCCCCGCTTCTTGCTCGATACCGAAATGAGCCCAATTTGGCCGTTCAGGCGCCGCGCAATACTGAGAGCCATTGGCAACGCGCACTCGGCGAACTGGGACCCGTCAAGTGGTACGAGAATCGTTTTCCTTTTGTTTGCCATTTTGTTTTCCTGCCTTCCTATTTGCTGCGGATACATCCCCCTCCTACGCCGTATCTTGCTCGAGGGGTTTGCTCTCCGCGTATTCAATGTCCACCCATAGGAAACGCCATGTCTTCACAGCGCCAGCAACCTTGAGCTTCGAGGTCGCCGTCCGCGTCGATGCGGATGCTGGGGTTCATCATTGCAGTGGCCGTGCCAGCTACCGTGCGTACGACCCTATGCCAGAGAAAGCCCGCGCTAACGGTGGTTCTTGCCGTTTTTGCGGGATTAGGTGATTGGTGAGTTACCAGGCACAGTTGCGTTTCTGCAGGTCCTCGCAGTAGCGATTTTGCGACCCTCGTACCCGGTGCTGGGAGATGTCTGCAGGCTGTTGCTTTGCGGCGCGTTCGGTGTTGATTGAGAGTGTCAGAGAGTAATGGCGTCGAAGGTGTCGCGAAACCCTCTGAGAGGAGGTGCTCGTCGCGCAATCGTGAAAAATGCCAAACTGTCTGTGTGCCTATCCCGGTGACATTCGGAGATTGCTGAACCCGACCCCATCATGCATCGGTGGCTGACCGGCTCTGACGAGAAGGACCTGAGTGCGAAGAACATAACAGGGAGGAACGCATGACCTTGCGTGTTTCGCCGGCTGGCCTTTTGCTGCCTATGCTCCTTGGCGCGGCGGCTTGTGTGTCGGAAGGCGACACCTATGAGACCCAGCGATTGTCCGTGCTGGAAGATAAGATCCGAGGCGGCTGGGCCGGCCAGATGATCGGGGTGAGCTTCGGCGAGACCACTGAGTTCCGCTTCATGGGTGAGATCATTCCGGAGGAGGATCTTCCTGTATGGCGGCCGGAGATGGTGGCAAGCACCCTCAACCAGGACGACCTGTACGTTGACATGACTTTTGCTGCCGTGCTGGACGAGAAGGGTCTCGATGCCACCACCGACGACTTCGGAGCCATGTTCCGGAACGCGGAGTACCGCCTGTGGCACGCCAACCTGGCGGCTCGTCGGGCGTTGAGACGGGGGGTGCCGGCTACGCTCAGCGGTACGCCGGAGTACAACGCACACGCAAACGACATCGACTTTCAGATCGAGGCGGACTTCATCGGTCTGATGGCTCCGGGATTGCTCCAGGCCTCCAACGACATTTGCCTCCGTGCCGGACGTGTCATGAACTACGGCGACGGGATACTCGGCGGCGTGTTCGTTAGCGGCATGTACGCAGCGGCGTTCTTCGAGAGCGATCCCCGCCTGATAGTAGAGGCAGGCCTAGCGACAATGCCACCGGAGAGCCCGTACGCTCAACTCATCAGTGACGTGCTGGAGTGGTCGCTATTGCACCCGGACGACTGGACGGAGGTATGGCAGCTCATCGACGAGAAGTGGGATGGTCGTGAACCCTGTCCCACCGGTGCGTTACACCCGTTCAACATCGACGCCAAGATAAACGGCGCCTATGTGGCACTTGGTCTTCTGTACGGCAACGGCGACTTCTATGACACGATGGTGATATCCACTCGAGGCGGTCAGGATTCCGACTGCAATCCGGCCAGTGCGGTTGGGATCCTGGGTGTGGTTCTGGGTTACAGCGGCATACCCGACGAGTTCAAGAGCGGTATCGACGCCATCGCCGATGAGAAGTTCTCCTATACGGACTACACGTTCAACACAATCGTCAGCAGCACCATGGATAGGGCCATAGCACTCGTTGAGCGCTACGGTGGGCGGGTGGAAGGAGACAACATCACGGTCAAGACCCAGACTCCGCTGCCGGTGCAGCTCGAGATGTGGGACGACTACGGGACCCCGGTGGAACGAATCTCGGTCGATGACCCTCGCTGGACTTTTGTGGGCGACTGGGAGAGAGAGAGCTTCACCTCACCGGTTTGGCAGTCGACGGTGCGGCAAACCGGTGCCAGGGGCGCCGAGGCCTCGATCGTATTCGATGGCACGGGCGCGATCATCGCGGGAACCTACATGCCGTCGGGCGGCACTGCCGATATCTACCTCGACGGCGAGCTGCACAGCACAGTCGACGTCTACCCCGATGAGGACGCACGCAAGCCGTTCGAGTCCGTGTGGCACGCATTCGGTCTCGAAGACGGCGAGCACCAACTGCGGGTGGTGGTGCGAGGTGAACCGTATCGGGGGATCGGCGGGGATGAGTCCGGAGGAACCGATATCTCACTGTCGTATCTCGTAGTCTTCAGGTGAAGCCGGACAGTATTGGGTCGAGACAGCAGGGAGCTTTGATCGAGAGATCCCACCTGTGCCTCCGGGTGTCTCCAATGGAGTCGAATCCCGCATTCAACATTTCCCGACCCTCCGTTGTAGAGGTCGGTGAAACCGGGAGCACGAGGCGCTGGTTCGAGATAGTCCGTGACGGGAGGAGCGGGAAGATGGTAAACCCAAACATGATACGCGGCGTGGTTCTTGGTGGGTTGATATCCATCGGGATCATCAGCTTCGCCGCGCCACCGGCTGCCGTGGCACAGGTAGGGACGACCGGTGGTTCACCGACTGGCGCCGCTGTCTCTGCGGACTCCCTCGACCTGGCGGCATGTGTTCGCCTGGCGCTGCAGGCCAACCCGGACTTGCAGAGCCGGCGAGCGGCGCTGGAAGCTTCCCGCTCCGACGTCACCGGAGCCCGCTCCGGCCGTTACCCCTCCGTGGGCCTGACGGGATCCGTATCACGGTACAACAGCGGTGAAGCGGGCTCGACAACGGACCGGCGCGATGTTGGGCTGGCTGTCCGCCAGACCCTCTACCAGGGTGGACGGGTGGGCGCCGGAGTGGACGCCGCCGAATCGGTCTTTGCCGCCGACAACGCCGCTCTGGCCGCCGCTCGTTCCGACCTGATCCTAGCGGTCCGCCAGGCCTGGTACCAGGCCGCTCAGGCGCGCCGCCTCGTGATCTCCTCCGAGCAGGGATTGGCGCGGAGCAGCCTCAACCTGGAGTATGCCGAAGCGCAGCTCTCGGCTGGTCTAGGTACACGGCCCGACGTCCTCAGGGCCAGGGTGGACGTCTCCGCAGCCGAGCTGGAGCTGACGCAATCCCGCAACGCGCTGGAAGGGGCCAGGGCTATTCTGAACACCCTCATGGGACAATCCCCCGCTTTGCCCCTCGCGCTAGCTTCGGATGTGCAGGAGGATCCCTTGGGCCCGGTTCCTTCATGGGAGGTGCTGCTGCGCGCGGCCCTGGAAACCCGGGAGGAACTGCGGATGGCCCAAGCCAGGACCGCCCGCCAGGAAGCCGCGGTACGGGTCGCCCGGGGTGGGTTCCTGCCCACGGTGAACGCCGACGCGGGGCTGAACTGGGGAGCCACGAACTCTCAGAGTTCGAGGGAAACCTGGTCGGTGGGGTTGGTGCTTTCGCTGCCCCTCTTCGAAGGTTTTGCCACGTCCGCCGAGTTTCAGGCCCAGAAGGCACTTCTCGAGGCCTCCCAGTTTGACGAACAGGTTATTCGGCAGCAGATCGAACGTGAGGTTTGGGACGCCCTCCTCTCAGAGGGCGCGGCCGCACGTAGTCTGGATAATGCCCGGGCGCTGTTCGCGGCCGCACGGGAGAACCTGGACGCTGCCCAGGAGAGTTACCGGCAGGGACTGAGTTCCATGATTGCCCTCGTGGACGCCCGTACCGCTTTTAGCGACGCGGAGCGGATCCAAATCCAGGCGGTGTACGATCGTCTGATCGCTCTTGCGGTTTTGGATCGCGCCATCGGACACGACTTCTTCAGTGAGGAACGGCTATGAGACGGACGGCGTGGGTCGGGTTGGCGGCTGCGGTGGTGCTGGCTGTTTTCGGGTGGCAGGTCCTGAGCCCGTCCGGAGCGGGGGAGCAAGATGCCCGGGAGGTCCACTTTGTGGGACGCCGAGATATCAGCGCCACGGTCATGGCCATCGGGGTGGTCCGGCCCATGGTTGGAGCCGAGGTGAAAGTGGGTTCCAGGGTCTCCGGAGTGGTGACTCACCTGCGAGCCAACATCGGCGACTACGTACGGGCCGGCGAGGTCATCGCGGAGATTGACGATGCCGAGTTCCGGGCTCGGCTTGCTCAGAACGAAGCTTCCCTGGCCCGGGCGCAGGCCGAGGTGGATCTGGCTCGCCTGAACCTGGACCGCCTCGGTACCATGACCGAACGGGAATTTGTGTCCCGACAGCAGATGGACGCCGCCGATGGTGCCCTCAGGGTCGCCGTTGCGCAGCAGCGGCTGGCCACGGCCAACCTGGAGTCGGCTCGCATTCAGCTGTCGTACACCCGGATCACGGCGCCCGTTGGCGGGGTGGTGGCCTCCGTGGCCACCCAGGAAGGGGAAACGGTGGCGGCCAGCTTCGCCGCCCCCACCTTCGTCAACATCATCGATCTGGATCGCCTCGAGGTGCAGGCCTTTGTGGACGAGACCGACATTGCCCGCATTCAGGAAGGCCAGACGGCCTGGTTCTCGGTGGACAGCTACCCCGCCGAAGAGTTCGAGGGTGAGGTGACGGCCATCTATCCCAAGGCCGTAATTCAGGACAACGTGGTGAATTATGTGGTGACCATCCGCATTACCGACCGCAAAGGCCGGACCCTCAGACCAGAGATGACGGCGGCCGTCACCATCATCCTGGAACCCCGGGCCGACATCCTGGCCGTGCCCGTGTCGGCTGTGGCCAGAGAGCGCTCAGAGCGTTACGTCATGGTTCTGGAGAACGGCGAGCCCGCCCGGAGAACGGTGCGGGTAGGCTGGACCCAGAGTGGGTGGATCGAAATCACCGATGGTCTCGCCGAGGGCGAGCGCATTCTACTTCCGCAGCGATGAGGAACGAGACGATGGAGCAGCCGTTGATCCAGGCTCGGGACCTGACTCGGGTCTACGAGAAGGACGGGACCGTGGGGGTGGAAGCCCTCAAAGGAGTGAGCCTCGACATCCACCGGGGCCAGTTCGTGGCTCTGGTGGGCGCCTCGGGCTCAGGCAAGAGCACCCTCATGAACCTGCTTGGGTGCCTGGACCGACCCACCTCCGGGAGCGTCGTCCTCGATGGTGGGGAGGTGAGCAAGCTGGACGAGGATGCTCTGGCCCATGTACGGAGCCGCAAGGTGGGCTTCGTCTTCCAGAGCTTCAACCTCCTCCCCCGGACATCGGCACTGGAAAATGTCGAATTGCCCCTTCTCTATACCGACCGCTCCGATCTGGCCGGCCCGGCCCGAGAGGCTCTGGAGGTTGTGGGCTTCCCATCCGACCGGTTCGACCACCATCCGGGAGAACTCTCGGGCGGGCAGCAGCAGCGCGTGGCCATTGCCCGGGCCCTGGTGAACAACCCGGAAATCCTCTTTGCCGACGAGCCCACGGGCAACCTGGACTCGGCTTCCAGCACAGAGATCATGGCTCTCTTCACGCAGTTGAACGGCAGGGGCCGCACAGTGGTGCTGGTGACCCACGATCCCGATGTGGCATGCCACGCCGATCGTGTCGTCACCATTCAGGACGGTCGCATCGTTTCCGATGAGGCGTCGGTTCAACGGCGCGAGCCAGGGACCCGGTTGGAGAATGGGACCACATCCCAGCCCGACCCTTCTACCCCGGAGGCCAGCATATGAAACCCCGGCGTATGGTGGGCCAGGCCCTGCGAGGGCTCAACCGCAACCGGCTGCGCACCTTCTTCATGATGGCGGGGATCATGGTGGGCATCACCGTCTTCACCGTGGTGGCCTCCGCCGGCATGGGCGCACGGGAACGCATCATGGAACGCGTCCGCGTGTTCGGCTTGAAGAACATGATGGTATGGGCCGGTGGGTCCACCGACCGGACGCGGTTGGGCGGGGAAGGTTCGACGGTTACCGCCACGTTAAAACTCGAGGACGCCGAGGCCATCCGCAACGAGGTAAGGGGGGTGTGGGAAGTGGCACCATTCTCCCGCGGAGGGCAGGCCGACGTGCGCTGGCGGGACCGCAGCTTCGTGTCTCCCGTCTTCGGGGTCACACCTGAGTGGGCCGACGTTTGGGATTGGTACATCGATCAAGGCTCCTTCATCACCTACGAGGACAACGAAATTATGGCCCGCACCGCCGCCATCGGCCCCACCGTGGTCAGGGAACTCTTCGGAGACGAGGACCCAATGGGCCAGGTGATCCAGGTGGGGGGGGTACCCTTCGAGATCACAGGGATCATGCTCGAGAAGGGCACCAGCGCCGGGGGTGGGGACATGGACAACCGGGTTTTCGTTCCCCTGACCACCTACATGCGCCGGGTCGCGAACGTGAACTATCTGTCCGCCATCCGGGTGCAGGTCGAGGGGGTGCGTGACATGGAGCCCGCCGCCGCCGACATCACCGCCCTGCTCCGCGAGCGACATAACCTGGGACCGGGGATTCCCGACGATTTTCGTGTCACCACTCCCACCGAGGTCACGGCCATGGTGGAGGAGATGCAGGGCACCTTCGACCTCTTCCTGCTTCTAGTGGCCGGCATCGCCCTGGTGGTGGGTGGAGTGGTTGTGGCAAACATCATGCTCTTGTCGGTGAGTGAGCGGCGCAAGGAGATCGGGCTGCGAAGGGCCGTGGGGGCGAAAGCGCGGCAGATCCAGGGACAGTTCCTGCTGGAGTCCGTCGCGGTGACCTTCCTGGGCGGG
>CAZFHS010000023.1:0-94243 GCA_964518955.1 uncultured Gemmatimonadaceae bacterium | reverse complement strand
CAAAATACCACTCTCTCAGAAAATCACCGATAGCTACTTTTTAGAGTGAACTCAAGGTTGAATGTCAGAACTGAGGTAACACCTGGAAGAACCTCTCGCGTAATGTCGATTGAGTTGTATCCGTCCGCTGTGACCTGCATCGAATAGGTACCTGGCGGCAACTCCAGGTCCTCCCCAGACATCACGACCCCACGTCCTGAGATGTTCGCAGTGATTGGCCCGTCCAGCGTTGACGGACTGATGCGAAACGCACCTGTTGTCTCACGACTGCCAAGCGATGGCCATATCCAGTTCGTCTCGGTTAGGTCATCACCTGGAGTGCCCGCACCCACCAGACTAACCGCCGCACGGTACCTGTTGATCACCTGCGGCGGGAAATTGACCTCATCGGCTTGCATATCGGGAACGAGGCGAACTGCCCAGCGCGTCCATGTGTCGGCCAGATCTGCATTGCCGACAGCAAGGTACATCTGGGTTAAGTGTTGAATACCAATCGCCCAAATGCTGTCGGGAGGTTCCCCAACTGGATTGACCGCCGCTACGAACAGTTCACGCGCACGGTCATCTTCAAAGTTGTCCAGCGCGTCGACGGCGCTTTCAATGAGCTGTCCGCGAGTGATGACCTGCGCATGTGTGGAGGTAGTGACCACCAGAATGGAGACACATACACATCCCAACAAACGGCAAATGCGAGGACTCTTTCGCTCTGTCATACGGTGCTCCTGGGGGGGGCGTTTTGAGCTAGCCTGTTCCAGTAAGTCGAATTTGTACTACCGTTGCTTCTCCGGGTCGGACTGCAACCGTCGTGTCCACATTGTTCAGCTCGGGATGCTCGAACCGGAGGATGTAATCTCCTGCCGGCAACGTGTCTACGAGCCGATTTACTCCCTCAAAACGGCGTCCGTCGATAGTCACATTCGCCCATGGCCTGATCGTGATTCGAACAAAACCGGGTGCGGGCGGATCGGGTACTGCTTGCTCTTCCGGAGGAGGCGTTGAGACAACGGGATCAGCCCGGTAGAGGACCCTGATGCGTTCGCCGGCAACTAGGCTGTCCCTGTATTCGAAGGGCTCGTAGCCCGACACTTCTACGCGTACTGAGTGAAAACCTGCAGCCAATTCGAACTCGGTGCCCATTCGTCTATTGCCGTCTATGGTTACCACTGCACCGCCCGGTACACCAGCGAGCGTAAGGTGCGATGTCGATTGAGAGGTAGGCTCCGTCGGTGGAGTTTCCGGTGAGTTCGCTTCGCTACCGCTAGTCTGTTGCCCAGCAGTCTCAGAAGGATTGGCAACAACTGCAGCCGCCGAATCGGTTGGTGAGGAGCCGCTTGAAGCCCCGTCATCCCGGGTCAGCCACATGGCTCCGGCTCCTCCAACTACCACAATGGCCGCAGCCGCTACACCGACGATGAATCCAGATTTCTTCTTTCCGGTGTCGCCCTCAAGTGACTGTCCTTCCGCTCGTTTGGCCACTGTCTCCTGAACCCGATCAACCACCTCGGTGGCTACTTTTGTCTCCAGCGAGGGCGGGGTGGGCATCGAAACCGTCTCGAGATCTGCCATCGTAATCTCGTCGCTCGGTTCCTTGAGCCCTCTAACGAATTCAGATACGGATGAGAAGCGGCGCTCAGGTTTTTTTGCCAACGCCTTGTTGATCGCACAGTACGTATGGTCCGGCAAACCCGGGCGCATTTCCTTGAGTGGGGGAGGGGCGACCGTGCAATGCTTGTGAAGAATGTCGATTGCCGAGTCACCTTGGAACGGCAGGTGCCCGCAGAGCATCTGATACGCCATTACCGCTACGGAATATTGGTCCGACGCTCCGGTGACCTGCTTACCCATGCCTTGCTCTGGTGACATGAAGTACGGCGTGCCAATCACTGAGCCTGACGCTGTGAGAGTACCCTCCGTGAGAGCCTTCGCTATTCCGAAATCGGTAACGATCACGCGATCACGCGAATCAACCATAACATTCGCAGGTTTGATATCGCGATGGATCACCTGCTGATCGTGCGCGTAATCCAAAGCGTCAGCAACCGGTTCCAGTAGCGTCAAAACTTCATCGAGAGACATCTGCCCGGTATCGGTTAAACGCTGATCGAGCGACTGCCCCTCCAGAAACTTCATAGCGTACCAGAAGATCTTCCCGCCGTCGGAGATCCTGTAGATGGGTATGATGTTGGGATGGTCGAGCTTGGCGGCGGTTTTCGCCTCTCGCATGAAACGATCGACGCCGTGGCCGAATGTCAGTTCAGGAGGAAGGACTTTGATCGCGACCTGACGGTCGAGTTTCGTCTCTTTCGCCAAGAATACGACAGCCATCCCACCGCGTCCAAGTTGACGCCCAATCTCGAATTCGCCCGCAGCATCCTCTCGCAACAACTCGGTCAGGTGGCGGATGGCCGAGTCGTTCATGGTGGCTGTGACTGCCGCTTGTCCTTCTGCGTCTGACACCAGGGACCCGCACTGGTGACAGTATACTGCCCCGTCAGAAACAGGTGTATCGCAGAAGGTGCACTGCATTCCGAGCTCCTAACCTATGTACGGCCTGTCAGGTGGACAAAAGGCGCAACTGAAATACCGCTCTCCGCGCGCCTGATATAGCTCTGCAACTCACTTTCCGGCTTAACGTTACACGGCGTACAGGCCCCGTCAAGCAAACTCAAATGGCGCTTCACCAACACACGGTTTGGATGAATGCAACGAGGCTCATGTGCATCGTCAGCCCTTTTTACCTGTACCGCAAATTCCGCGTAGCACTCTCCGTCAAGCGAGGTTCTATGCATCTTTGAAAGAGAACTCCAACCGATCATTTCTCAGTCAATTGGAGAAGCGGTCGAGTCAATTCCATCTGTTGTATGAAAGGAGCTTTGCTCCATCATGACCCCAGGAACCATCGGCTGGATCGACCTAACCGTCGAAGACGCGGAATCCGTACGAGACTTCTACCAACAAGTGATTGGCTGGGAGAATAGCCCCGTCGGGATGGACGGCTACGACGACTTCGCCATGCACCCGCCCGGATCTTCAGACGCAGTAAGCGGTATCTGCCATGCGCGAGGAGCTAATGCCCAAATTCCACGCGCCTGGGTCGTCTACTTCATTGTAGAAGATCTCGATCAGAGCATCAGCGCCTGCACCGGTGGCGGCGGCAAGGTTGTGAGCGGCCCCAGAAGTATGGGCAAAGACAGATACTGCATCATCGAGGATCCGGCCGGCGCCGTCTGTGCGCTGTACCAGGCGGGAGAGCAGTCTAGTCAATGAACCGTGTTTGGGTTTCAAATCCCGAACCAACATCCGATTATAATGAACCGAACGCACGCCTTTTTGGTTTGGTACTCAGCGTGATCTAGTCCTCACGCGTAACTGTAGTGGTGTGCCGTTACCCCTCGATGATCCATAGAAAGGACCGGCGATGGTAGAGTTGTTGGTTGGTGCGGTCGTAGCGGCTGGACTGTACGCGTTGATCCATCACGCAGTCGGTAAGGGGCTCGCGATCAAATGGTGGCAATGGGTGCTGACAGCGCTTGGATTTGTTTACCTGGTCTTCGTGCTCGAGGTGATCGTGAGTTTCCTACGTGAAGGAGCACCCAAGGCAGCGATGGTAAATGGAGCAATCCTCGGCTTTGTCGCTGTTGTGTGGGCAGTTTTGTTGGGACGGTTTGTATTTAGACGGCGAGCAGCCAATGGATAGACATATGGACAGGCGCAATTTCCTGAATACCCTCGGCGGAGGATCCGCGGTTTTGGGAGCGGGCTTCGGCTTGCCTAGGGTCGTAGGTCATACTGACAAGGGCGTAGTGGTTGAATCTGAAGCCGAGTACGGTGGTTTCCTGGTCGAGAAGTTGAGCGGGGGCACCGTTCCGTACGAAATCGATGAGAGCGTTCTGAGACCGATGTCCGAGAGGGCAAACGTCTTCAGCAGAAACGTCTGGGACCCGGTCCGAAGAGAAATCATCGACGTGGCAGAGGACGTAGCCGAACGGAATCTCGTCGAGTTGGAAGGCAGAGAACCGAATCAGACGCGGTTGGACTACGCGCTGATGGCTGCGGCTTGGCGCCACGCGCAGAATGGGCGGACTAGCGGCGACTATGGCTGGAACACGGTCGGGGGGATGGTGCGTGGTACAGGACTCACTGAACTGGAACGGTGGGATCCCGCCGAGCTGGATATGTCTTGGGGGGAAGTCTCTTTGGCCGTGCGTCATGCCGCTTTGTTTTACGGAGCATCGCTCGCGGGCATTGCGGAGCTCGACCGCCGTTGGATCTACTCCGACCACCATTCATCGACTGAGGAAGATCGCGGGCGCGCGATACCAGTTTTGGACGAAGACGACAGGTTCGAGCAGACCGAAGACGCCTGGTACATTCCCAGCTCGATGAACCGCGTCGTTGCTCTCGCATTCGAGGAGTACTATCCCGGAATTCAGAACTCACCAGGGCGTCTCGCGTCAGCCGCAGTCGGAGACGGCTATTCGCGGATGGCGGTCACATCGTCGACGCTTGCTGATTTCATCCGTGCATTGGGGTACCGGGCTTTGCCGGCCGGCAACGGTGTTGGCCTCAGCATCCCTATGGCGGTTGACGCCGGGCTTGGCCAGATCGGGCGGATGGGACTGTTGATCACGCCTAAGTACGGTCCGCGGGTGCGTATCGCGAAGGTGATTACTGACATGCCGCTCATTCCCAACGATCCTATCGAGTTCGGAGTCACAGAGTTTTGCGATGTGTGTATGCTCTGTGCGGATGAGTGCCCCAGCGATTCCATCACCACAGGCCCACGGACCTGGGAGGGCACGTCGGAATCCAATAACCCGGGCGTACTCAAATGGTATGTAAAACCAGAAGGATGTTACGACTTCAACGGATTCAGCTGCTCCAACTGCAAACGCTGTTGCCCATTCAACAAGCCCAACAACTCGTGGCTCCACCGAATGATCCGCACCGCCATCGAAGGGTGTCTGAAGCCGGCTGACATGGCAATGGTAAGTCTCGACCAGGCCAGCGGATACGGCAGACAGATGGAAGACACGGAGTTTTGGAAGATGGATGGAAATAAGACGATTACGGCGCGAGAGGAAATGTAGAGGCGGCGGCAAAGGGACAGGGGTGCAGAGACGCAGGAATCCGATCTCGATCCTTAACTGCAACTCTGCCTTCTCTGCACCTCTGCCACCGACTGGGAATTTTCCAATTCGAACTTACTCGCAGAAGGCATAGAAATGACCGACTCCAACTCAGACTCCTCCCTCAGCCGCCGCCAATTCATGAAAGCCGCAGGCCTGGCTAGCGGCGTCGCCGGTGGCGCCGGGCTCGGCGCATTCGGATACGCTGCAGGCAAAGATCCCAACACATATCTCGGCTGGGAGAACGAAGAGGGATCTGTCCAGACGTTCAACCGAAAACGGTTCGAAGTGGACGAGCCTACATACGAGATCGTCGGTCCAACCGGCCGGCCTGATGCCCGCGTTGAGCAACTCTTCGAGCGACGAGGTCGATTCATGCGGGCGTGGCGTACCGTTCGGGAAGGCGGAGACTTCGAGGAGCCACTCAAATCCTTTTACGAGAAGCATCCAGACATCCTGGAGTTGGACAGGGTGAACGTGGAAGTCATCATGCCAGCGCTCAGAGCGGATAGGGAGGAGTACGGAGACAAATTCGTGTTGGCCGAGGCATGGGCCAACGCGATGGGAGCGGTCCAGCCGAGGCCCGTGTCAGGACCTCCAGAAGAATGGGATTTCCCGAGGCCGCGCCGCGATGGCAGCGTCACTCAGCCGATGAGGATGAAGGATCCCGCGAAGACTGCTGAACTGATCAAGAAGGTGTCACACCAGTTTGGGTCTGCGCTGGTGGGAATCACGAAATTGAACCCCGATTGGGTGTATGGGTACCCGATCAGCCGACGCGGCTTCGAAGACTTGGACGAGCCGCTCGAGATCCCGGAGCACTGGGAGTATGCAATAGTTGTTGGCGCCCCGATGTCATGGGACCCACTGTATGCCAACCCAACTTACGGTACGTCAAACGATGCGTACTCCAGAGCCAGGATCATCGCGACGCGCGTTGCGGCTTTCATCAACAGTTTGGGTTATCCTGCGCGAACGCACACGCCCGGTACCAGCTACGATCTCATGGTTCCGCCGATCGCGATCGATGCGGGGCTTGGCCAACAGGGCAGGCACTCGATCGTCATCACACCGGAATTGGGATGCAACTTTCGACCTGCCGTGATAACCACAAACATTCCGATGGCCACGGACAAGCCGATCGATTTCGGAGTGGATGATTTCTGCAAAACCTGTAAGATCTGCGCTGAACAGTGTCCGAGCGGCTCCATCACAATGGGAGATAAGATGGACATTCGAGGCTACAGGAGGTGGGAAATCAACGCGGCCTCGTGCAACAACATGTGGAATTCTACGCTCGGTTCCATGGGTTGCCGGATTTGTGTGTCCGTATGTCCCTATACGAGGAAGGCCAATTGGCTCCATAGGACCGCACTTCACGTGACGGCCAACGATCCCACAAACATCTCCGATCACCTTCTGACCGGTCTCCAGGAAAGATTCTACGAATTGCCCGATCCGCAGTCGTATTACATTCCCTCGCTCGGTGGCGAGAATGCTACGTACCGAGATCCACCTTGGTGGTTGAAGGCGGAGGACTTCATCGATGCAGATCTTTAACAGCGGCTTTTTCTGGTTCGTGGAAGGCATTCTGTTCTGCGTGATGCTGATCGGTTTTGCCACCTGGGCGCGCGACAAATCCATATCGATGCGGTGGTGGAAATGGGGAGCGTTTCTGCTGTGGGTATTGTTCGCCGGATTCACGATAGCGTTTGTCGGAACCAGCTTTGGGGAGAACGAAGCTAGCGCCGCCATCAGGGGCGGAATCTTCTTCGGCATTGTTGCGGTGATTTCTGGTGTTGGAGTTTGGCGGATTGTGATGATAGGGACAAAATCGGGTGAGCAGGGGACTGTCACAGAAGCGTAGGGCAAAGGCGTTTGTATACACGGCCGTATTTGTCGCGCTAGCAGCGGCGCTCTGGTACGGTCGCACGAGAGCTGCGCCGAACCTCACGGACCCGATCGGCGAGATCTTTCCTACGGCTGCCGCGTTCGAGAACCACAGTGGCGTCTTTTCGGTTTACGACGACAATGGCGTGCAACTCGGTTGGGCCGCCTCGGGCAGCGCGATCGGTTATGGCGGCCCGATGCTCCTCCTGGCTGGAGTGGATACTCTCGGCCAAATCGCTGGCGTGCGAGTCGTTGAGCAGCGCGAGACTCCGATCTTCTGGCGAATGGCACGCGGCGAGGAGATTCTAGGGTCGTTCGAGGGAGTTCGGTTCGATGAGGCCGACTACGATGAGTCGGGTGTGGATTGGGAGACAGGGGCCACCATCTCTACCGACGCCATCCTTGCGAGCTTGCGGGAGTCCGTGACAGCGGTCGCCGGCGAGGCGTTCGATGTGCGGATGCCTCTTCCCACACGACCGTTCGAGTTTGGTATTCTCGAGCTGACTATCCTGGCACTCTTTGCCGTTGGGATTGTTGCGCAGCGTTCCAAGTCGCCCAGGCGGCGGCAGGTGCGTTGGGCGTGTCAGGTAGTGACGCTCGTGGTCGTTGGGTTTTGGAAACACTCGCCCATCTCTCTCGCAAAGGTCGCAAGTATGATGGCTGGGTATTTCCCCGATCCTGCTTCGGCGCTGGCGATATACCTGCTGATTACGGGGTTTCTTCTCACATCAATTCTGTTCGGGCGCAACCTCTATTGCCTTTACGTCTGTCCATTCAACGCTGCGCAGCGTCTGATCGGCCTAATTGGTGGGGCGAGCATCAAGCTGCCCTCGTCGGTGGTGCGATGGGCGGAACGATTTCGAAATCTCGTCGTCTTTGCGGCGCTCTTTTTGGCATTCATCACGCTCAAGCCAGCGCTGGCGAGCTACGAGCCTTTTTCCGCTCTATTCTCTTTGACTGGCACCGCGCTGCAATGGCTGTTGCTTTTCTTGGTGTTGACTATGTCCCTGGTGGTCAGTACGCCGTTCTGCAATCTCTTCTGTCCGGTTCGCACGATCGAAAAGACGGTTCAGGACCTTCGCAACATGGTGCGGACGCCGCGGGGAGCGGAGACCGATGGCTGATTCCCCCAAGAAGAAGCTGCGGCTGCCGGATCTCTTGATCCTCCTGGGAGTAATACTGGCGAATGGAGTGATCATAGGGATCTTGGTGCGCGGCTTCCTTGCAGGCGAATGACGTGACGCCCATCGGCGCACCGACCATTTACGACTCACAACTCACGCCACTCTCTAGGTGATTCCAATGAGTAACCCGAAGAAAGTGTTAGCCGTTTCAGCCACGCTCCTGGTCATGTTTGCATCGATGCCGGGTACTCAACGCACTCTGTCGGGACAAACTGCAACAGCACAGTACCGAGAGACCCTGCAATCCAGACTCAACGAGCTTCACGCGGAAAGTGGGGCGCCTGGCATAAACGTCGGGGTGGTGTTTGCCGGCGGCGAGGCGATCGGGTTAGCCGCGGGGCTCGCCGATACACTCCTTGACCTGCCCATGGAGCCCACCAGCAGACTCATGCAGGGCAGTGTAGGCAAGACATATGTTGCAGCGGTGGCGATGCAGCTCGTTCATGAGGGGCTGCTCGACCTCGAGGCACTCGTTTCTGATTACCTCGGCGATAAGCCGTGGTTTTCTCGCCTCCCGAATCATGCTGACGTGACAATTCGACATTTGATGACTCACACGAGCGGCATCATTCGCTACGAGTTCGACGACCGATTCATCGGCGACCTCGTTGCCTCTCCCAACAAGGCGTGGCTCCCGGAGGAGTTGTTGGCGTACCTTTTCGACACCGAAGCTCCATTCGCACCTGGTGAAGGGTGGGAGTACTCCGACACGAACTACATCATCCTCGGAATGATCATCGAACTCCTTACGGGCAACACCTACTACGACGAGATGCAACGGCGGTTGCTCGAACCGCTGGATCTCCGCAACACTGTGCCTACCAACGCGAGGCGCATTCCTGGTCTTGTGCAGGGGTACGCTGGTGTCGAGAACCTATTTCGCGTGCCGGAGGCAGTAATCGTGAATGGCGAATTTGCAATCAACCCACAGTTCGAGTGGACGGGTGGTGGTATCGCTTCTACGACCGAAGATCTCGCTAGGTGGGCGAAAGCCTTGTATGAAGGCCATGCATTTGACGAATCAATGCTGCCGGTCATGCTGGATGGCGTGCCCGCGCGACTTGGCCCAAACTCTCAGTACGGACTTGGCGTAATTATCAGGCCCACGCCGCTTGGAACCATGTGGGGACACAGCGGTTTCTTTCCCGGATACCTGACCGAGATGGCCTACTTCCCCGATCACGGAATTGCCGTGGCAGTTCAAGTCAATTCGAGTGACTTCCAGAACATGCAGATGTCGGTCGGGCGAATGCTGATGGAGTTGGCTGTTGTGGTGGTGGAGGGTCGTTGATCCGCGACAACACTACGGCTTAGCTTTAACGCTCTCACCTTGGGTTACTAGAATCCGTTTGCCGAGGAGGCAAGATGCGGTGCTACGCTGATTGGGCACGTAGATCGTTCTGTCCGATAGTCCTTTCCGTGTTGATTCTCTTTACCTCGACGCTCGAGGCACAACGCACCGTGAAGCCCGTATTGCACGGTCGCCACTGGGTGGCAATTACCGGAAAACCCCTCGGCGCAACCGCTGGAGCCGCGATTTTTCACCAAGGCGGAAATGCGGTCGATGCCGCCTGCGCAATGCTCGGTGCAACGTCCACGATGTTCGACGTGCTGAGTTGGGGCGGTGAGACTCAGGCTTTGATATACAATCCCCACACTGGCGAAGTACACGGTATCAATGCGCTAGGTGCGGCGCCAACCGGTGCAACTCCAGAATATTTCCGGGAACAGGGAATGCAGTTTCCTCCCGAGTACGGTCCACTTGCCGCGGTCACCCCTGGAACACCCGGCGGCCTCATGGTAATGCTCGCCGAATACGGCACGATGAGTCTCGCGGAAGTGCTGGAGCCGTCGATACAAATGGCAGACGGCTATGCAATTGAAGCGTCGGCGGCCAATTCGATGGAACGCTCGAAAGAACGCCTGAAGACCTGGTCGTACTCGCGCGACGTCTTCCTGCCACACCTCGGAGAAGAGCGCGAGGCGCCGTATCCGGGAGAGATCTTCAGGCAACCTGACCTCGCGACCACGTTGCGAAAGCTCGTTGAGACCGAGCAAGAAGCTCTTGCTCAGGGAAAAACGAGAAAAGAGGCTATCTACGCGGCCTACGAGCGCTTCTACCGTGGTGATGTAGCCGAGGAGTTCGTGAGAGGCTCGCAGGAGATGGGCGGGCTGCACACGATGGAAGACCTCGCGAACTGGGACGTCTATATCGAAGAACCGGTGAAAACCGCGTACAAAGGTATTGAGGTATACAAGCTCACCACCTGGGTGCAGGGGCCCGTGATGTTGCAGGCTCTGAACATGCTCGAAGATGTCGACCTACAGTCGATGGGCTTCAATAGCACGCGGTACATTCACACTCTGTATCAGGTGATGAACCATGCGTTTGCGGATCGCGATTTCTACTACGGCGATCCATACTACGCACCCGCGGAACCGATTGAAGGGCTTCTCTCGAAGGACTATGCCCGGCAGCGGTTCGCACAAATCAACTGGGAGCAAAACGATCCCGACGTGAAACCTGGAGACCCATATCCGTTCCAGGGTGGAGAAAATCCGTTTCTGCATCTGCTGGAGGATTGGAGCAGCGCGCCACCACCCATTCCCCAAGGGTCGCCATCACCGCCGGCACAGTCTATTGAGGAAGAATTCTCCACCGGCACCACATCCATTCAAGCTGCGGACGCAGAGGGCTGGGTTGTCTCGATCACGCCAAGCGGCGGTTGGATTCCTGCCACAATCGCTGGCCGGACCGGAATCGGTATGAGCCAACGCATGCAGAGCTTTGTGCTCGACGAAGCTCAGAATCCCTACAATCTGGTGGAGCCTGGCAAGCGCCCCAGAGCGACCCTTACACCCGGCATGGCGTTGAAGGACGGGCAGCCATATTTGTCGTTTGCGGTGCAGGGGGGTGACACTCAAGATCAGAATCTGCTTCAGTTCTTCCTCAACGTCGTCGAGTTTGGGATGAACGTACAACAGGCTGCGGAGGCACCGAATATCAACAGCTACCAGATGGGCAGCTCGTTCGGTGCTCATAGGTCACAGCCAGGTAGGTTGACCCTGCATGAATCGGTGCCACCCTGGGTGCGTACCCAGCTTGCTGAGATGGGCTACAGCTTGAGCTATCGGTCCATCACCTCGGGCCCGATCAACGCGATCTTCTTCGATTGGGAAAATGGGACGATGTGGGGTGGGTCCAGCCACCACGGTGAGGATTACGGAATAGCCTGGTAACAGACGTTGAAAGGGCGCGCCTTAGTGCGCGCCCTCTCAACGTACTATTCAGAAGTAAGGATCGAATCCAGGTCGCAGCTCTTCCAGGGCGCTATCGATCGACCATGGAATGCTGAGTGACTGTGTGTCGAGCACTACGATTGCGTTGATCGCTGAGTCTTCTTCGGTGGCAGCCCTCAGGCGTTCGATGAATGCTCGGTTCACCGCGCGTACCCTCTCGTAGATGTTCTTCAACCCGTCCAACTCCAAATCGGCGTCTTTCCCATCTCTCTTCCTAAGGTACTGAGCGAGCAGATACATGGAGGTCGACCTGTAGGTGGTCTCTTCCTGGCTTGCCCAGGGGACGTGAAACCTCGCCATTGGCCGGAAGAAAACGGTCTGAGGGCATCCGCTGGTCGCCATGATGAAACCCATCAGCGAGCTGATGCCTCGCTGAGCGGGCACTTCCTGTACGTAGCTGCGCTCAGCTGTCGTTACTTCGTTTGTGATCCACTCGTGAGAGAGTATTCGAGCAAAACCGCTTACCAGATTCACCAGGTTTGCGGCCGCGGGGCAATGTGTCCGCTCGCCCTGCTGAATCGGACAGTCGGGGCATTGGTGGTAGCCAAGTTCCGTCCACGCCGGTAGTTCAGCAGGTACGTTGTCGATCAACTCCAGTGTCGTGGGATCCAATTTGAGATCGAACGTTTCGGGAGAACTATCGGCGAGCGTAAACTTGTACGAAACCTCGATGGGCCCCATCGAACCGCCTTTCGTCTCTAATCGAAGGGATAATCCCGTGGATCATCCGATTAATGTTCAGCGAGCGCCCGCTATCCGCAAGCAGTGCTTTGCGGTGTCTCCTGTAATTGCTAGCTTTCAGCGCTTCATCACCTAGGGTTGGCACGGTTTCGGTGGATAACCACCTTTCGGCGATAAGGAAGCTCATGTCTGCTGTGTTTGTTCTCTTGATTGTGCTCTCTTGTCTGAGCATCACGGAGACTCACGGCCAGGAACCGGTCGGGAACAGCTCCACAGCAGTGCAAGGGGATTCAGCCGACGTTTCGGGCACGTCGATCATTCCTTTTCCGTTCGTTTTCTATACTCCCGAAACCAAGTTCGGATTTGGCGGTACTGTCATAACGATGTTTCGGATGTCGCAAGCGACTGGGCAGGACCAACCTTCCAGCTTGTCTCCGATTTTTGTTTACACGCAGAAGAAACAGATAGTCGCGATGCTCGAGGCCGAGCTCTTTTTCGGTGCAGGCCGCTATCGGCTGAACGCCGATGTTGGTTATTCGAAGTTCCCCAATACGATATGGGGCATCGGCAATGACACACCTGATGAGCTACGGGAGGATTACGTACCTCGAGTCGTCAGTGCGAACGTACAGTTCCAAAATCGGGTGGCACCAGGTTGGTACGTAGGCGGCAGAATAGAGTTCGCGCGCAGAACACTGATCGAAACCGATTCTACCGGGTTGCTTCGGGCAGGATTGCTTCCAGGGACAGATGACGGGCGAATTCTCTCTGGTGGATTGCTGGTCACCTGGGACACGCGAGACAACACTATCAATCCGCGAACAGGTGGCTACCGGCAATTGAGGATGTCGTTCAATGACTCTGCGTTTGGCAGCGACTACAACTATTCGCGCTACTCGTTGGATGTACGGCAGTACGTGTCACTCTCCCCAGGACATGTGTTGGCGTTGAGGGGGCTTGGAGTTGCGTCAGTGGGCACTCAACCATTTGACGTTCTGCCGCAGCTTGGCGGCGAGGAGATGCTTAGGGGCTACTATGGTGGGCGGTATCGCGATCGCAACCTCGTAGCCATTCAAGGCGAGTACCGGGCACACGTTTGGAAGCGGTTTGGCGTTATCGGGTTCGTGTCTGCGGGGCGAGTCTCACACGAGTTGAGCGAAATGGATTTCAACGGGTTCAAGCCGGCCGCAGGTTTGGGATTGCGTTTCCTGCTAGCCCCTGACGAAGGTCTCAACCTCCGAGCCGACTGGGGCTTTGGCAGAGGATCGTCGGGCTTTTACCTGGGATTGGGAGAGGTTTTCTAAAAGCGGGTCCCACCCGAACGGTGGAACCCGCCGGTCCATCCAGCAACTACTGCGTTTCGCCAGTCTGTCTCCTGGCTGCGGCTTTCAAATCATCGTTTGCCATGATGGCGACCTCAACTCGACGGTTCTGGGCCTTACCCTCAGCAGTTTCGTTCGTGGCGATCGGTTGCTCCTCGCCGTAGCCCATGACCGTGAAACGAGCTACATCGACCTCGAGTCCCGACAGAAAATCGTTCACCGACTGAGCGCGCCGCTGAGATAGTCCCATGTTGTACTCGGGAGCTCCATCAGAGTCGGTGTGACCCTCGAGCAGGATGTCGGTGTCGTCATACTTGTTCAAGATCGTGGCGAGTCTCGTGAGGTTGAGTCGTGCCTCAGATTCCAAGTCTGCGCTGTTGTACGCGAAAAGGATGCCCGAATCAAAGGTGATCTTGATACCTTCTCCGATTCGCTCGATTCTCGCACCCTCGATGTCGCGTTCCATTTCCTCTGCCTGCCGGTCCATGTAGTTGCCGATGACTGCTCCGGCAGCGCCACCTACCGCGGCTCCGATGATCGCACCAGCCGCCGTGTTCCCAGCCGCTCTACCAATCAACCCACCGACTACGGCTCCCGAACCCGCACCCACTGCGGCACCGGTTTGCGAACGAGTCGCGCAACCAGCGAATCCGATCACCATGGCTCCCAAAACCAATACCGCAATCGTTCTTCTCATGTCCAACCTCATGTGTCGGGTAGATGAACCTTAGATGTTTGGATCAGCGTCATTTTGAAGATTATAGGTTAGGCGGGCGCTTCGGAAGCGTGAGAATGGGTGGCGCAGATCTCGGATACTCGTCAGAATGTCGATTCGGGTCGTGAGTAGGCCCAGGAAGTGCATGCAATTGTGTGATGTGGATAGTGATTACCTCAATGCTGTCGGGCACGAACGGAGGGGATTGCCGGTAACGGATCATGCCTTAACGTGTAATACCTAGCGAAGCGGCGTGTCCTTTCAGAAACACGGCGATCAGTCAGACCAGGCCCGAGTCCGTTGACTCGGGCTTTCTGATTTTTAGATATCAGTTGTGTTCGCCGACGTCTGGCCATAACGTTCTCCTGTCAGTTGTTCACGTGTTCCATGCACTTTCGAGGAGCTGCGCGTGTCAGAGAACAAAGACACCCCGGTGATGTATGCTCGGGAAGAAGCCGCTCAGATACGAGAAATGCTTGCACAGGCGGATGCTACGCCGGCTTGCCCACGCTGCGACGGGGAGCTGAACGTGAGCGGGCCCGTGTCAGCCGGCGAGGCTGTGGGCCCTGTGTACCACGTTGTGTGCAAACCCTGTCGCCGCCACGCGGCAATTCGAGACATGCCGGTGGAAGACTAACAACGTCTGCAAGCTTGTTCTCTGGTATGTCAACAAGGGCCGGTCGTCGTGACCGGCCCTTTATTCATTCAGTTCTCGAGACCTGTTAAGGGAACAGAATCTCTCTCGGACCGATGCTTCCGCGATCGACCACGAGGTGTTGATGGCCAAGCTGGGGACCACCGGTGCGCACGAAGTCGCCGGGGCCGCCGCTCTTTAGATCGGTGCGGTAGCGCTCGTGAATGTACTGGCTCAGCTCGATTGCGTTGATCTGGCCGTCGTCGTCAGCGTCGGCTAGCCCGTCGCCTATCGCGTCCGCGAGAAATACGGCGAGATAGCCGCCCGCTCTGAATTTTGCGGCGACTGATGAAGTCACATCCTCTTCCGAAGAGAAGAGCCCCATGCGGCCAGGCACTGAGATGACGTCCTTCGAAAATCCGCCACTGAAGCAGGCATCCAGGAAGACCAGTATTCTACCGGCATTGAGTTCGCCCATGAGGTCTCTGAACTCATTATCCGTGATGCCGGCATCGTAGAACTCCAGGGTTTCGTCCAGAGCATCCGGGTCGGTCGGTTGCGGTCCGTCCCTGGGAATGCGTCCACCGTGACCGGAGTAGAAGAATACAAATGTGTCGTTGGGGCCGATCCGCCCTGAGAGGTCCCGCACTGCGCTACGTACGTTGCCCACTGTAACCTGCCCGTCTTGGAGCAGTACCCCGTTTTCAGGACTCATGTTGCCGCCCTGAACCATTGCATTTTGGACCCTTACCGCGTCCTCGGCGGTGTACGCCAGGTTGCTTGCGCGGCCGCCGTAATCGCTAATACCGGCAAATATGCCGTACACGCGTCCCTCTCCCGTCGGAGCCGCTTGCGGCTGGCGACGGGCAACTTGCGTGGGTGGCGCCGCCTGATCCCCGCGTTGAAGTTGGAGCGTGTAATTCCCGGTATTGTCTGCCGAATACGAGGTGGCCACGACACGATAGCGGCCAGTCTCTTCGAGCCTCATCTCCACGCGCGAGTGGGAGGTGCTCCCCTCGTGGTCGTCGTTCTCCACGGTCTCGCCACCCGGTGTGATCAATCCCAGATAGGTGTCGAACGCCGATGAGTTCATGTCGATTCTGACGTTCTCACCGGCAGACCCGTTGAACACGTAAAGGTCTCTGTACTCTCCGTCTTCCAGCCGGGCATCACTGGGCTGGAGGGCGCCGCGAGTTGGAGCGCCGAATTCGAGCGTAGCCACGTCTCTGGAAGCGGCTGTCGCCGGCGCTTCGGCACCGACGTCGATGGCAAGCGAATAGCTGCCGGTTTCGCCCTCACCATAGGAAGTGACTAACACACGATAGGTGCCCGACTCCGTGATGTCGGCATCGATGACGGAGCGCGACGTACCCTCGAAGTCATCGTTTTCCTGCTGCTCGCCGTTGGGGTCTTTGAGTATCAGGTATGTGTCGAAGTCATTCGATCGAAGGTCAATTCGCACTCTCTGCCCCGGACGGCCTTGAAAGTCATAGTAGTCGACATACTCTCCCGACCTCAGCGTCTCATCGCCCGACGACAACGCTCCCTGTTCGTTGCGCGGGCCCGACGCGACCGCACCGCCAGCACCGCTGCCCTGATCGATTCTCAGACTGTAGGTACCAGTCTCTCCCGGTTGGTAGCTGGTAACGGTAATCGAAAAGCGCCCGCTCTCCGGCAACGCGAGCGATAGAAGGGACCGAGTTGCGTCTCCTTCGTAGTCGTCATTGTATGATTGCTCTCCACTAGGATATCTCAGGATCACGTATGGATCGAAATCGCTGGAACGCAGGTCAATAACGACCTGCTCGCCAGCGTTTCCTTCGAATGCATATACGTCACCGTATTCGCCGCTCGCCAGCGTCTGATCTCCACTCGCGAGAGAGCCCGACTCGTACCTGACTCCTGAACCAGACTCTGACGCTGCCGCCTGACCACGTATGGAGGTAGTGATCTCATAGCTGCCGGTCTCACCCTCCGAATAAGAAGTGGCAACAATCGTCCACTGGCCTGACTCATCTGCAACGGTTTCTACACGAGAGTGGCTCGTCGATCCCTCGAAATCGTCGTTATCGATGGTCCCGCCGCTGGGCTTCGTCACGATGAGGTAGGTGTCGAAGTCTGATGATCTTAGGTCTACTGATAGCTGCTGCCCGGCTTGAACATCGATGCGGTGGCCGTCTGCGTATTCACCGCTCGAGATCGTCTCATCGCCGGCACGCAACTCGCCACGGATGGTATTTGCTGCCTGGTCGACCTTGCTGGCAGCAGAGACAGCGCCCGATCCACTCCTGCCGTAGATGCCCACGCCATAAAAGCACGGCTCGGTGGAGCAAGAAACCATTATCACCTGCAGTCGATAGCTTCCCGAGCGACTAGACGAAACATCGACGATCGGCGTATCGTCCAGTTCGATGTCTTCATCTATTTCGTTCCCGTTCGGATCGTAAAGGCGCAGGTCGAGGTCGGAACAGTCTTGATCGCAAGCACCAACGAACATGTAGTCGGTGCCTGATTGCAGCGAGAGTGTGATGGATTCGTTCTCGCTTGCATCTAACGAACCGGTGCGATTCCCCTCCATGCGGCGATAGCCTCTGGATTCAGCAATTCCGAGCGCTTCATCCAGTTGATCGTTGACAACCTCCTGCCACCCACCGCTGGAGGTCTGGCTGGCACTTCCGCTGCCGTAAACTCCCACGCCGTAGAAACAAGGTTCAGTCGAACACGACACCATCACCGCCTCGACCCTGTAGGTTCCAGACCGACTCGGCGAGACCTCCACTACCGGAGTGTCATCCAGTTCGATGTCGACATCCACCTGATTGTCGTTAGGGTCGTAAAGACGGAGGTCGAGGTCGCTGCAATCATTGTCACAGGCTCCCACCATCATGTACCGGTTGCCCGCTTGCAGCGAGACCGAGTGGGTTTCCTCGTCGCCAGCGTCGAGAGATCCATTGAGCAGATCTCCAATCTGACGCATTCCACCGTCGCATTTGAGTTGCTTCTTCGAGTTGTCGGTTCACCTGTTCGCGCCATTGCGCCTGAGCTGAGCCGACTACCACAAACATCAATGCCAGAGTGATTGCGATGGTAGGGCGGAAACGAGTCATCTTGCACACCTCTCGATGCGAGGATTTTTGGCAGCCAAATCGCTATAAACTTCGCAAGAATGGGACCGCTCACAGCACGGCGTGAGCGGCAATGAATTGGTCTGAAGATGACAGAGAATATGGCTCATCGCAACAACAGAGAGCGGATAGGCCGTTGTGGTATCGATGCAGCGAATCGGATCCCACTGTCTTTGTTCCGCAACGCTGGCTGCGCACCGTTCGTGGATCTACCTTGTCAGTTCGTTGGCCGCCAGCCGGGTCCGCGTGAACGCGGGGTCAGCACGAAAATGAATAAACGAGCAACTCATGTGTAACTATCAATAGTGAAACGGCCGTTTGTGGAACCAGAATCTGGATCGGGCCATGTGAATGTGGCAGACGAGTACGATCTCGTACTCCGAGCTCGCAGGGGTGACCGATCGGCATTTGGGACGCTGATCACGAGGTATATGCAGCGGGCGTACTATGTGGCCCTTGGGCTCGTGGGATCGCACGAAGACGCGCAGGACCTCTCGCAAGAAGCGTTCGCCCGGCTGTACCGGAGCCATGAGTCGCTCGACCCCGCGAAGTCGTTTTACGGCCTGCTTTACCAGGCACTGAGGAGGTTGTGTTTCAACCACCTCCGCGACACAAAGACGCGAAAGGTCCGACTACAGGAACATGCGTATTGGCTCGAGGCTGAATCGACCCACAGGGCGGCAAGCACCGACCCGGAAAAACAGTCCGAGCAAAATGAACTTCGTGATCGGATCGGCGTTGCGATCGAAGCGCTGTCGGAAAAGGAACGCGAGGTGTTTGTGCTGAAGGAATTCGACGGAATGCGCTACAGAGAGATTGGTGAGTTGCTCGAGATTCCGAATGGGACCGTGATGTCACGACTCTACTCTGCCAGAAAAGCCCTCGCGAAGATGTTGGGGGAAGACAGATGAGTCCGGCTGGGCACCTGGGAGACACAGATAGGGCTCGCGAACTCATGATGCGCGCATTGGATGGAGAAAACTCCGACGCCGACAATGCGGAATTGCACGATCTGATGGAGTCGGACCAAATATTGAGAGACGAGTGGGAGAGTTTGTCGCGAGTTAAAGAGCACACGAGAGGCTTGGAGCTCGCGAAGCCACCAGACGAATTGTGGGAGGGATACATGGATTCCGTATATCGCCGCGTTGAGCGCGGCATTGGCTGGATACTCCTATCTGTCGGAGCAGTTGTGCTTTTCTCGTATGTGCTCTGGGAGGTGGTACGAGAACTGGTCGGCGATGTCACGATACCGTGGTACGTGAAGGGTGGAGGACTTGCCTTGCTCGTCGGTATAGTGATCCTGGCAGTGTCAGTCATTCGGGAGAAGTATTTCGTTTTCAGAGATGACCCCTACAGGGATGTGAACAGATGATCATCACACCAGCAAGTAGCGTTGCGGGACACAAGGTCGTGGAGACGATGGGCCTGGTTCGAGGCAACACCATACGCGCACGCAACGTTGGCAAAGACATCGTTGCCGTCATCAAGAACCTCGTCGGCGGGGAAATCGAGGAGTATACCAAGATGATGGGGCAGGCTCGCGAGCAGGCACTTGCCCGCATGATGAGTCAAGCGGAGGAACTCGGCGCCGATGCGGTAACAGACCTGAGGTTCACGACATCGGTTGTGATGGGTGGCGCGGCCGAGATGCTTGCCTTCGGCAATGCGGTAAGACTCGAGAGAGAATGAATCCGAAAGGGAAGGGCGTTATGAGAGGTTTGAAGAGAGCCGGCCTTATCGCCGGGGTCGCATGCTGCTTGTGCGCAGGCGCAACGGATGCCCAAGAGTCAGTGCTCGGTCGATGGGAAGGTGCTATCACCATCATGGGCAGCGATCTGAACATCGTCGTGGTGTTCGAGGATGGCGACGAGGGTCTCGCGGGAAGTATCGATATTCCGCAACAGGGAGCGCAGGATATCGATCTGGCCAACGTGAGTTACACCGAGCCGACCGTGCATTTCGAACTCCCGGCGCCGCAGGGCACCGCAGCGTTCGAGGGTGAGAGGGATGGCAATACGATAGCGGGTCGCTTCACGCAGGCAGGTTACACGAGGACGTTCAACATGGAACGCTCCGGGGAACCAATGGAAGAGCCTGCTGCCCCAGACCCGCCGCCGCCGTATGGAGAAGAGGAAGTCACCTTCGCCAACGGAGACGTATCGCTGGCGGGTACACTGACGACTCCACCTTCCGGTGGACCTTTTCCAGCGGTGGTGATGATAACCGGAAGCGGAGCTCAAAACCGAGACGAGGAAATCTTCGGGTTCAAGCCGTTCCAGATGATCGCAGATCATTTCACGCGCAATGGTATCGCCGTGCTGCGCTACGACGATCGCGGAGTAGGAGGATCGACAGGAAGTGTCGCTCAGTCCACGAGCGAAGACTTTGCCGGCGACGTCCTCCAAGCGGTCGCGTACCTGCAGACGCGAGATGATATCGATGCCAACCACATCGGTCTCGTGGGGCATTCCGAGGGAGGGATCATTGCGCCAATAGCTGCAACCAGCTCCGAGTCGGTCGCTTTCATCGTTCTCATGGCAGGTACGTCGGTAACCGGTGAGGAGATCCTCTTCGCCCAAGGTGAGGCAATCTTGAGGGCAAACGGCGCGACCGCCGAGCAGCTTCGAGAGCAAAGGGAAATGCAGAGTCGCATGTTCGAAGCGGTGAGGGCAGGGGAGGGCATGGAGGAACTCGAGGCCGATGTGCGAGCCCAGGTGCGAGCGGGCATCGACTCGCTGCCGCCGGACCAACGAGCGGCGATAGCCGATATCGATGCCGCTGTCGACGCACAGGTGAACGGCCAGCTCGATGCTGTGCGGTCTCCCTGGTTCAAATACTTCCTCGACTACGATCCGACGACGGCGCTGGAGCAGGTGCAAATCCCAGTGCTCGCTCTGTTCGGCGAACTCGACCTTCAGGTACCCCCCAGCGTGAACTTGGAACCACTGGAACGAGCGCTTGTGCGCGGCGGGAACGACGACATCACGATCCACACATTTCCTAAGGCAAACCACCTCTTCCTTACCGCGGTGACAGGCAGCCCGAACGAATATCCAACCATGGAAAAGGTGTTTGTGCCGGGCTTTTTGGAGATGATGACTGAGTGGATCCGGGAGAGGGTGAGTCGTACGTAGTGAGTCGTGAGTGGGGTGTGCCGCACATGCCGCTTATCTCACTCATGCCGCCGTATCAGATTTCCTCGACGTTGCCAACCACTTTGATACGTGCTGCTCGTCCGGAGGTTGGGTAAGCAGCGACACCACGAAAAACACAGCTAAGTTAGCGATCAGGCCGGCTAAACCTTCGTGAAGCCCGAAGGGGCGCCACTCCGGCCGGAACACCAGCAGCCCCGTCACGGAAATACCCACAACGAGTCCGGCTATCACGCCCGCGGCAGTAGCTCGCCGCCAGAGGAAGGCTGCATACACGGGTTGGGCGAGCTGAACTACGCCGCCATATGCCAACAACAGGATTGCCACCAGCGAAAGTTCTGTGTCTAACGCGATGATGTAGGCGACCACCCCGACGCACACCGCCACCCAGCGGATGAATGTGCGTTTGGAGTGCTGGTCCATCTTGGTGTCCCGAGCCCCTGAATACACGTCTTCCACGGCAATCGACGCCGCTCCGTGAACCAGAGCGTCGCCGGTAGACATCGAAGCAGCGAGGGCTCCGGCACAGAACAACCCCACCACAATGGCCGGCAGTCCGGTCGTAAGCACGATGTGTGGCATGATGGCGTCTGCATTCTCCGGTGCCGAGCCATACATCACGCCGGCAAAGCCGACCAGAAACAGCGGGAATAGGAAGAGAGCAAACGACGGAAACAGGACCACCGTTCGGCGGATGGTGTTGTCGTCTTTTGCCGCGAATGCCTTCATGAACAAGTGCGGCCACATCCATACGCCGATGGCGGATATGAGGATGGCAGACGTATATCCCATCGGTGTCCACCGATTGCCGGCAGCATCCAAGCCAGGAACAGTCAACAACTCCGGCCGCAGGGCCTCGAGCTGTTGGAACATCGGACCTATACCACCATAGAGCTTGTACGGGATATACAGCCCCAAGGTCCAGGCAATGACGACCATGAATACGCCCTGGAACACGTTCGTCCAACCCACACCCATCACGCCGCTCCGCCACACGTAGGTCAGCACGATGCCATACGCTATTGCCGCGCCCACGGGGCGCACGATGCGACCGTCCGTCACCTGTTCGAGCACGATGCCGGCGCCGCTCATCTGAAGCGTCACATATGGAATGATCGCGATGACGCTGACGATTCCGGCGACCACAGCTACCCAACGGTTCTGGAACCGATGGGCAAGCATAGAAGCCTGCGTAACATATCCGTGTTTGCGGCCCACCCGTGCTGCCCAAGGCCCTATCGCGAAAAATGGTGCTACACCCAAGGTGGAGTAGGCCAGGATGTAGAATGCCGCGGAACCTCGGCTGAACACCCACCCGGGTCCACCGAGAAAAGCGAAGGCGGAGAACATCGTCGCGCCCGCGATGAAATACATCACCACGGCGCCAAAGTCTCTGTCGCCGGCCACGTAGCCAGCAACTGTGTCCGAACCGCGCTTGCCGGCACGAATGCCTACGTACAGGTTCGTGGCGAGATAAACGACCACCACGGTCAACACAACGCGCCAGTCGCTCACTCGCGATACACCTTATCCAAAAATCCGAATACGCAGAGAGCTCCGAGGAGCCAAATAATGTACCAGGCGAACACGAACGGTATCCCAAAAACGAATGGTCTAATCGTGTTGAAGGGAATGACGCCCGGGAAAGTGAGCGCTATCGCCATAGCCGTGAAGTAGATAATCGCGATCCATGCGGCTTTGCGTTTGAGGCTAGTATCTCGCTGCGTTCCGTCGGGCATGGGACATATGCTAACGCCGCGGAGCGGGGGAGCGCTAGGTTCTTGGCAGAGTGGCAGAGATGCAGCGCGGTAGGGAAGGTTCCTCCGGCGGCTGAGCCTCTGCAACTCCTGCCTCGAACCCTATATCATCAAGGCTGGTCGATCTCATTTGAATCACGAGGCGGTTCAATGCCCGAGATACAAATCAACGCCAGCCGACTGAATCGTCACCTTCGGAGCTTAGCCGACATAGGGCGAACACCTTCTGGTGGCGTATCCCGAGTCGCTTTCACCGATGCAGACATCGATGGCCGAGAATTCGTGAAAGGCCTGATGCAGAATGCCGGCCTTGCAGTCAGCGTGGACGAGGTTGGCAACCTCTTCGGAAGGCGAGAGGGCAAAGCCCTCATGAACACGCCCATACTCCTCGGCTCTCACATCGATACGGTGCCGAACGGCGGTGCGTTCGACGGTGCTCTCGGTGTACTGGCCGCGATCGAAGCGGCGCAGACACTGAATGACCTCTCTCTCGCCACTGAACATCCTGTTGAAGTCGTCGCCTGGTCCGACGAAGAAGGCGGACTCTCGGGCAGTCGAGGGTTCGTGGGAGATCTGTCACCAGCAGAACTGGATGCGGTCGTGCCGGCGGGAATGACGTTGCGTGACGGCATGAAGCGGGTTGGTGGCGACCCTGACCGCATCGCTGACGCTTGCCACGACTCCAGCGACGTTGCCGCATACCTAGAACTCCATGTGGAGCAGGGCGGCAGACTTGAAGGTGACGGTCTAGAAGTAGGAGTAGTCACCGGTATTGTGGGCATCCGACATCACGAAGTGACTTTCACCGGCACTCCGAATCATGCCGGCACCACGCCCATGGACCAGAGAAAAAATGCGTTGTTGGCGGGCAGTGAGTTCGTTTTGGCCGTCGACAGGGTGGTCAGGTCCATCGAAGGCTCACAGGTAGGTACCGTAGGGGACCTGACGGTCCACCCAGGGGCTCCGAACGTGATCCCAGGGGAGGTCCAATTGACGGTCGAATTGAGGGACCTCGAAACGGCGAAGATCGAATCGCTCTGGCAAACTCTTGATGTCGAGTTGCGCGACTGTGCTGCAAAATACGGGGTGTCTTGCGACATAGCGGTTGCTCACTCGATCGAGTGTGTGGCAACGCATCCTGACATGCGATCCTCGATCATCGCTGCAGCGACAAATCTCGACTTGAAGCACTGCCTGATGCCAAGCGGAGCTGGGCACGATGCACAAAACATCGCGAAGATTGCGCCGACGGGGATGATCTTCGTGCCTTCGGTAGGCGGGGTCAGTCATTCCCCAGACGAATACACAAAGCCGGAGGATGTTGCGAACGGAGCCCAGTTGCTTCTCGATGCGGTTCTGCGCCTGGACCTGGTTGATGCGCCATGAGTTTGGGTATCGTGCATTGATGCGACCGGGGACTCCAACACAGCGGGGACCAACGTGATTTCCACGGATGGCACGACGAAACAAAAGGGCATATGCGGCATCTGCCCGGCAGGGTGTTGGGTAGAAGTAGCAGTGGAAAAGGGTCGGCTGGTCAGCATCGAACCCGACGATGGGCATCCTCTGGGGATGATATGCCGGCGGGGCGAACATGCGACTGAGATCGTTCATTCAGAACACCGGCTCCCATATCCGCAGCGACGTGTTGGACCCAAAGGCACCTACGAATTCGAGCGCATCTCGTGGGATGAAGCATACGATATCATCGTCGAGAACCTCCAAACAATAAAGAACGAATCGGGGCCCGAAGCGGTGTCGATATACACTGGTCGTGGTGCATTCGAACTGTCTCTGTGCGATATGTTCCAGCCGAAGGGCGTTGCAGTCTCTTCTGCATCGAACGTCCTTTTCCCGTTCGGTTCGCCGAACACGATGGGCGTCGGGGCCCTCTGTTACGTGTCGTTCGCGATGATCGCTCCGCATCTGACCATGGGGCGAATGCTCGTCAACATGTTCTCGGACATCGAGAACGCCGAGCTACTCGTGGTTTGGGGGGCAAATCCCGCAACCGATTCCCCGCCGCTCGACATGCACCGTCTCGAGGCGGCAGCCAGACGAGGCGCTCAGGTCGTCGTCATCGACCCTCGTAGAACCGAAACGGTGCGGCGCACGAATGCGGAGTGGATTCCGATCAGGCCGGGAACGGATGGCGCGCTGGCACTAGGGCTGATTGCTGTGATGGTCGAAGAAGAACTCTTCGATGAAGACTTTGCCGAGCAGTGGTGCTCTGGGTTCGATGAACTCGCGACCTACGTCCAACATTTCACTCCCGAGGTTGTCGAGTGCACTACCGGAGTGCCGGCAGACACCGTCAGAAGCCTGGCTCGTCGCATCTGCAACGCTACCGGAGCTTGCCCTTTGATGTACACTGGGCTCGAGTATTCAGATAGCGGCATACAGGCGCTTCGAGCGGTTCAAACACTTTTTGCACTCGCCGGGCAGCTCGACGTACCGGGTGGCATCGGGCTCGCGATGCGTGACACGCATTTCCCAATCAACCGATCCACAAATGTCGCGAATCCTGACATCGACCGGGCTGTTGCGCGCAACAAGTTCCCCATATACAGCGATTACCGAGGCGAGTCGCACGCCAGCGGCCTCGTGGACGCTGTTCTCGAGTCAGACCCATACAAGATCCGCGGGCTGATCGTGCACGGGGCGTCCATAATGACTTCCTGGCCCCAAACACAGGTATGGCGCGAGACGTTGTCGAAGCTCGATTTCCTTGTGTGCATCGATCGACAAATGACCGCCGACGCCGCGTATGCAGATGTCGTTCTACCTGCCACCACGATGTTCGAGATCAACTCGTACATGGTCTATGGGCCGATCTTCAGGTTACGAGAAAAGGTCATCCCTCCGGTGGGTGAGGCGAGGAATGACTACTTGATAATGGCCGAGCTCGCCAACCGCCTGGGATATGGAGAGCTGTTTCCCCAGACTGAAGAGGCGATGATCGAACTGGCACTCGAAGGGTCGGGTTACTCCGCAAACGACGTGCGCGAGGCCGGCGGTTGGGTGAAGCTCCCATCGCCGATGATGGATTACAGAAAGTGGGAGAAGGGTGGGCTCAGGGCTGACGGAAAGCCAGGATTCGAAACTCCTACGGGCAAGTTCGAGATCCACTCTACGATTCTGGCTGATTATGGATTCGAACCGCTGCCCAAATACACCGAGCCGAAAGAAGGTCCGCTAGGTAACCCGGCGTTGGCCAAAGAGTACCCATTGGTATTCAACTCCGGCGCTCGCCCTCAGACCGATTTCCGTTCACAGCATCATGGCATCGAAGGCCTCGTGGCAGAGCATCCCGAGCCTACGATCGAACTGAACACAGAGGATGCCGCGGGTCGTTCCATCGCCAGCGGCGACCTGGTAGAAGTGCGCACACTGCGTGGTTCGGTTTCGTTCCGGGCGGTGGTCACAGACTATATCGTCCAGGGCGCGGTCGAATGCAGCATGGGAGGCGGAACTCCGGTTGGACCTGAAGCGTGGCAGAAATCGAATGTGAACTTGCTGACTGATCTGGCAAACTACGATGAGGTTTCCGGGTTTCCGGTGTACAAGGCGCTGTTGTGTGAGGTTGAGAGGTTGGAGGAGAGGGAGAGGAGGGAGGAGGCTGCTGCACGAAGGTGTAGCGCGCCTGAGGATCCCGCCCACACGATCCGCATCGCCGAGCCCGGTTCGCCGGAACGGCGCATCTATCTCGACAACAACGCGACGACTCCAGTCGCGGATGCTGTCAGGGAAGCGATGCTGCCCTACCTAGAACACCAATTGGGCAATCCCTCGAGCATCCACGGCATTGGGCGTGACGCACGCGAAGCAATGGAACACGCAAGGCGCCAGGTTGCTTCGCTCATCAACTGCCGCCCAAAGAGGCTGACCTTCACCGGGGGTGGCTCTGAGGCTGACAACCTCGCTTTGAAGGGCATTGTGTTTGCGCGCGGCGACAGAGGAAAGCACATCATCACCTCTGCCATAGAACACCCAGCCATCCTGGAATCGTGCCGCAGCCTCGAACGCCAGGGTTTTGACGTGACTTACTTGGCGGTTGATGAGTACGGAGTCATCGCGCCGGCTGAGCTGCAGAAAGCGATCACCGACAACACACTGCTAGTGTCGCTCATGATGGCGAACAACGAGGTTGGAACCATCGCCCCAATCAAAGAGCTGTGCGAAATTGCTCACCAGAACGGGGCGTTGTTCCACACGGACGCCGTGCAAGCAGTAGGGAAGATCCCGGTAGATGTCGAAGATCTGAACGTCGACCTTCTCACCCTCTCCGCACACAAGTTCCATGGCCCGAAAGGGATCGGCGCGCTCTACGTGCGCAAGGGCACGAAACTCGAGCCATTGATTCACGGAGGCAAACAGGAGAGTGGCCTCCGCGCCGGAACGGAGAACATCCCGGCCATTGTAGGACTTGGCAAGGCTGCTGAGCTCGCAAAGGAGGCTGTTCGTGATAGGGAATGCATGCGTCAGCTTCGGGATAGGCTCGAATCAACAATCCGCGAACATATCCCTGAGGCGGTTCTGAACGGCCATCCGAATGACAGAACGCCCAACACGCTGAACCTCACACTTCCGGGGCTACGTGGAGAGTCTCTGGTAGTTGCGCTCGACATGCACGGGATCTCGCTGTCTTCCGGCTCCGCATGCAAAGCTGGCTCACCGGAGCCAACGCACGTGTTGATCGCAATGGGGAAGAGTGAGGCGGACGCTCATTGCTCCGTGCGACTGTCACTGTCTCGGTATACGACGGAAGATGACGTGGAACGAACCGGGGTCGCACTAGCGCAGGTGTTGGAGGAGATGGAGACGACTGTGAGGTTTTTGCCCTGCAAGTGAAGGCCTGATTCGAAGTCAGTTCTTCAGAAGCACCTCCTCACGCTCAGCTTTGGACGGCCAAAGCAAGAGAATCGCGATCCCACCCAACACACAGCACGTTCCCAAAAGCACCGTCCAGCCCAGTGTCTCATTCACAACCGCCCATCCCGCAAAGACTGCTACGACCGGGTGAATCAGGGCCATCGACGTCACAGTCGTCACTTTCACGTGCCGAAGCAGCCAGTAGAACAAGAAGAACGCCAAGGCCGATCCGATGAACGCCAGATAGGCCAGTGAAAGTACTGCCTGCATTGTCCAGTCGATCGCGAGCGGATTGCCCTCGAGAGAAATCCCGAGTAGACACAGCAGGACTCCCCCGATCGTGATCTGCCCTGTGGCGACCGCTAGCGGGTCGATGTGTTGGCCTCGCGACTTGATGAGGACCTGAGCGAGAGCGTGCGTGACCGCACCAAGTAGGAATCCCAGGCAACCCCAGACCGCCAATATGCTGTCCGCCCTCAACTGATCGGAGAAGATGAGTGCAACGCCGACGATTCCCAGAACTACGCCGACCATTTTCTGGAGAGTGAACCTGTCGTCCGGAATGCTGAGATGGGCGAATACGATCGTGAACACCGGCACGGTTGCAAACATGACTGCCGCGAGACCGCTCGATACGTACTGCTGCCCCCAGAATTGCAGGGCGTAAGGAATCGCAATGGTGAGCAACGATGTTGCCGCAATGACTCGCCAGCCGGTGCGGTCTACAGGGAACCTCGTCTTTTTTAGCAGCACTGCCGGCCACAATACCAAAGCTGCGAAAAAGAAACGGAGGCCAGAGAAGGTGACCGGCGGCAAGTCTTCCAAACCGAGGCGGACGGCAAGCCAGGTGAGTCCCCAGGCTATGGAGAGGAAGATCCAGATTGTTGCTTTCACGAACGGTCTATTCCGCCACCGGCAGATTCATTCGGCGCAACATGCTCTTGTACCGCGGGTCCTCGGCGATTTCGGTTGACAGCGGTATTGCCGCTAAATAGGCCATATCGTGATCTCTCAACTCGTATGCACGCTCCAGCCACTCGAAGGCTCTGTCAAAGTCGCCGGCCCATGTGTACAAGTAGAAAACGACAATTGGCTTGACGTACATCGAATTCGATCGCTCGGCGAGAATCTCTGCGGCCTTGCCGAATGCAACGAGGGGATCCTCTGTGTCGGTGAGTACCGCAGCCACCTCTGTATTGCCAACCATCGAGAGGTACTGCGCGAATTGTCGGGCACCCTCATCCATCTTTCCCAACATGATGTTGTCAATTGCAAGCTGATAACTCGCAAGCGGGTTGGGTGGCATCTTGCTCAGTGCGCCCATAGCCTCATCGAACCGTCCGGTGATTCCACGCTGGAGTCCGTGCAGTAGCAGTGTGAATGGATTGAATGGATCGATCTCCAACGCCCGATCAGCTTGAACGTCGCTTTCTTCGACGCGCTTGAGCATGGCCAGGAAATGCGAATAGAAAATCCTCGCCTGCGGTTCATTCGGGTTGAGTTCAATCGCGCGCAGAAACTCGGTCTCGGCACCTTCCCAATCCCAGGCAGCCCACGTCAGGTCCTGCGCGAGAGACCCATGCGCCTCAGCAAGGTTCGGATCCAACGCGACTGCTCGCTCGGCGGATTCGCGCCACTTTGGTCCACCCTCGAGCGGTGGCACGAGGCCCAGAACGACTCGAGAGCCCCAGATCAGGGAAACTCCTGTATGCGCCTCGGCATAGTCAGGATCGATTTCCAGTGCGGCTTCGTAGTAACTCATCGCCCGATCGAATTCTTGCGGTGTGAAGTGCTGCTGGCAGATCAAGCCGCGCATGTATAGTTCGTAAGCGGCAGGATCAACCTTTCTACCTTTGGGAGCTGTCGCAGAATCCACTGGTTTCATCGTTCCCTGAATTTCAGCGGCGATGGAGCCCGAGATATCACGATACAAAGCAAGCACATCGCTGATCTGGCCGTCGTAAGATCCCGACCAGAGACCTTCCTCCGTGTTTCCATCGATCAGGCGTGCCTGGATTCCAATTGAGTCGCCGGCACGGAAAATCGATGATTCTACCGCCGCTTCTACGGAAAGCTCGCGACACACTTCGCGGATCGGCTTCTCGGTTCCCTGGTATTGCATGACGGAGGTCCGAGCCAAAACCGCTACATGCCCCTGTCCAAGCTGCGAGATCAGAGCTTCATGCAAACCCATCACCAGGAATGCCTGCTCGGGGTCGCCGGTGATGTTGGCTGGCGGAAGCACAGCCACACGTTTGCGTCCCACCTGAGCCACAACAGTTTCGGAAACGAGCGTTGCAGCAAAATCGTTGGGCGTGTCAAAACGTTTGTCAGGCTCTTTCGCCAACGCGCGATTGACCGCGCGTTCAACGTAAAGTGGGATTTCTTTGTGGATGGTGCGCAGACTCTGAGGTGTGCCGACAGCGTGTTTGGCCAGCAACGCTTGGGGTGTAGCACCTTTGAACGGCACTCGACCGCTCACCATCTCGTACACGACACAACCGAGGGCATAGACATCGCTACGGCCGTCGATTGTCGTCTCACCGAAAGCCTGCTCGGGGCTCATGTAGGATGGTGTGCCTAGAGCAATTCCTGTCTCGGTGAGTTTTTCGCCGCCGGCCACCTGAACGGCCCGAGCAATCCCGAAATCGGCAACCACGGCCTGGTCGCCAGCGAGCAGGATGTTCTCGGGTTTGATGTCTCGGTGGATCACGCCGCGTTCGTGCGCATATGTCAATGCCGATGCAACCTGCTCGGTGAATCGAACGGTTTCGGGAATCGACAATCTCGCGTCCCGTATTAGACGTTCCCGCAAAGATTGGCCATCCACAAACGGCATGACGTAGTAAAGGAAGCCACCGGCCTCACCCGAGTCGATCAGCATCAGGATGTGAGGGTGAGTGAGTTTGGCGGCGATCTCGATTTCTCGTACGAAACGGACAACGCCGAGTGATGCCGCGATGGCGGGATGCAAGACCTTCACCGCGACCTCTCGCTCGTGCTTGAGATCGCTAGCCAGATACACCGTTGCCATACCACCGGCACCCAGCTCGCGGTCTATGGCATATGAGTCGGCAAGGGCAGTAGATAGGCGCTCGAAGTCGGTAGTCACAACGACAACTCCTGTGGACCATAGCGCAAGTACAATAGGGCGCTGTCACACCAAAAGCGAGCACCTCCATACTTACCGCTCGGACGCGCTGCGCCTATCTTAGCACCTCCCGTCATTAGAGCTGAATATCCAAAAGGTGATATCAGATGATCGCGTTGCTTTGTTCATTCATGCTGTTGGCACCACAGCAGACCGATAGCTCGTCGCTCATTCAGAGTGGCATTCGAAACCCGGCGTTTTCGGCGTCGGGTCGAATGGTGTACGAACTCGAGGGCGACCTCTGGGTCGTACAGCTCGGGCAAACGTCCGCCGCAAGGCCGGCGTTCGAAGCGCCAATGCAGGTGACCAGTGGACCTGACTGGGACAGGGAGCCCGCGTGGACAACCGATGGCGAGGCGCTCGTATTCTCGTCCGATAGAGGCGGCACAGTCGATATCTGGTCAGTCGATGTCGGGATGGATGGACTGGTAGGCGAACCGAGGAAAATCACCAACTCTTCGATGCATGATACGGAGCCGACGGCGGGGCCTGACGGCACGGTTGTGTTTGTGAGAGGTGCGCCTGGCGTGGAAGATCTTTGGCTGAGAACTCCGGAAGGCAGTGAGAGTCAGCTTACATCGTTGCGAGGTGGCGAGGTATCACCGGTTGTTTCCCCCGACGGCCGGTGGGTGGCCTACGTGTCAGTTATTGGAAGAACCAGGTCGTTGAGAATCGTTGAGTTGGATGGCGACGAAGACACGCGCGTTGTCGACGACATGGCAATCGAGCATCCTCACTGGAGTCCGAACGGAGAGGCACTCCTGTTCACGACACGTTCGGGCACGAGAGGTGTGTGGATTACGCCTACGGTCGGCGGATACGTGAACCTGGTTGCCGAAACTCCGGGTGTGGCCGCATGGCCGCCCGAGCATCAGTGGCTAATGATAGCGTCATTGCAACGGGCTGATGTTGGTTACAACGGCGATCCCGTTCGTCTCAATACCGTACCGGGGCGGGAGGAGTTGACCTCGGTCGGGACGCTATGGAGCGTACCGGCTCCCACGCTGCCAGGTGCGGGATCGGTCGATCTGACGCTTTCCGCACCTGTGAACCGGGCGAACCGCAACGACGAGAGATTCGACCGGCTTTGGTCGCGGATGCACGAGCTCTATTTCTCCGACAGTGGGTCGGCGGAATGGGAGCAGGTGCGTTCCGAACATCGGGCTCGGGCGGTTGGGGCCGTTTCAGACTCGGCGCTCGAAGAGGTGCTGTATCAGATGCTGAGTCGCAGACCTCAGCTTCGAGAAGAAGCGGAGGGCAGGGCGGCGGTATCCAGCGCGCACTCGCTGGCGTCGGCGGCTGGCGCTGAGATGTTGAGTCGAGGTGGCAACGTGATCGATGCCGCGGTGGCGACATCGTTTGCCATCGGCGTGGTCGAACCAGACGCGAGCGGGATCGGCGGATACGGCGAAATGGTCTTCTACCTGAACGGGATGGATGACCCAGTCGTAATCGAGTTCCTCACGCGCGTGCCCGAGCAGGCAGGGCTTGGCAACGCAACGCTGCTGGTGGATGGGAGCTTGCCAGCCGATGGCCCGGTTTTGGCAAATATTCCCGGTACGGTGGCGGGTATGTGGAAGGCATGGAGCGAGTTCGGAAGCGGCAATCTCGAATGGTCCGAACTGCTGCAGCCTGCGATCCGACTCGCGGAGGAAGGGTTCGTCCTGGATGAGGCGTTCACAACCACACTCGCTCGGGAACGCCACCGCTTCGAGAAATATGAAAGCAGCAAGAAGGTGTTTTTCCCGAACGGTGTGCCTCTTCAATCCGGGGACATCCTCAGGAATTCCGACCTCGCTTGGACGTTGCGAGAGATTGCCGACGGAGGCGCTGACGCGTTTTATCGCGGTGAGATTGCCAGGCGAATGGTCGCGGACCTGCGAGGGCTGGGGAACGCAATGACCCTGAACGATATGGCCCGATATTTCGCCGTTCCACGGGAACCGGTGAGTGGGACCTATCACGGTCACACCATCTACTCGGCGGCACCCGCGGCCGGTGGCGGGGTGTCGCTCGTGACCAAGCTCAATCTCCTGGACAACGTTCGGGCATCTGACGTGTACCGAGATGATGCCTCTGCGCTTCACGCAATGATCGAGGCTTGGAAGCTGACGCCGTCGACATCTGGAAGGGTAGGCGATCCAAGCCTCTGGCCTGTCGACTTGGCCCCATTACTGGATGCCGAAAGGGCGCGAGATCGTTGGCAAGCCTGCTTCGATCCGAACCGGGCAACCGGACCGGAGGAAATTCGCCGTACGAGTAGTGGTGAACCAGCTTGCGCCGCAGAGTGGGACTTCGGCTTCTCGTGGGGCGAGGAGCTGCCCTTGTGCGTGACCGGCGACGAACCGGGATGCCGCATGTCGGGCACGACTGCGTTCACGGTTGCGGATGCCGACGGCAACATCGTTGCGGTTACACAGACATTGGGGACGTGGGGAGGGAACTTCTACGTGACCCCAGGCCTGGGGTTCCTCTACAACGACAAATTGCGCTCTTACAGAACCGACCCGGGAGCGTACGGCGCCAGACTACCGTATGCGCGACACGGCACCAGCATAGCGCCGACAATTGTATTCGATGGCACTGGAGCGGACCAGCATCCGCGCTTCGCAGTAGCTGCAGCCGGAAACGCATGGATCACGTCGGCAGTCTATCAGATGCTAGTAGCAATGGTCGATCAGGGCTTGGGGCCGCAAGATGCGCTGGAGCTGCCACGATTCCTGGTTGGCACAGGTAGGGGTGGTGGAACTGCACGGAAAGTAGTCGTGCAGATTGAAGATGGTTTTTCTCCTGCGGTCATGGGCGAGCTACAACGCCTCGGCCATGAGATTCAACTCATCTCTCTTCGAGGCGAACTCAGGATGGGGTATGGTGCAGCCGTACTAATCGACGGCGGTGTGGTACGCGCGGGGGGCGATCCGCGCCGTTCCGGCGGAGCGAAGGCGGTACGTTAGGTCCAGTCGCCTGAGGGACCCGGTTCACCCGTATCCAGGATAGGAGCCGGCGTGCTGGCCGCCGCAGATTCGAGCTCGTCGAGGCGGTGTTGGAGAAAGCTCACCAGCTGTACTGCATCGGCGCGGTGTTTGCGTTTGAACCGCAGCGTTATCGACCCATGCTTAGCACCCGGTACCTTCTCGAAGAATTTCATGCTGCGCGCATGAATGGTCAGCTTTGCTTTAAACATCCCCTTCTTGAACGTCAGCGACGAAACGTCGTCGGGAAATATCTGCAACTCCTCGACACCCGAGCTGTATGCCCCTATAAACGCGTCTTTCGACTCGTATTCCAGTACCAAGCAACCCTCCTGGAGCCCTAGTAGACCAAATGTCTCCGTGAGCATTGCGTCGGGTGTGTGCAACTGAACCGGGATACTTTGCATGTGAATACAAGATAGAACAGTTGGATCTGAGTCTCCAAGTGGTGGGGGAAGCGCATTATCTCTTCACGCCGTTGTGTAGAGTGGGACCGAGCGGTACACTGTTGCGATGATTTCCGACCCCTGGGCAATCCTCTTCGTTCTCTCGCTGGTTGTTGTAGTGGCACTGATTCTCGAACGACGCGTGGCGTTGTGCCGTTCGCTCGGCGCCGCCTTGGTGGCACTCCTCAGCGGAATGGTCCTATCCAACATCGGCCTGTTACCCGGAACGTCTCCGACCTACGAGTTTCTCATGGGTCCAGGCGTCAGCATCGGGATCGCGCTGATCCTCTTCAACGTGAGCGTGCGCTCGGTGCTCGAAGCAGGGCCTCGTATGCTCGCGGCCTTCGGCCTGGGAGCGGTGGGCACCGCCGTCGGTGCAACTGTAGGAGCGCTGACCTTGTCGGGCCTCGTTGGCCCCGAGACATGGAAGCTCGCCGGCCAGTTCACCGGTACGTACACCGGGGGAGGCGTGAACTTTGCCGCACTGGGTCAGGCGTTCGACACGAGCCCGGACTTGTTTTCTGCGGCAATCGCCGCGGACGTGATGCTCACTGCAATCTGGATGGCTGCCTGCCTGGCCGTGCCCGTACTCCTGGGGCGCAAACGGTTGGAGACGCCCGATGCAGCCGAGTCTGATGATTCCTCGGAAACCGGAGGCAAACCTCAAACCCTGGAACATGCTCTGTCCAGCAGCGGTCGCCCGGTGCAAATCGCAGATGCTGCGGCACTGGTGTCTCTGGCAGTCGGCACTGTTTGGGGCGCCGGCAAACTCGGTGAGATCTTCCCATTCCTGCCCGAGGTTCTTTGGCTCACTACGCTGGTGTTGGTGGTGGCGCAAATACCTGCGGTGAAGTCGATTGCCGGTGGAGCGCTTTTCGGCAACTATCTCATTTTGCTCTTCCTCGCAGGCAATGGAGCCCAGTCAGTAGTCGCGAATATCGTCGAGGTAGGCCCAGCAGTGTTCTACTTCGCATTGATTACGGTGGCCATACACGGTGCGGTGATCTTCGGATTGGGCATGCTGTTTCGCTTTGACCTGCCGACACTTGCGGTGGCATCGCAAGCAAACGTGGGCGGCGCTGCGTCGGCAATGGCTATCGCGGGAGCGCGCGGTTACGCCGATCGCCTGCTGCCTGGCGTGGCGGTAGGCCTACTGGGTTATGCCATCGGCAACTACACCGGTTTCGCAATCGCGAGGCTTGTTCAGGGGGCGTTGGGAGCGGGGTAGGGCCAAAGGGTGGTACACAACACCATACCCAACCACCCAACGGTAGGGCGGTAAGTGATCCGATTCCCTTTTCCCCCTTCCCCTTTCCCCGCTCTTAACCCGAAAAAACACCCCCCTCATAAACCGTCGATCCGCCCGCACTCCGCACCGTCATCCGCGGCGGCCGCCGAGTGCTCGTCTGCACGCAACCGTACTCGCCGCCTTTGTTTATCGCGATGAATTTCTCACCCGGCATGTAGTCGATACCGACTGCCGCATAACGGTCGGCGATCATCTGCATCGCGTCCTGACATGCCTCCTGCGGTGACCGGCCCTCCTTCATGCGCAACACGATGTAGTAGGAAGCGCATGACTTGATTACGTCTTCACCTCGGCCAGTCGCGCCAGCGGCTCCTACGGAGTTGTCGACGTAAAGGCCGGCACCGATGATAGGAGAATCTCCGATTCTGCCGGGTACCTTGTAACTCATTCCGCTGGTACTCGTGATGCCGGCAATGTCCCCGTTCGAATCAACCGCCAGCACGTTCACCGTTCCATGAGTCTGCTCGATTTCGTCGTAGCTGGACCCACCTTCGTCGCCCCTGTTGCGCATATGTTCGGGCGGCCCCCAGTCGTCTCGGTCGCTGTGGTTCTCGCGCCAATTGAGCCATGCCTGCCGCGCGCGATCGGTGAGGAGATCTTCCTCTTCAAATCCCCACGATTTCGCAAACTCCAACGCAAAATTCCCTACGAGCATCACATGGTCGGTACGTTCCATGACCAACCGGGCGACAGAACAGGGGTGTTTGATGTTTTCCAGTGCCGACACAGACCCCGTGCTATACGTTTTTCCGTCCATGATCGACGCGTCTAGCTGCACCACGCCCATTTCATTTGGCAGCCCGCCATACCCGACGCTGGTGTCTGTCGGATCTTCCTCGATGATGTTGGTTGCGCGCTCGACGGCATCTAATGAAGAACCACCGTCCGCGATGATCTCCCAACCAGCTTCCATGCCCGCTGCGCCGGCTTCATTGGAATGACTCGTGACAATGAATGGTGGCACCGCCGATTGATCTCCGTGTGACACGTGCGTTGTTTGACCAATGAGGCTGTCAGGTCTCACGAGCAGCGCTCCGGCACCTACTCCTGTGCTCTGTTTGACGAAATGGCGGCGTGTAATTCGGCGGGCCATTGGACGATCTCCTTCTTCGAGAATATGCTGTGCGACTGGCACGAGTTTCACTCGGGAGATACGAAACTGATCCAGAAGCAGTTCAGCTGCAAGTTCGGATATCGAGGTTTGAACCGGTTTGACGCCGGATGATGACGCCGCGATATTCTCGCTCAATACGGCCCCCGTCATGTACAGGAGCGCAAAGTGACTACCCACCCGGCTTCCAATATTCGCAGAACGGCACTGTCGTTCGTGATTACCTGCACACTATCGCTGTCAATCGCGGTTGGTGCGCATGCTCAGGCACCGCAACTCGATGATTTGGGAGAGTACGTCACCAAGGGTGTGCGGGACTGGAAAGTGCCCGGCCTTGCTGTGTTGGTCGTCAAAGACGGAGCGGTGGTGTTCTCGGAGGGGTTCGGCGTTCTACAGCTCGAGGATTCGCGTGAAGTCTCCGACCGGACACTCTTTGCGATCGGATCCACCACAAAGGCAATGACGGCAGCCGCAATCGGAATGCTGGTGGACGAAGGGAAGCTCGCATGGGATGATCCGGTTACCAAACACCTTCCCTCGTTCGAGCTCAGCGATCCATATGTCACCCGAGAGATCACAGTTCGCGACTTGCTGACGCATCGAGCAGGAGTCGGAAACGCCGATTTCCTCTGGTACGAAAAGGAAACAACGATCGATGAAGTCCTGAAAAAGATCAGATATGCCGAGGCGGCGTATTCGATGAGATCCGGATTCATATACCAGAACATCATGTATGCCGCCGCCGGGGAAGTGATAGCGAATGTGAGCGGCATGCCATGGGCGGATTTCATCCAACGCCGGATTCTCGATCCGCTAGAGATGTCTGCCACTATTCCCACCGCTGCCGAGCTTCATCTGCAGCCCGATGTCGCCGCGCCACACTACGAAATCGACGGTGAGGTGCAGGTTATCGAGAATGCGAGCGTGGACGTCATCGGTTCAGCCGGTTCGGTGTGGTCTAGCGTGCATGACATGTCCAAGTGGATAAGGATGCTCCTCGCCGGCGGGACATTCGCCGACGGCGACACACTGCTCAGCCCGGAAACCGTCAGTGAGCTGTTCACGCCCCAAACGATTGTGGGCCGTGGCGGATTCTATCCTACAGCTCGCCTCACGAATCCACATTGGATGACTTATGGACTAGCATGGTTCCAAGCCGACTACCGGGGAAGGGCTGTGGACTTCCATACTGGCAGCATCGACGGAATGGTCGCCATTGTAGGACTAATTCGTGATGAAAACCTCGGGGTTTGCGTGTTGGCAAATCTCGATCACGCCGAGTTGCGACATGCGCTCATGTACCGCGTATTCGACATGTACGACGATGGGCCACCTCGCGACTGGAATTCCGAGCTGCTGGATCTGTACGGAAGTATGAGGGCGGAAGCGGAAGAACGACGAGCGCAGGCGGAATCCAGCCGCGTCGAGGGTACCCATCCATCAGTTCCACTCGAACGCTACGTGGGAACATTTGGCGATCCGCTGTATGGTGATGTCACCGTATCAACTGTCGACGGAGAACTTCGGCTGTACTACGGACCTGGCCTCCAAGGTCCTCTTAAACACTGGAACTACGACACCTTCAGGGTGCATTGGGATGCTGAGTGGCGCGGTCGGGGATTCGTGTCCTTCGTTCTCGACACCTCCGGCAGCCCATCAGAACTGGAGATGAACGGTACGCGCTTCCGGCGCACAACGAGTGACCTTGACGGGAGATAGGAGTTAGAAGAACGCCAGCCCCACCTCATAAATGAGAGTGGGGCTGTACGCGTTTTATCCGCGGTCTCGCCTGGAGGACGGGCTAGAAGCGCAACCTCGCCAGGCTCAATCCGATCTGCGGTGTCCGTCTGCCGCGGGACAGTTGGCCTGCCAGCCTGTCCGAGGGGAATCCAAGTTGAGTCCGCGGCCCAAGCTCGAGAGAAATCCCCATATCGAGCCGCGTGTTTATCGCAGATGCTGATATCGGCGCGTCGATCCAGGACCATAGTGCAAAACCGAGGGCACCAACCACTCCCAATGTGAACGTGCCGCACTCCTCGTAGTCAGCACAATCCTCCGCACCATTTGCTGCAATCGCTAGCGAGGAAACTGCACCGCCCGCCATCAACAGGGCTTTGCCCCATTGACCGTTATAGCCCTGTCCAGCACCGATAATCAGGAAGCTCAGGAGGAACGCCACGCCCGGGCTCTTTCTGCCGTCGGTCACTTGTGCTCGAGGTTGACTTGGAGTTCCACCTGGAGGAGGTGCTGTGACCACAGCCGGTTCCCGGGTTCTGCGTTCGATTCGATCGTAAGCGATGCGAAAGACATTTCCATCGCGAGTTCGGATTCGGAGGCTTTCGCCAACGACGTCTTCTATGATCTGACCACGAAGAATGCTACCGTCTTTCAGGTAGACAACATCCTCTTCTTGTTGCTGAGCGTTGACCAGGGTGGGCGCGAGACTTTGTACCGTCACCGCAACAAAAAGGGCGAGGACAACGGGACCCAGGAACCGCAATGGGCGTCTCATTCTGCAACTCCTCCGTGACATTTGTGATGGCGGCAATTTCAGAGGACTTTCGCGCCTCCGAAGAGCCGGTTCGAATCCACAGCAATCTGTGGAATACGCATAGTTCCAGCAAGGGCAGATTTGTAAAGAACATTCGGCGTAATGCGTGATTGTTAGTAGATTAGTGCATTGTGAAGTGCATGCACTGCTCAACACCGGTCCCCGACGACGCGACCTTTTGCCACAGGTGCGGGTCGGCGGTATCAGATGCCGAAGGTCAGGCTGCCGCCACAGCGGCTATGGACGAATCCCACGAACAACAATTGGAGCGGATGCTCCGCACGGAAACGGGCGACGAGTTCGAGATCGAGCGCCTGCTCGGCAAAGGTGGCATGGCGTTGGTTTACCTGGCCACGGAGGTGCACCTCGATAGAAAGGTCGCCGTCAAAGTCCTGCCACCCGAGCTGACCTTTGGCCATGGCGTCGAGCGGTTCAAACGTGAGGCAAAGACAGCTGCGGCCCTCGATCATCCACACATCATCCCCATCCATCGGATCGCATCAGGCGGCAAGCTCTTCTGGTACACGATGAAGTACGTGGAAGGGCGATCGCTGGAAGACTATCTGAGGGAACACAAGCGTCTGCCGTTGGAGCAAACGATAAGGATCCTGCTTCCGGTCGGTGATGCGTTGGATTACGCCCACGAAAACCAAGTAATCCACCGCGACATCAAACCCGCCAACGTGATGCTCGATGAGCGGGACCGAGTCACTGTCGCCGACTTCGGTATTGCCAAGGCGTTGACGGAGGCCACGCTCACCGCGTCAGGCTCGGTGATTGGAACTCCGTACTACATGTCGCCAGAGCAGGGCATGGGCAAGGTGGTATCAGGCGCATCCGATCAATATTCGGTGGCCGTCATGGCATATCGCATGCTGTCGGGCCAGGTGCCGTTCGACGGTGAATCGGCAATCGACATATTGCACAAACACTGCAAAGAGCCTCCTCCCCCACTGAAGGTGTTGGCGCCGTCCATGCCGCGGCACGTGTACGCGGCGATCGACAAGGCCCTCTCGAAGAGCCCGGACGACCGGTTTTCAACTGTGACCGCATTCGTGAAGGGTTTGAAGGACCTGAGTCCTGAGATCTCCGCGGAAATGGACACGGTTGTGATGGATACCGACCCGTCGATTCAGGACGACATCAGCACCAAGGTGATCGGTATTCGGGACGAGGAGCTACAAAGCAAGAACGGGGAGACGAAGGCAGAGCGGGCACCGACCGGCGAAACAACAGGCGAGGCGCCCAAAAAAGCACCGTGGCTGGTGCTGATTCCGGCAGCACTCCTGATGATTGGAGGGGGTGTGGTCGGAGGTATCTGGCTTTCCACCAGGCAAAGGCCTTCGGAAGCAGGCGAACAACCGACACGCATCGACCCAGAAACACAGCTGGCCGCCGAGAGCACGACCACGGAGGCCCCGCCGCCGGCTATCCCAGAGCCAACGACAGGCACCGTCAGCATTGGCGGCCTGCCGGCTGATGGGATCATAACGGTAAATGGCCAACGGCAGGCTGACACGATTTTCGAACTCGAGCCTGGTGAGTATACGATCGGGTTGTCAGCGCCTGGCGTTCAGGAAGTGGAAACCCCGCTCACCATTGCTGCAGGCTCTCAGATCGCGGTGCCGTTCTTTGCTGCGCCCGCCGAAGTGACCACCGGTACGGTCACCGTGACCGATCTACCTAGCGGTGGCCAGATAACTGTCGATGGGCGGCGGCAGAGTGGTGAAACTTTCCAGCTGCAACGGGGCAACCACACTATCGTACTCAGTGCTCCCGGATATCGGCCTCTGGAGAGGCAGATTGGCGTCACCGCGGGCACGGGCCAAACAATTCAGTTCACAGGCGTCGCACTGGTCGCGGCTGTGAATGTCAGTCCCGCAAGACCCGAGCTTTCGGTAGGCGATGAAGTTTCCGTAAGAGCGCGTCCACTCGACGCGGCAGGAAACGCTCTGAGTGGACGCAGGGTGAGATGGAGTTCACAAAACGCGTCAGTAGCCACCGTAACGCAAAACGGACTTGTCAGAGGTGTATCTGAAGGTAGCACTGAGGTGACTGCCAGCGTGGAAGACCGGTCGGCTTCGCTGACGGTGACGGTGCTGCCGGTTGCCGTCGGGGCAGTTGTCGTTACGCCAGATGTTTCCGCGGTCACCGAAGGGGAAACGCTTCAGCTCAATGTCCGCGTAGAAGGTGCAGACGGAATGCCTCTCGTAGGACGTAGTATCAACTGGCAATCAAGCGACCCGTCTGTAGCCACTGTGAGCAGTGACGGTGTGGTGACCGGGCTTCGAGCCGGGTCAGCAAACATCACTGCACATTCTGGGGGCCGTGCCGGACTTTCCAATCTCACAGTGAAAGCCGCCGACGTCGAAGAGCAAACGAACCCGCAGCCAACAAGGGAGTTTGCCGGCCCGGAGGACCTGTTTGCGAGTGCCGCGCCAGAGGGTTGGACCCTCGAGGCCAGCGAACCACCAGTGATAGCGCTGTACAACAGCAGCATGGGCACTATCAGGGTTGTGAGGGTTCGCCAGAACACAACAGAGGCAATTCTGGCCGGTCTTCGGGAGGCAGTTGCCAACCGAATGACCTCGTTGAGAGAAGTGGGTTCTGCATCGACACTCACGACCGAGCAGGGCGAGTCCGTTACGATCCAGACGTTCACCGGCATCGAAGGATCCGGTTTCACCGAGGCTCGTTTCCGCGTGATCTTGGCTGGCGCGACTAACGATGTCCGCAGTATTGGCGTGATGGCCTTGCTGGAACAATACGCCGACCCTGATCAAGGTGCCGCCGATCTTCGTGAATTACTTCAGTCTCTGAGACGGTAAATCAGACCGACTCGCTTTCACCCACATGCGCATTCTCCTAGTCGATCTCAATCCCTTCATGCCGCCCGTTACGCCCATCTCTCTGGGTAACGTCGGCGCGGTCTTGAAATCTCACGGTCATGAAGTGGAAGTCTTGTCGCTGGGATCAAACAGTTCGTTCAGCACCGAGGGTGTCGCGCGATACCTCCGGGAGTTCGAACCACGGCTGATCGGGTTCGGCACCTACCAAAGGAACATCCCGCATGTGCGCGCTATCGCGAAAATGGCAAAGGGGTTGCTGCCCGAATGTCACGTGGTCCTCGGTGGCCCTCAGGCCACGTTCATGCCGGGTGCTGGGCTCGAGGTTATGCCCGAAGTGGACTATTTGAGCCGCGGTGAAGGGGAGATCGTCATGCGCTCGATTGCCAAGGCAATTGAAGAGGGCGCTCCGGGCGATCCGGTACCCGGAACCACCTCTCGCGGAGCTTCCGGGGAAATCGTTACCGGCCCTGCCGTCGGGCAGGCTGAAGATCTGGATGATTTTGCATCCCCCTGGTTGACCGGCGTACTCGACCCTGCTGCGATGGACGAATCGATAATGCTCACGTCACGTGGATGCCCCAACAACTGCTGGTTTTGCTACACACCCGCGGCGTTCACGGGCCCTACTCGATGTCAATCTGTCGAGCGAGTGCTGGAAGACATCGCCTACGTCTCGAGAAGGGGGACAGGCCGCCTCTGGTTCGCCGACCCGAACTTCTCGTTCTCTGAGCCACGAGTGATTGAAATCCTCGAGGGAGTGATCGAAAAGGACTTGAACGTAAGCATGTGGATTGAGACCAGAGCCGACATGCTGACGCAGAAGCTCATCGACCTCATGAAGCGAGCCGGAGTTCACTCGATCGCGATGGGCCTCGAGAGCGCGTCGCCAAACGTGTTTCCATCTCTGAACAAAGGGATAGAGCCTGAGAGGATCGGAGAAGCCACTCGAATGGCTCTCGACGCAGGACTCGACGTCGAACTCTTCAGCCAGTTTGCGCTACCCGGAGAAATGCAACACGATGCGCTGATGACACTGAAGTTCGTCCAGGATTGTGGGGTGAAAATCCGAGGAAACAGCAACGCGCAGCAGATGCACCTGTACTTCGGGACGAAGCTCCACGATGCCCTGAACGAGAACGGTATCCGTCCACTGCGTGACGATCTGCCACCGTTTCTAGCCTTAGGTGGTGAATTCGAGACCGAATGGATGTCTAAAGCCGAGATCAAAGAGGTGAAAGCAGCCTGGCGCGCCGCCTCAATGGACGGCGGCAAGCGGGTGGTGTCGTGAGGGATTGGCACAGTCCGCCTGGCAGGGCGCCCGAGTCCCTCTACGTGGTGCTCGGCAACGATGCTCCGACAGAACCGTGTGATCCGCTTATCGATTGGGCGACAATGGCGTTGCAGCAGCTCAACTGGCGCGCACATTTGTTCGTAGTCGGCGGTGCTGGCGGTGAAGCTGAGCGCCTTGCCCAAGAACTGCTCGGTATTGGGAAAGCGCATCTCGAACGGCACGGCTTCGCCAACCTGCACGTGCATTCGTCCATTCATCTTGGAGAGCGAACAGAATACGCCGTTTGGGCACCGTTAGTGGATTGCCTGACGCAGTTCCAACAGGAAGCCCACTCACTACTCTCCGAAGCTCGCCTGCATTTCGCGCCAATATTGGCTCCGACTTCAGATGTCTCACTCGAAGAGGCCAGAAGTGCCGCGGAGTTTTTCCGGGCCAGGTTGGCCATCCCCAGCTTTTACCTGAAGGGCGATATACTCGGTGATTTGTGGAGGCAGGCGACCGACGGCGATGCGCGGTTTTTTGTCGATCCAGCATCGGTAGGCCTCCCCGGTTCACTGTGGAGAAGTCATGTATTCGAATCGGTTCTGGAGCGAGTAGAGGAAGACGTCGTCGAGATTGTGATTCCCTGCCGAGATCATCTCGTCGTGGATTCCGTGACAGGGCGCGTTCACTCGTGCTTCTATCTCTGGAATCAGGCTGCCCCAGGGGTGGGGATTCGATCGCAAGGTACCGAACATGTGGACCTTCCGGTTCTGCCCGATGGTAGCGACTGCCTCATGTGTATGGCGAAATCGACTCTCGCCATGCGTGAAAACCTCGAGGCCAACAGCCGCCAGGCGGAAGGAAGAAAGGTCCATTTCAAACTGAGCTTGGAAGCTGCCGGAAGCGGGGATCTCGCTCTGGCCGCTGACCTGGCTGATGGTGCGTTTCAACTCGCGCGAACGGACGCCGACCGAACTGCAGCCTTGATTCAACAGGCGCTATGCCTGAAAGAATTGAGGCAACTGGAGGAGGCTGACGGAGTTTTGGCTAAGGCCGCAGAGTTCACCGAGGACAAGGGCCAGATAGCCTACCACCGGGGAAGGGTGCAGTTCGTGTGGAGGGACTACATCGAAGCGCTGGAGTGGTTCGAGGAGGCCCTCGAATCGGAGTCGAATGAAGTCCCGATTGAAGACATGTGCTTTGAGATGGCCCTCTGCCACATCAACATCGAAGAATACCCCGAGGCTCGGCCGTACCTGGATCGGTCGTCGAAACCAGGCGAAATCAAAGCACCGATAGTGTTTTACCGCGGCGTCTGCGATTACGGAGAAGGCAGGTACGAGGAGGCGGAGCGCCTGTTCCGAGAGGCATTGGCGGCCGGCCCAGCACCGGAGGACCTCGCTAGGGTAGTGTATTACGTCGGCGCTTGTCTCAAGGAGTTGGAGCGTTTTGTGGAGGCTGCCGAGGTGCTGCAAGAAGCAGTTGCCGCCGACCCGGAAGACATAGCAAACCACAATCTCCTCGGCTTCTGCTACTACAAACTCAAGCGCCACGAGGAAGCCGTTGCTTGCTTCTTGAGGGCAGTTGAGATAGATCCTAGATCGGGAATCGACTGGGCTAACCTCGCATCGAACCTGCGGGACCTCGGCAGAACGAAAGAAGCAATAGCCATGTACAAGAAGGCCCTGTCGATCGATCCCAGCATTGGGTTTGCACGGGAGAACCTCAACAAGCTCGCGGAATAGCGAATGGACCGATGGAAGATCAACTGACTTCCCTAGTGAGTACCCTGGACTACTCCGAAGAAGAACGGCGCCACTTGGTGCGGTTGATGACTGCGTTCGCTGTGTTGCCGAGCCCCCCCGACCCAAACGGCGATTTTTCCGACTACGAAGGGCTCAAGGATCTGTTTCTAGAGCAAGCGGCGGGCGATGACCCGGAGGCGCTCGAAGAGGCGTTTCTGGCCTTGTATGCAAACGTGCACATGTACGAAGCAAGGTACACACCTGATGAGCGTGAACAGATGGATCTCGCCGGCGGATATTGGGCTCACGCCGGTGGGTTGAGCCCCATTCTCAAAGCCGCTCACTGGATTTCACCGGCCACGGTGAGCGCAGACCTGGGTGCAGGAAACGGCCTTCAGGGCCTTCTCTTTCAACATCTAGTTCCCCATCAGCTAACGATCCAGTACGAGATCTCGAGTGAAATGGTCAAAATCGGGCAGGGGTTGCAGGATTGGCTCGGAATTCCGGAAGAGAGGGTCGAGTGGATTGTGGGTGACGTGTGCGATCAGGTATTCGAGGACATTGACTTCTACTACCTATACCGCCCCGTACGTCCGGACACCGAGCGAGGGGAAGCGTTTTATGAGAACCTCGCGGAGATGTTGGATTGGGGAGAACGGCCTGTAGTCATCTTCAGTATCGCAGACTGCCTGAAGCAGTTTCTGTCTCGGCGGTTCAAGGTCTTCTACACCGATGGTCACCTTACCTGTTTCAGCTCGGCGTAGCTGCAGCTAGTGAACTCAGGACAGCTCCTTGAGCGGCGAACGTTTGCCACTAACGGATTCAATCGAGACCTTCCAAACCCTCACCTTACGAACTGCGTCTTGCGGAAACGCGTTCGGAGTTTCCCCATAGTGGAGTGATATCTGGCGGAGTGCGTATTGTTTGTGCTCGGCGTCCACCTCTTCGCTGATATTGCCATAGCCAATCACGCTCTCGAACGAAAAAGTAGAACTGCATGCGTCAGATCCGTCGCGCACGTAGCGGACGTTGGTCTCGAACTCGAAGCAAACCCGATTGTTTGCTTTGAAGTAGTCAATCTTCTTGCCCTTCTTTGCCGTGTGGACATAGATCGCGTCGCCGTCGTAACCGAATGAGAGTGGGACGAGATAGGGCTCGTCCTTCACAGAAAGCGCGAGCCTGCAAACCTCACTGCCCGCAATGATCGCGTCGATATCCGCGCGGTGCTCGATGAGTCTGTCTTTTCTGCGCATGTTTTCAGTCAAAGAGGTTTCCTTCCGCAGTATGTCTGGGTTGCCATTTAGGTGCTCGAAGTGAGCAGCTCCGGTAACCGGCTCAAGCTATCTATTGTAGGCGTGTTGGGCGCCTCGGGTTCGCCTTCGCGCTGGATCAATATCACTTTCATCCCGGCACTTCGACCACCCCCGACGTCATCGACCACGCTGTCTCCAACATGAATCACACGTTCACTCGATACGCCCACTTTTACACACACGTCGAGAAATATCCTCGGTTCCGGTTTGGCCATGCCTACCTCTGCCGAGGCCACGATGTAGTCAACCAAATCGGCGATACCCAATTCGCGACAGAAGTTCTCGAGGCCGCGCTGCCAGTTGGAGATGATGGCCAAAGGGTATCCGGCTGCTCGCAGCGCACGAAGTGCAGGTTGTACATCCGCATACACGCCCAAGCTGCCCGGGCCGAGCACGCGCCACACCCCTTCCACGTGTTCAGCTGATGCGCCTTCGTCCACACGAACATTCAAGCGCCGGAATAGCCGTTCGGCGAACCACACTAGATACTCATGCTTTTCTTCCTCGTCGAAATCGGGAGAATAATCCGTTGCGTGTCTTTCGAATACATCATAGAGCACCTGGTGTTCCCAGGGATCGGATTCGAATCCCTGGGACCGTAAATACTCCATCAGCATCACTCCCCGACCGCTGCCTTGCTTGTGGTAGGCGAGTGTGTTGTAGAAATCCAGAGTGACGGCTTCTATTTCCGAAAGGTCTATGCGCATCAGACTCCCATCCTTGCGGCGTGTGTGAGGTCGGGATTCAATCGGGCATTGAACGCACTGGGCCATGTGCGGGGTACACCCGAGATGCCCCCTTTTCCTTCAGTAATGTCCAGCTCGCTTGCACGACCTCTGCATCTTCTTCCTCAGCCATGGCCGGATGTGTCAAATCACCGGTGAACACCGAGCCGTCGTCGAGCAGCAGTGAAACACTGTCGTCGCTGTGACCGGGCGTATGCACGATTTCACCAGGGATGCCAATCTTCGCGAGCAAATCCCGACTCTCGGAACACGATATCGTGACGTTGTCGTGAGTAGTGATCTCGACGTATTTGTCATGAGGTTTGGTGTACGCTTTCATGAGCGGAACCGCAGACACCTGCACATCCATCAGCAACAACAGGACGCCATTCTGCTTGAACTCCTGGGCGAGCCCAGCATGGTCGATATGGTAGTGCGTTGCAAGCGCGTAGGCGATCTCGTTGATGGGCACTCCCTTTCGCCGCATGCTAGCTCGCATCTGTCCCATAGTGCCCGGCCAACCCAAATCCACGAGCAAACGGGAGTTTCGAGTGCTTATGACCCAGTAGTTCGTCGATCGATAGCCGACGTTGACGACGTTCAATCTTTCGTGGTGGTACATTCTGATTGGATGATAGCTACATGGAGCAACTCAGAAGCAAACTCGTGCAGTTGTGCGTACCCATCCCACGCTTTCTTGTCGGAAGCGTTCTCGGAATTGGGTTATGACCTCACCGATCTTTTCCCGGATTTCCGCGCTATCCGGATAGATGAGGACGAGGATCTTCGTCGGTTCTTCGATTCTCGTGCCATCCGCCAGTTGATACTGACCATCGGCACTTATCAGTGTGGCACCGTCGGGGAACCGCGGCCTGACAATGTCGCGCATGAATGCCGCGAACTCCCCTTCCGAAACGATACTCGAGTCAGGTTTCTGGAGGCCAAAGAAGAGTTCATGGCGGGTCGTCACGATGGGATCAGCGCATGCTGTTCCGCTCGCTCCCGTCGAGACAGGTGTGGCACATCCAGTCACCGCCAAGAGGATCACCGACAAAGCCACCATGTGTCGTACTTTCGATTCAAGTGCCGTTTTCCGTCGCACACCGTGTGACTGCATATCTAGCTCACTCGCCGAGATCTGGGACACCAGAGTCGAGGTCCTGTGACTCGCAAACAGTACGGGTGGGAGCTTTGGGAGGCAAGCCGTGCTACCGCCAGCTTGTACCCCCAGATATCTTAGCGCCAGTCCAAACCGTTGGGAGAGATAACAATGACGACACGATCTTGTCTGTTCTTGCTCATTTGTCTGGCGATCTGCCCCGCACCGGCCGCGATCGCACAATCGTTCCCCGAGTCCGACAGGGACACGACCTACTACACCGTGAAGGGCGAACGCCATGGAGTGAGTTTCTTTCGCCAGCACCGTCACGAAGGTGTCGAGTACGAAGCGGGCGACGTATTGACGTTCGACAAATACCACACTGTGGACGTGATGTACGAGTGGTTGGAGCGGTGGGCCGCACAGTATCCGAACCTCGTCGATCTGTACGAGGTGGCGAAGAGTTTCGAAGGCCGGCCAATAATGCAGGTGACGCTGACAAACAAGGAAACCGGGGCGGCAGTGGACAAACCGGCCTCATATTTCGAAGGTGGGCGTCACAGTGGCGAGGTCACGAGCAGTGAGTCGGCGCTGTGGCTGATCAAGCACCTGCTCGAGAACTACGGTCAGGACGCTGAAATCACGGAGTTTCTCGACACGCGAGCCATGTATGTCAGACCTGAGAACAACCCTGACGGCTCGAATATGTATCTGCACACGGCGCAGTCCAACCGCAGCACAGTGAGACCGCACGACAACGACCGTGACGGGCTCCTCGATGAAGACTCTCCCAACGACCTGGACGGAGACGGTGTCATCCATCAGATCCGCTACCGTCCTCGCCCGGACACCGATGACGAAGCGAACTACATCGTCGACGATCGCGATCCGTCCGGCCGTCTTTTGCGACGCGTCCGCGGCGACGAGGTAGGCGAGTGGATGGTCATCTCCGAAGGTACCGATGACGACGGTGACGGCAGGTACAACGAAGACGGCATCGGCGGACTGGACCTTCATCGAAACTACCCGGAGAACTGGCGACCTGGCACTGGAGGCGACAAGACGCGCCGCGGTTATACGCAGCGCGGAGCAGGGGCATTCCCGCTGAGCGAAATCGAGACCAGGGCGACTGTTCTGTTCTTGCTGGCGAATCCCAACGTTTCCGTGGTCAACTCAATGGACACGAGAGTCCCGATGCACCTGCGTCCCCCTTCGACATCCAGAAGCACGGAACGGATGTATCCTGAGGACCTGGCCCATTACATCAGGTTCGACACGCTTGGCATGGACATCACCGGATATCCCTGGGCGGGCGACGTGTACTACACGTACAGAATGCGTGTTCCCGTCAGTCCATTTACCGGCGACTCTGCGAGCCCGGGCCCGCTCTTCGGCCACAGTCCTGACTTCGGGTACTGGTATTATGGCGCCATCTGGTACGGAGACGAGCTTTGGAACGGTGGAGCGATGGAGGACTACAACAACGACGGACTCCGCGACCAGGTAGATGCGCTGACCTGGGACGACCAGGGCAACGGCGGAAACGGATTCCGCGAATGGGAACCGCTACACCACCCGGTGCTCGGCGATGTCGAGATAGGCGGCTTTCATCCCAAGTTCTTCTCTCAGAACGGCCCGACGCATGTCCTAGAAGACGGAATCAGCAGACAGGCCCTGTTCAACCTCGCAATGTCGAAACAGCTGCCGTTGATAGACGATGTCGACACCAGCATTCGAGTGCACCGCGGCGACGACAGCACAACGTATGAGGTCACGGTGAGTTGGACGAACAGCGGGCAACTTCCAACAGCTCTGCGCCAGGCACAGCTAGTCAAGATTGTCCAAGAAGACCGAGTACGACTAGAGTTTGACGACTCGCTCACTGATGGCGACTCGCCTAGCCTCAGGATCGTGTCCCCGTCGGGGCGAAACAAGGTCATATCGGCCGGCTGGACCGAACCAGGCGAGCGGAAGACTGTCACCTTCGAAGTGCGGACATACGGCGTGTCTGGCGTTGAAGGCACCGTGCACGTGATGTCGACCAGAGGTGGGTTGGTGAAGGTGCCGCTGGTGTTGGGGCATCCGTAGGGTTTGCTTGGAGAGTAGGAGACGGAGGGGAGGGAGGGGAGGGAGCACTCCCCCTCCTCCCTTTTCTCCCTCTCCTCAGTCACATCCAATCAATTCAGCGTCAATCACTGCCCTAACCTGGGGCTCCAAACGCTCGATCCACTCTTCGAAGTACGCTTGCTGAGCCCTTTGGTCTGCAGTAAACCGGGCTGGAGAGTCGGAAACCTGACCGTACAACCTCATTAGCCTGCTCCGCAACTCGTTCATTAGGGGGTCGAGTTCTTCGAGGTTCCTGATGAGGTTGGTGTTGCGGGCTTCGTCGCACTCTTCCATCTCGTCGAGCTGACGCCTCACTTGCATGACGCTGTCGACGGTAAGCAGGTATGAGCTCAATGTCCCTGCGAGTTCGCTAACCGCGGCGTGCCACTCTCTCCTCAATTCGTCCGAAACAGATAAACGCGGGTCGTCGGTTACATATAGACGCTGCCCGTACGCCTGCCCTCCAACCAAAAGACGAACCATATATTCGCCGGGCAGGACCCACGGCCCAGACAGTCCACGATTTCCTCGGCCGTTAGCCATCGGCGGGCCGATGTTCGCGGCGTGCAGGTCCCACACCACGCGATTGAGCCCGGCGTCTGTTTCTGGCTCGACTTCAGCGATCTCGTTACCAGCTGCATCGAGAATCGTGATACTGATTTCTTCGCCGGCTCCAACATCGCTCAGGAAATAATCGATCGTCGCTCCATCTGCCGGATTCTCGCCGCGGAAATACATGTCTCCGGTGTGTCCGCCATCGCGGGCGTAACGAATCATCTCAGCAGGTTCCAACGAGAAGAGATGTGCGTTGGATGACAGGACCTCTGGCGTGAGTTCCTGGAGCATGTTGATGTTGTCCAGAATCCAAATACCTCGGCTGTGCGTCCCTAGCACGAGGTCGTTGTCTCGTGGGTGAACGACCAAGTCGTTGAATGCCATTGTGGGCATGTTGCCCCTCAACTCGACCCAGTGTGCCCCTCCGTCGTTGCTATAGAACAAGCCCAGCTCGGTACCCAAATAGAGTACGTCTGGATTCCTCGTGTCCTCTCGGATCATGCGGGCTACATGATCGCCCGGAAGGTCGCCCGAAATCGAAACCCAGTTTTGGCCGCGGTCGGTGGACTTGAACACGTAGTTTGCGAAGTCGTTGTTGCGATAGTTGTTGGTCGTGAGATACACAGTGTTCGCATCGTATCGCGACGGCTCGATGTTCGAGAACCATGTCGATCTGGGCAATCCCGGCACTCGATCGACGACGTTCACCCAATCTTGCCCATCGTTTTCCGATACCTGCAGATTGCCATCATCGGTGCCGGCATAAAGGAGGCCAGGAACGATCGGTGATTCGGCAAGAGCAGTCAGAGTCGGGTAATAGGGAATCCCGTCATCTAGTGAGAGTGTCGAGTCGTGGGGACGCTGCCCCATGATCGTCAGCTCGCGGCGATTCACTCCCGTCGTCAGGTCACCCAGTTCGATCCAAGTGTCGCCGCGATCGGTGCTCTTCCAGGCCTTGTTGGTGCCCGCATACAGCGTGTTGTTGTCGTGAACCGAGATCCAAAAGGGCCCGTCCCAGTTTGCCGGCGCCATGGCGTTGCCGAGTTCCGGTTCGGGAAGGCCCGGTCCCCACGCATCCCAGTTGCGCCGAGCCCCGATGGCTCCACGAGCGTTATCCGGCCGGATCCACGTACGGGCCCCGCTAGCGATATCGACCCGAGACAGCCCGAGATACTGGGACTCGGTGTAGAGCGTCTGGTTGTCAGTGGTGTCAACCAGGTTCAAGAATCCATCACCGCCACCGGTCTTTCGCCAATCCTCGAACAAAACGCCGTCTGCCCTGTATGTGGCGCTCGGCCCCATCCAGCTGCCGTTGTCCTGCAACCCGCCGTATACCCAATAGGGTTTCCTCATATCGACGTTTACATGGTAGAACTGACTCACGGGCAGGTGAGTGATATAAAGCCAGGTTAGGCCGCGATCGTAGGATATGCCTAGACCGCCATCGTCCGCCTTCATGACATGACGTGAGTCGTGAGGGTTCACCCAGACCAACCTGTCGTCCCCGTGTAGGGTTTGCCTCGGTCGCGTGAAGGTTTTCCCACCGTCATCCGAAAAGCTGTAGCTGTTGAGCATGTAGATCCGCTGATCGTCATTGGGATCTACCAGCGGCTGACTGGCGTACATGGGCCGTGGGTTCCAATCGCTCATGTGTTCCCAGGATTCGCCTTTGTCCTCTGAGCGATAGATACCGGCGCGCCGCTCTCCATATGCTGTCGAAGCGTTGTACCGCCACCCTTGTTCCACGGATATGTATAGGATGTTCGGGTTCGAGCGATAAATCGAAATGCCCATCCGCCCCAGATCCCCATCCGGGAGTCCCAGCGTTAGCTCAGTCCACGTGCGACCGCCGTCTACAGACTTGAAAAGCCCGCTGCCGGGGCCTCCTCCGTGGAATCCGTACGGCCGGCGGCGCCGTTGGTACTTTGCCGCGTACATGATGTTCGGGTCGGAGTGATCGATCGCAACATCTACCACTCCCGTGTTTTCGTCACCCTCCAGCACCAGCGCCCAGGTTGCACCGCCGTCTTCTGACATGTACAGGCCACGTTCCTCGTTCGGGCCCCACAGGTGGCCCATCGCGGCAACAAACACGACGTCCGAATTAGTGGGATGAAGTGCTATCCGGCCTATGTGGTGGCTGTCATGAAGCCCCATGTTCGTGAAGGTGTCACCCCCGTCGGTCGACCTGTAAACGCCGTCGCCCCACGAAGAGCTCTGCCTGTTGGCACGTTCCCCGGTTCCGACCCAGACAACATTCGTATCCACTTGGTGCACCGCGATCGCGCCGACCGAGTGAGTCGCTTCCTTCTCGAACACAGGAGTAAACACGACACCGTTGTTTGTCGTCTTCCAGACTCCTCCTGTCGCAGAAGCCACATAGAAGTTGTACGTGTTGATGTCGGTGACCGCGATATCCACGATGCGTCCACTCATCGTGACGGGGCCTATGGTCCGGAAATCGAGGTTGGCGACGGTAGATTCGGTGAGAGATTGCGCTGGAGCTGCTGCAGGAAGTGCCAGAGACGCCAGTGCGAGAGCGGTCGAAATGAGCGAACTCAGGTGTCGGTGCGTTTTCATCGGAGACGGTCCCTCTACGGCTGGAAATCTGAGGGGCAGGGCATCGCCCTGCCCGAATGCAAGCAACTTGGGTGCAGACTCTTGGGAGGGCTACCTCGCCTCACCCCATCGCAGTAGCCTTCTGACTCTCTTTGAGATAGGCGTGCGAGTCGTAATAGAGCGCCCCGTCCGGAAGCCAATCCCACAACGGACCGAGGTCGTTCTTGATCCGGTCGACAAAGAAACTCGGCAGCTCTGTCGTTTGACCATCGAAAAACCGCCGGAGTTCGAGATCCGAATCGAGCTTTTCTCTCAACACCTTGTAGTATTTGATTCTCCCAACGCCTTCGGACGATCGGGCGCGCACTACGTTCAAGAGCCTCGGAATGGTCGACTTGACCGCCTTCAGTCTGTCGAACGTGGCACGCCACGAGAATGAATGTTCCGATAGATCGATTACCCGATCGTAGAACTCTCTCCACGAGTAGTTCAGCGGCTTCACATTCATGGCGTGGTTGTTGTTCAACAGATGAAACGGCACGGGTAGCACCCGATCGTCTCGCTGATATTCGAGGTTGAGCGGGGCTGCCTGCCCAAATGCCGAGAGCAGCGAGTACGCGGGAAAGGCCGTTGGCGAATTGTCTAGGAACATCTTGGTCAGTTCAAAGGGTTCTGCTCCCTGATCGCCATCTAGACCGAGCACGAAGTTGGCCTGCAGGTACGGCACGTAGCGGGTGACCATGTTCACATGCTCTGATACCTGCTTCACCTTGTCTATGCCCTGGGCTTTTCCAGTCTTGGATTTGCCGCCCATGTCGTACCACGACTCGATCCCGGGCAACACCGCGACAAATCCGTTCTTCTTGAGGCGCTTCACGTGCGGTTCAGTCAGAACGGCGAGGGTGCTTTCCGAAACAAAGTCTATGCTGTTGGGAGGGACGGCCTCCTCAATTGCGTCGATGATTTCATCAAATCGTATTCCGAAATTCGGATCGTGCCATCCCACATGCGGGCGCTTGTATTTTGTCCTGAGGAATCTGAGATCTTCCTTGATTACATCCAGTTCGAGCGCCTGATACGGCACTGACGAATCGATGCAGAAACTGCAGGAATAGGGACATCCGATGCTACCCAACATCGGCACGATTTTAAATAGTGGTGCCTTTGCGAGAGTCCGTTCGATGAACTTCCACCGTTCGCGTACACCTGGAAGCGACTTTGGCTGTTCTTTGGCACAGAGGTGTACGCCCTCAGGCCGATGTTGCGTCACATCCCTCAGAAGATCAGCAACAATGGAACGATCGGTGAATCCCAGAACGTAGTCGAAGTACTTTTGGGCATCTTGCGGGTAGCAGCGAGCGTGCGGCCCGCCCAAGGCAGTGACCGCACCTCGGGACCGAAACAGGTTGCTCAGTGCGTAGGATAACTGTGCCGCTTGAGTGAACGCACCGATGATCACCAGGTCGACATCACTCGGCAGCTCGTCAACGAGGTTCTCGAACCCTGTATAGCACACGAACGTGACGTCGTGTCCTTCCTGCTCGCACCAGGAAGCGACAATCTGCGCCATGATGCCGGCTAGGTTCGCATGCATGACGCGCGCATACAGTGCACGCGTGGGGTTTTTTGTGACGAGATCAATGACACCGACGTGTAATTTGCGCACGGCCAACCTTAGTCTTCGAGGACCTGGTAAGGTCCACGCGCAAAGTTCTTTCCGCAAGGGCGGGTACGCGGGTTATTGCTCCTTCGCGCGCGTCTTCAACAGGTTGTTAGCCTATCGTCCTCAGCACCAAGTCCAATCCTGCGGTTGCGTCCAACCCCAGATTCACGCGCAGAATTCGACGATTGCGTTGCACCAAGGCGCGATAGTCTCCCATGGCCTGGGCGGCGATGAGTTTACCGAACGTAAAATCTGTCTCCGGCACTGGCACGTCGAATTGCGACTCGTCTACCAGTTGGAGAAAGAGGCCGTTGTTCGCTCCACCTTTGTGCAGCTGCCCGGTCGAATGAAGGAACCGCGGCCCAAAGCCCAGCGTGGTTGCCAGACCGAACCGCTTGCCGAGCAAGCTACGAATATTCTGTAGTCTCGTTTCGTTTTCCGTGGACGGTGCCACGTACGCGTGCACGGCGACGTAATCTCCGGGGTTGGTTCGACCCCAATCTGCGAGCGCACTCGCCAAAGCATCAGAATCGACAGCGTCTACCCCGCACGGTGCGGATGCCGCATCGTCGTCCGCAGTTGCCGCCATCGCTTCCTTCGCGAGGCTCTTTGCGAGCTGCACGTCGGGTTGGTCGAAGGGGTTGATACCGAGTACCGCACCAGCTGCAGCGGTGGCAAGTTCCCAAAGGAATATCTCGGCGCCCAGGTCGAGTGTGTCATCGAGCACCATGTTCACAACCGGGTGCCCCGCGGCTACCAGCGTGTCGAGGCGAGCGCCAATAGCTTCGTCACCGTCGCCGGAAAGGCTGATTCCGAAGAACACTCGGTCGGGGGCGTAGGACTCGGGATTCAGCAGCGTTTCTCCGTCCACCGGAGCTATGCATCTCCCCTCTTTCCCGATGCTCTCTGCAACGAGTTGTTCGATCCAAGCCGGGAACGACCTGATAGTCGGCGAACAGTGGAAGGTGAGTTTGTCGATTCCGGCCTCTGCCAATAGCCCCAACGTCACACCCAACTGGAGGCCGGGGTTCCGCGTCGCAGGTACCGCTGCCGAAGAAGCGGTCGCCATCGCCCTAGCGCGGTCGAGAATACCCTCAACATCAGCACCAACCAGAGCGGCCGGAAGCAGGCCAAACACACATAGCGCAGAATACCTGCCACCAACCGTGGGCGGTGCGTGGAATATCCCTCGGAAGTGTCGTTCCGCTGCTAACTGGTCGAGAGAGCTACCGGGGTCGGTGATCGCTATAAAATGGTCTCCCGGCGCAGAGGTGTGTTTGGTGGCTCTCTCCCAGAAGGTCCGGAATAGGGAGAGGGTTTCCAGAGTCGTGCCTGATTTGCTCGAAACCACAAACAGCGTGGTCTTTGGATCTATTGCGTTGTCCACAACGCGCACAGCCTGCGGGTGAGTCGAATCGAGCACGATCAGGTCGGGAAACTGGTCAGGATCCCCGAAAATCTCCCCTAAAACCTCCGGTGCCAGGCTCGATCCGCCCATGCCGAGTACGACCACATGACGAAATCCCGCATCGTGGATTTCTGCGGCAAACCCCTGGATCTCGTCGACTATCTCGAGAGATTCTTCTGGCAGGTCCAGCCAGCCGAGTCGGTTGGAGAGCTCCTGCGGATCCGGCAACCAAACCGTGTGGTCTTTGTTCCAGATTCTGGCACTGATACCGAGATCTTCCCACTCTCGAAGCTTTGCGCTTATTGCCTCACCAAGCTTCGCATCGGGAAGTCGAATAGTGGTGTCCACTGATTTCATACCTCCATTACCGTATGGGTATACAACCCCAAAAACCCCAGATCAGACCGCTCGCGCGATAGCGTCGACCACCCGGTCGACCTCCGCCATCGTGTTGTATATGTGTGGAGAGAAGCGGATTCCGCCCGTGGGGGCGCAACCAATACCGTGGTCGCGATAGAGAGTATTGAAAAGGTCCCTGCCGGACACACGTGGCAACGAGAATATGACGACTCCAGCGCTCAGTTCAGGTGCCAGAGGAGTGACGAACTGCACATCTGGGAACCGGTCCAAGACCGCTTCCTTCAGCCTCGTGGCGAGCGAACGAACACGAGCCTCGATATGATCTATGCCGATAGTCTGATGGAACTCGGCGGCTGTGCCCATTGCCGCCACAGCGGCATCGTCGCGTTGCCCCAGGTTCTCGAATTTCTGAGCGCCATTGCCCAATGCCGACTCCCACCCGACTCCGACGTCGCTCGGCCAGAGTGCGTCGATTTGGTCGGCGCGTACGTATAGAATCCCGGCCTCCTTTGGCCCAATGAACCACTTGTGTGAGCTGCCAGTGTAAAAATCACACCCCATTTCGTGCACGTTGATGCGAATTGCGCCAAATGTCTGGGCTCCATCTACGAGCGTGAGGATCCCCCGCTCGCGCGCCATCGCGCAGATCTCCTTTGCCGGCACAGCCACCCCAGAAACATTCGACACGTGGCTGAATGCAAGTACCCGCGTGTTTCCTGTGAGCGCCCCTGCAAACGCCTGGAGCAAGTCCTCGCTCGATTGCGGTGACGCAGGAGTAGACACCCTCACAACTGTGAAGCCGTACCGATCGGCGCGTACATCCCACGAGATGTTGTTGGTTGGGTGATTTTGGTCCCAGATCACTACCTCGTCACCGGATCCCAGCGTGAGACCGTTCAGCACGGTGTTGTTGCCCTCACTCGTATTGCGAGTGATCGCAATTTCGCTCGCGTCAGCTCCAATATGGGACGCCAGGAGGTTCCTGCCGATTTCTGTGAGTTCGGAAAACTTGGCCCGGTTCTGGAACGAGGCATCCTCATCGATGCTCGCGGTGAGGCTCGAGACTGCGTCCACGACAGGATATGGGGATGGGCATAAATTGGCGGCATTCATCATTATCAAGCCAGGCTTGAGCGAGAACTGTTCCTTCACGAGTTGCCAATACCTCTCGTCATCCGGCGTACGCTCGCGTAGTCGCGTGCGAAGCGATGACAGCGACCTGATCTCCGCGTGAAGGGGCCTTGCGGTCGCTGTGGCGGCCGCTCCTCCGACCAGAGTGCTGAGGAATCTGCGACGGTTTTGGGCGCTCATATTGCCAATCCGTTTGAAGTGGTTGGTGAGGTGGGACCGAAAGCAAAGATACGGGGTGGGGAAGGGCCTGTCAGGTAGGCCGGGGAAGGGAATACCGGTGAGGTGGTATCCACTTTCCTGGATTAAAGTTACGTGGGTTCTGACCCGACAATATTGCCCGTCGCTTTCGGGGGGCGATCTTAGTATTTTTAGCGTTCCGTTTTGGACGCTAGCCAGCCTTTTGATGGCTGTTTGCTGAATCATAGATAGTCGTAAAACGGACCCGTCCCATGGCGGTGAATGCCTCGAATTGAATCGAGCATCGCCGGGACGGGTTCTGTGTAGGATCGGTAGGGAGTTGGGTCGGGGTGAGACACGAAAAGGCCGATATGGGCAAAGGCATACAATGACCACAACAGCAAAAACGAGTAAGAAGAAGACCTCTAAGAAGAAGGATCGGGAAGTCATCAAGGCATCGCAATTCACGGTCGAGGTTGTTTCCGACTCGGGTGAAGGCGCCCAGAAATGTGCTCAGATTTTCGCCGCCGTTTGTGCGAAGATGGGAAACGGCACCTGGAGCGTCGAGATCATCCCGGCTGAGATTCAGCCCCCTCCGCGCACTCCGACGAGCGCCAGCGGCAACCGCATCCGGATTGGTACCGAGACAGTGACAAACTGGGGAGACTCGGCCGATTTGGTTGTTGCCTTCAACGAGCAGGTTCTGCTCCAGCGGCACCGTCTGAATGCATTGGCCAGAGGGGCAATCATCCTGATCGACGACAGATGGGAAAAGCACGACGATCCAGATATCCAAAAGGAGTGGAAGGAAGCGATGGACGAGATGGCGCCGGGTGAGTACCGGTTCGTGCCGTTTCCCCTCGAAGAAAAATCCCTCGAAATCGTTGAGGATGCTACCAAAGGCAAGAACATGTTCGCGCTTGGTGTTCTCGCCTCCATCTTCTCGCGAGACCTGGACCTCATCCGCGAACTGATCCTGCATTTGTTCAAGAAGAAGTCGCAGGCAATCAAAGACAACAACATCGCGCTGCTCGAGTCGGGGTACAACTGGGCCAAGGACAACGCCGAATTCACGATCGACGTTCCCACCGAAAAGTCTGACAAGAAGATGGTCGTGATGAATGGAAATCAGGCGGTCGGTTTCGGGTGCATGGCCGCAGGCATGGAACTTTGTTCCATGTATCCCATTACGCCAGCGACTTCCGCCTCTCACCATCTCGGCGAGATTATCGAGAATTTTGGGGGAATCATACATCAGGCGGAAGACGAGATTGCCGCCGCCGGTGTCGCGATCGGAGCATCGTTCGCGGGTAAGGTCGCATTCACGATCACGTCAGGCCCTGGATTGGCTCTCAAGACAGAGTTCTTGGGGCTCGCGATCATGACCGAGGTACCGCTCGTCGTGGTTGACGTGCAACGTGGCGGCCCGAGTACTGGATTGCCGACAAAGGTCGAGCAGTCCGATCTTCTGGCCTCCATCTTTGGGCAAACCGGTGATGCTCCGCACGCGGTTATGGCGCCGGCAACAATGGAAGAGTGTTTCCTGAGCGTTATAACGGCGCGGCGGATCGCGGAGGCTTTCCGGTGTGTCGTAATCGTGCTGACCGATGCCAACCTGGCCACGGGCCAGCAGCCGTTCCCGCGGCCCGAGGCGAAGCCTGAATGGTTCTCGGGTCCACCGGACCTAAGTGCTGTGCCGGAAGGTACGCTGCCGTATGACTGGGATCCAAAGCTAGGTCTCTCTCGGCGAGTGATCCCCGGGCAGCCCAACGGGATGTTCGTGGCGACAGGTCTCTCTCATGACGAACGGAGCAAGATCGCCTACGACTCCGAGACGCACCAACGCGCCTGCGTCATGCGGAGTCGGAAGATTGCGGTTCTCCAGTCGACATTGAAACCGCCGAAGGTTCGCGGCGAAGAGACTGGAGACCTCTTGGTGGTTGGCTGGGGAAGCACTATGGGAGCCATCGAGGAAGCCGTGGACCGCGCTCGCGCAGACGGGCTCTCGGTTTCGTCGCTTCACCTCCGGTTCCTGTCGCCGCTCGAGCCAGGTCTCAAGGAGATCTTCGGCAGATTCAAAAATGTGATGACGGTGGAGATCAACTACAGTGACGAGCCGACAGATCCTTACATCAATGACGAAAACCGCCGCCGCGGCCAGCTAAGCTGGTTGTTGAGGGCCACTACTCTGGTCGACGTGGATTGCTGGACTCGGGTTCCGGGCGAGCCGTTACAGCCTGGCAAGATCCTGCAGGCCATTCGCGACAAACTGCCGAATGGAGATGAAGCATGACTGCGACAACTTGCCAATCGTTTATAGGCTGCAGCATAGATGACGATCGTGAATTCTCGATGGGTGATTACGAGGGCGCCGTTGCCCGTTGGTGCACGGGATGCGGCGACCACGCCATCTATACTGCCGTAAAACGCCTCCTCGAAGTCGAGCAGCTTGCTCCGGAAGAAACAGTGTTCGTGTCGGGTATTGGCTGCTCGAGCCGGTTCCCTCACTATTTCAAGACCTATGGGTTCCATAGCCTGCATGGCAGGGCCCTGCCAATGGCGACCGGGATCAAGCTAAGGCGTCCCGATCTCCACGTCTTCGTGGCCACGGGTGACGGCGACTGCTGCTCGATCGGGGCCGGGCATTGGATGCACACGACACGCTATAATCCCAACATGGTTGTGATGATGTTGGACAACGGCGTGTACGGCCTCACGAAGAACCAGACATCACCGACTTCGCCGCGAGGCTTCCCATCCAACACTCAGCCACGCGGCGCCGTTCTGGATCCGCTGAATCCGCTCACGGGCACCCTCGGAATTTCCAATGTTTCGTTTGTGGCGCAGACGGCCGATTGGATTCCGGATCACCTGTACGAGACTATCTCAGCTGGCTTCCACCACAAGGGCTTTGCGTTCATAAGAATTCTGCAGCGTTGCCCGCAATACACCACTTCGATTTTCGAGGAAGCCGTGCGCGATCCCAGCAAGACCGAATTGCTGGCGCACCCCGATGGCATCAAGATCGACAACATCAAAGACCTATACAAGAACCACATCTACCACGATCCATCGGATCTGGTGGAAGCACATCGGATGGCTGCAGATCCGGCACGCCTACTACTCGGGCTGTACTACCAGAACGAGTCGGTACCACGGTACGAGGAAATCAGGACTGTTCCCAGCCGCTCGGTAGATGAGAAAATTGAAATACTGAACACGGAGCTAGACCGCTATGCCGTCTGATGAACGGATAGAGCCGGCACTCGAAGCACTGACGGTACAGAAGCAGGCCTTCCAGTCTGCGCTCGCCGTTACGATCGACCAGATGAGTGCCTATGCGAACACGCAGGGCGCGGAGAAAGATCAAAAGGCCGAGATGATTGCGATGGAGCTCGGACCGTTTGCTGATAGTTTGGTGGACGCCGGCGAATTCTCTCAGTATGCCGGTGGTGGATCGGCGGAAACGACCTCACAGGCACTAACAACCGTGCATGAAGCACAGAATGCTCTGACAGATCTCGCCGGCAAGAGCGACGATCTGTTTGTCGTTGACGTGAAGAGCGGTGGAAGCCTGTGGCACTCGGTGGCAGAGCGGCTTGGAGAGCTCGGCCGCGCATTCGCCGCTGCCCGTGCATTCGATCATGCAAAGGCGAACGGCAACAAGGTAGAGGTCGCGAAGAATCTGCAATTCAGTCAGTGGAGCAGCAGAGAGCGACGCCTCGCACCGCCATTGGTCGTCACGGTCGACGGTGCTGACTGCCGCGCCAATGGCCTTGCCGACTTCATGGACGGCAACGTCAAGATCATAATTCTCATCCGTGGTGAATCCACACCGGCGCCCCTGGTACGCCTGATCACTCCAGGTACCATGGTGGCACAAGCAACCGACGTTGCTGGGCTGAAGAGTTTGAGCAAGTGGGACGGCCCAGGTATTGGCGCCGTTGTTCTCGATTCGGCCGCGCGGTTTGTGCACGATCCTTCCGCTGGATTCGACACAGCGGCGAGAATGAAGATCAACAAACTGCCTGAAGGTAAGCGTAGAAAGCCGATGGGCGGCGTTAGCGTCTGGCAGCAAGCTGAGGAACTATTGCAGGTACAAGCTCTCGGGAAAGCTCCGGAACCGGCCGCTGCCGCTGAGGAGACAGAAGTACCGGTCAATCCAGCGGACAAGCTCGCGGCGTGGTTGCTCACCAGGGCCGACCTGGACGCTGGATAGTAGACAAAAATGCTAATTGAGATCCTTCGCTCTACTGCGATCGTGGCCGGGGTGGGGCTCGTATTCGGCATCCTGATCACGATTGCCCATATGAAGCTCAAGGTCTGGGAAGACCCCCGGATAGACGCGGTCGCTGACATGCTTCCCGGCAGTAATTGCGGAGCCTGCGGAGAGGCGGGCTGCCGCGCGTTTGCCGAAGCGCTCATAGCCGGAAAGGTTCCCCCGGCAACCTGCACAGTCATGGGACCCGAAGACGTCGAGGATGTCGCTGGCCTTCTCGGAGTTGATGCGGGAGAAGCCCAGAAACGAATCGCGCGTCTGCTCTGCGCCGGTGGAACGGACGTCGCCGTCCAGCAGGCTCAATATCGCGGCCTGGAGACGTGCAAAGCGGCGGCCGCCGTCGCGGGAGGTGGAAAGGGCTGCGCGTGGGGGTGCTTGGGACTGGACGATTGCAAAGTCGCTTGCGGGTTCGACGCAATCGTGATGAACGAAAACAAGATCCCGGTCGTGATTCCCGAGAAGTGTACCGCCTGCGGTGACTGTGTCGACGCCTGCCCCCTCGATCTCTTTACGATCATGCCGATGGAACAACAGCTGATCGTGCAGTGCAAGAATTTGCTGGCCGGCGACGACGCCGAAGATATGTGCAAAGTCGCATGCAACGCATGCGCCAGGTGTGTCGCAGATGCGGCGCCCGGTTTGATAGAGATGGTAAACAACCTTCCTGTGATTGATTACGAGAAGAACGTTCTTGCTAGTCCCGAAGCTGTCGGCAGATGTCCGACAAACGCCATCGTCTGGCTGGAGGGGCAGCAGTTCGCTGACACGCTCGAGTTGGTTAGGAGTGCAAAGGAATGAAAAAGAACCAAAACGATTCGAACTCCCCGAAATATCCGGGGATTCTGACGGCTACCGACGGCACAGCGGCGACGGTTGAAGCCGAAACCAACGCAGCCGAGGCTGCTGGTGCATATCCCATTACTCCCTCGACGAACATGGGTGAGGGATGGGCGAAGGCGGTAGCGGTCGGGAAGCGCAACGTCAATGGGCGCAAACTCATCTTCTTCGAGCCCGAAGGAGAGCATGCTGCAGCGGCCGTGACAGCGGGAATGGCGATGACAGGCCTTCGCGCTACCAACTTCTCGAGTGGCCAGGGCATTGCATACATGCATGAATCGCTGTATGCGGCGGTTGGCAAGCGTCTCACGTACGTGCTCAACATCGGCGCGCGCGCAATGACCAAACACACGCTGAACGTTCATGCGGGTCACGACGACTACCATGCAATCGACGACACCGGCTTCTTCCAGTACTTCGCGAAGAACGTGCAGGAAGCGGCAGACTTGCCTCTTATCGCTCACCGCACCGCCGAGCTTGCGCTGAACCCGGGAGTGGTTGCCCAGGACGGCTTTCTCACAACGCACGTCATCGAGTCAGCGCGGATACCGGAACGCGAGTGCGTAAAGGAGTATCTCGGGGACCCGTCTGACATCGTCGATTCACCCACAGCCGCCCAGCGCTGGGTGTTCGGTGAGAAGCGTCGCCGCATTCCCGAGATGTTCGACGTCGATTATCCCGCAATGGTGGGTGTCGTCCAGAACCAGGAATCGTACGCTCAGGGTGTCGCCGCCCAACGCCCGTTCTTCTTCGATCACATAGCTCCTCTCGCCGATCAGGCCATGGCCGAGTTTGCTGCGCTCACAGGCAGGCAGTATTCGCGCGCAATGGGCTATCGCTTGGAAGACGCGGAGTATGTGCTGCTAGGACAGGGCTCCTTGGTCTGCAACGCGGAAGCCGTGTGCGACTACTTGCGTGAGACGAAGGGCATGAAGATCGGCGTGATCAATCTCACGATGTTCCGCCCGTTCCCCGCCGACGTGCTCACGAAGATGTTGCGTGGCAGAAAGGCCGTAACGATCCTGGAGAGAACCGACCAGCCGCTGGCCATAGACCTGCCGATCGCTCGCGAGATACGAGCTGCCCTGGGCAAGGCACTCGAAAACGGCCGCGGGAACGGGAACAAGCCCTATGCAGACATCGAGTCCTTATCCCACGGTGACATTCCAGAGATTTATTCCGGTGCGTTTGGTATGGGCAGTCGCGATCTCCAACCCGGCGACCTCGTCGCTGCCGCTGAGAACATGGTCGAGGGTGGCAAGCAGATGCGTCAGTTCTACCTCTCGATCGACTTTGTGCGTCCAGACACGAACAATCCGAAGCTGCAGATCTGGCAGGAACAGCTGCTCGAGGAGTATCCGGACATCGCGGATCTAGCGTTGCCGTCGGCCGGGAACTTGAACCTCCTGCCCGATGACGCAGTCACTATCCGAATGCACTCCGTCGGTGGTTGGGGCGCAATTACTACTGGTAAGAACATCGCCAGCACCTCCGCCGATCTCTTTGGCTTGAACATTCAAGCCAACCCCAAATACGGATCGGAAAAGAAAGGCCAGCCGACGACGTTCTTCGCAACGCTGGCATCAGAAGAGCTGCGCCTGAATTGCGAACTCAAGAACGTCACCGCCGTACTGGCTCCCGACCCGAACGTCTGCCGCCACTCCAATCCGCTCGCGGGAATCCAGCAGAACGGCGTGTTCATCATGCAGAGCGACCTCACGGTTGAGGAGTTCTGGAACACATTGCCCGGATCGGTACAACAGACGATCAAGGAGAAGAAGGTCAAGACGTTTCTGCTCGACGGCTTCAAGATCGCTTCGGAGGAGGCTTCGGATCCGGCATTGCGTTACCGCATGCAGGGTGCAGCATTTATGGGCGCGTTTTTCCGTGAGTCGCCTCTCGTCGAACGCCACGGCCTCACAGAAGAGAAGCTGTTCGAAGGCATCAAGGCACAGCTGCAAAAGAAGTTCGGCCATTTGGGCGAGCGCGTCGTCGAGGACAACGTCCGCGTCATTCGCCGCGGGTATGACGAGATGCGCGTGGTCGACGCGGAGAAGCTTTCGATTGACGAGTCTTCAATCGGCGCAGCACCACAGATGCCCGCGATTCTGGATGGATCCAATTGGCAGGATGGCTTTGGCAATCCGGGCCGGTTCTGGGAGCAGGTTTGCCACCTTTACAAGACTGCCAGCGACCCAATAGCGGATCCATTTGCGGCAATCAGTGCCATCCCGGCCGCAACGAGCGTTATCCGAGACATGACCGACGTGCGGTTCGAGATTCCCGAGTTCATCCCCGAGAATTGTACAGGGTGCGCTCAGTGTTGGACACAGTGCCCCGACACGGCGATTCCAGGGCTGGTGACCGAAATCGATCAGGTCATCGTTGCGGCTATCGATACGGTTGCCAAGAACGGTCAGACCTTTGATCGCTTGCGCCAGATCGTCCCGCACCTGGCACGCGAGTCGCGCCGGATCATGAAGGGAGTCGACGTAAAAAATTACGCCGACATCCTTTCGATGGCCTACAAGACCGTCAGTGACAAACTCAACATGGATCCGGAAAAGCGTGCGGTCCTCGACGAGGAGTTTGCGCCGGTTTATGCGGCCCTCGCGGAGTTCCCCCTGGCGAAGACTGCTCCATTCTTCGATCTACCCGAGAACGACCAGGCCGGAACCGGTGGTCTGCTCTCTATTACAGTCAACCCAAATACCTGTAAAGGTTGTAACCTCTGCGTAGAGGTCTGTCCAGATGGGGCTTTGAAGACGATCAAGCAGGACGAAGCAGCGGTTGAAAAGCTCCGTCGCAATTGGGAACTCTGGGAGAACCTGCCGGACACCGACGAGCGCTACATCAAGATCTCGGACATGGATGAGGGAATTGGAGTCCTTTCATCGTTGCTGCTCAAGAAGCAGAACTACACGTCCATGGTCGGCGGCGACGGTGCCTGCATGGGCTGCGGTGAGAAGACCGTAATCCACCTGGTGGTGGCGGCGGTAAACGCGCTCATGTTCCCGCGCGTTGCAAAGTACGTAGAGAAGATCGATGGCATCATTGACCAGCTCGATGAAAAGGCAAGAGGAGTACTTGCTTCGGACGTCGACTTGAATGCGGTCGCCGAGGGCAACGGCGAGGGAGTGAAGATTCCCCTAGAGGAATCAAAACAGGCCGAAGTCGAGCGCATCAACAAGTTCATCGAAGAACTCAAAGACCTCAGGTGGCGCTATACCGAAGGGCCAACGGGACGCGGCAGATCTCCGATGGGCATGACGAACGCGACTGGATGCTCGTCGGTTTGGGGCAGCACCTATCCGTTCAACCCCTATCCGTTCCCCTGGACGAACCATCTGTTCCAAGACGCACCTTCAATCGCGATCGGTATCTTTGAAGGTCACATGCGGAAGATGGCGGACGGGTTCGTGAAAGTTCGCAGAGCCGAGTTGGAACTGAACGGTGATTACGATGCGGAAATCCATGAGCCGTTCTTCGGCAACTTCGACTGGCGCGAATTCAACGATGAAGAGTTCAAGATGTGCCCGCCGATCTTCGCCACCGGCGGTGACGGCGCGATGTTCGACATCGGTTTCCAGAACCTGTCGCGTATGTTTGCGTCGGGTAAGCCGATCCGTGTGATCATTCTGGACACCCAGGTCTACTCGAACACCGGTGGCCAGGCTTGCACTAGTGGATTCCTCGGCCAGGTATCGGATATGGCTGAGTACGGCAAAGGCCAACACGGTAAGGAAGAGCAGCGGAAGGAGATGTCCCTCATCGCGATGGCGCACGGCAAGGTGTTCGTGCACCAGAGCACGCAGGCGGCAGCTTCGCACCTGCTCGAGGGAGTCCTAAAGGGCCTCCAGATGCGGTGTCCGTCACTGTTCCTGCTGCACAGTCCGTGTGCGCCTGAGCATGCAATTGGCGACGACGCGGCAGCGAAGGCTTCGAAGCTTTCATTGGAGAGTCGCGCATTCCCGGTCCTCACGTACAACCCGTACGAAGGCGACAACCTGTGCGACCAGCTGAGTCTGGACGGCAACCCGTCTCTGGATGACACCTGGCCTACGTACGAGATCACCTACGTCGACGACGACGGAGCAGAGCAGAAGATGGAATTGCCGCTCACGATCGCCGACTGGGCAGCCACCGAAGGGCGTTTTTTCAAACACTTCAAGAAGGTCAAGGGTGAGGTCGACGAGGATTCGATGGTGCTGTACCACGAGTACCTCAACCTCTCTAAAGAGGATCGTGCGGACAAGACACCGTTCATCTATTACGTCGCCCCTGACAAGAAGTTGACGCGTCTCACCATGGCCGATGAGATCGTACGGCTCGGGGAAGAACGTGTAGAATCCTGGGAGCGCCTCAAGGAAATGGCGGGCGTAGAAGTACCGCAAACAGTGAGAGATGCCGTCGAATACGACATGGAAGGCGAGTTCGACAAGAAGGCTGAGGCTCTCAGGCAGGAATACGAAGCCAAAATGGCCGAGCTCAGGACCCACTATCCGCGCGTCGTTGCCCGGAAGCTCGCGGAAGGCCTCGTGAGAGCTGGCGACGGCCTGAAGACTGTCGCCGAACTGCTCGAGACGGCGCAAGCGGTACCGGGACTCGAGGGCATCCCTGGCGACATCATTGGCGGCAATGGCGGCGGCGGTGTTGAGGCTGCACCTGCAGCGCTGCACGAAGGTGGTACCGCGGTCGCAGTGGCTGAAGCTCCTGCGGCTGCACCAGCTGCGGAAGAGGAAGATGAAGGGCTCGTTATGGAGCCGTACATCGAGTCCGCACGTTGCACCACATGTGACGAGTGCACCAAGATCAACAACAAGATGTTCGCCTACAACGAGAAAAAGCAGGCGTACATCAAGGACGCGAGAGCCGGAACCTTCAAGCAGCTGGTTCAGGCGGCTGAGAAATGCTCAGTGAGAATCATCCACCCGGGCACGCCGCTCAACCCGAAGGAGAAGGACCTCGATAAGTGGGTTAAACGGGCTGAGCCCTTCAACTAGAAGCGGCGCATGAACGATAGGCTTGAAACGTTTCGACAGGGCGTTCATCCGCCTGAGCTGAAAACACTCACTGAGCAAAGCCGGATTCGGCGAATGCCGTTTCCGGACGAAGTTGTGCTCCCGTTGAGTCAGCATACCGGTAAGCCGGCACGGCTACTGGTACGAGTCGGAGACCGGGTTGAGCGTGGCGACAAAATCGGGGAAGCCGATGGGTTCATTTCGGCGCCGATTCACGCGTCGGCCACAGGGACGGTGAAGGAAATCGACCTGTGGCCACACCCCAACGGTTCCTACTCGCCGGCGGTTCGCATCCAGGTAGAGAAATATTCTGCGCAGACTCCGAGAGGCAGGACGGTCCCGGACTGGAAGGGGCTGTCTCCCGAAGAGATTCGCGCGGCAGTAAAAAATGCGGGTGTCGTTGGGCTTGGAGGCGCTGCGTTTCCGACGCACGTCAAGTTGACGCCTCCAGAGGGTACCAAGATCGATACGCTGGTCTTGAACGGTTGTGAGTGTGAACCGTACTTGACCTCCGACCACAGAACCATGGCGGAGTATCCCGACAGGGTAATTCTGGGCACCAGGATCATGATGATGTGCCTGGGTGTGAGCCACACGATGATCGGGATCGAGAAGAACAAACCCGATGCCATCGAAGCTTTGGCGACCGCGGTTCCGGACGATCTGAACATCACGATTCATCCGCTCACGGTTAAATACCCTCAGGGGGCAGAGAAGATGTTGATCGACGCTCTCCTGAAACGCGAGGTACCGTCTGGTAAGCTCCCGCTCGACGCAGGCGTCGTCGTTCAGAACGTCGGCTCAATTGCGGCAATCGCTGAAGTTTTCGAGACCGGCTTGCCTCTGGTCGAACGGATCGTGACGGTGACGGGCAAGGGCATTAAGGAACCGTCGAACCTCATCGTTCCGGTCGGGACCAAGCTCCGCGACCTCATCGAGATGTGCGGTGGATTGAACGACGATGCGTTCGAGATCGTCTTTGGCGGGCCAATGATGGGCGCTTCACAGGCCAGCTTGGACGTGCCGTTGCTCAAGGGCACATCAGGAGTCGTCGTTCTTTCCGAAGACGAGTGCAAACGGGCGGAATCGCATCCGTGCATTCGCTGCGGTCATTGTCTCGACGCGTGCCCGATCTTCCTCAACCCACAGCATCTGGGAGCGTTGGCAAGAGCTGATCGCTATGAGGAGATGAACGACTACCATTTAGCGGACTGCATGTTGTGCGGCTGTTGCTCGTACACGTGCCCGTCCAACATTCCGTTGAGTCAGCTTTTCCAAATGGCCAAACAGGCGTTATGGAAGCGACAAGTAGCGTGAACGATAGAAATCTCTTAGTAACCGCAGCGCCCCACTTGGGAGGACAAGACACGACACCGACCATCATGTGGTCTGTTGTCGGCAGCCTCGTTCCAATTGTGGCAGCGTCAGTGTTCTTCTTTGGCCCTAGCGCAATACTCGTGATCTTCGCGAGCTGCGCCGGTGCCTTGCTCGTAGAACAGTTCTTCGGCCCCAAATCAGCGTTGAAGGATGGTTCCGCAATCATTACGGGATTGCTTCTGGGACTGACGTTGCCGCCAGGCCTCCCAATGTGGATGGCATTTGTCGGCGGTGCATTCGGAATCGGATTCGGCAAGCTGATTTTCGGAGGGCTGGGCCAGAACATTTTCAACCCGGCGCTCCTGGGCCGCGCTTTTTTACAAGCGGCGTTTCCGGTGGCGCTCACCACCTGGCCGGCGACTGGTGGTCCGTGGTGGAGTCTCCGCGGTGCCAACTTCGCTTTTCCACTGATGAGCGGGAGCACCGATGCGGTCACAGGTGCAACGCCTCTGGGCTTGATGAAGTTCGAGCAGGTAGCGACTGAAAACATGGACCTGATCATGGGCTCCATTGGTGGGTCGGCCGGTGAGACCTCGGGCATCATCATCCTGCTTTGTGGGGCGTACCTTGCGGTTAGGAACCACCTGAATTGGCGGATCCCTGCGAGCATCCTGCTCACCGTTGCAGTGTTGGCCGGAGGACTTCACTTGCTCGATGCGGCTCGATACCCGGGGCCGATCTTCATGTTGTTCTCCGGCGGCCTGATGTTGGGTGCCGTCTACATGGCGACCGATATGGTGACATCACCTACGACGAACCTCGGCTGTTGGATTTTCGGGTTCGGCATCGGATTTCTGGTGGTGGTCATACGACTCTGGGGAGGGCTACCAGAGGGCGTGATGTACGCAATATTGCTGATGAACGCGATGGTTCCGTTCATCAATAGAGCTACGCAGCCGCGTGTGTTTGGAACGAAGCTGAAGCAGGTGGTATCGTGACGGAAGAGAATCTGACTACCGACACAGCGCCGGACGCCCCGCCGCCACCGCCGCAGCAGGAAGAGGCTTCGCCGCTTCGCCTGATACTGACTCTTGGGGTGGCAGGCGCACTCGCCGGCTTTCTGATCGTGTTCGTGTACGTAGTTACCGAGCCGATCATTACCGCAAACAAAGCAGCCGAGCTTCAACAAGCGATCGGTGTAGTACTCGGTGCTCCCGATCAGGTCGACACCCTCTTCGTGGTCGACGGAGCACTTCAGGACGAGCTTCCTGCCGGCGCGGTACCCGAAGATTTCGACCAGATCTATCCGGGATACCGGGCAGACGGCACACAGATCGGCTATGCGATCCAATCAGGCGAGTTTGGGTTCCAAGACATCGTTCGCCTGATCTTTGGATACGACGCTGAATCCGGGACGATACTCGGCATGATGGTACTGGAGCATAAAGAAACACCGGGTCTTGGAGACAAGATCGTGAAGGACCTCGAATGGGTTGGCCTGTTCAATGAATCACAATCTCCCTTGGTGGGTGTGAAGACTGGGGCGGGTTCCGGTAGTCAGAACGAAATCGACATGATCACCGGAGCGACCATCTCGTCGCGTGCGGTGATCCGAATCATCAACAACGCACTCGAACGCCTGGACCCGATGATCGAAGCATACAATGGGGGAGGAAGCCAATGAGAACTACGACTCCCCAGCAAGATTTCACGCGAGGTATCTGGCGCGAAAATCCTGTCTTGATACAGATGCTGGGTCTTTGCCCCGCGCTCGCTGTGACGAATACTGTCGTGAACAGCATAGCGATGTCGGCAGCAACGTTCTTCGTGCTGACTGGGTCCAGTTTGCTTGTCGCGACATTCAAGAAATTCATCCCGAATCAGGTGCGCATTTCCACATACATCGTGATCATCGCAACGTTTGTGACGCTCACGGACATGACGCTCGAGGCGGCGGTGCCCACGATCCACAAGGATCTGGGTGCGTTCATCGCCCTCATCGTCGTCAACTGCATGATTCTTGGGCGGCAGGAAGCGTTTGCATCCAAACGGCCCGTCGGGCGGGCGCTCCTCGATGCATTCGGAGTGGGCATCGGATTCACGATCGCACTGTTGATCCTGGGCACTGTCAGGGAAATCCTGGGTAGTGGTTCAATCCTCGGGATCCCGATTTTCGGCCCCAACTTCGAGCCTTGGGTCGTCTTCGTACTACCGCCGGGCGGATTCCTCACCATTGGATTCGTACTGCTGGGGCTGAACGCATGGCAGAAACGTAGGGACGAGAAAGCGGCTGCAAACGTTGGTGTAGGCGGCGCTCCACAGGAGGAGGCGGCATAATGAACAATCTCTTCCTGATTCTCGTATCCGCGATGGTGGTCAACAACTTCACGTTGTTCTACTTCCTTGGCCTGTGCCCATTCATGGGTGTGTCAGGACGTGTCGAGACAGCGCTGCGCATGGGCGGAGCAAACCTGTTCGTGCTCACGATCACGTCGATCTGCGCGTGGTTCTTGTACAACTACATTCTTCCGTATGCTCCATACTTGGACACCATCGCATTCATCGTCGTGATCGCTTCGAGCGTGCAGATTGTCGAGATTGCGATCAAGAAGATCAGTCCAGCCCTGTTCAGAGCTCTGGGTATCTACTTGCCGTTGATTACGACCAACTGCGCAATCCTGTTCTGCGCGATTCAGTCCACGAACAAGGGGTACAATTTCATCGAAGGGCTATTTTACGCGTGGGGGGCCGGCCTCGGGTTGACGCTAGCTTTGATCATGATGGCGTCGATACGTGAAGATAGTGAATTGGTTACCGTCCCAGAGGTGGCAAAAGGTAGCGCGTTGACATTCATCATCGCCGGCTGTCTATCTCTGGCGTTCATGGGCTTCGCAGGATTGTTGAGCGCCTCATGACCCTGATTGTGGGCATCTGCGGGTGCGCAACCCTGTTCGTACTGTTCGGCCTGATAGGCGGTGGGCACGAGCAACACGAGAGAACAAAAAGTTGCGGCGCTTGTGATTCAGAAGAAGACACCGCTGAATGCGGTGCTTGTCATATAGCTAGTGAGATTTCGGAGCACAGTCATGCATGATCAAAAACCGTCAGGGTCCTCAGGCCCCAGCCGGCGAGAATTTCTTCTACTTGGAGCCGGGGCATTTGCCGTTGCGGTAGTCCCCCTTTGGCGGAGCCGGCGAACCGAGCTGATTCGGCGAAGCGTCCCCTCGATGGGAACGATCGCTGAGATCGGTGTAGTTCACCAAGACGAGCGGTACGCGCACGGCGCCATCGATGCGGCCTTCGCGGAACTGAGGCGTGTAGAGTCGCTGATGACGCGGTTTGCGACCACTTCGGACGTAGGTCGCGCGAACCTCCAAACAGCGCGCGTGCCAACTGTAATCTCATCTGCGACAGCGGACGTTTTGTACGAGAGTCTGCTTTGGGCCCAGTCCAGCAACGGCGTGTTCGACCCGTGCCTTGGTTCCGTGATCAAGACATGGGACGTCGGACATAGGTCGGAACCTCCTAAATCCGAGCAGGTGCACAGGTATGCGGGTCGTAACCTGTATCGCACAATGGACCTGGATCGCCGCGGCGGCCAGCCGGTAGTCCGGTTCTCCGAGAACGACGTGGAGATCGACTTGGGCGGTATCGCCAAGGGGTACGGTGTGGACCGAGCAGTGCACGCGCTCAGGGAATGGGGCATCACCAACGCCCTCGTGAACGTGGGTGGCGACCTCTACGCCATGGGTTCTTCGGAAGACGGCGACCCTTGGAAAGTTGGCGTACGGTCTCCCCGCGATCCGAGCAAGATCTCAGAGCAGTTCGAGATAGCGGACGCTGCCGTAGCCACCTCAGGTGATTACATGCAGTACTTCAATCACAACGGTAGGACGTATCACCACCTGATGGACCCCGCGACTGCCGAGCCACGTGAGAGCACTGTGCACAGCGTTACCATCAAAGCCGATGATTGTATGACGGCAGACGCGGCTGCGACGACTGTCTTTGGAATGGCGAGCGGTGCCGCAACGAGGCTACTGGGCGTGCGAGCGCCAAGTGCGAGGATCGTTAGTACGATCTAGTCGTCGCGAATCAACTCAGACGACACGGGAAACGGGACGACTGATGCGTTTCGTTTCCCGTTTTCTTTCTCCTTCTTTCTAAGTTGGGAGTGTTCTGCCGCGGAAGGACGCTGAACAACGCGGATAAGCGCGGTCGTTTTGTGGGGTGGGCGGGAAAACGGGAACCACCGCAGTATCCGCTTCACTCCGCGTTAATCCGCGGCAAATTCCCCTGCAACCGGAACCATCGGGTTGCTATAATCATCTCAACAGCGCTTTTTGGATTTGATGACCAGTTCACAAGGTGACCAAATGGCATCTCTCAGTTCGTCGGTCCGACCGCCGGCCGTCGCCGGTCGGTTCTATCCGGATTCAGCGGCAGAATTGCGATCGATGGTGAAAAGCATGCTCGCTGCCGTGGATGCGGAACCGAGAAACGCATTCGGCGCGATCGCTCCCCATGCCGGGTTGGTGTACTCAGGCCAATGTGCGGCGCACGTGTTCAAGCGTGTGGTAATTCCGCGCCTCGTCGTGATTCTCGCGCCCAACCACACAGGCAGGGCTGGTCACAGGGGCGGAGCGGCAGCATGGAACAGCGGTGCTTTCGACACGCCGCTGGGTCAGTTGAAAGTGGCTGACGAGTTCCTCTCGCAGCTCGAGGCCGCTACCGACATGGTTGCACACGATCCGGCCGCACACGCCCATGAACACGCCGTGGAGGTCGAACTGCCGTTTCTGGCGCACATTGCCCCTGAAGTCGAAATAGCACCGCTGGTGTTGGGATGGGACGACTGGGACCGCTGCAGGGAGCTTGCAGACGCAATCGCGACCACGGTTTCCGAATGGCCACATGAGGTGTTGCTCCTGGCATCGTCGGACATGACACACTTCGAATCGGCGCAGGCCGCCGCAGCGAAAGACAGAGTGGCGCTGGAGGCTATCGAACGATTTGATGCCGAAGGGCTGTTATCCTACTGCCACGATCGACACGTGAGCATGTGCGGAAGAGCTCCAGCGGCAGTCGTGCTCAAGGCGACCCGAATACTCGGCGCGACTCAGGCGGAAGTCGTCGACTACAGACACAGCGGCCTGGTGACTGGAGACGATCGAGACGTCGTTGCCTACGCTGGAGTCATTATCAGCTAACCATCCTCTTCGACGACCCAGGTTTGACCATCGCGGAGCAATCCGGCCAAATCTTGCATGCCCGATTCTGCTTTCGCTTCACCTATCTGAACGTGAACGGACTTGTCGTACGGTTCCTTCGGATCGCAGAACAACACACCTAGAGCGATGGGAAACTCTGGAGGCTCTAGACTGGCAAGTTGCATCGCCAGGGCACGATTGGTCTCATCGTGGATGAGGATGTCCTCAACGGAGATACCGTTCGCACCCACATCGACTACCTCGAGCCCGAGACAGCCCGGCTTTAGGCGTAATCCACGCTCTCCGTCTTTGCCAAACAGTAACGGCTTGCCGTGCTCGACATGCAGTTGTCGTTCAGCAGCATTCTTCTTGTCGGTGAAATGCGAAAAGGCGCCATTGTTGTACACGACGCAATTCTGGTATATGAGGACCAACGATGCCCCACGATGGTCGTGAGCACATTTGAGGATAGGTACGAGCCGGTTGTGTTGCGTGTCTATGCCCCGCGCGACAAACCTGCCGCCGGCCCCTAGTGCAAACTCCGCCGGAGTCACCGGCCTTTCGACCGATCCCAAAGGAGTCGACGGCGATCGTGTGCCCGGTTTCGACGTGGGCGAATACTGGCCCTTGGTCAATCCATATATCTCATTGTTGAACAGCAGAATTTGGAGATCAATATTGCGACGCACCGCGTGCAGCATGTGGTTGCCGCCGATGCTCAACCCATCGCCGTCTCCAGTGGCAATCCAAACGTCGAGGTCCGGGTTGGCGAGCTTTGCTCCCGTTGCGATCGCGGGTGCTCGCCCGTGGATCGTGTGAAATCCGTATGTCGCTAGGTAATAGGGCAGGCGTGCCGCACAACCAATGCCGGAAACGAAAACCGTATCTTCCGGCCTGACTTCGAGCTCTGCCAACGCCTTCTGAACCGCCTTGATGATCGCGTAGTCGCCGCATCCAGGACACCATCTTATTTCCTGGTCCGAAGCAAAGTCCTTCGGTTTCAGCTTGTCAGATGTTGTGGCGCCCGGCATCGTCATGTCTCCATTATTGCCGTGACGGCGTCGAGGATTTCTGCAATCTTGAATGGTTGACCCGTGACCTTGGAAAGGCGTTCCGCAGGTACCAGGTACGTGCTTCGCAGCATAGTCACCAGCTGGCCGTTGTTCATTTCGGGTACGAGTATCTTTTCGAACCCTTTGAGCAGCTCACCCAAATTGGGTGGGAAGGGGTTCAGGTAACGGAGATGAATGTGCGATACGTCGAGCCCCTTATTGCGCGCTCTCATTGTCGCCTGTCGGATCGGCCCGAAGGTCGAGCCCCATCCAACAAGAACCAACTTCCCGGAGTCCTCCCCAAGCGCAACTTCCTGCAACGGGATGTCGGCGCCGATACCCGCGATTTTCGCGGCCCGTGTGTCGGTCATGTACTGGTGATTGTCCGGATCGTAGGAGATATGACCGGTTCTGAAGTCCTTCTCCAAGCCTCCCGCGCGGTGTTCCAATCCGGGCGTACCAGGTCTTGCCCACGACTTGGCCAGCGTGTGCGGATCCCTGCGCTGTAACAACGCATTACCGGCTTCTTCCTCCATGAACTCCACACGCATGTCAGGCAGTGAGTCGAGATCGGGCAAACGCCACGGCTCGGCGGCGTTTGCCAAATAGCTGTCAGTAAGGACAAACACCGGTGTCATGTACTTGGTGGCTATTCTCACGGACTCGACAGCAACTTCAAAACAATCGGACGGCGTCGCCGCGGCGATCACCGGAACTGGTGCATCTGCGTTCCGCCCATATACGGCCTGAAACAGATCCGACTGCTCAGCCTTGGTGGGCATTCCCGTAGAGGGCCCAGCTCTTTGCGTGTTGATGATGATCAGCGGTAGTTCCGCACTGATAGCCAGTCCGATCGCCTCTCCTTTGAGGGCGATCCCAGGGCCGGAACTCGACGTTACACCGAGTGCTCCTGCGTACGAGGCGCCAATTGCCGAACAAACTGCGGCGATCTCGTCTTCAGCCTGGAACGTGATGACACCCTGACTCTTCAAGTTTGCCATCATGTGCAGTACCGGAGAGGCCGGAGTAATTGGATACGACCCGAGGAAGATCTCCAATCCGGCTGCTTTTGCACCGGCCAACACCCCCAGAGTAATTGTCTGGGTACCTGTAGCCACTCGGTAATCTCCGGGCGCCATGTGGGCCTTACCCATACCGTGACCCACAGCAGAGCTGGGCATTTCAGCCGTTTCGCCAAACGCATGACCCGCATTGAGGGCAGCAATATTTGCCTCGGCGATCTCCGGGCGCGCCGCGAATTTCTGGCGCAGCCACTCGGTCGTTGCCGAGCGATCCCTGTCGTACAACCAGAGCGCGAGACCTAGCGTCCACATGTTTCGCGAGCGATTGGCTTCTTTCTGACTGAGATCGAAGTGAGCAACAGCCTCCGCAGCCATCTGACTGATGTTCAGTTGAATCAACTCATGCCGCGCCAGAGGCTGCTCTGCAAGAGGGTTGGAGGAATACCCAGCCTTTTCGAGATTGCGCTCGGTAAAAGCCTCTTTGTCAACGATGACCGTACCGCCCACTCTGAGGTCTCTGATGTTTGCCTTGAGCGCGGCAGGGTTCATTGCTATGAGAACGTCCAATTCGTCACCGGGTGTCGAGATGTCGGTGGATCCGAACTGGAGCTGGAAGGCCGACACTCCGAATTCGCTCCCGGCAGGTGCCCTGATCTCGGCCGGGTAGTCTGGAAAGGTCGCTACATCCTCTCCGAAGAGAGCAGTCTCAATAGTGAACTGTGACCCGGCGACCTGCATACCGTCGCCAGAGTCACCTGCAAAACGAATCACCACGGCCTCTTGGACCTGGTGAGCGTCTCCCGGCTGACCGGGTTGTTTTAGTTCGGCGCCCATCTTCACCTTACTTTGCGATACCGGTTCCGGTTGCTGATTACCAGTCAAATGAAAGTACAGGGAATACGGCAAGAACCGCCAGCGGTAGGCTCGAATTGCTAGAAGTAGATACGGCCCCGCAAGAACCCACCCAGGTCACCGGCTCCGAACTCAGTGTTATCTCCACCAAAATACACTAGCCCGTTGAACATGAGATCGACGTTTTCGGCGAACGAGTATGATACCGACGGAATGACTACTCCGCTGCCATCACCGACATTGCTCAGGCCGGAAATCCCGAGCGACCACAGCTGACCGAATGGTCGAGCCACATTCCCGACGAGGATGCCTTTTCCCAAGGTCCTCCGGGTACCTGAAAGTCGATGCAACCAAGCCGTCGCACTGTATGGCGCTTCCCATTCGCCGCGCCCATTGTAGAACCCCTCCAACAAGAAGAGAGTGCCGTCGGAAAGAGAGTAATTGCCGCCGGCGGTGACCTCGACCCATCTCTCGCCCGCGAAATCCGACCAGGTGGCCTCGGTCCATACCCCTAAACCCAGGATCTCCCCGGTAATGTCTCCACCAACAGTCCGCCGTCGCTGGGGCAAGCCACCCATTCCGATTATTCCGACCGGCAACGTCTCGTCATACACTTCCGCCGCTATCGCGGAAAGGTCAAACCCTTCGAGATGATGCCGCACTCTCAGGAGTTTTCCGCTGGTGTCGAAACCACCTTCCGGTACCCATGCCACTCTCACATCACTCAATGGACCGAACGGCACCTTGGCGCTCAATGCACCTACGCCTTCCCGCTCGTATCCTGGCTCGAGCATGTTTTTGGGCCGGAATAACTCAGTGGGGTTGAAAACCGCTGCCGCACCCCATGTCATGAACTGTTTACCCGCGGTTATCTCCACCGGGCCCGGCCTGATCGTGACGTAGGCGTGGTTCAGGTAATGCCTAGTCTCGAGCTCGATGGACGCGTCTCCAACTGCTGCTCGGAGTTCCTCGGGCAGCACATCTGCCAACGCTATCGATGTGTTGCCGCGGTAGAGCTGATAAACGACTGCCACAGAGGCGCGCGATCCCATGCCGGCTCGGGCATTGACGTCCACCCGAACACGATCGTAGTCCAGCTGCTGCCAGCCGGAGCTAGGATAGTGATTGACGCTGAACTGGTGCTCGAGGTACCCTGTCAATCTCAGGGACTGCTGAGCAAACGAGCCGGCAGGCGCAATCAACGCAGCGATCAACAAACCGACTGCCGAGCGCAAGCTCACAAGCCACCCTCGAGGTAGGGCAGGGTAAATACCTCACGCGGAATTCGTATGTCGAGCTCGACATTCAGCATCTGAAGCACCGTCCTGGTATCGGTCTGCATCGCATCGTCCATCTCGATCCGAAACGGATACCAACGATCGCCGACTCGCCTCACATCACTGATCAAAGCGGTCTTCAGCAGCTTGCCGCTCCGAGCATACCGTTCCTCTTTGAGAGGCACCCAGCGTTCCGCATCGACCCACACCTTGCGGCGCTGATACGCCAAGTCGTTCCGCTTGGCTGTGAGATCTACCACGTATGCCCGGCGCCCGTCGATTTCCTCCTCGCCTTCGAGCACAGCATCGTAATCATCTACCATGCTCGGGTTTTCCGAGGCGTCGCCGTAGGAGAAATCGCTGCCCATCAAACCCTGCCGCAACATGTGGCCCTGGATGCGCACACTCTTGCCAACCCTCGGCAGATAGATCCACATGGCTTCTTCCAAGCGCAGAAACCTACTTCCAGCATCTCGTGCCGGAGCAGTGAATTCCAAGAACGACTGGTCTGTGCCCTGTGCCCAAGCGTCGTAGATCAGGTTGCGAACGTCTCCATCACGGTAAGTGATCGTCATCTGGGCGTTCACGCGCGCTGTGGACATTGTCATGTTCGCATCGACTCGCTCGAGAATCTGGTGAGGCGTCAGCTGTGCGTTACTGCCACCGGTCGAGATGCAGAGCAAGCCAGCCGCAAACCCTGCCACAATCGTTTTAGTCATTGTCTCAAAGCCTCCGCTGGAGCCATCTTGATCGCTCTCAGAGCGGGGTAAAGTGCTGCCATACCGGCAGCAAACACGCCGCAGGCCGTCCCGATGAACGGGTAGGACAGCTGCCAATCGGGATAAACGATACCTTGGAACGGCAGGTCGATACCTCGTGCAGCCGCGGTGAAGTCGATGCCGGAATGCTCCAGCCATATTCCCACGCCACTACCGAGGACGGCCCCAATCGCCCCTCCGATGAGCCCAATCACCAATCCCTCCGAAACGATGAGGAACAGGATGTCGCTGCGACGCATGCCAAGTGCGGCCTGCATGCCGAGCTCCTGAGTACGTTCCATGACAGTCATCAACATCGTGTTGATGATGATCAAGCCTGCCATTAGGAGCATCAGCCCCATCACCACCCCCAATAGCGGCCTCATCATCTGCATGGTTCGCATCAACTGACCTTGATCGAGCCACGACAGCACCTCGATGTCACCTGATACGTACGGGGCGAGGTCGGCCTCCAACTCGACCGCAAGCGATTCGGCAATCTCCACGTCATGGGCAAATACGAGGATCTCGGTGGCTGCATCGGGCATGTCGGCAAGCTCTTGTGCCTGATCGATGGGCACGACCAACATACTGTTGTCCAGAAACGAAATGCCTGAGAAAGCCAGGTCGGTCACGACCAGGCGGAGGCCGCCAAGAGATCGGTATGCGGTCTGACCGAGCACCGTGATGGTGTCTCCCACTTCGATAGACAGCTTTTCGGCAAATTCCATCCCTATCATCACTTCCGGATGTCCAGGCCGTGGCGGATTGCCGTTCACAGCCATTCCGGTCGGGTTCAGGTAGGCAGACTCTCGCTCGATATCCAATCCCAACAAGAGGCCCGGGCGATTGGATCCTGCTCCATCCACCAAAACCGACGAACGGATCCTCGGCACCACTTCTTCCACATCGGCGTGGTCACGGATTCTTTCGAGCAGCTCGGAAACACCATCCACCTTGAGGTAAACCGGCATCAAGCGCTCTCGTTCCGTGTAACCATCCTTCCTAATGCGGACGTGGCCAGACTCGCTACGGGCGTAGGAGTCCACGAAATTGCCCAAGATTCCCGTTATGTAGGCGAACATGAATGTGATGGCTGTGACCGCTATCGAAACGGCAATCACAGTGAGTAGCGTGCGCCGGGTGTTGCGTAGCGTGTTGCGCCATGCCAGCCTCAGCACCGGTATACGTCTTCGTTTATCAGACATGACGTAGTGCCTCCACGGGCCGATTGTGACTAGCTCGCGCAGCCGGATACAAGGAAGCGAGTGCCGCCAGCATCCCAGTGAGCAACCACCCTGCCGTGACGACGGTGACATTCAGCGCGGGGTAGATGGAGTCTTTGACCGGATAGCCTATATCGATATCCCCATAGATTGCGCTGATGTTGATGCCGATGTTGGCAAGCCAGATGATGAGCCCCACCGCGATGAGGGAACCTACCGCACCACCCAGCAATCCGGTTAACGCGCCCTCGGTGAGGAACAGCCGTCGGATTCCAGTTCCGCGCAATCCGATGGCCATTAGCATCCCGATTTCACGCGTACGTTCGTAGGCGGCCATGAGGATGGTGTTGGTGATTCCTACCACCGCCAGAACAATGAAAATGCCCAGGAAGATGATGTTGCCGATACGCTTCATCTGGACCAGCGACATGAAGTCCTCTTCCATCTCACGCCACCCCTTCACGTCGTATTCACCAGACAGGCCAACCTCGACCTGCAGGCGCTCGAGTGCGGTCGATTCTCTCGAGTTTGCTGCGAAGCGGACCGCCACCTCTGTAGCCTCACCCTCCATGTCGAGTATGTATTGAGCTGTAGGGAGGGGAAGCAGGAAGCTGTTGCGGTCGATCAAGGGGTTGCCTGTGCCGATCAGGCCAACTATCGGCAGATCGAGAGCTTCATAGGCGCCGTACTGTGTCTTGGCGAGTACTGTCAACCAATCTCCCGCCGAAACCTCGAAGATCTCGGCCAGCGCGCTCCCGAGAAGTATGCCTTCCTCATCTTCCACCAGATAGCCGCCGTTGACCACGGTTTGCGGGATTCTGAACACATCCGTGTCGCTGCCGCGCACCTGTATACCGACACCCAAGCAGGGGACCTGGTCCATTCCATTTGAAAGCTGAGCCTGAAAGGTCAGGCGCGGCGTCGCCGCGGCCACTCCAGGAACCTCCCTGACGACGGCCAGTACAGCTGGTGCATCGGAAAGAGCGTAGTCCAGCGGAAACTCGTCCCGCAACTCGAAATACCCGTCGGCGTAGACCTTGGCGTGTCCGGTTTGGTAGTTGATGAGGTTGTCGAACGACTGTTGTTCGATGCCGACGAGCAATGCGTTACTGATCTGAAGCAGCAATACCGCAAGAGCGACAGTGGTCGCAGTTATCCATGTGCGCCGACGGTTCCGTTTGAGATTCCTCCAACCTAGACGGAACGTCGCCCTCAGCCCCAGTACACCGGGAACCGTTTGTTTAGGCATCGTTTCCGTCTCCGTTTCGGCGTTCGTCTGATTCGACCCTACCGTCTCGGAGCCTCACCAGGCGAGACGCATGGTCCATCACTAGTGGGTCGTGAGTCGAAAATATGAACGTGGTGCCATGCTTTTTGTTCATGGCGAGCATGAGTGCCATGATCTCGCTGGCAGTGTTGCTGTCGAGGTTGGCGGTTGGTTCATCCGCGAGGACCAGCGTCGGATCTTTTACGAGAGCCCTGGCAATCGCCACTCGCTGCTGCTGCCCGCCGCTCAGTTCGTTTGGCCTGCGGTCGGCGAGGCCCGCCAGGCCCACCTCTTCGAGAATCCTCATTATGCGGGTGTTTCGCTGCTCCCTCTCAGCGATCCCGTGAAGCTGCAAGGGGAGTTCGACGTTTTCCAGTACGGTCAGCACCGGAATGAGATTAAAGGTCTGGAACACGAACCCAAGATGCGTATTTCGAAAATCAGCCAACATCTTGGGCGTGAGCCCGGCGGTTTCGCGATCGCCAATGCGTATCGTGCCGGAGGTGGGAGTGTCCAGTGCACCCAGAAGATTGAGTATTGTTGTCTTTCCCGACCCTGATGGGCCTGCGATCGACAGGAAAGCACCGGAGTCGATCTCCAGTGTGACACCTCGTACCGCGGGCACCTCGAGATCTCCTACCTGGTATGACTTGTGTACGTCTGCAAGATTCGCTGCTATCGTCATGACTCGGTTCCTTCCGATACCTACGTCAACAGTCTATTCGGCTCTCAAATGGCGTTGCAAACAGCTCCCGGTCGGCTTCGTCGATGAAGTCGACAGCCTTGTCTCCCAACAACGAGAGGATACGCGGGAGGTAGAGATCTGTGCGAAGGTGGTGCTCAGCTACGAATACGAAAAGCGGGCTGCGGGTCCAGGATGCCCTAGCCTGGTTCTGCGTCAACAGCTCGCCGATCATTGCCTGGCATCCGTCCACTACCAACACCAACCACAATCCTTCGACGCGTTCGGATGTAAACTCACGGACAGGCGAAACAACCACCCTAGCTCCAGGCAAATCCAGTTCGGCAGTCGAATGGACTACGACCCGCACTCCGCGTTCTACCGCAAGCGAGAGTGCGCCCTGGAGTGAAGGAAACGTCTCAGGCATCAGTGCGAGGTGAAGTCGTTCCTTCGACTGATCGATCATCTCCCGCGCTTTGGCCATCACGTTCTCATTCCCCCCAATGTTCCACACATGTTCGTGCGTCGGGGCTGAACCGAGGCTTTTCAGATCGTCTTTGAGGGTGGATACGAGTATCTCGTGCTCGCGCTGAAGCTGGTCCAGGAACTCCGAGGCTGCCACGGGAGCGTACTTGTTGCCGCCCTCGCTGTGGAGCGTCATTGCAGCTCCGCGTGCCACCAGCTTGCCCAATACCTCGTAGATCATGGAGCGGGGAACACCGGATGCCTTGGAGATCTGGTACCCCGTAGCCGGGCTGCTCCCCAGCAGCGCCAGGTACGTCTTGGCCTCGTACTCAGAGAAGCCAAGCGTGACCAGCCTCTCAATAGGGTTGTCGCCCATCAAACAGCTCCCATGTATAGCGGTTAGCCACCTAACTTAGTCGTTGGCATTCTAACGACTACGTCAACTATACGCAAGTGCCAGTGTGTTTGTTCCAACGGTTGCGCAACTCTGGGGATTCCTCGGGGGCTACGGACAGCACCTATACAACTTCTAGGTCCTACAGCCTAAACTGTTGTTATACCGTAACTTACGACAACCAACTACTGTTTGACGGTAGTTGCAGCGGATTGTGAACTATTGGTGCAAATGCAAGACCTGAGGTAATTGGCGCGGAACAACCAGAAACTACGAGAACATTGAAATGCCCCACCCAACCCAGCGAAACGTCCGCGCTCCTCCGCGTCCTTCCGCAGCCAAATAACAGCGTCTCGCTGTCTTCTAGCTGCCCAACGCTTGCGAGAAGTCAGCGATCAAGTCTTCGGTGTTCTCAATCCCAACGGAAACGCGTACCAATCCGTCCGCGATCCCCATTTTTACGCGTTCTTCTGGCGAAAGACCGGAGTGGGACGTGGTTGCAGGCCGCGTCAACAAAGTCTCGATTCCGCCCAAGCTCGGTGCAATCACCGGGAGCTTTGCACGATCGAAGAAGGCCTCGGCTGCCTCCGTGCCGCCCTCGAGCTCAAAACTCAGCATGCCGCTGAAGCCGTCGAGCATCTCTTTGGCAATGTCAAAAGCCGGATGACTCTCGAGCCCAGGGTACTTGACCTTGACCACTGCGGGATGAGCTTCCAGGAACTTGGCGATCTCCATTGCGCTCTGGTTGTGCTGTTTCATGCGCAAGGCAAGCGTCTTGACGCCTCTGTGGAGCAGGAAACATGTATGCGGATCGAGCGTGCCACCTAGGTGGTTCAACTTGTGGGTGAAGTGGTCCACGAGGTCGGCGCGTCCGATCACGGCACCGGCGACAATGTCGGAATGGCCGTTCAGGTACTTGGTGCAGCTGTGCAGCGAGAGGTCGTAGCCCCATTCCGCCGGCCTGAAATTCACGGGGCTGGCGAAGGTATTGTCGATCATGGATACGAGGCCATGCGCTTTGGCAAACTCCGCCGCCTCTTTGAGATGCGGAACCTCTAGCAGCGGGTTGGCCATTGTCTCGACGTATATGGCCTTGGTGTTTTGCTTGAGTTTACCTTCCCACGACGACGGATCATTTCCGTCGATGAAGTCGAAAGTGATACCTAGCGCCGGCATATCCTTGGCCACGAAGTCGAAAGTACCGCCGTAGAGGCATTTCTGCGCCAAAAAGTGGTCACCCTGCGATAAAACCGAAAGTAGCGCAGTACTTATCGCAGCCATCCCACTCGCAGTGACCATGGCCGCTTCTGCATTCTCCAACGCCGCCAACTTTTGGTTCACCGCTATGTGGTTGGGAGTGTTGTTCAGTCGTATGTACTTGATGTCGTGATAGCTGGCCTCACCCGTGTACTCGTACATCGCGGACTGAAAGATCGGAACGGTGACGGCACCGTGGATTCGGGGGCGAGGTTCACCTGCGTGAATCAGCTTCGTCTCGACATGTTCGTGCTTTTCGATCATCAGAAGTCTCCCTCATAAACAGCTCATGCTTTCCACCCGCAACAATCTAACCTGTCGACGAGTCTCAGATCTCGCCCATCTGGCCCGCTGCGACTCCCCGAAGCAGGGTCAGCCGCCTATCTTCTGTGCGACCGAGAGTGTGCCGTTCCGCGACGCTCGAATCACTGTTTCCCAGGAGTCATGTGATGAAGCTGAAGAAGATAGCCGCAGTATTGGGTCTCGTTGTTGTGGTGCTCGCATGCGTGTTGGTGTTCAATGCACTGAGACTCAGCTCTTTGCAGGTAGCGGCGGACCCTGCGCCCGACGTCCCCATGAACGAGATCGCTGCCGCAGAGCGCCTGGCCGGTGCGCTGCAAATACAAACCATTTCTCCAGAGAACCCCGCAGACTTCGACAGCGTTCCGTTCCTCGAGTTCCACGCTTACCTCGAGGAGACGTTTCCCAATGTTCACTCCACGCTCACCTGGGAAACGGTGAACGAATACAGCCTGTTGTATCGGTGGGAGGGAACGGATCCGAGCCTCGAGCCGATCGCACTGCTGGCGCACATCGACGTTGTGCCGGTCGAGCCGGGCACTAAAGACACATGGACGTACGGCGCTTATGACGGCCGCATCGAAGATGGATTTGTTTGGGGCCGTGGCGCACTGGACATGAAGAACATCCTGATCGCCACAATGGAAGCTGCGGAAATGCTGATAGCCGAAGGAGTTCGACCCCGGCGCACCATCTACTTCGCGTTCGGTCATGATGAAGAAATCGGCGGGCAAAACGGCGCCGTGGCGATTGCGGCTCTATTGGAATCGCGCGGTATCAGGCTGGATCACGTGCTGGACGAAGGTGGTGCAATAGCCGACGGATTGGTGCCGGGCATAGAGGGTTTGGTTGCTTTGGTGGGAATTGCCGAAAAGGGCTTTGCGAGCGTTGAGCTCATCGTGGAGATGACTGGAGGACATTCATCCATGCCGCCTTCTCAGTCTGCTATTGGGATTTTGAGTGCCGGTATCGAGAGGCTCGAGAAGAACCAAATGCCGCTGTCGACCAGCGGTGCAACTGCAGCGATGTTCGAGTACCTGGGGCCGGAAATGTCGTTTGGGCCCAGACTGTTCGTAGCCAACCAATGGCTCTTTGGAGGCCTTCTGAAAAGAGTATTCGGTTCTTCACCGGAAGGCTCAGCCATGCTGCGCACCACAACTGCGCCGACGATTTTCCAAGCGGGGATCAAGGCCAACGTTCTGCCATCCACCGCTCGCGCCGTTGTCAACCACCGCATACTACCGGGCAACACCTCGGCCGAGGTGTTGGAGCACGACCACCAGACTGTTGCTGACGATCGCATACAGATACGACTGGTGGACGGGTTTGTCTCCGAAGCGTCGCCCGTTTCTGACGTGAACTCGGAGAGTTTTCACACGCTTAGTCGCACGATACGGGAAGTGTTCCCCGAAGCCGTGGTTACCCCGTATCTAGTGGTGGGCGGCACCGATTCTCGGCACTACGGGGGAGTCGCACACAACGTGTATCGATTCAGCGGAACGTTGGTCGGCGACGACGATATGGGCCGCATACATGGTACGGACGAACGAGTTGCGGTAGACGCATACGCAGACCTGGTGAGGTTCTTCATCCAGTACGTACGCAATACAGCGCTATGAGCGAGACGAACTATCGCCGGAATGTGATACAGTGACCTGGTCTGGGGTGATACACGAGTATCGAGAGTTTCTGCCACTCGATTCGGCCGTTGAGTCGGTGACCCTGTTCGAGGGGAATACGCCCCTCATTGATGCGCCCCGCCTAGCCGCCGCGTTGGGCATTGAAGGTCGCGTGCTTCTCAAATACGAAGGAGCAAATCCCACCGGGTCGTTCAAAGACAGAGGAATGACGGTAGCCATCAGCGTCGCTGCTGCCGCAGACGCCAACGCAGTGATCTGTGCTTCAACCGGAAACACATCCGCGTCAGCCTCTGCATACGCGGCCAGGGCCGGCTTGCAAGCATACGTGGTAATCCCAGAAGGCAAGATTGCGCTCGGGAAGTTGAGCCAGGCTGTCATGCACGGAGCCACAGTAGTTGCGATAGATGGAAGTTTTGACGCAGCTCTGGAGATGGTCACCGGCATCGCAAAGACGAGCAATGTGATTGTCGTAAATTCGATCAACCCGTACAGGCTACATGGCCAGAAAACAGCGGCATTCGAAATCTGCGACGCGCTTGGCGGTGCTCCAGATTACCATTTTCTGCCGGTCGGCAATGCCGGCAACATCACGGCGTATTGGATGGGTTACGGCGAATACCATGAGCGTGGCATCATTGCGTCTCGACCGCATATGATGGGGTTCCAGGCGGCCGGAGCTGCACCGCTAGTGACCGGAAGTCCTGTGAAGAACCCTGAGACAGTCGCGACCGCGATTCGCATCGGCAACCCTGCAAGCTGGAATGGTGCGGAAACTGCACGTGACGAGTCAGACGGCACTATCGAGGCAGTCACCGATGAAGAGATTCTCGATGCGTACCGTCTTGTTGCCTCGGTGGAGGGAGTGTTCGCGGAACCCGCGTCAGCGGCCTCGATTGCGGGTCTCAAGAAGATGAGTGCGGAAGGCCGCTTGCCCAAGGATATCATGGTAGTTTGTACGCTCACCGGCCATGGCCTCAAGGACCCAACAACTGCAACGGAACAATCACCGCCACCTGTGAAGGCACCCGCCGACCTCGAGAGAGTCCGCGACATTCTCGCGATTTGAACCGGAGAACAAATGAGACTCGCTGTTTGTGAAGCGCCTGCCAGAATGCTCGCTGGCGACAAAGGATGGAATACGCTCGTGGGGCTGTGCGAATCGAGTGCCCCCGACCTACTCTTGCTCAACGAAATGCCATTGGGCTCCTGGATTTCGGTCGGTGAGGAGCGCAATGCCGAAGCTTTGGAGATCAGCCACCAACAGCACAGAGAAGGACTCGACCGTTTGAACGAATTCGGGCTCTTCGCAATCCTCGGGACGTATCCCCGATTCGAAGGCGCGTTCAACGTCAACGAAGCATTTGTCTGGACTCCGCTCGCCGGCTTGGTATCTGCACATACCAAGCAGTTCTTCCCAAACGAAGGCGGGTTTTACGAAGCTCGCTGGTTCGAGCGTGGAGAGAAGCAATTCGGGATAGTTGATGCCGGTGGCATCGGCGTTGGATTCCTCATCTGCACGGATGTGATGTTCAACGAGTGGGCCAGATACTATGGTCGAAATGGGGCTCACCTGATTGCGGTACCACGTGCAACCCCGGTGGGTTCGGAGGAACGCTGGAAGACGATGTGCGCCGCCGCAGCGATCGTGTCTGGATGCTATGTCGCGAGTTCGAACAGAGCCGGAGTCGACGAAACGGGCATGGAGTTCGCCGGCAAGGGGTGGATTGTAGACCCGTTCGGCAACGTGCTCGCGGAGACCTCACCTGAAAGCCCGTTGGTGACCGCAGAAATCGACTTGTCGTTGGTGAAGAAGGCGCAGGAGGAGTATCCGTGTTATGTGGGGGAGCTGGCGGTGTAGGGGGGAAGTGCAGAGGAGGGAGGAGAGGGAGGGGGGAGTAACTCTTCTCCCTCTTCTCCCACTCCTCCATCTTCTTCTACCTAACTCGATCCTCCTCCGCCGTCGCCAGATAAATCCCATTGAACAGCATCTTGAACGTGCCGTGCGGCTGAGCGCGTTCGACGACTCCGGGTCCGAACATATAAAGCTTACCGTCACCCACGTCGGCTTCGAGAACTGCGGCTCCGCCGTTTAGGTATTGCTGACCCACGGCCCAACCGCTTGCGAGTGGCTCTGCTGTGTCGTACCAGGCGACTTGGCGGACTCCACGAGTATCCGTACCATCTCCTATTCTGAAGACTGGGCTTCGATTGAATGAAAAGACAGCGCGGTCATCCATTCCATATGCCAACGGTACACTGTTGTCCACCCGAGCTTCGAGGAGGGTTCCGGGAATGTAGTACCGATCTTCGGAGATCTGATTGCCGCTGCCATCGACTATATGATTGCTGACCGGCAGCCCGAGGTGAGAGGAGAGATTCATTGCCGAGCTGCCAATCGATATTATCGTCCCGCCGTCCTCCAGAAATTCTCTGAGCTGCGGAATCGTGGTATCTGCAGTCACGCGGCCGAGCCGCCCATGGTACTCGGCCGGTATGTTGTCCAGATCGGGGACCTGGATTCGCGAATACCTGGACTCCTCGGCAGCCGGTCCGCGCGCAACCGGTATTGCACCGTCAACGAAAACCAGCACATCAAATGTTCTTGAAAGCCTGCCTTCATTCAGCTGTTGCGGATACACGACCTCAAACGGGAACTCGAACTGTTCGAATAACCAGCGGGTCCATCCGGACGGCATCGAGCCGCCGTAGCGATCCCATAGACCAATCCGAACTCGGCGCATTTTCAATGCTTCACTGCGGGGGGTCTCCAACACGCCTTCGAATTCCAGCCCAAGCTCTGTCGCCAGCGGCGTTAGCCTCCCGGCCGTTCTCCGACCGGCGTCGATGTATATCGTTCCGGCTGGGTACGTGTTACCACCGGACGTCACGGGTTCAGTCAACCAAAATACGTTTTCGCCATCGGCAACGAGCCGATTGATGGCGACGAACGCATCATTTACCGCATGGCTCAGGAAGAACCCTTCCGCACCTTCGGCGTTCGCTACAACGCCAGCTGGAATGGACGCAAAGCCGTCGATCTCTTCAAAAGGTCCGTCGAATCCGTCCAAGATGCGATCGAACTCAACATCCATCTGATACGCTAACGTCCACCCGGTTACGTCATACGGCGCCACCGGCGGCCCGCCCGGGTAGAGGAATTCATCCTTCACCAACTGAGGCTCAAAACTGTCCATTACGTGTGCGCGGAATGGTTGCGCCGTGTTTACGACATACGAGCCCGCGGCGTACTGCTTGCCGGCCACCGAGAAATCACCCGTCGCCCTATGGATGGTGATCCCATTCTTGATGAGTGTGTTGACGAACTTCGTTGCGGTCAGGAAGTCAGCCTGATCGGACGGAATGATGTAGCCCCGCGGATCGCGATTCTCCGGCTTCTTGACTACTCGATCGTATATATCGGACGGTATGGCACGGCCGCGGCTAACACTCCATTCTTGCCCGCTACCGAGCGCTTTCATCTCATCGATCCATTGCGGTTGCATCGTCCAATGGTCACGACTGCCCCGGTCTATCGAATTGCCACCCATCACGTAGATGTTGTAGAGCAGGTGGTCACGGTTTCTCGATGCGTAGTCGAGTACTGCACGATCGCACGTGAGCGAATACTCGATAGGCTGTCTGAATCGCCAAGGCTGAGGTTCGATGGGAGCTGGAATGTTGTTGGTAGGCAGTTGGCGCTCAGGCACCAAGGGAATATCCATCGGCGTGGGATTGCCGTTTATCTCGGTGAGTATTCCGATCATGTTGAACCAGTATGGGGTGCATCGCATACAACCGCTCCACGTCGTGGAGTAGTTGGATCCACCCCTCATCGTCGAACCAGGTTTTCCTTCGGCGACCAACCGGGTGTGCATGGCCGTGCCAACCGCCTCGATGCCAAGTATCACCAACGGATCCAAGTTGTAGGCGAATGGATCGCGGAAGGGCGGTGCAAACATCACGACGCCGGCGGGTCCGGTCTGATGGTGGTTGTACATGATCTGAGGGTTCCACTCACTGAACAGCATGCGATTCATGTTTGCAGTTTCCGGCATGTTCACCATGTACGAATCGCGGTTGTTGTCGTGTCCGACATACTTGTGATACAAACGCGGGAGTCCAGAGGTAGAACGCTGCAACGGGTCGTCGTGGCGCATGTACCAGCTCGATACCAGCTCCATCCCATCCGGGTTCGCATGCGCCGCGAGGAGAATGACGTCGTCCAAAATGCGCATCGTTTCATCGTCGTTCCGACTCACCATCTGGTATGTCAGCTCCAGAAGTTGGTGAGGGCCGACGATCTCCGACCCGTGCAATCCACCATCGATCCATACCACGGCCTTGCCCTCATCAGCCAAAGCGCGCGCCTGCTCGTCGGTCAAGCCTTCGGCATGCGCAAGTCGGTACGAAATGTCTTTGTACCGGTCCAGGTTGCGATGATTTTCGGGAGAGGTGATGATCGCCATCAGTTGCACGCGACCTTCAGCCGTCTGGCCTATCTCCTCCACCACCATGCGCGGAGATTCCTCAGCCAACTTTCGCCAGTACGCCTCGAACTGCGTGTAGGTGACAAGGTGGTAGTCGTCTCCGATGTTGAAGCCGAGTTCTTGGAGGGGAGTCGTGATTTGTGATTGAGCCGCAGCCGGTCTACCGGTCGCGAGCATTGTCAGGGTTAGGATAATCACCGACAAACACTTCATGGTACGATTGGCCAAGATCATTGGACCCCTCCGATTGTGGCTGCTGCTAGATGTTTGTGGTAGAGGAGGGAGGGGAGGGAGGAGAGGGAGGGGTTTTTCCCTTCTCCCTCTCCTCCATCTCCTGCCCCTCCTTCTACCTCACCCTATCCTCCTCAGCGGTCGACAGGTAGATCCCGTTGAAGAGGAACTTGAACGTGCCGTGCGGCTCAGCCCGTCTCACTATTTCAGGGCCGAACAGGTATAGCTTGCCGTCACCGACATCGGCCTCAGCCATTGCCACGCCATCCGCCAGATGTTCCTGACCCCACGCCCAACCGCTGCGGAGGGGCTTGTCGGTGTCGAACCATGCGACCGGTCGTATGCCCAACGCGCCTGTTTCGATCTTGAAGGTCGGGCTGTTGGCAAACGCCACTAAAGCGCGATCGTCGAACCCGTACGCGATTGGTTGTGTATTATCGACGCGAACCTCTAGAATCGACGTAGGCACGAAGTACTCGGTCATTGGGAGCGGTCTGCCGTCTTCACCCACCAGGTGATTCTCAACGGGTAGCCCGGCATGCTGGGCGAGGGCGGTCGAGCTCCCGATTGTGATGACGGTACCGCCTCGATTCAAAAACTCCATGATCGCCGGAATCGTCGTGTCGGCTGAGACGCTGCCCAACATCTCGTGGTACTCGGCCGGAATCGTCGATGGGTCCGGCGGAGCGCGGAAACGGTATCGCGAGCTTCCCGATCTCGCTCCGGGTATTCCGCCGCTCACGAATACGAGCACATCGTAATTCCTATCCAAGCGACCTGCGTTCAGCTCCTGCGGGTAGACCACCGTGAACGGGAATTCGAACTGTTCGAGCAGCCAGCGCGTCCATCCGGACGCCATCGATCCGCCGTACTGGTCCCAGAGACCTACGCGTACCTCATCCATCTTCAGCGCGTCACTCTGCGGATTATCTGAGACTCCGACGAAATCCAACCCAAGCTCGCTCGCCAGCGGTTCGAGTCTGGATGCAGTGCGGCGTCCCGTTTTGATGTAGATCGTACCTGCAGGGTATGAGGCCCCACCGACGGTTACACTTTCATTCAACCAGTAGATGTCTTCGCCTTGTGCAACCAGGCGATTCATCGCGATGAAGGCGTCATTGACGGCGTGGCTCAGAATGAACCCTTCCGCACCATCCACATTGGCCACCGTGCCGGCCGGCGTTGTCGCGAATCCGTCGATCTTCTCGAATGGTCCATCAAAGCCTTCTAGAATCCGGTCAAATTCGACGCCCATCTGAAACGCGAGCGTCCACCCTGCGTTATCGTAGGGTGGAATCGGAGGCCCGCCCGGGAATTGGAAGTCGTTGGGGTGGTCCTGCGCCTCGAACATATCCATCAAATGCGGTCGAAACGCCTGTGCGGCTTTCACAACGTATGAGCCAGCGGGATAACCCTTGCCCGCGACGGTGAAATCACTCGTAGCCCTGTGGATCGTAATACCACTCTTGATCAGCGCGTTTACGAACTTGGTCGCTGTCGGGAAATCGTCCTGATCTGCCGGCAGAATGAAACCACGGGGATCGCGCTCCTCCGGATCGTGGAGAATGCGCTCGTAGAGTTCGGGGTTCACTCCACGCGACCGGAATCCCATCTGCTGCTGGGCACCAGCCTGAGACTCGGCAGCGACGGCCTCACGCAGCGCTTCAATGCGCTGCGGATGGATGGTCCAATGATCCGTACTGCCGCGCTGGATCGAATTCCTGCCCATCTGGTAGATGTTGTACAACATCTGGTCGCGGTGACGCGAGGCATAGTCCATCACTGCACGGTTGGCAGTGATGGAATAGTCAATGGCCTGGCGGAAGTGCCAGGGCTGCGGTGCAATGGGGTAGGGAAGATCGTTGCTCGCCAACTGGCGTTCAGGAACGAGCGTGATCTCCATCGGCGTCGGGTGCCCATTAATCTCCGTGAGCAGTCCGATGATGTTGTGCCAATACGGCGTGCACCGTTGGCAACCGTTCCACCAAGTCGAATAGCTTGCGCCCTCTCGCCTCGTCGATCCCGGCTTTCCTTCGGCGACAAATCGCGTGTGCATCGCTGTTCCGACGGCATCTATGCCCATGATCACGAGGGGATCGAGGCTGTAGTTGAACGGGTCCCTGAAAGGGGGCGCAAACAACACAGTGCCCGCAGGACCTGTCTGGTGGTGGTTATACATGATCTGCGGAAACCACTCACGGTACAGAATTCGAGACATGTTCTCGGTCTCGGGCATCGCGTTCATGAACGCGTCGCGGTTGTTGTCGTGACCCGTGTACTTGTGATAAAGAACTGGCAATCCGGAAGTAGTGCGCTCCAACGGATCGTCGTGCCTCATGTACCAGCTCGACACGAGTTCCATACCGTCCGGATTCGCGTGCGGTGCCAGGAGAATGATGTCG
>CAZFHS010000022.1:0-94520 GCA_964518955.1 uncultured Gemmatimonadaceae bacterium | reverse complement strand
CGAATCAGTTCTAGGCTGCACCTGAATGACTACTTTCTAGAGTGAACTCAATGTTGGACGTTCGATGTTCCCTACCGCGTCCAGATCAAAATCACCCCGCAGGTGGATCTCCCCAGATACTGAATCGGTGCCTCCGACGGCCCGGTGTACACCTCGATTCCCTCCAACACGAACGGCTGCACGAAACTGTTGATGTTGAAGTCGGCGTCGACGAGCATCGGAACTCCATCCAGGTAGAGCTCGGGATTGCAGGCCCCCACCCTACCTCTGGAAATCTGGATGCCCGTGCGGCCAAAGCTGCCCTCCAATACCTGTACCGCAGGAAACCTCTGGAGCAGATCGGCAACCGTCAGCGGTTGGAGCGCTTCTATTTCCCAGCGCGCAAGATAGCGCCCCATTCCACTCCTGCGTCGATCGTAAAATTCACGCAGCCGGCCAGCAACATACACGGTTCGCTGCGCTGATACGGTGATCTCCTCGAGCTGTACCGGTGCCGGATACAGAGAAACACTCATGTCCAGCTCCGCCTGATCCGGTTCAAGCTCGATCTCGAAGACGCCCGGCACATAACCGATACGCCTCGTCTCGATGAGATTGAGTCCGATATCGACGTTGCCGATTCGGTAGAGGCCTCCCGTGTCAGTCACAGCTGCAACACGCCCGTTCACCAATATGCTGGCTGATCCAATGCCGCCGCCTAGCATCGATGTCACTCTTCCAAATACGGCCGCGGTCGGGATCTGGCCAGGTTGGACCCGTATCACACCCAAATCGATTTCGGGCACACCGTGTTGGCCCATAGCAAAGCGATAAGTGCGTGGCAGATAGCCACGGCGGCGAATCAGTAGTGTGTGCGTTCCGGGTCGTACGTCGCCCAGCACAAACTCGCCCATCTGGTCCGTATGTGCGATGGCGCGGACACCCAACAGATAGACGAATGCGCCCTCAACCGGTTGCATGGACACCGTGTCGACAACCAGCCCGCGAAGCGCGGTGCCACGCGGTTGCGCAACAGTCTGACTGGGGAGAACCAGAAGTGTGCAGATTGCTGCAGCGAGAACCCAAAATACCGAAGTTTTGTCTCGTACCACTTAGCCATCCTTCAGAAGTCTACAAAGTACGCGTCCAATTGAGATCGTTTCCACAAGAGATGTACACTGCGAACCGCAGGGAAGTTCGGATATCCAAGACGGAATGTCCAATTTCGAGCTGCCAGCGGTTGTGCGGTACCGCCATACCGCCCCTCAATGTGTCAAGCTGATCTGCCTGTTGTACTTGACTATAAACACGCGATCGCGGGGCCCGGTAGGCGAAACTGTCCGCTGCAACTCATTGTAGACGAGAAAGAGACCGGTACCGGCCGTGTTGAACCAGCCGAGGCGGATATTGGCGAACACGTCGTCGCGTTGATTGTCGTATTGAACCAGCGACTGCAAGTAGACTCTCGGTGTGAATGCGTATGCTGCTTTCAACCCAACGAGTGTCCTCTCGAAATCCCCTTCCGGTAGGTCGACATCATTGTAGTTGATCACGAGTGCCGCCGTCCACGTAGAGCCGATCCGATTCGTGATAGTGGCTGTAGCACTTCGGCGATTGCCAGAAAAGAAGCTCCCCACGGTTGCCTCAGATACGAGAGAAAGGGGCGCGCTCGCATCGGTGTTGAACCTCAAAAGGAACTCGGCGAAATCGTAAGTTGCCGCAGGAATGAAGATGCCATCGGCTATTTCGAACGGCTCCTGCAAGCCTTCGCGCCTGATGTTCACCACCGTGGAGAGGAACCCGCCGTTCTGCATCGCTATGGCATTGTCGATGTGGATGTACCGCGTTTGCTCGAATCCGTCAAAGCCCCACCACTCCCTTGCTACGATGTGCGGCTGCAATTCCCGAATCCATCCAATGCTAGGTACGCGAATGTTCCGCTGTACGCGCCCGATTATCACACGGAAGTCGGATCTGGGAACGAACCCCACCTCTGGGTTGAAGTCCTCTCCGACTTCTCGATATTGCAGCGTGACATTCCAGTCACGGGTCAGGTAGGCTCCAGTCAGACCGAGTGCATGTTCGTGACCGTCGAGTCCAGGCGTTTCAGTGAGCGCAACATGGCCATCGAAATTGATGTTCTCGCCTAGCCCAAGACGCCCATCGACTGCGTAAGTGAGATTGTAATCGCCTGTGGAATCGGTATTCAGACGGCTTATGGCCATCGCCCCAATCTGCGAGCAGTTGGGCAGCTCCTTTAGAACCCGCCCTACCGAGTAGTTGTTCATGGCGATGCCAGCATCGTCGACAGCATCGGTCTGGAGACTCAACAGACCGACCGATACTCCACCCACACTCCCAGTCAATCGGCCGCCACCGATAATCGGGATGGGTTGACCATTCTCACCTATTCCAATCTTGCGACTGTAGAACAGGTCAAGGCCCAAGTCGGTGCCCGCTCTCGGTATACCTATAGCGAACAACCCCGCGTTCTCCAAGAAGAATGGACGCTTTTCAGGGAAGAAAAGGCTGAATCTGGTCAGGTTCACCTGCTGTTCATCCGCCTCTACCTGCGCAAAATCGGTGTTGTATGTGAGATCCAGACCCAGACCGGGTGTCAGACCTATCTTCGCGTCGGCGCCGAACTCCCCGCCCCAATCCGTGTCCAGATCTTGCTCGTAATCTTTGTGCACAGAACTGAGCATGTATGGTGTGACACGAACTGACCTACGCACTGGAGCCTCGATGCCCTGCAGTGTGCCAGCCTCGGACACTCGGTAAAGAGTGTGCTGTCTTCCAATCGGCGCCCAGAAATCTTCTTCGTTCAAGCGCCTGAAAGTACGGGAGATATTCAAACCCCATTGCTGCAGGCCGCTGCCAGCATAGCTGAGCGTAGCAAACGGAATCCTGAATTCGGCACACCATCCCTCGTCGTTGATGGTGGTTGCTACGTCCCAGCTACCGTCCCAATTCAGGTTGAAACCTCCTCCTGCTCCCGCTCCTGCCTGGATACGGCGGACTCCTTGACTGAGACCGCCCTGGCCGTCTTTTGTGACCTGGCCGTCGTATTCGATTCCAGCTGCGGTCGTCCCAAACACATAGGCGTTTTGGCGATCGTGAAAGGTGTCGAGTACTAGGAGCAAGGCATCTGCGTTTTGCAAACCTGCGTCTCTCCGGTTCTCACCGAAACGAATTGCGCTCGGGTCGCTGTCGAGCATTCTGGCACCGATATAGACAGCGCTCGCATCGTAGACGATACGGATCTCAGTCTGTTCCGACGGAGGCTGCCCTTCGAGCGGCTCGTGCTGAAGAAAGCCCGATATGACAGGAGCGCTGTTCCAGAGAGCTTCGTTGAGCCGGCCATCGACGTCAGGGGCGACGTCAGTTCGAACAGCATTGGCAATGGGTGCGGTATCAGAGGATGTGTAGCCCGGAGTCTGTGCTTGAACCGTTGCGAAAAGAAACACTAGATGGCAAAAAACAGCTGCTATACGAAAGACCTTCTCATCTATTTTCATTTTCACTTGCTGGAAAAGCGAATAGTGATGTAAACGCGCACGTGCAAGATCACTAGGTGGCAGGGAAACCGGAAGGAAGGGGGTGTTCTACTCTGCCCACCTGCTCTTTGCCGCGATCTCGGCCAGCCGGTTGGCCAAATGCTCGAGATCGGGCCGACGACGCTGGCATATGCCCCATGTCACTACCCTTACCGCTCCAAATCCACCCACGATTGCGAGCCCGAGCGCTGAGAGTCCCATGACCGTGTCTGATGCCTGAAGTGCACCCGCGCCGAGAACCCCTATTGCGGCACCAGCAACCACGCCCGCTACCGGGACGAGACGCACCCACCCCGACAACTCGACACGCTCCTCTACGTGGATGCGCGTCCTTCCATCCTGCGGAGTGATTTTGACGACGACGTTGCGTTCTTCATCGCTGGGAGCGGCGGGGCTCCAAGTGAGCGAGCGCCCGAAAGGTGAGATTCTCCCTACGATTCCCAAGTTCGAATCGATTTCGTCCACCAACGACTGGTGCGAATCTTCCGAAATTTCGCCTTCCGTCTCTCGGCGAAACCGGAGTTTGCCACCTCGTACGATGCCGGTGGAACTCTGTCCGGTACCCCATTCGTCTGACGCCATATCGAGTTCAGCGACGGCTTCGCGAATCCGCTCAGGTTCGATTCCAACGTCCGCCGCCACCTGTTCGACCGCGCCGATTGAGAGTGCATCATCTCCACTCTGGCGTATGGCCTCCAATTCCGCCGCCCGGCCGAGTATCTCCCGTGTCTTCGTGTCGCCCAGCAGCTCACTCCGGCCGGCAGCGTGTGCGAGAGCCTTGGCAAATTCGGTCGGCGTTTCGTACCGGTGAGCTGGTCTGATAGCTAGTGCTGTGACGAGCACGGTTTCGACCCCGTCGGGAAGTCGATCCAACAGTTCGCGATGCCCGTGAGGCACATCGGCAAAACGTCCGACTTCCACCTCTTCGGGCACGGGCCACACACCGGGAGTGTCCCCGATGAGCATCTCGTACACCACACATGCGAGCCCACATACGTCGGTTCGGGCATCCGCCTCGACTCTTCCAGCAGCCTGCTCGGGGCTCATGTATCCGGGAGTTCCAAGTGGAAATCCACTGCGTGTGAGATTCTCTGGACCGGCAGCACTCACTGCTTTTGCGATCCCAAAGTCTGCTACTACGGGAAGCCCCTCGGAGAACATGATGTTCTCGGGTTTTATGTCCCTGTGAATCACGCCTTGGCTGTGGGCGTGGTCTAGAGCTGCGGCAACCTTTAGTGTGATTCTGATCTTCTGATCGATCGACAGTTCTTCTTTGCCGCCGAGCAACCCACGCAGAGACGCACCGACTACGAAGGGCATTACGTAGTAGAGATAACCGTCGGCGTGACCCGAATCGAGGAGCGGAAGAATGTGTGGATGATTGAGTCGCGCCGTGATTCTGATCTCGCGGAGGAAGCGTTCGGCACCCAAGGTCGCGGCAAGTTCCGAGCGCAACACTTTCAGCGCCACACGCCGATCGTGCTTCAAATCGTGAGCCAAATGCACGGTGGCCATCCCGCCGCTGCCGATCTCCCGCTCGATGAGGTAGCGGCCGGCAAGGGCGGACTGCATGCGGTCTAGAGATTTTCTCATTGGACGCAAAGTTGCGGCAGCGAGTGGCTGCGCGCCAGGGGCGGAATGAGATCTAGTTCGGCAACACCTCGGCTGGAATTTCGGAAACCGGCCTGGTAACGCTCATCACCACATCTGCGACTGCCCTAGGCGTCGTGCCGTTCGCGGTTGCGATGTCATCGAGCGGCTGTGAAATATCGTCTACAATGATACCCGCATTCCGAAGTGTTGAGAGCGCCTCGTCGCAGTCGATGGAGACGGACCTTTGGCTGGTGTACCGCTCAACATCCTCCATCTCGAGACAGAACTGATTCAGAGGCGTTGCATCTGCGGGAGCCCATGGCGGAGAGCCGAGAGTTTCCCTCCAATAGTCTTTGGCGACGCCTGCGATTCCGAGGTACTGATCGAACGGAACCGACTTCCAGACTGTCCCGACAAAAAATAACACGCACACCGACATCGCCAGTAAAAACTCAGGCGTGATGACGACCAGCTTTCTCGTGCTCGTCCTGAGGTAGTCGACGAGGGAGCGCCAATTGAGAATGGTGTGCCAGACAACCGCTACGAGGAACAACAACATGAACGTCGAGTGGATTGAGTCGTAATCCCGCTTCGACAATCCGAACAGCTCCCATCCGTTCCAATACGCAACCCTACTCTGGGGTGCGAGGAACATCACGATCCCCGTCGCCGCCATAACACAGAACGACAGAAGTGCCACCAATGATACGATTTTTCTAATCTTCATCTTCTGATTTTCTTTGAATTCCATCTGGTTGCTGCAAAACCGAGACTACCATGATAGTCGGTGTTGCGTGCGTCATGGAAGTGAGGTGACTCAGTAGGTGTCGAAGATCCTCCGGAGTTCTTGGAGGCTACGCCTTTCGGGCAGGGCCAGCAGCAGCAAGATCCTCGCCTTGTGCGAAGGCAGGTCACGCACGACGACGGCGCCGAGGGGTCTCGGTCGCCAATACTATCCCGGCCGGCGTTCGTTGGCTCAGATCTTCCAAAGCGTTGCCATCGAACCCTGCGGAATCCACTTCAACATTGGAGACGCCTTGTTCGACGTTCAGTTCTCCGGATAACGAAACGCCTTGTTCGGGAACGGCGGCGCCAGCGGAACCAGCCGCGGATCCTCCGCGATCTGTTCTTGGAGCAGCTGAATCGCGGCGTCAAGTTGAGCGTCCCCGCCATTGAAGGTGGCGTGTGGCAAGTTATCCACCTCGATGTCAGGTACCGCACCTATCTGCTCGATCAGCCATTCACCTTCCGGGCCGTACACGCCCATCGACGGCGCGCGAGCGAGTCCACCATCAGTCAGTCGATTCGACGAGCCTAGCCAGATCTCACCTCCCCAGGTCCGCATTCCGATCACGGTACCCAGGCCAAGGCGCCTGAAGCCATCGGCGAAGGCCTCGCCGTCGGAGTATGTGTCTTGATCGACCAACACCACCATGTGGCCGCGGAACGCATACTGCATGTTCCATGACGGCTCGCCAACGTTCTCCTTCCAATACATCCAAGCGCGACGCATCAGCTTTTCGAGAATGAAGCTGTCGATGTTACCACCATAGTTGTTGCGGACGTCGATGATCAGCCCTTGGCGGTTGAATACGGGGTAGAATTGCCTGTACCACTCGGTGATGTTGCCACCACCCATGGCACGCAGGTGGACGTAGCCGATGATCCCTCCACCTCTCTCCTCCACTACTTGCCGACGCGAATACTCCCAGTCGCTGTATCGCAAATTCGACTCGTTGGTCGTCGGAACTACTATGATATCGCGGGACTCTCCGGCACTCACCGAGCCCTCACCTCCCGACCGAACGGTGAGCAGCACTTGCCGACCTTGCTGGTTGCGCAGCAGCGCGCCGATATCCGAAACCTCCAGGGTTCCTACTCCGTTGACCGCCTCGATCACGTCGCCTGAATGGATGTCGAGCTCGGGATCCGCTAACGGCGCCATTTCGTCCGGGTAGTCAGGATCGGATTGGTAGACGTAGTCAATGCGATATCCACCCTGGCCGGGGTCGCGGAACAAGCGTGCACCCAAAGTGGCAACGCTAACACTCTCTTGCCCACGTCGGAGATCTCCACCTCGCACGCTGGTGTGCAGAGCAGAGAGCTCACCGATGATCCGCCCAATCAAATCTGACAACTCGTCGCGTGTGGTTACGCGATCCACGAGCGGCATGTATTTCTCGAGCGTTCCCTCCCAATCGACACCGTGCATGTCGGGATCGTAGAAATAGTCGCGCTCGAGGCGCCAAGCGTCCACGAATATCTGGCGCCAATCATCACGGACGTCGATTGCAAACGTCCATCCGTTGAGATTGACACGGTGATCGTTCAGGTCGTTCACCTTTGAAGGCCGAGCATTGATCACATAGAGGTTGCTCCCTTTGCGGACCAGCAGCTTCTTGCCATCCAGCGACATCTCGTAGAAGCCAATATCCTCGACGACAGTCTTCGCCTCGATGTCCTCGTTGTCGATTTCGAGAGCCATCAAATGCGTGTCTGCACCACGCCCTGATCCTCTCGAGCGGTAGAACAACGCATCGTCGTTGACATCGAGAGAGCTGTAGTTGCCAGAGGGAATCGGCACGAGCTTCACTCGGCGCTCGAGGCCGTCCAAGTCGATCTGGACTGGCTCGACTTCATCGTCGTCGGAATCGCCGTTCCCGTTCCGGCTATTGCTATCGCCGTCGTCTTCGTCTGCAACCAGTTCATCGTCTGGCCTGAACGGAGAGCGAAGTCCCTTGCGGAGAGAAACGTGGAAGATCTCTATCGACTTGTCGAAATAGGGTTCCGGTTGACGTGTGCCCCATGGGCTGCCCACCAACGACCGCAGGTTCCGATCGGAGAGGAAGTAGATAAACTCACCGTCGGGATCCCAGGCAGCATCCGAGCTATTGATCCGATCGCTCGTTAGCTGAGTCGTGCTCTGCGTCTCGACGTTGTAGATCTTGATCTGACGGAAAGTGTTGAGCGCAGTCATTGTGTATGCGAGCCAACGGCTGTCAGGCGACCACGCCATGTCGCCGATACCCTCTCTGTTTTCCGAGATCCTATGCTCCTCACCAGTCTCGGCGTTCATCACCCACAGATCTCTATGGTGGTCGTCATAGGCGATCCAACGCCCATCGGGTGACGGGACACCCTGATACCGTAGTACTTCACCGTTGTTCGTAATCCGCTGATCGAAGCCCACGCCGTTCGCAGGGATCTTCGCGAATTCGAGCTCACCGGTCTCATCGGACAAACCGACCAGCGTCTCCCCGTCCGGCATGAACACGACGTCACGGAAACGAACGCTGTCTTTACGCGACGCCCTCACCAGACGCCCCGCGCCGGCGGGCGCCACGAACACTCGCCCGCGTGATGTAAGGACGACGCTCTCACCTTTGGGGTGGATATGCGCCGATGTGAGGTATTGCATCGGGTTGGTGACCCACTTCTCTCGCAGTTGGTCGAGATCCGATGCGAGAGTGATCGGCACGAGATTGCTCTCGTCGGCGGCGATGTCACAGATCCAGATATCCGCCGCGAGATGGTATGCTATTTGGCCCATGGAGAGTGACGGATCCTTCACATCCCAGCCGCTGTGCCGCGTGTGTTGCCGCACATCGCCTCCGTTCTCATCCATCGACCATATGTTCATCGTGCCATCGCGGTCCGTCACGAAATACACACGACCATTCCACCACATCGGCGAATGGCTCTCTCCTTCGTAGTCACCCGTGAGTTCAACGGCCTCAGTTGCTCCGTCTTCGAACTTCCAGACGTCCCGGGCCGTGCCACCCACGTATCGTTTTGTGACGTTGCCGTGGAACCCCGGTCGAGCGAAGAACAGAGCCGTCCCAGTGCCATTGAATGCTCCCTCACTAGCCGGCATCAGCGGGATGAGTGTACGCGTGCCGTCTTCTAGATTGAGCTTGACGAGCCCCTCGAGTGGCCGCGCGGAGTAGCGGTTCGTCGTGTAGACCAGCTGCCCATCGGGAGTCCACGACGTCGCAATCGAAGCATCTGCTTCGTAGGTGCGACGCACGGGCACGCCACCGGCGAGGGGCATCGTGTACAACTCGGCAGGGCCTTCATACCGAGCTGTGAATGCCAGGGTTTGACCATCCGGTGAGATCACCGGATCCGTTTCCTCGGAGTGGTGAGTGGTCAGCCGGCGCGCGACTCCTCCCGCCGCAGAAACCTTCCAAAGGTCTCCTTCAGCTGCGAATACGATGGTGTCTCCGTGCAATGCCGGATACCGATAGAATCCCAGAGTGCCCTGCTGCTGTGCGGCCACGGCATCTTGAATGGCGAGCATCACTGCGGCGCATAGGAGAGCTGACGTTATCGTGCGAGCGAAGAGACGCATGGTGTTATCCCTCGGCGACTGGTGGTGCAGTTTGGATAGAATCAGTGATGACGTAGGCTGTAGCGTGGGGCGGGAAGATTCAAGGGGGAGGGGGGAGGTGCCCCCCTCAATCGTCCAAAAACGGCGACTTCTTCTTCGGCCTCTTCCAATCTCCGCCACGGCGCTGCCCTTCGTCGAGCATCCGCTGTAGCTCTTCCTGGCTCATTTCGAATGGGTCCTTTTGGTACCCAGGTGCCTGAGCGTCGACGGGATCAGCGGCGTTGCCACCCACCGGTTCGAAACGCCACACCGAGTCGGATTGGTCTTTGATGTCCCATGCCTCTCCATCGCGGTCTATGAGTCTGCGGTAGCCCATTGTGTTCTCCTCGCAAAAATCTCTGCTGTTGAACGTACAAAGAGAAGAGGGAAACTGCGATTGCAGATCATTGTACCATCTCCTTACATTGCCGCCACACATCACAGGAGAGTCTGCAGTGTTTCGTTCGATTCACAGCCAGCTTTTACGAAGTTCCTTTCGAGTCTGTATCTTCTTTTTGGCTACCGGTCTCAGTACGACCATTTCGGCGCAGCAACTGAACCCAGAGCACCTGAGTCAGCTTCGCTATCGGTTCATCGGTCCCGACGGGAACCGCGCGATAGCCGTGGCGGGCATCCCGGGAGATCCTTTGGTGAGCTATATAGGCGCTGCATCCGGCGGCCTGTGGAAGACGACGGATGGGGGCACCACCTGGCAGCCGATCTTCGACGATCAGCCCGTCAACTCGATAGGGGCTATCGCGATCGCCCCTTCAGATCCGAACGTGGTCTGGGTAGGCACAGGCGAGACGTTCGTCATACGGCCTGCGCACTCTATCGGTGACGGCGTATACAAATCGACCGACGCCGGGCAAACATGGACAAACGTTGGGTTGCCACTGTCCGGCCGGATTGGACGCATGGTCGTCGACCCCCGGGACCCTGACGTCGCGTTCGCATGTGCATTAGGCCACACGTACGGCCCCCAGCAGGAGCGGGGAGTATATAGAACCATCGACGGTGGAGAGACGTGGGAACACGTCCTGTTCGTGAACGAGAACACGGGCTGCAGCGACATCGCCATCGATCCCACGAACCCACGAATCCTTTATGCGACTACGTGGGAGATATTCATCAACACCTGGGGATTGAACAGCGGCGGCCCCGGCAGTGGTGTGTTCAAGTCCGCGGACGGCGGTGTGACATGGACCAGACTCCACAACGGCCTTCCCGATCACGCGGTCGGAAAGACGGCGGTTGCAGTGGCTCCAAGCAATCCTGACCGCGTCTACGTCTTGGTAGAAGATGCATCACCCGGGCTCTACCGCACTGACAATGCCGGCCGTAGTTGGACCCTGGTCAATCAGAACCACACAATGGCAGAACGCGCACCCTACTACACCCGTATCGCCGTCGCCCCAGACAACGAAGACCATATCTACTTCATCTGCGTTCGCTTCAGCATGTCGATCGATGGCGGGCACACCCTCATGGAGAATCCTCCGCGCGGCGGTTTCGACAATCACGACATGTGGATCGACCCGCTGGATCCTGACAGGTACATGATCGCTGACGACGGCGGCGTAGTCGTCACCAACAATCGGGGCAAGACCATGGAACGAGTAGTCCCCCCAATTGCACAGATGTACCACGTGGCGGTGGACAATCAGGTCCCATATAACGTCTACGGTAACCGTCAGGACGGCTACTCGTATCGTGGGCCGAGCAACTCTCGAAGTGGAGGGATTTCACTCGGTCACTGGCTCTCGGTGGGTGGCTGCGAAAGCGGGTACGCCACTCCCGATCCCGTGGACAACAACATCGTCTGGTCGGGTTGCTACGACGGCGGGCTCGAACGCTGGGACCTCCGCACGATGCAGAAACGAAACGTGCGTCGCTGGCCAGAGGCGGCCTATGGTTGGCCGCCCGCGGAGTTGAAGTATCGTTGGCACTGGAATTTCGGTTTCGCCATTTCACCACACGACCACAACAGGGTGTACGTAGGAAGCCAGTATGTGTCGGTCACCACCGACGGTGGACACAGCTGGACCGACATCAGCCCTGACCTGACGCTGAACATCAAAGAGCACCAACAGAATTCCGGCGGCGTTGCGATCGACAACCTAATGACCTACGACGGTTCGCTGATATTCTCGATCAACGAATCGCCGGTGGAAGAGGGCGTGATTTGGGTCGGTACAAATGACGGCCAGGTGCAAATCACGCGCGATGGTGGCGGCAGTTGGACAAACGTCACGGAGAACATCCGCGATTTGCCACCTTGGGGAACCATAGCCAACATCGCGTCATCACGATTCGAGGCTGGTACCGCCTACCTCACAGTCGACATGCACCAGATGGGCGACTTCGATCCCTACGTATATAAGGCGACCAACTATGGCGACCGGTTCGAGAGGATCGATGCCGGTGTTCCACGATCGATTCTGAGTTTCCCCCACGAAGTCCACGAGGATCCCGTCAGGCCCGGAATGCTCTACCTCGGCGTCGACAACGCCGTGTACGTGACACTGGACGACGGAGAACATTGGACACAACTGCAGTCGGGGCTGCCGCCCGCACCGGCGTACGGCGTGGTTGTTCAGGACCATTTCCACGATCTGGTCGTCGGAACCTACGGTCGGGGATTCTACATTCTCGACGACATAACGCCGCTCAGGAACCTCACTCCCGACGTATTGGCATCGGACGTTCACCTCTTCGCTCCGAGAGATGCTTACAGATTCCAGTCGATCTCCGGAATCCGCAGCGAGGCCAACGGGCTGAACGCAGGCAGGAACCCGCCGTACGGTGCGAGTATCAACTACTGGATCGACGGTTCGGTCGAAGGCGAATCCAAGGTCGAGATTTTGGACGGCGACGGTGCGATCGTGAAGACGATAGACGCGCCAAAGCGAGAAGGCATCAACCGCGTGTGGTGGAACCTGCGCTACGAGGACACTCGTCGGGCGCGACTCCGCTCAAAGCCGCCAGGCAAGGATCACGTCAGGTTCAACGACGATGGCTGGCGGATTCTCTATTCCTGGGACCTCGATCTGAACGGCGGGCAGCGAGGACCGCTGGTCGTACCGGGCACATACACGGTGCGCCTCACGATTGGCGATCGCGAGTTCACGCAGCCGGTCGCAGTTCTCAAGGACCCGCACTCTACCGGTACCGAAGCCGACATCCGAGCGCAGGTTGCTATGTCACTCCAAATGCGAGATGAGCTGAACGAAATCGTTGATATGATCAACGAGATCGAATGGCTCAGGTACCAGCTCGACGGACTCCAGAACAAGTACAGCAGCGACAGCAGTGCGGCGGGACTCGTCGAAGCCACAGAAGCACTCGAGACGCAGGCGATTTCGGTGGAAGGACGCCTCTACGACATCAACCTGACAGGTGCGCGCGAAGATGCATTCCGTGCGCCCATGAAGCTGTGGGGAAGGATGAGTGCACTCGCCAGCGACGTGGGAGCCAACGGAGCCGACTTCTCGCCCACTACACAACAGGTCGAGGTGCACGCGGTACTCCGGCAGCGGCTCGAAGAGGCACGAGAGCTGTTCACGGTGCTGATGCAGACTGATGCGCCGAGGTTGCGGGAGTTGCTTGATGAGCTTGGACTACCTGATGTCATTTCGATGAGGGGTGGAGAGGTGGAAGGAGAGGGAGGGAAGTAGGACGGCGGCGGGCGAGCTTCAACCGCCGAGAAGTTGGATGTTGGATGTTGAAAGGGCCGCCTCAATGGGCGGCCCTTTTTGATTCACGTTGAGCTGACCCGCATTTGTCGTCAGGCGACCTAGTTGCTCACCTTGAACAGCGTCACGCCGTAACCAAACGGATCGTTTGGCGGAGTCATGTTCCAGCTTTCGAGCGAGTGAGAGTCGTCAGCTTCGTAGCGAAGCAGGTATTCACCAGCGGGGAGCGTGAGCTTGCCATCGTATAGACGGTTCTTACTGGCCCCGCCTGCGTGTTCGGTGAGCCTGAAGGTCATCTCCCACATTCCGCGCCCTGTATTGGCATCTTCGATCCAGGCGTAGTCGAACATGTCTCCGCTCTCACCTTCACCCATGGCGTAGATGCGGATCTCGGTTTCTTGGTTGAGCGTGAAGCTCTGGCTTCGATCGGCTCCATCTCGAATGCCGATCAGCTGGGCGACTATCGAAGGGTCCGCGCTCGGGTCGTATTCACCGATCAGCTCCATGTCGACTGCACCGTCAGCGGGGAGCAGGGTGATGCCCCAGGCATTCTCATACCTTGGCGGAGTAGAGTTCCAGTCGTCCCACGAGTGGGAGTCGTCCGTCAGGTAGTAGACAATGTAGTTACCGGCGTCGAGCGAGATTACCTCGTTCACCATTCGATTCTTCGTGGCGCCACCGGCCCGTTCGGTGTCGCGATACCTCATGCGCCATACAGGCTCACGGGTGGTGGCATTGATGATCACGCCAAAGTCGTGCATCTCATTGCCAGTACCCTCACCTATGGCATATACGCGCACGTCCACAGGCTTGGAGAGCTTGAACCCCTTCGCCGCGATCTCATCATCACCGATACGGGTCAACGAAACGAAAGCCCCATCTAGTTCGGGCGGAGCCGGCACGGCAGCGGGTGCTTTTGCATGTCGGACACTGATATGAATGTCTTTGTGCGCACGTTTTTGTGAAGCTACGCCAATAGCGACCGCGACGAGAGCAATGGGGACACCAATTACGAATGCATGTCGAATAGCCATGGTCGAGCCAGCCTTCCACGGAGTTTCACATTGAACCAATTTGCCTGTTGTTCCTGCTAAGGATACTACGTGCTGCCCTCATGAAAGGATTCGGGTAGTAATCACCTCGCCCTCCGCAAAGGGTTGATGTTCGCCAATACTGCTCCCCCAAACGGCAACACCAGCACCCACCACCGCAATCCAAGGAACCCTTCGCCTCCGATTCCGTTCAACGCAATCAGTGACAACCCACCGCACACGAGCATCGCCCCAACGATCGACCGACAGGCGACTACGTTTGCCGACCCTCCTCCGCGCTCGAATCTTCCGAAAGCGATCGAAAACAGAGCAAGCGCGACTATGTAGATGAGAAACCAGGCAGGCCGCAGGAGCCACCACACGCCCGTCCCGGGCTCGGCCTCCAAGCCTACACCGTTCAGCAGCCAGGCTGCTCCAGTCAGCAGAGTCGACGCAGTGAGGTGCCAGAGGAAAACAGTCATGATCATGCCGTTTACGAGAACGGTGCCTGTCCAAGGGACCGCTCCCGCCAGCCATCGCCTGAGCGGTCCTTCCATCGAGAGAAGTAGCCCGCCCTGTGCTATGCCCAACGCCAACAACGGCAGCTTGGGGGGCAATGAATTGCTTACGTCTTCTCCAGGGACGCTCACGAGACTGACCGGGTGTGGGCCCAGCGTTACAAGCCCCACCAAAACCGCGAGACCACCCAAAGCCCAGGGCAACGCCTTCGCAGGTCCTGCGATATGCCCATCCCGCCACGCGTACCCGAACTGGTGCACGGTCAGCCAAATGAACCCGTAGTTGAACCAGCCCACGACTCGAAGATCGGCGGCGAAGTACAGGGTGTCGTCGAGTACCACGGCTGCAGCCAGAACGAAGAACGACCACAATCCAAACCGTTGCCATGCGGCATAGGTGAGAGGAACGACGACCACGACCATCACATACACGGCAAGGAACCAGATAGGTATCAGTGCCATTTGCGAAGCCACCTTGATCATCTCGACGCTCACACCCATCCGGTGTCCGACTGCGCCAAGAACTATCCATACCGCCAACAACGGAAGCATCGGTCCGATCAGCCTCTGAAGGCGACCTCGCAACCAATCCCCATAGGTTTTGCCGTCTCTCAGAGCCGCGTTCCAAGACACGCCGTTCGAGTAGCCACCGACGATGAAGAACACCGGCATCACCTGGAACACCCAGGTTAGCCACTGTGTCCACGGCTGGTATTCCAGCATGTTTTCGACAGTTACCTGCCCACCGGAGGCATACGGAGCGGCAACCAACCAATGACCGCACACAACCGCACAGATGGAGAGAGCACGCAGGAAGTCGACGTATCTGTTGCGTGACTCGGGAGTTTTGGCGGCAACGGCCGCGGCTTGAGCCCAGATGTTGGCACTGGCAGTCACGTACTCTCCTCGGTCGAGCGTGTCGTCAGTACTGTCACAATCCCCCACCCGACTGCTACCAAATAACACAATACTCCCACGGCATACACCGCTTGCCCAATCTCCTGGTCGCGGGGCAAGAGTCCAGTCTCTCCCAGAATCACCCTCCAGTCATGCACGCCGCCACCCACCAATGGGAGTTCCATGCTCCGAGCGTCCTTCACGTATACAGAGATATTCCAGAGGTTCTGGCCCACCCACCAGAGCAACACCGAGGCTGCATACAGGTCACGCTTGTAGATGAAGTAACCCATGAACGTCAGCGGAACGATCAATTGCATCAGGGTGCCGCCGAGGAACCCGATGAACTCGCCGAACGGTCCGAAGAAGACATGTCCTGCTTCGTGGATTGCGAGGTCGACGTTGTCGATCAGGCGAAATGCGCCCGGATCTCTCAGTAGTAAAAAACCGTAAACCGCGAGGATTACGGTCAGGCCGATACGCGCGTTACGATTGAGAGATGAGGAGGTGTTGAGCATCGGGATGTCTCAACGCCTGCGCAGATGCCGATCGAAATACCCAGTCACCCTCCTCACGAAGTCATACCTACTAGCCTCCGTTTGAATTGTGTGCGGTTCCACCGGGTAGTACATGACCTCGAAGTCCTTCTCCAGTTCGATCAGCCGCTGCACCAGGCGAGCCGCGTCCTGGAACTGCACGTTACCGTCTACCAGCCCATGCACTATCAGCAGGTTGTCCTCGAGGCCGTCTGCATAGTAGATGGGGCTCGAGATTCGGAATGCCTCCGGGTCCTCGTAGGGCACGCCAAGTATGCGGCTCGTCCAACCGTCGTTGTAATGGGCCCAGTCTGAGACCGCCGCGTTGGCGACACCCGCTGCGAACACACCAGGATAGCGGAACTGCGACATGAGTGTCATGAACCCGCCGTACGATACGCCGTAGATGCCGATGCGCCCGGGATCGGTGCCGTGCTCGTCCGCCAGGTATCGTGCTGCCGCCGCTGCCCCGTCCGCGTCCTTCATGCCCATCGATCGGGCGATATCTGTGCGATAGTCGCGACCGAAGCCGGCACTGCCGCGGTAGTCAAAGTCGAGGACGGTGTAGCCCTGCTGCACCAGGTAGTTGATCATGCCGAGGTGAAGGGCATAGCCATAGACAGTCCAACCCCTGTGTGCGAACTGCCGGTACCCTCCACCGTGCACGTGGATCACCGCGGCGTGCTCTGCGTTCGGCTGCTCCGGTTTGAACAAGGCCGCCCAGATTGGCGCGCCGTCGGGATGCTCGAACGAGACGATTTCGGGTCGGATCAACGGATGTTCGAAGAATGCGTCGCTGCCGCTTTGTGTGATGCGTGTCTCTCGTGCGCCTGGTGCCGCATCGCGTAAGAACAGATCGGGAAGCTGAATACTCTCGTCGTAGACTACGGCAAGTCTGTCACCGTCCGGCGACCAATATCCCGTGTGTCTGCCTGGCTTTTCGGTGAGCCGTTCCATCTCACCACCCGAGGCCGGCAGTAGGTACAGATGATCGTCCGATGGATGTTCGCGACTCGTCTTCAGCAGCCAGGTCGATCGATCCCGAGCTAGGCTAGCTTCGCGGACTTCCCACTCACCGCCAGTCAGCGGCGTGATTGTGCCGTCGGTTCCGGCGAGATATAAGTGGCTCCATCCTGTCCGCTCCGACGCAAACACGAACCGGCTTTCAGGCAACCATTCGAGCAGGGCGGGCTGGAGATAGTTGGCCTGGATAGGCGGTCCACCGATCCATGCATCGTCGTGGTCGTGGGTTATCACTGCTGTCGTGCCGGACGCGAGATTCAGCTCGACAAACCACAGGTCTTTGTGATCCTCGCTAATGAACTGAGCAACCGCTTTGTCTCCCTCGAGGCTCCAATAGGGTCCGTGCGGAACAGTCTTCCGCTCACCAGCCTCGGCTACGTCGAACCACTTCACCTCTACGCTGTCGGGATGGACGGTCGGGTCGATTGCCACAACGCCGAGTCGCGTTGTAGCACGTGGTTCACCCACCTTGGGCCGAGCTCGGCGTACGGTCGCATAGCCGGATTCATCCACGTAGTCGACGTAGTCGGTTCGTGGCTGCGGATTTGCCGGTGTACGTGCTTGAAACGTTACGAATCGGCCATCGGGTGAGAGTTGGATGTTGTCGATCGAGGCGTTCGAGGACACCGGTATCGGTTGAGCCGAGCGCACGCGTGCTGTTCGAGTTCGTGCGGCAGCTGCATCCTGACGCTCGGACTGAACGCGCACGTGATCAATCAATTCGCGCTGCTGCTCGAGAAGCCACTCGCCCGCTTCTGTCCCTCTATCGCGACTCAGTTCGTGCTTTGCCGCAACAATCCCAACAATTCCCTCGGCAATTGAATAGCGGTACAAGCGTTCACCCGCCTCGAACAGCACCTCATCTCCATCAGACGTTATCTGCGCAGAGCGTGCGTTGTCACCCAATGTCACCGCGCGCCAGATCTGCTGTTCGTTGCGGCCCCCGGCGTCGTACAGGTAGATGCTGCCTTCCCTCACCCAGGCAGCCTTTTGACCATCGTCACTCCAACTCAGTGATCCATCTGGGATCCGATCCACCTCGGTGTCCGGCAATTCCCCAACGGATCTTCCCCGTCGATCGACCTGAAACCATAGATCCGCACCGGGATCGTCGTCGGTCATCGGATTCCGATTCCACCGGAAGTACACTCCCGAGCCGTCAGGCGCCCAACGGATGTCGCGCACTCCCACTCCAATGAAGCGGTCGTTGCGGGAGGCATCACGGAGTGTCAGTGGCCGGACCCTAGCCGTCTCGTATGTGAGCTCTGATTGGCGCAGGGGCAGCGCCTCTTGTGCATATGCCAACGGTGTCGCAGACACAGCGAGAAGTAGGGTGGCAACAGCATGGGTCGCCATGAGCGAAGTACGGGATCCGTTCACGTCAGCAATCTCCTGAGGAGGTAACGAATTGGTGCGACGCTTGCGTTTGATTGGTTTAGAGTACCGTACACGTACTCCGAGGCGTGTCAATGCCGCTACGCTAGGTAGGGTCCTCTATCGGCAAGAGGTGCCCGAGCCCCAGGCTCCTCGCCAATTCATCAAAGCGCGGATGCCCATGCAGACCCAAGCACTTGGGCAAAAACGTCAGGTAGAGGAGGCTGGCATCTCGTTCCTCTCTGGCCCGCGCCAACGCATCGAACGCACGATCGGTTTCGCCAAGGGCAGCGAGCGCGGGGGCGAACCAGAGCGATGAAAAACTACCCTCGCGTGCCCTTTTCTCGAGGTCGGCAACTATATCGCGTGCGTTTTCCTCCTCGCCTCCGACAGCATAAATGAACGCCAGAATCGCCACCATGACCACGGCCCTTCCACCGAGCTCAACAGCTTTCTCTGCACATTCGATGGACGCAGCCCAATCCTCCATCCTGGCGTAGGTGTCAGCCAGACCGAGGTATGCCATTGCATAGCCGGGCTCAATATCGAGCATCGCCTGGAATTGGTCGATGGCAAGATCGAAGTGGCCAAACAGCAGGTTTATGGTCGCCTGTCGATCCTTGAGGTCGAGTCGCAGAGGGTCGAGTTGCAGGGCATGTTCACACGCTGCTTGGGCTTTGTTATAGTTGCGCTGCGTGTATGTCCAGTAGAACTCGTTCCACATGTGGGCCCCAACGGAATTGGGATTGAGCTTGAGGGCTTCGTCGAGCCCCTTCCGCGCGTTGGGGTAGTCCCACTCGTAGTACATCGCGACCAGCGCTCGGGCCAAGTGTGCCTCCGCGAGCCCCGGGTCGAGGCTCAGTGCCTTCTCGGCATTGGCCTGCGCCTTGGGCATCGTCTCGCGACTGAATTTCAACGCGAATCCGATCGACTGCAGCGTGTATGCCTCGGCCATGGCGGCGTAGGGAAGTGCGAACTCGGGGTCACGCGCGATTGCATCCTCGAAGCAAGCGATTGCACGTTCCGGTGCTTCAACCTGGAAATGATTGAGTTCGTACCGCCCACGGAGGAACGCGTCGTACGCGGCTACATCGACCTTTGTCGAATGCCTTTCGGTAACCGGTACGAGCTCCTTCGTCAACCGATCCGCAATGATTTCGGCGATCTCGTCCTGAAGCGCAAACATGTCTTCGAGCTCCCGATCGAACCGATCGCTCCAGATGTGGTATCCGTCGGCGGCATTGATCAATTGCGCCGTTATGCGAATTCGATTTCCCGCTCTTCTAACGCTCCCTTCCAGTACGGTGTTCACACCGAGCTTCTGCGCGACTTCGCGGATATCGATCTCCTTTCCCTTGAAGGCGAACGCAGACGTGCGCGCGGTGACCTGGAGGCCCGGGATCTTCGCGACGGAGTTGATGACCTCCTCGGTCACTCCATCACTGAAGTACTCATTTTCCGGATCGGCGCTCAGGTTGGCAAAGGGGAGGACGGCAAGAGATGGAGAATCTCTACGAACTTCTACTGCCGATTCAGTGAGCGCGTTGCCAAACTCGCTCGCGGTTTCGAACCTGTCTGCGGGAACTTTCGCGAGCGCCTTGGCAATGGCCTGTGAGATATGAATGCTTACGTTAGGCCGGACAGTAGTCATGGGAGGCACCGGATCTGCGACATGGCGTGCCATCACTGCCCGAGCAGTGGATGCCGTGAACGGTGGGCTCCCCGCTATCAATTCGTACAGCACGCAGGCCAGGGAGTACACGTCACTGCGACTGTCGACATCTCTCTCGCCGGCTACTTGCTCGGGGCTCATGTACTCAGGTGTGCCAACCGACATCCCGGTCTCGGTGAGGCGATCGCCACCTGCGGCACTCACTGCGAGAGCAATCCCGAAATCCGCAACCATCGCCTCGCCCTCATGCAGCAGGATGTTTTCCGGCTTGATGTCCCTGTGGACGACGTTCTGCCGGTGCGCATAGTCGATAGCATTCGCCACCGCTTTGGAGATTTCGATTGCCTTCTCAATGCCGACTTGCTTCTCCTGGTCCATGAGAACGCGGAGTGAAGCGCCTTCCACATAAGGCATCACATAGTAGAGAAACTCAGCAGGCGTTCTACCCGCCTTGCCGCTGTCCAGCAGCGGCAAAATGTGGGGATGATTCAGGTTGGCGGTGAGTTTGATCTCACGCAGAAAGCGATCGGTGCCAAGCGTCGCCGCCAGCTCCGGGCGCAAGACCTTCACTGCAACGGTTCGGTCATGCTTCAAGTCTCGAGCCAGGTATACAGTCGCCATCCCACCGGCGCCGATTTCACGCTCAATCGTGTAACGGCCGGCGAGGGCTGTGGTCAGGCGGTCCCGCTCGTCGCTCATGATTGGCTAAGATGGGGGTGTTTTGGGAGGATCGCTAGGGCGGTATTGGTGAGTGGTGAGTGGTGAGTGGTGAGTCGCCCCCGCCACCCTACTCACGACTCACTACGCACTACTCACCCCTTCCCTCCTCTCGCCAACACCTGTCCTTCGGTGAATATTGGATCTAATCTCCCACTCGGAGTCCAGATGAGTGATGACCGCCTTTTCACCCGCCGCGAGGCAGTGAGCCTCGCCGCCCGAGCAGGTGCCGGTGCCGCTGTTCTCGGTTCGCTGCCAGCACTCTCTAGCTGTGCGTTATTCGGCCGCGGCAGGCCACCCAACATCCTGTTCATCTTCTCCGACGATCATGCACCGCACGCGATCTCGGCGTACGGGTCGCGAATCAACCACACGCCGAACATCGACCGCATCGCGAACGAAGGTGCGCTGTTTCAGAACAGCTTCTGCTCGAACGGCATCTGCGCGCCGAGCAGAGCCGTGGTGCTTACTGGCAAACACAGCCATGTGAACGGCAAGAAGGACAACAGCGACGAGTTCAACATGGCACAGCCAACGTTCAACAAGATGCTACAACAGGCAGGCTACCAAACCGCCATGATCGGCAAGTGGCATTTGGGCGTCGACCCGGAGGGCTTCGACTATTGGCATGTACTGCCCGGTCAAGGGCACTATTACAACCCCGATTTCAGAACTCCGGACGGAACTGTTCGTTATCCCGGATACGTCACCGACATCACCACCGATCTGGCTCTCGACTGGCTGCGCTCCGATCGGGACAGAGAGCGTCCTTTCATGTTGATGTGCCAGCACAAGGCGCCACACCGCAGCTGGATGCCCGGGCCAGATCACCTGATGACCTACGAGGGCGAGGAGATCCCGGAGCCCGAAACCCTGCTCGACGACTACGCCAACCGCGCTAGCCCGGCCGCGAACCAAGAGATGACTATAGCAAACCACATGTTTCCGGCATACGATCTCAAGATCACGCCGCCCTCACCGGACGACGAGACCGACGGTAGATATTGGAACAACGTGTGGGAGAGGATGACTGAGGAGCAGCAAGCTGCTTGGAGCGCCGCATACGATCCGCGGAACGAATACTTCAGGCGCACGAACCCTCAGGGTGAAGACCGCGTGCGCTATTTCTATCAGCGGTACATCAAGGACTACCTGCGTTGCATCGCGTCGGTTGATGACAACATCGGGAAGATGCTCGACTATCTCGACGAGTCCGGCCTCGCGGACGACACGCTCGTCATCTACAGCTCGGACCAGGGCTTCTACCTAGGGGAGCACGGCTGGTACGATAAGAGGTGGATGTACGAGGAGTCGCTGAGGATGCCGTTCGTAGCGCGCTGGCCTGGCAAGATCGAACCGGGCACGCGCGTTCCTGCAATGATTCAGAACATCGACTACGCACCAACGTTCCTAGATGCTGCCGGCGTCGAGATTCCCGAGGACATGCAGGGCGAATCACTCATGCCGTTGATGCGCGGGCGAGCACCCGGTGAATGGCGCAACAGCATCTACTACCACTACTATGAGTTCCCCGCCGTACACATGGTGGCCAAGCAATACGGTGTCCGCACTGAAACACACAAACTCGTGTACTACTACGAGACTCAGGAGTGGGAGCTGTTCGATTTGCAGTGGGATCCGAACGAAATGCAAAACATCTACGACGATCCGGCGAATGCGCAGTTGGTGGTGGAGCTGAAGGCGGAACTCAGGCGACTGCGGCAGTTGTATGGGGATACGACGGGAGAGGATTTCGCTCTGTAGGCAGCGGCAGAGATGCAGGGGTGCAGAGGGGCAGCCGCATGGGCGGCATGCAACTGAACGCACTATGTGGAGTGAACACTACTCGCTCGAATCGCGCCCGATGGGTCGACCGAGCAAGTACGTAACCCTACACGCGCCAAACGAGCGAACGCGTCCAACCTCCCATTTGTAGTCTTCAGCTACGATTCCCTCGACAAGCTCGCGCAGTTCACCGGGGGAATAGGTGCGCAAGCACGATACGAAACCATCCCAAGCCACGAGAATAGGAACGATAGGCACGAGGTATGTCCACAGCAGGTGGCGCCACGTGAGCGGCCTGACGAATGGCACGGTAAACCAGCAGAACAACGGCGTGAACAGAATGGGCAGCGCCCATACCAAGAAGTTCCTTTCCGTGTACTCGAACACGCCGATCCCCTGCCCTTTGAGTGCTGCGTCTCGCAGGATCGCTCGTGCCACGTCAGGACGGAAATGGTGAAACGATCCAAACAGTGTTCGGAAACCGCAAAGCCCTTCGGGAACTGACGTGGCATCTATCGAATCACCCGCGAACGATACACTGTCTCCAGAAACCTCTGCGGCCATCCTGAAGGCCGGTAGGTTGGGGTACTTGTCAGTGAGAAGGACCTCGATTGGCAGGTCATCGTGCGTGCGTAGTCGTCTCTGCAAGGAAAGAAGAGGGCCTGTGCCCCCTGAACACAGATCGATTGTGCGCTCGCAGCGAAGTGACTGAATGACATCTTGGATTTTCGGTACGAGCGGCAGGTAGACGTCGAACTTCACTGCAAAGACTGCCATCACACCGGTCATTATCTGGCGCCAAGTGTCTGGGAACCAGTGCAGATCATGGAATTCGAAGAGATGGATTCGAGTCACGACTTGTTATGAAGAGGTTCGACAGGCCAACATCCTGCCAAGCTGCACCGAAATGTGCAGTGCTGCAAGAGTAGGTAGCTGACACCCAACACCCTACTCACCCCTCTAGCGGACCATCTCCCCAAACCATAACTTAGATTTACCTCTCCCATCCGAGCGTGCGCTATGGTATCGAAACACTGTAACGCCTGCGGTTCAGACGCACATCCGAAGCTGCGTCATCCTTCGACTTTCAAAGTCGAGTCATCGATTTGGGCACTTGCGATCGTAGTTGGCCTGTTTGCCGGCACGTTCTCGGCAGCTAAATCCGAATCGGGCCCCTCGCTCAGTACAGTGCTGCAATCGGTGTCGCTCTCAGTAGCTCAACCTGCCCATCAGCCCGCGGAGGTGCAGCAATCTGATGCCAGAGGATCGCAGAGCACCGGAATGCTGTTCATGAGTTGGATCACGCGGACTCTCGTTGATTTCTTGAAAACCGCATGGTGGGTGTTGCCAATCCCGATTTTGTTCTCGGTGTGGCGTCAGTTCAGGGGGTACGAGGTGTGTGGACACTGCGGGGAGCGGGAGCTGGTGCCGGTTGTTGTGCTGCACGGGGATGAGCCGCCGGTGTTTTGAGGCGGACAGTCGGACAGGCGGTAGTACAGCAGAGGTCGAGACGCAGCGGTCCAGGGTGGGAGAGGCGGGAGGAGCGGGAGGGGCGCCATAATCAACCAGCCCCGCAGTCGGTGAGTCGGCTGCAGGGCTGATGTCAAAGCAAGGCCTGGCTGATCAAGGCAGGAAGTCGCTGATCAACCAGAACTCGACCTCACCACCCATGACCCCGATGAAGGTGAGCTTACTCCCATCGGGGGACCAGCCGAAATCACCGTAGCGAGTATCCAGCGGCAAGCCGGTACGCAGCTCCACCGGCTCGCCTCCCTCACCCGATGCCATCCAGATTTTGCCAGCCGCGGTGTAGGCAATCCGCCGACCATCCGGGGACCATGCCAGGCGATGTCTGCCCTCCGAAGGAACTCCTGCGATCAGCACTTCCGCATCTCCACCGTCCGCCGGCATCGACTTGATCCCGCCCGGGGAGAAGAACGCTATCCGCTCGCCGTCGGGCGAGTATGCTATGGTGGCCTGTTCGACACTGTCCGCATCCGACGAGAGTCGAACCGGTTCCCCACCCTCTCCAGGAACGACATGAATGTTCATGGCATAGTGACCCTTCCCCCTGAATTCATAGCGAAGGAATGCCACCTGCTCACCGTCCGGCGACCAGCAAGGGAACCGGTCCTGAAGTGTGCTCCGAGCGAGGCGCGTCGGCGTTCCACCTTCCCGAGGCACCGTCCAGATGTCAACCTCTGCGTGAGGTGCGGTGCCGGGTTCCGGCTCCGGATACCGGATCCCGGCGAAAAGGATCTTGCTTCCATCTGGTGAGACGTGTATTCCACCGCCGGGCGGGACCCCCGGTATCACCGTCGTGTCTCCAGCAAGTCTAATTGGAGTGAAGGCACCCCCTTCGGCGGGTATCGATGCCAGTCCAAAAAAGTAATCCTCGCTCTCCAGAAACAGGTCGGCTGAGAGCGTGTCAATTGCACTTTGTTCCAATGGGACCCAGTCTATATCGTCGTGGTGGAGCCCTGCGGTGAGGATTATCCCACTCCCATCGGGCGACCAGCGAGGAAAGTAGACTTCGGCCAGCTCGGACGTGACTTGAACCGCGTTGCCGCCTTCCGCCGAGGCAGTATACACGGCTCGGCGCACTTGGCTCTTCAAGTGGACCCCTAACTCGCCACCTGGAGTCCAGCCCGCGAGCAGACCATCAGCCGCACTTGGAAGTTCGAACCGGGTGAGCGGCTCACTCAACCCCGCGCCCGGCGCAAAGGGAACAACCCACACCGGCTGGCCAAGGGTACCTTCTTCCGGCTCGCTGAGGACTGCGATCATTCCGCCATCCGGCGACCACACTGGGCTCCAGATCTGTGCGGAATCCAGCAACAACTCGGGCGTGCCGCCGGCCGCGGGCACCACCCAGAGCTGCCTGGAAATCTCGGCACGAAGCAGATCATCCAGATCCCTCTTTCGGAAGACTCTGATATATGCGATGTACCTGCCATCGGGCGAGAAAGCCGGCTGCATCGTGCAAACGGGAGTCAGGCGGCTCGGCTCCCCACCTTCAACGGGGCGTGTATGCACAAACAGGTCACCTGCCGGACAGTCAAGCGTAGACCCCTCACGCTCCATGTGAACGAAAGCCAGCGTTTTTCCGTCGGGCGACAAGCTGAGGCGGTAGTCGTAGTGCTTGTTTCCCCGGAAGTGGTTTCCGGGGATCTTTGTCAGCCCGCCGGTAGCCACCGACACCACGTGGATCTCAGGCGTGCCTTCTGTCGAAGCGCTGAACGCGATCCGCTCACCGTCGCCCGACCAGCCAAGCACATTCGATGAATTCCATGCCCCCATCGGCTCAGTGAGGCGGACCGGCTCTCCTGCCATGTCTGGCACCACGTTTCCCTGCAGCGGCAGGAGCCAAAGACTTCCCTGTGAGGTGAAGGCGAGCTGAGTTCCATCGGGCGAGAGCACGCCGTTCTGGGGCTTTGTAGCTATCTCGATCTTCCTGAGCGTCGGCCCTCGATGCAGCTCGGCTAGTTCATCCGTCAAACTCACCAACCGTTGTTGCGCTGTTGCGACCTCCTCACGCTGTTCAGGAAAGTCGTCGATTACGTTTCTGTAGGCCTGCCGCGCTTCCGTCAAGCCGAGCTTCTCGTAACACAAGCCAATGTGGAGCTGCGCTTTCGCCGCAACGTCGCGAACGTCAGGGTGGTCTTCGAGCAGCTGCGAGTACAGCGAAATCGCTTGCTCGAGATTGCCTTCGACCTGCTCGGCGTGTTTCGCCTGCTGGAGCAACACCTCTGCGTCGCGCTGTTGAGCGAGCAGGTGCGACGTAGCTACAACCATCGCCAGCAGCAGCATCGTGACAACTGCAATCAGTCTCGTGTACCGCATTGTATTACCCTCGATATTGAACTCACGCCAAGTTATGGAGCCGCGGAGCTCTGTGGATGCCGAAACGGACTGCATACTTCAATGATTCCGTCAAACGTCTGTCAGGAATTCTCGACACTCTGGGTCACCCATCGAACCGGTAACCCACTCCTCGCACGCCTACGATGAACTCGGGAACGGCGGGGTCAGGCTCGACCTTCTGCCTCAGATTAGAAACGTGCGTGTCAACAACGCGTGGTGTGATGGCGGTGTCCTTTCCCCACACAATGTCAATCAGCGCGTTTCTGTCCAGGACGCGGCCTCGGTTTCTCACGAACGCGCCCAGCAGTTTTAGTTCCGTCGGTGTTGCGCGGAGGACCTCACCATCGCGACGCAGCTCGAATCGAACGAAGTCGGCCTCTATGTTCCCGAACCGGTAGACGTCCGGCGCATCGATGGCCGCGCGCCTCAGTACAGCCTTCACTCTGGCACGAAGCTCTGCGGGGCTGAACGGCTTGGTGACATAGTCGTCCGCCCCCAACTCCAGGCCCATCACCTTCTCGGCCTCATGCGCCTTCGCCGTGAGCATGATGATCGGCGTCTCGAGGCCGAAGCGGCGCAGCTCTCGACACACCTCGAACCCGTCCTTCTTTGGCAACATCACGTCCAACAGGATCAGGTCGAACGATCCCTCCCGCGCCCGGGTGGTCGCGGCCTCACCGTCGCGCGCCACCTCCACCTCGTAACCTTCGAGTGAGAGATCGTCCTCCAACCCGAGTGCTATCGACGTGTCGTCTTCAACTACCAGAATGCGCTCCATCCTTCACTCCTCGACTGGCAACACGATGGTGAAAGTGCTGCCCTTTCCAACCTGACTTTCCACACCAACCTCGCCGCCGTGCGCCTCCACTATATGGCGCACCATGGCCAAGCCGATTCCGGTGCCTTTTGTGCCCCGACCGTTGGCCGAACTCCCGCGCACGAACTTCTCGAACACGGACTCGAGTTCGCCCGCCGGGATTCCGAGGCCCTCGTCGCGCACAGCGATCGTAGCGCGGCCGTTTTCGCGTTTGAGGTCGACCCACACCGTCCCGCAGTCCGGCGAGTACTTGACCGCATTGTCCAGCAGGTTCCAAACGGCTCTGCGCAGTGCCTCGGCGTTGAGCATCGCAGTTGCCTCAACCGCGCCTTCATTTAGCTCGACGGTGAAGCTGTCGTCTGCGATCTCCACCTCGAAATCGGTCACAACACCTCGTACTAGATCGCGGACCGATACCTTTTCCATGTTGAACTCGAGCGCACCGGCTTCCATGCGGCCAAAGTCCAGCAAACCTTCCACCAGGCGATGCAGCCGTCCGCTCTCCCGTTCCATCACCTGGTAGTAGTGAGCCCTGCGTTCCTCCGTCGACACGCGTCCACTCGACAGCAACTCCGCGAGCTGCTTGAGCGACGTGAGTGGCGTGCGGAACTCGTGCGAGACCGCCGCCACGAAATCCGATTGCAGCCGAGCGACTGCCAGCTCGCGTGTCACACCTCTGGTGACGGCGTACAGGCCCACCAGCAACAGGAGTGCGAGCGTAGCAAGGCCGAGCAGAAGCAGGCGCCGCCGCTCGGCGAACCGCGCGAAGTCGCCCGGGGGATCAGCGCTCGTGACGTGAAGGGTCCACGGCAATCGGGTTTCCGCCGCCGTGCGCGCAGCAGAAAGCGCGACCTCTCCTGCAGGTGTCGCCGTGAGGGCTCTTCCTCGAACGTCGGATAGGGAAACTGCAATCCGTTCGCCCTCGAGTAGCTCATCTAACGAACCGATCCAGTCGGTCTCGAGATGCCGGCGGCCGCCCACCAGCCCCACCGTCAATTCGCCGCTGTGCCGCCACACCAGCAGCATGGGTTCGTCGTCGAACCACGTCACCTCCCTGCCGTTACCATCGAGCGTGGAACGGTTGTCCCACAGACGTTCGGCACCCGCTGCGAGTGCAAGCGCTGATTCGAGGAATGGAGCTGTTGGCGAATGCACTGTCGAATCATAAGCGATCTTGGTGCACAGCTGACTTGCGTACAGCTCATACTGCGCACGCGTGATGCGCCATTTGCCGCTTTGAAGATCAGCGTGGAGGCTCTCCGCCTCAGCCGTGAGTTCGTCGGCACGGCCTGCATCCTCCAGCACCTCGAGGATTGCTCCCCGTGCCACCAGTTCCGCGGGTAAACTCGCTACAGTGGTGGAGCCGAATCCGGTGAGTTCCCGGAATGCCTCGAACGCTGCGTCAGCGTCTCCCGCTTTTCGTCGAACCCGCGCGAGACGCAAGAGCGCTCCGGCGCGGATCGCGGAGTCCGACGATTGAACAAACCTTTCGTACGCTCGTGACGCACCCGAGAAATTGCGCTCGCGGAACTCGAGCGTCTCGCCCCGCGCGAACACCGCCGCGCCCGGTTCGCGTTGCAGAGGCGAAACGGGGTAGTAGAGCAACCGGCCGCTCGGATAGGCCTCGAGACCGTCCGAATCCATCACGACGAGAACAGCATCATCGGAAAGCTGGCCGACGTAATCCGCGGCCTCGGTTCGTAGCTCGGATAGAAAGGTGTTCGAGAGATTGCTGAGCTGATCGTCGACGTTGTTCAGCTCGCCCTGTAGAGCAACGGCAACGGCGTCCGCCGCACGCTCCAGGCGTTCCCGAACACGTTCGCGCTCGAGCGCGCGGTCCTGCCGCAGCAGGCGCACGCCGAACCATCCCAGTGTCCCCATCAGGACGATCGACATCCCGAGAAAGAGTACGATCAGGTGTCGTGGCGGCCGGAACCAGGTGCTCAGTGCCATCAATCCCCTTTGGACGGGGCTTCGGTAAGTATTGGGCTGAATTTACGAGAGCGCTAGAAGCTGGGGTGTAATGAGTTCAGCCAGATTGCGTGGAGAAATCTTGACGGAGCCACCATGCTGGCCGCATGCGACTTCAGACCGTAGTTTTGCGGAAGCGGGGTAGCCATGAACTCACCACATCCACTTTCTCTCCGAAGCAAGTTCATGCTCATCGTGCTGGTGGGCGCGGCGCTGCCGCTGGCGCTGCTCGGACTCTGGCTCACCGGCACCGCGCAGCGGTCTGGAGAAGAACTGTTGCGCACGCGGTTGGAAACCGCGCTCGGGCAGATCGTGGACGAGGTCGGCCTGCGTTGGCTGAGCCGACGCTCGGGCCTGCTACTTCTGACTGAAAACACAGCCGTTCAAGCAGCGCTCGACGCCGGTTCAGCTCAGCAGCCAGGTCTAGAGAACCGGGCACAACAGGAGCTCCTGGCCCTCCACTCGGACATCCGAAACACAATCCAGTCAGCGGCATTGTCTGACCTCTCCAGTGAAACGCGCTGGAATCTCCCGTCGGCCGAGGAGGTCAGTAGCCAGGGCGGTAGCGCAAACGAACCCATACTTTCGGTCCGTATGGGGATCTTCGACAACGCAACCGGAGCGCGGCTCGGCAATCTCAACGCACGTGTGGTCTTGGGGAGCCTGCTTCCCGCCGGCGCTGGTTGGGGAGGAGTGAGCGGGTCGGTTCTAGCCGTGTTCAATCCCGCTACGGGTGCATCGCTGCTTCCGCTTTCGATCGACCCCGCTCTTTTCGCGAGTGAGTCGTTCGTGTGGGGCAACGAGCCGTGGCTGACCGTGCAGCACGTGCTTCAGGAACCACCCATGGCACTGGTACTCGCAGCCCCTGTGAGCCCCTTCACCGAACCGTTCGAAGAGGCAGCCAAACGCAACCTTTGGATTCTAGCCATCGTTGCGGTTGGAGGTTTCGGGCTCGCAACGCTCCTCACGCGTCGGACCACGCGCGCGTTGGTACGGCTGGCCGCCGCGGCAGAGGCCGTGTCACGTGGTGACCTCGACAAGAAGGTCGACGACAGTCCAGGCGACGAGGTTGGCCGAGTTGCCCGCGCGTTCAACTCGATGACGGAGAGCTTGAGGGATACCCTGCGGGAGTTGTCTCTGCACGAATCACTTGCCGCTGTCGGAGAGTTCGCTGCATCTCTGGCCCATGAGGTGCGCAACCCCCTGACCTCGGTTCGCGTCGACCTGCAACGGGTCGAGGAGAAGCTCCCCGAAGAATCCGATGCCCGAGATCTGCTGGGACGCGCTCTCGGAGAAATCGAACGAGTGGACCGTTCCGTGACCGGAGCGCTACGAGTCGCACGAAGCGGAAATATCGCACTCGAACCGCTGGACCTAAAAAAGCCGTTGGAAGCCGCGCTCCATACCGCGGAGCCGGAATTCAAGTCTCATGGAGCCCAACTCGAGCACTCGACAGTGGGCGATGAACCGATCACCGTGAAGGGAGACGCAGCTGCTCTCGAGCAACTCTTCCTGAACTTGTTGTTGAACGCGGCGCAGGCGCTCGAAGAGGGAGGTTCGGCGAGCGTGACGGTGGAGAGCGCAAACCGCGATGTCTTGATCTCGATCCGCGACTCGGGAAAAGGGATTGCTGCAGAGAACCTCCAGAAGATCTTCGAGCCGTTCTACTCCACTCGACCTGAAGGCACAGGGCTCGGCCTCGCCATTTCCAGACAGATCGCTCGTGCTCACGGTGGCGAGATCAATGTCGAGAGCTCACCTAGAACGGGCACCACGATGATCGTCAACCTTCCACGTGCCGTAGAGAACGAGGTCCCGTCCGCGTAACGCTTTGGGCACGCGACGTAACGGTGCGTGACGTCGTCGGCGCATTCAACACGCTCGCCGGCCGCCTCTAACTCCTTACATATCAATGCGTTGAGCATGATGCATCGACTGGCACGAGGCTCGCAGAAGTCAGGCTTCCGAAGGCTTTCCTACGCGGATCTACCTCCACAGAGGAACATGCCATGAGATGGGTAGTTGTTGGTCTCCTGCTGGCGATCGTTTGGTTGGCGGCCTGCGATCGGGCCGGAGACAATGGGCGACCGGGCGAAAAAGTTGCGGCTGCTGGCGTCGTGCCGTCCGTGTTCGGCTCCGGCGATACGGCACAGGACTCAATGCCGATTGTTGTACGGCGCATCTGGTACGATGCTAACCCCTTCAGTTCGGTCTCCCCGGATGGGAGACATCTGGTGCATGCGGGAGGTGGATTCTTGTCGGTACGTGATGTCAGGACCGGCGACACCCGCCGACTCACGGATATACCGAAAAGCTCGATGCAATACTCGAGCGTATCGCCTGACGGAAGCATTGTTGCATTCGCCTGTATGAACGAAAACTGGGGTGCCGAGCTGTGGACGGTAGGCACGGACGGCTCTTCGCCACGACTTCTGTTCAGCGATGAATCGGTGACGTGGTTGGCGCCGTACGACTGGTCGCCCGACGGCCAACACATTCTCGCCGTGTTCACAGGAATGGACGAGCGGGGAGCTCAAATCGTACTCGTCTCGGCTCGGGACGGTGCGGTTCACGAAATCAGGACTTTCGAGCATGGCGGGCCCAACATAGTGCGCTTTTCGCCGGATGGCACACACATCGCGTACGACTGGCGACCTGACCGAGAAACCCCCCGTGACGTATTCGCGATTCGGGTCGACGGCGGCCGCGAGATACCTCTAATCGAACACACCGCCGACGACGGCCTGCTGGGCTGGGCCCCCGACGGCAAACACGTGTTGTTCAGTTCCGATCGGGCCGGAACGGTCGGGGCCTGGCTGCTGCCGATCACCAGCGGCGAGCCAGATGGTAACCCGACGCTGGTGAAACCCGAGATGTGGCGGACATCACCAATAGGCTTCGCCCGTGACGGCTCGTTCTTCTACCTCGCCACGACATCCGCTTGGGACGTGTACGTGGCAAAACTCGACCCTGAGAGTGGTGCGCTCATCGAATCTCCGACAACGGCTACTCAACGCTTCGTGGGTGGCAACGGCGACCCGAATTGGTCACCCGATGGACGCTACCTGGCCTGGCGTTCGCAGGCCGCTCAGACGACAGCCGGTGCGCCACGAAACACGCGAATAGTGATCCGCTCTGTGGAGACCGGCGAGACACGTGAACTGACGCCGGATCTCGGGGAAGTGGGTCGGTACCGGTGGTCGCCGGATAGCCGTTCGTTCCTCGTCAAGGCGCGCGGAGAAGCGGACAACTGGGGCTTGTACGAGGTTGACGCGCAGACGGACGCTGCCGAGATGCTGATAAACGTCGACACGTATAGTGGTCGTTGGGCGGACTGGTCGGCAGACGGGAAGTCGATCTATTACAGCGCAGAGTATTACGAAGGTCCGAGTGGTGGATCGCCTCAGATCGTCATGCATGACCTGGAGGCCGGCCGCGAGGAAGTGATATACGAGGCTCTCGCACCAGCGTTGATGACACCGGGCAATGTCGTCTTGTCGCCAGATCGTCAGAGTGTGGCCGTCGTCCTTTGGCAAGTGGATACAGACCAAGGTGGGACCCTCCTGCTGATCCCCGTTTCGGGTGGCGAACGGGCAGAGCTGCACCGCTTTGAAGCCGGCGCCGCCAAGCCGAGGGTGATGAGCTGGACGCCGGACGGCCGGTACCTGGCTTACACGGTTTGGGACGAACGGGAACTGTGGCGTATACCGGTCGAGGGTGGCGATCCCGAGTTGCTTCAATGGGAGGGTATGGAGCAGCAGATAGGCATCCGTTTTCATCCCGACGGTGAGAGGATCGCGTTCACAGCGGGGGGGTACGCGTTCGAGGTCTGGGTGATGGAGGATTTCCTGCCGGGGAGTGATCGGGGAGGATCAGGCGCCGAGAGTGACGGGAGGACGCGATGAGAACGACTGCGAGTCTGCTAATCGTGGGTGTGGTAGCACTGGCGGGTTGTGATATGAGGGCTGGTGCCGCTGATGGCAGCAGTCAACAGGTCGCAGCAGCGGGCGTCGTGCCTGCTTCGGTCGTTTCGCGAGATGGCGCCGAGGACTCATCAGAGATCGTCGTCCGCCGAATCTGGCAGCTGCCTGTATGTCAGTTCTGGGGCGATCCGTCCCCGGACGGACGGTATCTGTCACACTTGGACTTCACTACCTACGACGTAGCCGTGCACGATTTTCGCACCGGGGAGAGTCGCCGTGTCACCAACGGCGGCATCGACGGTGATGGTCCCCAGAATTCCGAGTTGTCCACGTTCTCTCCTGACGGGCGGCGAATTGCGTACGGCTGGTCTAGGAAGGGATCAACCGAGCTTCGCATCATCGACGTAAATGGAGGGGATTCCCAGTTACTGTATCGCGACGAGTCAGCTGACGTGAACCCGGAAGAATGGTCGGATGACGGACGCTTTCTTCTGGTCAACATCGATCGGCACGACGAATCTCGGCAGCTGGGCCTCGTTTCGGTGAGCGATGGCTCCCTCAGGATCCTCAAGACATTTCCTGAACCGGCCACCTACGTTTGGGAAGCCACGATCTCTCCTGACGGGCACTTCGTCATCTACGATTGGCCGGCGAACGAGGAAGACGAAGAGCGAGATGTTTTCGTGTTGGACGTGATCACTGGCAATGAGCGAGTCCTCGTCGACCATCCCGCCGACGATCGTGTGCTCGGTTGGGCGCCGGACGGAGAGCACGTCTTGTTCGCGAGCGACCGATCCGGAACCATGGGAGCCTGGCTTTTACCGGTCAGCGACGGAGAGGCGGTCGGGGAGCCTCTGATGGTCAAGCCGGAGTTGTGGCGGGCACTTCCGCTCGGCTTCGATGCTAAGGGATCGTATTACTACGGCGTGAACTCGACGAGTTCCGACGTACACGTCGCAAGCATCGATCTCCATACCGGGCGTCTTCTCGATTCGCCCGCTCCAGTCACCAACCGCTTCACTGGCAGCAACAGCGACGCCGTATGGTCTGCAGACGGTCGCTTCCTCGCATACCTGTCGAAACGCAGTCCGGTACACGGAAGAACTGAAGGAACCGTGCTGGTAATACGCTCGGCCGAGAGCGGAGAACACCGCGAGATTCAACCCGCAGTGTTTCAACCTTCGTCACTCGACTGGTCGCCCGATGGTCAGTCGTTCCTCGCGCGAGCCGCAAAAGCCTATCATGAGGCCGAGGGCCTCTACCGAATCGATGCTTTGACTGGTGAGGCAGAGCCGCTCGTCGTCTGGCAGGATGATGCAACGCCTATGGGCAGTTGGGCGAGAAGCGCGAATGAGCTCTTGCTATTCTGGCTTCATTGGGGAGAAGACGGGATCGATAACGAGCGCAGCAAGATCACGCTTCGCAATGTTCAGACCGGCGCGGAACGGGTGCTGGCGGAATACAACGTCTATAGGCCGGCAGTCTCGCAGGACCGCGAGTGGATCGCCTATACAAAGGAAACTGGTGATTCGACAGTGGAACTCAAAGTCCTGCCGATCGCGGGTGGAGAACCGCGCACGCTGCTCCGTACCGAGACGAGCGGACCCGAGTGGCCCTTGAACCTCGTTTGGGGGCCCAACGGGAGGTACATCTACTACAGGCTGAGGGGCCAGAGAGGTCAGGTTGAGAACGATCCGTTACGTGGACTGTGGCGCGTTCCCGTGGCGGGTGGAGAGCCCGAGAAGCTGGGGTGGGCTACTGAGCAGGATCTCCATGGACCAAGCATCCGTTTCCAGCCAAATGGCAATCGTATCGCTCTAGTACGTCGCCAATCTGGTGCTGAGGTTTGGGTGATGGAGAACTTCCTACCACCTGATGAGACGGAGAACTGAGCAGCTACGCCTGAACAAGCGGCAACTCCTCTTCTGGCATCAAGTCATGGCCCTCCGCATCTTTAGCCGGCGGGCCATGTCGTTAGGTACAGATTGTATGAATGACGAATATGTCCCTTGTCACCGTCGCAAAACTGGGGGCACCTGATTCATGAAGCGCATCCTGATTGTCGACGACGATGCCACAATCCGCGACTCCCTGTCGGAGGCGCTGGCCGACAACGCGACGGACGTGCGCACTGCCGAAGATGCCGAACGTGCTCTCGCATTGATCGATGAGAGCCTACCGGACGTAGTGCTGAGTGACGTGCGCATGCCTGGGCTCGACGGGCTAAGCCTCTTGAAGCTGCTGCGCGAGCGCGCACCCACGGTCGACGTTTTGCTCATGACCGCCTTCGATGACATGCCCACCGTCGTATCGGCGATGCGCGAGGGCGCGTGCGACTTCCTGGTAAAGCCCCTCGACCTGCACGACCTGAGGCGTGTACTCAAGCGTGTGTTCGAGGACCGCCGCACACGAGAACGAGCGCGCAGGGCGGTGGAGGAAGAAGCATCCGAGTATAGACTCGACGAACTGGTCGGCCACGACCCTCGTCTCATAGAGATCTACAAGCTGGTGGGGCAGCTTGCAGCAAGCCGAGCGAACGTGTTGATCCGTGGCGAGACCGGCACCGGCAAGGAACTAATCGCTCGGGCTGTTCACTTCAACTCGGCCGACGCCACGGAACCGTTCATTCCAGTCAACTGCACGGCGTTTGCGCCGACGCTGCTCGAGTCGGAACTGTTCGGACACGTGAAGGGCGCGTTCACAGGTGCGATCGCCGATCATCGCGGCCGGTTCGCGTTGGCGGGTAGCGGCACGATCTTCCTCGACGAGGTGGGTGATACATCTCCCGAGTTTCAAAGCAAACTCCTACGCGTGCTCGAAGATCACGAATACTACCCCGTGGGTGGAGAACGACCCGAGCGTACCGACGCACGCGTCATCGCTGCAACGCATCGGAACCTCGAGGAGCAGATCGCGGAAGGCGCGTTTCGAGAAGATCTGTACTACAGGCTTAGAGTTATGGAGATAGTAGTGCCGCCCCTTCGTGACCGTATGGAAGACCTACCAACACTGGCCGAGCATCTGGTGCGGCGTGCGAGCGAAGCACTGCACCACACCGCGCCCGTGATCTCACGCGAAGCGCTCGACGCTCTGCAGCAGCATCGCTGGCCCGGCAACGTGCGTGAGCTCGAGAACTGCCTCACGCGCGCGGTTGTGCTCGCTACTGGCGATGTGATTCGGCCTGAGCACCTGGCATTGGGACCAACGCACAGCGATTCGCCAGCGCACCTTCCTACACTGGAGGACCTCGAGCGAGGGCACGTGGAGCGTGTGCTGGCCACGACAGGGGGGCACAAGGCTCGCGCGGCTCAGATACTCGGTGTTTCCAGGCCGAGGCTCAACAGGTTGATGGAGAAGTACGGTTTTGAGCAATAGAGGCGTTTACCCCCAATTCGCACTTCCCCAAACCCGGCCCTATCTTTGCAGAGAAACGGCACCCGAGGTGCATTTCAGATCCTGATTGCGCCCAAGATGACCTCAACCGGGAGGGCCCATCTCCCTCCGTCTGCTGCTGGTCGATGACGATGCTGCCGTAAGGTGGTCGCTCTCCGAGACGCTAGCCGAAGAGGGCTACGAGGTACGTGCTGCGGAAGACGCCGAGGCCGCTTTGGCTCAGCTCGGCGAATACGCACCCGACTTGATCCTATCAGACATTCGAATGCCGGGGCTCGACGGAATCGAGTTACTCAAGAAAGTCAAAGAACATGCGCCATCTGTAGACGTCGTGCTCATGACGGCATTCGACGACATGCCGACCGTGGTGCGGGCCATGCGCGAGGGAGCGTTCGACTTCCTGGTGAAGCCGCTGGAGACGACGGAACTGATGGCTGTTCTCGAGCGCGCAAGCGCGGATCGTATCGCCCGCGATCTGGCCAAACGAACCGTGGAAGAAGAAGTCGAGACGTATCGTGTCGATTCCCTGCTGGGGCATGACTCGCGGATGATTGAGACGTTCAAACTGGTGGGGCAGCTCGCGGCAAGCCGAGTAACGGTGCTCGTGCGCGGAGAAACTGGTACAGGCAAAGAGTTGGTCGCCCGTTCTATTCACTACAACTCCGCGGAGAGCGAACAACCGTTCATTCCGGTAAACTGCTCAGCTCTGCCTGAGAGCCTGCTCGAGTCGGAGCTGTTCGGTCACGTACGTGGTGCGTTCACCGGCGCCGTTGCCGACCGTCGGGGACGATTCGCACTGGCGGGCCGCGGTACCATCTTCCTCGACGAAATCGGTGACACCACACCTGAGTTTCAGAGCAAGCTGCTGCGCGTGCTAGAGGACGCGGAGTACTACCCGGTGGGGGCCGAACGCCTCGAGCGCACCGAGGCGCGCGTGATCGCAGCCACGCACCGAAATCTGGAGCAGATGGCGAAGAACGGCTCGTTCCGGGAAGACCTGTACTACCGTCTGCGAGTGGTCGAGATAGTGCTCCCTCCGCTGCGGGAGCGGCTCGGAGATCTGCCATTGCTCGCTAGCCACTTCATTCGCAAGGCCAGCCGGGATCTGCACCATCCGGAACCCACCCTTTCGGAAGAGGCAGAGCACGTTCTGCTGCAACACGAGTGGCCCGGCAACGTTCGGGAACTCGAGAACTGCCTCACGCGCGCCGTGGTGCTTGCCACCGGAAACGTGATCCGGCCCGAGCACCTCGGTCTGCACGGTGAACGCAAGGGCGCATCCGCGAGCTTTGTGACGCTGGCAGAACTGACGCATTCACACGTAGAGCGCGTGCTGATCGCGGTCGACGGCAACAAGACCAAAGCAGCCGAGATACTCGGCATCTCGAAACCGAAACTGTACCGATTGCTCGACAAGGAACAGGCGGAGTAGCAGCGCCGATGAAGCTGCGTCGATCGCCGGGTCTTCGGACCAGCTTCCTGCTCATCCTGCTGTTGGGCGCAGTCCTGCCACTTGGCATTGTGGGATGGTGGCTTACCCGCACCACGCAAACGTCCGGAGAGGAACTGCTGCGTAGCCGCCTAGAGCAGTCGCTGGCCGACATGGTGCAGACTGTTGGCAGCAACTGGGTAGATCTGCGATCCAACATACTTGCCCTGTCCGAGAATGAAGCTGTCCGTACGGCACTCGCCGAGGGTCGTGCGATCGACTTCCTGCCCGAGGTTGCTGGTGGGGAAGAATTTGAATCGGCCTGGGCCGTCGTCGAACAGGCGGTCGAGCGCGTCGTGTTCTACGATCTGGACGGTGAGCCGCGGGGGAGTTTGCCCCAGGGCGATCGCTCGAGGCGGAGTACGACAACCGGCTACGCGTCTTCCATCCTTCCTCTTCGTCTCTCCGTATACGGTCGTGGCACTTCAGGGCAGATCGGGACCATGGAAGTCCGGCTGCGCACCAGCAGTCTGCTGCCGAGCGACCTCGTGCTTCCGGGACTTGGCGGATCGGTTCTCACTCTGTTCGATGCCACGGGGAGAACACCACTGCTGCCGATAACCGTCGAGCTGGATTTGCTGGAGCGTGAGCGGTTTTCGTGGGCAGGAGATACCTGGCTCTCCGTGAGGGACACACTCTACGAACCGCCACTTCAGCTGTCGCTATCTGCACCGCTCGGCACGTTGGGTCAACCGTTCGCGCAAGCGGCACGACGGGGACTGTTTGCTCTGCTGGCGGTGGCGGCAGCTGCGTTCCTGATCGCGACTCTGGCGACCCGACGAATCACTCGGCCTCTGGAACAACTTGCCGATGGCGCCGAGACTGTCTCCCGCGGAGACCTGGAACCGTCCGTCGCGGAGCAGGGCCCGGATGAAATCCGTCGCGTGGCAAAGGCGTTCAACAGCATGACTGTGAGTCTGCGTGAAACGCTGCGCGAGCTGTCGCAGCGGGAGTCACTTGCCGCAATGGGCGAGTTCGCCGCGTCGTTAGCCCATGAAGTGAGGAACCCGCTCACAGCGATTCGCCTCGATCTCGAACGAGCGCAGAAGCACGTGGATCATGGCAGTTCCGCAAAGCGATTCGTCGAGCACGCGCTGAATGAAGTGCGCCGCCTCGACGCATCGGTAAACGACGGGCTGCGGTTGGCGCGCAGTGGAAGCCTGACGCTTGCACCACTCGATCTGCGCGAACCGCTGGAGGCGGCATACCGCGTTGCCGAGCCACACTTCCAGTCACGCGGTGCGGAGCTCGAGCCACTGTCCTTGCCAAACGAACCGGTCCTGACGAACGGCGACCCAGGGGCGTTAGAACAACTGCTCCTGAACCTGTTGCTGAACGCGGCGGAAGCGTTGAAAGCCGGCGAACATGCCGCCGTCGAGATCAGGCAAGAAACCGGCAGCGTGTGCATCTCCATTCGAGACGAAGGCAAAGGCATAACCGCGGATGCGATGGATCGAATCTTCGAGCCCTTCTACTCCACCACGCCGGAAGGCACCGGACTCGGTCTGCCGATCGCACGCAGGATTGCTCAAGCTCACGGAGGTGACCTGGAGATCGAGAGCGCGCCGAGCGAAGGAACCGTCGCTCAGGTGTCCCTTCCGTTGGCCGCCCCGAAAGACGCAAATCAGGCGTAACGGCGTACGGTTCTTCCGGAACGAATCGTTACGGCAGACGTGTCTGGCAGGAACCGACAGACCCTCAACACACCCTCGTTCTGTGGATTGTGCCCCTGCTCGTCTTTCGGTACACGAGTTGCGACACGTCGCCCGGCGAACGCTGCAAGAGAGACTCAAATGATCCGAACAACGACATCGATCCTCGTCATGCTCGCGATTATCGCGTGCGGCGAGGAGCCGCAGAAATCGCAGCACGAACTAACGCTCGCCACCGCGTCCGCCAGCCCGATGGCGGCATTCGCATCAACGGCCGACCGATCAGCCCCGGTCGTTTCCCTGAAACAGGATACGGCAAGGACCATCACGCGCCGTGTCTGGGCCGATGCCCCTCCTGACCTCGCTGACCTCTACTCCCTTTCCCCAGACGGTCGGCTCGTAGCGATGACTGACTGGACGACAGGGGACCTGGCGATTCAGAACCTGGAAACCGGCGACACCCGGCGGTTAACACGAAACAGTTCGCCCTTTGAGCCGGGACAAGCCGACGCGGCCAAGATCTCGCGAGACGGGAAGTGGGTGGCGTACACCTGGGGTGACAACACCGAACCTGCCCATTATAAGCTGGGCGTTGTGGACATCGAAGGTAGCAACCCCCGGATCGTCTACCGTGAGCAAGACACTGGTTGGATTCAAGCTGTAGACTGGTCGCCCGACGGGCAGTCCATCCTCGCATGGCGTCAGGCCCGCGGACAGGACGAACTCCTCGCGATATCGGCACAAAACGGCGGTGCCAGGCTCCTCAGGAAATTCGACAATGGCGATCCATACGATTTCGGGTTCTCACCGGACGGACGGTTTGTTGCATACAGCAAGCAAGAGGAGGAAAACGACGAAGAAGACCGTGACATCTTCGTGCTGGAAGTAGCCACCGGCCAGGAGCACACTCTGGTGCGGCACCCCGCGAACGACCATCTACTCGGCTGGGCCCCGGACGGCAACCACGTGCTCTTTGGCAGCGACCGGACCGGTACCCCGGGAGCGTGGCTGATTCCAATCGATGATGGTAGAGCGAGTGACGCCCCGTGGCTAGTGAAACCGGACATGTGGCATTCAAAGGGAGTAGGGTTCTCGGACGACGGGAGATACTTCTATCTCGTGAACACGGGGGGGAGGACTGTGTACACCATCGCCTTTGACCCCGACTCGAAATCGGTGATCGGATCGCCCACGGCCATCGCGTCTCCTTCTGCGGACAACGCCTCAAAACCCCTGTGGTCGCCGGACGGCCGCCACCTGGTGCACTTAGCCGACGATGAAGTCGTGGTCCGCTCAACGGAAACCGGGGACACCAGGAAATTTGACTTCGGCGTGACCGCTGACGTGAACCATACGGGGTGGACTGCAGACGGTCGATCCGTATTTGCGATGGTGAGCCGCGAGGAAAATGAGAACCGCCGGAGTGTCCTATATCGGGTCGACGTTCAGACGGGAAGCAGGCAGGAGCAATCGCGCGCTGAGCGGGATCGAGCATACCGCAGAGCATACCTCGAGATAAGTCCCGACGAACGGTTCTGCTTCTACGTGCAGGCACGGACAGATTCGGCGGGTGACATCACCATCGTGCGAGAGGAACTCGAGACGGGAGACACTTCACACGTCTTCCGGACGCCGCATACAGACGCATACTGGTGGAGTCACATCCGGGGTCTGCGGCTCTCCCCAGACGGTCGGACGCTGGCTTTCAGCCATATGGAGGAACGAGTGGTGCTGCTTTCGTCGGAGGGAGGAGAACCACGGGAATATCCGATCGAAAACGTCGTGGCCATCGCATGGATGCCTGACGAAAACGCGCTGCTGGTCACGCGGGACCGGCAGGAAGCAGGAAATGACGTCTGGTATGTTGATTTGGCCGGGGGGCAGCCCCTCCCTATTGGGCTGACTGCACAGAGTCCGCTTCCACTGGACGTCCATCCCGACGGTCGCAGGATTGCCTACACGTCGGGGACTCGAAGCGCCGAGCTGTGGGTGATGGAGAACTTCCTGCCGACGGAAGCGTCAGGGAGGTCCCGATGATAAACACGACAATCATACTCGTGGCGCTTGCGATTGTTGCCTGCAGTGAACGATCCAACTTCACGAAAGAAGAGGTGGCGGTTGCCGCAGCCTCCGCCAACCCGATGGCGGCGTTCGCATCAGCAACAGCGGCGCTGGTGCCGGATACGGCGAGGACGGTGACTCGGAGAATCTTGACGGGTTTGGACAGAAACATATGGGTTTCGCCCACTCCGGATGGGCGGCACATATCCGTGTGGGACCCATCTACCGGGGACTTGGCGCTCAGAGATCTGGAGACTGGCGGGCTTCGCCACCTAACGCACAACACGGCCCCTTTCTCCCCTGGCATGGCACTCAACTCCCGTGTTTCTCCTGACGGGCGTTGGGTGGCGTACAACTGGATGAGTAACCCCGGTGGTAAGATGGGCCTTGGTGTCGTGGACATAGAAGGGATGCACCCCCGTCTCATATACTCCGACACAGCGACTGCGTGGATTGCGCCGACGGATTGGTCTCCAGACAGCCGTTCGGTGCTTGCTTGGCGCGAGGTCGAAGACCGAACCGAGATCGTATTGATCTCAGCGGAGGACGGAATTACCCGCGTGCTGAAGACTTTTCAGAACGAGGCCCCCCATGGGATGGGGCTCTCCGCGGACGGCCGCTTCCTGGTGTACGACTTGACCCGCGTAGATGGCTCCGACAAACGAAACATCTTTATCACAGCCATCGACGGCAGCTATGAGAGCGTTCTGGTTGGGGACCCCGCGGACGACTATCTGCTCGGTTGGGTGCCGGGCAGAGATTACATTCTGTTCGCGAGCGACCGACTGGGCACACCAAGTGCCTGGCTGTTACCGGTGAGCGATGGTCGGCGGACGGGTGAGCCTGAGTTGGTCAAGCCTGACCTGTGGCAGTTCGTACCAGTCGGGTTTGCAGCGGACGGGCGATATTTCTACGGCGTCAGAACAGGCAGCCGAGAGGTGTACGTCACCTCTTTCGAAAGCGAGAACGGTACCGTCGTTGGTCCGCCCGCTGCGGTCAACCCTCGTCCGCTCAACGACGACATCAGACCACGATGGTCACCCGACGGTCGACACATCGTGTACGTCAGCGATCGACCCGCCGCGTCCAGGTCTATCGTCATACACTCGCTCGAGTCCGGCGCCGTACGAGAAATGGACCAACTCCCCTATGGCAACCCTGTAACCGTACAATGGACACCTGATGGTGGCTCGCTACTAGTCGAAGCCTCATACCAGGGAGATTCTCTGGACCAAGCAACTTTCTACAGGTTGGACCTCCGAACCGGCGAGAGTTCTGTCATCCTGCGGCGCATCCCAGAGGAGCGCGCAAACGATCCCAACCTCAGCGCTGACGGCCGCTGGGTGGTCTACAACGAGGCGTTGGAAGACTCCGAAGGCCGCTACGCCTTTCGGATCGTTCGAGAAGATTTATCGACAGGCGATGCAACCGAGCTGTACCGCACGCCATATGGTGGATGGGGCCAAATCCGGGAAATGTCACTGTCACCCGACGGGGATTGGTTGGCCTTGTCCATGCGGAGTTCGGACGAGGCTCCCCATCGGTTACTCCTCGTACCTGCTGGCGGGGGCGAACCACGCGAACTCCTTCAGGCACCCGTCATTGGCACAGCCTGGATGCCGGACGGGGGTGGGCTCCTGGTTCAACGGCTGCAGGAGGACCCGCTCGAAGGGACAGTCTGGGAGCTGTGGATGGCCCCTACGGACGGAGGCACACCCAAAAGCGCTGGGTTGACAGTGAATGGCGGCAGTAGTTGGGGATTGGATGTCCGTGCGGATGGGTCGCAGATCACGTACGCCGCCGGCGTACCAGCAGGTGAACTCTGGGTCATGGAAAACTTCCTGCCGGAGGGTGGGGAGGGGAGGTAGGTCACGCCGAGTCCCGGCCTGAAGGCCGGGACTCATTAGCCCACGACCGCTTCCACCTTGCAATTTGAATATCTGATATTCAAATTGCATGCATGATTCCTCGGACCTTGGCCTCGCTTCTCGAGAAATCGGCAAACCAGTATCCGATCGTCACTGTCACAGGCCCCCGGCAGTCGGGGAAGACAACACTGGTGCGTTCGGTATTCGGACGACACGATTACGCGTCCCTCGAGGACCCCGATCTTCGCGCTTTCGCAGCTGAGGACCCCCGGGGTTTCCTTGACCAGTACACCGGGCCCGTCGTGCTCGATGAGGTTCAGCGCGCGCCGGATCTGTTTTCGTACATACAGACGGCTGTCGACGACGACGGCGGCCCCGGCCGTTTCATTCTCAGCGGGTCGCAGAACTTCTTGCTGCTGCGTTCGATCAGCCAGTCCCTCGCAGGACGGAGCGCAATTCTCCACCTGCTCCCATTTTCCTGGAGCGAGCTACAGGGTCGCAGGCCGTTCCCGCTGGAAAAAATCGGCCGGACGACTCCAAGAACCAGACCAGCCGCCAAAACCGACTTGATGGAAGCGCTGTTCAGCGGGTTGTACCCGAGAGTGCACGACAAGAAACTCGCGCCGGGGCGGTGGTTCGCTGACTACTACCGTACGTACGTCGAGCGGGACGTCCGGGAAATCGTGAACGTTGGCGACCTCGAAGTCTTCGGTCGGTTCGTGCGACTCTGCGCCGGTCGCAACGGCCAACTCCTCAACCTCTCGTCGCTTGCCGGTGACGCCGGCGTTACACACACGACCGCGAAGCGGTGGCTGTCGATCCTCGAGACCAGTTTTCTCGTCGTGCTCTTGCGCCCTCACCATCGAGATTTCCGCAAGCGGCTCGTGAAGACGCCCAAGCTCTACTTCTTGGACACCGGTCTGCTGTGCTACCTGCTCCGCATCCGCTCAGCCGAAGACCTGCGCCTACACGCATCTCGCGGCGCGATCTTCGAGAGCTTTGTGCTCTCGGACCTAATCAAGAACCACACCAACCAGGGATTGGAGCCCGATGTCTACTTCTGGCGTGACGCGGCTGGTCACGAGATTGACCTGCTACTTGAACGCGGACAAAAGCTCGTGCCAATCGAAATCAAGTCTGGTCAGACGGTCGCCAGCGACTTCTTCACCGGATTGCACTACTGGAGAGAACTGGTCTCTGATCCACAAGCCCCCGCCGCACTCGTGTACGGCGGAGACAGCAACTTCAGGCGGCGAGGTGTAACCGTCTATGGCTGGAACACCCTCTAGGCGCGGCTAAGAGCTGGTTTAGTCGCGTCGAGCCCCGGCCTGAAAGCCGGGGCTCGGCGAATTCTCACCCCGATGGCTCCGGAATCTCACCCAAATCCACCAGCCATAGGGAGCTTCCCCTCGATATCCTCCTCGGATAGACAATGTGTCGTCCATCCGGAGAAAGCACGAACTCCCATACTTCATTCGATTCATCTTGGGTGACGCTCACGGGACTCTCACTCGGATCGACCGGGAAGAACCCGACATTGCCATCGTCGTAACCGGCAGCCAGCACCCCGCTACCGTCGGGAAGCCAGCGCAGATTCCACCACGAGAACGACTGCTCGCTGACATAGCGCACATCTCCAAGCGGCTCGCCGGTTGGTGCCACACGCTGGATTGCCACCCTGGCCGATTCCCACCCCCCCGTCGTGTCGACGTGTACCATCGCGACATACTCACCATTCGGCGACCATGCCGCAGACTGAAGCCAGCCTGAAACGTTCAACAATTCCCGTGACCCAGCGTCACCAAACCTCGCAGTTCGCAACGACCTCCGCCCCGCGGACACCTCGGAGAAGATCATTCGATCTTCGTTCACGCTTACGGGACCCCGTGCCCTATCACCACGGAACGTCCAGAGCGATCGACTCCCTCTTTCGGGAGACCAGGCGAGGAGCTCATGGCGATCAGCGTGACGTTCGAAGTACAGAAACTCCGATCCATGGAAATGCGGAACGCCGCCAGGGCCGGTTACACCAGGACCCTCGGCCGGGTGAGCGGAGGTGATCTCCTCGATCGTACCATCCGCCACTGTGAGAACCTTGAGAACCGAGAACTCGGGATTGTCGGCTTCCACCTCATAGAAAAGGTGGGAACCGTCGCGTGATAAGAACGGCGGTGGCACCCTGGTACTCGGCAGCCTTCGCCGCTTCTCTGGGAGGCTCACCTGACGCATGGCACCACCCGCGGCGGGGGCGAGCAGCAGTACTTCGTTACCATTGAGCTGGGTACTGAACAGAATCTCGTCGCTATCCGTCCACGCAATCGGACTGTCTTCTTCCTGACCTCGAGTCAGCTGACGCCCAGGGCCACCATCTACGGGAAGAATCTGAAGTGCCGAACCGAAATCGGACATGACAGTCACGAGCAGGTTGTTGGCATCCGGTCCGTACCGTGGAGTGCGTAACCCACCAGGCAAGTGGAACCGTGCCCGGGGTTCCCCGGCGAGCGTCGTTACCTCGAACTCCGAGCCGGTCTTCACCAATAGCGTTGAATGACCGAGACGTGCGAATTTCGACAATACCGTGTCAGGTTCCCCACCCTCCACGGCGATCCGAATCGTTGCCCACCGGCCTCCAGGCGCGACTTGATAGTAGATGTGACGTCCGTCAGCAGACCACAACGGCCTGGGTGTGTCCGCCGCCACCAGTGTGCGAGTCGTGCCACCCGTACTCGGGACTATGCGGATCACCCGCTGCCCATTCTCGAGCGGTGTGTAAGCAATCCACCTTCCGTCAGGCGACACGTCGAAGTAGGCAGTGCTACCCTCCAGCGTCACCGGTCTCGCCGGACCCGTGGGTCGGCCGTTCAGCGGATCAATCGGCATCGTCATAACCGCCCAATACCCCGGCCCGTCTGAGCGGAACGCGATGCGGTCTCCTGTTGGGAACCAGACGGGACCGTCTCCGCCGAGGTCACCTTCAGTCAGGCGCATCGGCTCACCGCCCTCCGTGGATACGATCCAGATTCCTCCACCTGCTTCATGGTATCCCTTGAACAGCACCCAGCGACCGTCGGGCGATAACTGGGCTCCAGCGATTTCGATGCTGTCGCTCCCAAAGATCCGCGTGTACGTCGGCTCGATCGTCGGAATCTCTTGCTCGGTCTGCGCATGCAGCGGCGTCGAGCCTCCGATCAGCACCATAAGCCCTGCTGCAATGCGTCCGTGGTCGAGCATAGTCATCGTGTCGCTCCTCCTTCGGGTAGATCGCCCAAACCCACCATCCAAATGGAACTCCCCTGCGGTATCTCGACGTGATATGCGATGTGATTTCCGTCTGGTGAGATAGCGTAGTTCCAGGAAACATTGGGCTCGTCACGCGTCAGACACACGGGGTCGGCATCCGAATCCACAGGCAAGTGCCACACGTTGCCATCCATCCCGGTAGCCAGCACCGCCCTGCTGTTTGGAAGCCAGTGGAGGTTCCACCACGCGAGCATCTTGTCTCCAACGAACCGCGGCTGTCCGACGAGCTGACCAGAAGGGCTGACCTGGACAACCATGATCCATGCATTGCCACCGGCTTCTTCCGCGGCAAGAGTGTCATAGTGAGTGGCGGCGAGCCACCTGCCGTCGGGCGACCAGGCGACCTCGTCAAGTGCGCCGGGCACATGTAGTACCTCGCGGGCTCTTTGGTCGCCCGCGGTCGCAAGGTGTAGCGTCGTGGCTGGCTCGTTTCGTACGAACGCGATTCGATCGCCAAGTACAGTAACCGCAGTCGGCGTTTGCTCTGCGGCAAAGCTCCACAGCAGCCGGGAGGGCCCTTCTGGTGTGGATGTCCACAGTTCGCGGACGCTACCCTTGCTCTCCACATAGAGGAAATCCGCCCTGTCGCGATATGGCGTGCCACCACGGCCGAGCAGCGAACCTAGCCCATCGTGCGCGTGAGCACGAGTAAGTATCGAGGATCGCCCTGATTCCAGTGAAAGGACCTTGAGAATCGAGAGCCTGGGATTGTCCTGAGACACAGCGTAAAGCAAGTGTCCTGCCTCATCAGATAGGACCGGAGCAAACTCCGCCATTCGAGACTCCGGCAACCTCACCTGATGCATAGCCCCTCCGTCGGCCGGTGCGAGAAGCAAGATTTCGTCGCCGTTCAGCTCTGTCTCGAAGAACACGCGGTTATCTGTGCTCCAGCCGAGTGGGCTTCGGTGCGCGCTCGCATCGGTGAGTTGGCGTGCGGGACCTCCATCGACCGGCAGGATCCGCAGAGGGGTGAACGTGTTGGACTTTGTCGCAAGTAACTCGTTGTTCGCGGTAAGCTCCGCGGGCTCCATACCCTCCGGCAACGTCACGCGGGCGACCGAGTACCCTTCAATGGTAGCCAGCTCAAAAGCTGGCGGGTTTTCAGATACGGTGAGAAGCACATGACCACGGTTCGGACCGGGCTGGTGCAGAATCCGGCGCGGCCAGGTGAACACGGTGTCAGGCCCTCCTCCTTCCACTGCAACCCGCACGACGATCCTCTCGTCATCCTCTCCGTAGAGAGTGTAGTAGATGTTGCGTCCTTCAGGCCCCCAGACGGGAAAACCCACCTCTGCACGAGTGAGGGTGCGTGCCGCCCCACCCGAACTTGGAACGATTCGAATCACCCTGTGTCCCTGATCTTGCGGCGTATAGGCAATCCACCGTCCGTCTGGCGATACGTCGAAATAGGCGGAGCTTCCCTCTAGGGTCACCGCCCGTGGCGGACCCGCCGGATGGCCGCTCTGGGGGTCGATACTCAAGCTCATTATCGCCCAATAGGCCAGCCGATCGATGGACCGGAATGCGATTCGGTCGCTGGAGGGGAACCAGACAACAGCGCCGTCTGTGTGGTCACCGTCGGTCAGGCGAATCGGTTGACCGCCTTCGGAGGACACGATCCAGAGGTTGCTCCGGTCCATGCCCTCAAAGACACTAAACGCAATCCACCGCCCGTCCGGTGACATTGCAGGGCCCCAGCCAATATCGAGCGTGTCACTCCCGAAAATCCGCGTGTACGTCGGCTCGATCGTCGGAATCTCCTGCGCGGCCTGTGCACGAACTGCAACCGGGCCCGCAAGCAACAACATGGCCGAGAGAATTCGCTTGCGCGTGAAAAAGTCCATGGTTCCACCTCTTACATAGAACAGGAGCCGAGCAACTATCGATTTGCTGTTACCCGTTGTCGGCGACCTGCGTGAAAGGCAAGCGAGATGCCAGTCACTACGATCGCCGTAACTCGATGGACTCCAGTGTGTTGGATGGATCGGCGGTTAGTGCGCCAATACGGTGATTAGCAACGATTCGATGCCAGGTGGTAACGGCCCGTTACAACGTAACGGATTGTTGCTACGAAACGTCCAGGCCGTGTTTCTCGATCAGCCGGTCCAGTCGAGGGCGCGAGATACCGAGGGCCTTCGCCGCCCGCCGCTTGTTGCCACCAGTGCGCTTCAGAATGCGTTGAACGTGATCTGCCTCTGCTGCATCGAGCGACTCGTCATCAGCATGTGGCGAAACGCTCGACTGGTTATCTGGATGTGATGCACCCAGAGCAATGTGCTCGACGCCTATTGCAGGACCACGCGCCAGCACTACGGCACGCGTGAGCGCGTTCTCCAACTCGCGAACGTTCCCGGGCCAGGCGTGTGATTCGAGACGCTTCTTTGCCTCGGCGGTTATCCGTGGCATCTCTTTGTGCAGCTTGGTTGCGATCTTCGCGAGCAGAAACTCAGCGAGAACAGGGATGTCGCCCGTGCGCTCTCGCAAAGGAGGCACGAAGATCTCCACCACCTTTAGGCGGAAGTAGAGATCCTCTCTGAATTGTCCGTTCGCCACCAGGTCCTCGAGCGGTCGATGCGTTGCCGCAATTACCCGAGCCTTCGTGACACGTGGGCGCTCGGCGCCGACGGGGTAGAACTCCTGCTGCTCGAGCACCCGAAGCAGCTTTGCCTGAAGTTCGGCACCCATGTCTCCGATCTCGTCCAAAAACACCGTGCCCGCACCAGCGAGTTCGAAGTATCCCTTGCGACTCTCCACCGCTCCCGTGAAAGCCCCGCGAACGTGGCCAAACAGTTCCGACTCGAGCAGCGACTCGGTTAGCGCCGTACAGTTCACTGCAACAAATGGTTCCTCGGCCTGCGGCGAGTTGAAGTGAATCGCTCGGGCGATGCACTCCTTGCCGGTGCCGGTCTCGCCTCTGACTAGCACCGTTGCTTGGTTCTGGGCCAGGACTCCAATGAGCTTGTAGATCTCGACCATGGCGGGGTGGCGGCCAACGAGGCTGTGAAGCTCGTGACCTTTCGAGGCGCTCGCCGACAGCTGCTGCGCTCTTTGCCTGAGCGTCCTGTCTCTGAAGCACCGTTCGAGGAGAAGATCTATCTGGTCCAGGTCGAGAGGCTTGACGAGATAGTCGTACGCCCCGGCCTTCATAGCACTCACCGCCGTATTCATATCGTCGAACGCTGTGATGACGATGACATCCAGGTCAGAAACCTCGGAACGCACGCGCTTCAGGAACTCGATCCCGTCCATTCCGGGCATCCGCACATCCGTGACGATGAGCCCCGGCTCGAACTCAGCGAGTAGCGAGAACGCGTCTTCCGCACTCGGAACAGTAGCTACCTGATATCCCGACCTGCCGAGGTGCTGCTCGAATGTCTCGCGAATGGAACGATCGTCGTCGACGACCAGGATGCGCTCGCTCATGCTGTCTGCTCCTCAACGTACAGCGGCAGCTCAACTGCAAAGACCGCGCCGGACGCGGTTGCGACAGTGTCTTCGAGTGTCAGCGCGCCCTCGTGTTCCTCTACGGCCTGCAGTGCGAGAGCGAGTCCGAATCCAGTCCCGTCTTCTTTGGTGCTGAAGAACGGATCGAAGATCTTTTCTCTGTGGTCTAGCGGGATGCCGGGGCCACTATCGGCTACCCTGATGCGTATTGCCTGCCTACCCTGCCCAGCCGACTCACTATTCTCGCTCGACACCTCGAGGATACCTCCGCCGGGCATAGCGTCGGCTGAATTCAGAAACAGGTTCAGAAACACTCCCTTCAGTTGCGCCGCATCTCCTTTCACGGTGTCGGTCGCAGCATTCAGCTCGCATCGTACTTCAACGGCCAGTTCGCCGAACTGCGAACGCAGCGCTTCGAGGCTTTCGTGAATCGCAGCGTGCACCGAGCAGGGTTCTCGAACGGTCGGGCGAGTGCGAGCGATGCTGAGCACACCCCCTGCCACACGGTCCAATCTGTTTACCTCACGCAAGCAGATGCCGATCGATCGTTCGTACTCGTTCGGGATGCTCCCTTTTCGCACACCCCTGTCCAATCCCTGCAGGTTCAGCTTTATGGATGTGAGTGGGTTGCGGATCTCATGTGAGAGTTGCGATGCAAACTGCCCGATCACCGCCATGTGGCGACTTTCCTGAACGCGTCGCAGCATGTCACGTACCTGCTGCACCATCAGGGCGAATGCGCTAGACAATCTCCCCACCTCGTCGTGGCTGCCCGGTGGCAGCTGAGGTGTGAAGTCACCTCGTGCAACCTGGTCTGCGGCAGACGTCAGTGCACCCAGCGAGCGCGTCAGTCGCCCTGTCAGGACCAAGAACGCCACAGAGACCACCGCTGCAACAACCAGCACGAGCAACAGGTTGACGAATCGTGTTCGGGCAAACGGCGGTGCAAACTCACCGACCGATGCCGACGACACAATTGTCCACGGCGGAGTCTCTAGCGAGGCGAACGATGCTACGTGGGGTGTGTCCTCTTCTCTGTACTTGAAGTTCCCGGATCCGTCTGACAACGCGGATTCACTCACGCCCCATCCATCAGGACCCAGCAGCGTTGCGAGAGGCTGCTGTAACACGGCGCGGCTAGGGTGAAACAGCACCCTGTTTACCGAGCGGTCGAGGACTGTAGAGTATCCTTCCCTGCCAAACACTACAGCCAATGCATCATCTGGCAGGAGAGCGCGTACGCGGATAAACGCGATCAGAGTTCCCAACTCACTGCCGTCCTCGATATCCAGAATCGGTTGAGCCACCGACAACACATCGTGCCACTCGCTCAAAGATAGGTCGCTACCGAGTGCACGCTCCGCACCGGCCTCTCCCAGTCCATAAATTAGAAAGCCGGAGCTGTCCCGGAACTCGACGCGCCGGTACGAACCTCCAAACACCTCCCAGGCACGGCGCAGGTATTCGTCTGCGCTGTGGCGCGCCGACTCGATCCGGGCCTCTTCCCCTGCAACCGTCGTGCGGTAGAGCCGCTGTGTCTCCGCGTTCTCCGCAAGCAGAAGGAGATCCGATTGCCGCAGCGCGTAGCGTTCACGGATCTCCTGGGTAGCGCGCTCGGCAATGATGGCGGTGCGGGCGGCGACGAGATCTTCAACCGCCTGCATCGACCGCACGTACGTGAAAACTCCCAGCGCGACGATGGGCACCACGCCGAAGAGGGTGAACACGGCGATCAGTTTGGCGCGGAGGGACATGGGGACGTTGCCTCCGAGCGTAGAGCGGTTGAATGCTTGCCTAAGCTACCATTTGGTGCGCGAAGGAGCGAGTATCACGTAGGCAAGGTTTATACCGAGGGGTCCAGCACAATTACACAGCGCCAGAACAATCCGGAACACGACTAGGAGGCTAACTCGCCAATGCGCTGTGCCTGGGCAACCGACATACACCTGAACTTTGTGGACGAACGTCACCGATTCTCGTTCGCCGAATCTGTATTGTCACACAACCCGGACATTTTGCTCCTGGGTGGCGACCTGGCCGAAGCGGAGACGGTGGTTTCCTACCTGCAGGAGCTGGAGGATTGGATCCAGAAGCCTATCTACTTTGTACTGGGGAACCACGATTACTAGAGGGGATCGATACTCTCGGTGCGAGAGTCCATTTCCGAGCTGACGCGAAAGTCCGACCGTTTGGTCTGGCTGAATGCCGCCGACGTGGTTTCGATCGGGAAAGACACTGCTCTCGTAGGACATGACTCATGGGCTGATGGAAGACTCGGAGATTATTGGGCAAGTCCCGTCGTACTCAATGACTTTCTCCTGATCGAGGAGTTTCTCCCACTTGGGAAGCGCGAACGACTCGAATTCCTTCAGACGTTGGCTAACGATGCCGCCGCTTTTTTCGAGAGAGTGTTACCAGAAGCCATCGGGAACAGCCAGTCGGTCGTACTTGTAACCCACGTTCCTCCTTTTCGACAAGCCTGTTGGCACGAAGGGAAGATCTCTACTGACGACTTTCTGCCTCATTTCGCCAGCAAGAATGTGGGCGACGTGCTGCTGTCGGTGATGGAGGCACACCCGGACTGTCATTTGAGAGTCCTCTGTGGCCACACGCACGGGGGTGGAACCGCGGAAATTCTGCCTAACCTGAGGGTATACTCTGGCGGAGCCGATTATGGTGCACCGCGAGTGCAGATGGTGTTCGAGGTTTCGTGAGGCACCGAGCGCCGCCGGTCTGGCCACGATTCACGCCACATCTAAAGAGCCCCGCAGCACATCGCTTAGGCTGCGGGCCTTGGGTATACGACTACACACTCCTCACGGTAGGAAGTCGCTGATCAGCCAGAACTCGGTTTCTTGCGGCATCGACGCGGCGAAGGCGATTCTCTGACCGTCCGGCGACCAACTAACGGAGGAGTGTCGCAGCCGCGCTGACAGACCAGTGGCCAGCTCCGCAGTGGTTCCATCGGACAACCGAGTAATCCAAGTCTTCCCCTCCGATGTATGAACGATCCGTGTGCCGTCCGGCGACCAATCAAGCTCGGGAAACGGGCCGACTCTGCCCACGGTCACTAACGTTTCGGCTTGGCCTCCCTGCACCGGGATAGCCCGGATGGCACCAGCCGAGAAGAACGCAATCCTCTCGCCGTCGGGCGAAAACGCGATCCTGCCTGCTGTCACACTGTCCGCGTCCGATGTGACTCGTCTGCCTTCGCCCCCGGCTGCGGGAATGACATGCACGTTCCAGGCTTGCCCGTCCGTCATACGGAGTATCGCGATCCAGCGACCGTCCCGCGACCAGCTCGGGAAGGCATCGTACGATGGACCCGAGGTAAGCTGTACTGGCTCCCCTCCAGCCACGCCAACCTTCCAGATCCCCATCTGGTCCGGTTCCGGGCGTCTACCGACCGTGCTGTCGGTGCCCTCTATTCCCATGAACGCGATCTCGCCGCCATCCGGCGAGAGCGTTATGCCAATGGCAGCTTCAAGTTCTCCACCCCATGGCACGGGAACCGCAGACATGGTTCCACCTGCGGCCGGCACAAACCCAACGAAGTCATACGGAGTGGCCCGTGTGGTAGCGGAACTCTCAGCATCCCAAACGGCATAGATACGCTCTCCATCGGGCGACCACTCGAGGAATGACGGACCGCCGTGTTCGGGAGTGACCCGCACTGCCCGGCCCCCGGATGCCGTAACGGTGTACGCGGCTCCGGCATCACCGGGAGTCGTCATGAAGACGCCAAGTTGGTCGTCCGGCGTCCAGCCAGCCAGCATGTTCCAGCTCGTATTGGGCAGCGCGATCTTGGTGAGTGACGAACTAGCGTCGGCCGACGTCACAGGAACGACCCAAAGCTCCGCACTGAAGTTGTTCAATCCAGGCTCGTGATGCGCCGCGATGAATTCACCCCCCGGTGACCACACCGGGCCCCTAATCCTGCCACTGTCGCTGCTGACCACTTTTACCGGCTCTCCCCCCGACACCGGCATCAGCCACAGGTCGCTTTCCCAATACCCTTCCTGCCGCTGGCTGTGGCTCACGTATGCGATTGTCTCCCCATCGGGAGCATATGCCGGGAGACGCCCCCACGTTTCAGTGAGTTGTCGTGGATCTCCGCCCGACACCGGAACCGAGTAAATGAACCGCTTCTGTGTCTCGTTTAGGCCCTCCACCTGATCCGGTCCCAACGCCGAGAATGCCAGGGTTTCCCCATCGGGAGCGAGGCTCAGGCGATAACTGTACGCGTGCGTGCCGCGCGGGGGCATGTGGATCACCCGTTGCTCGCCACCCGTGGCACGGACGACGTAGACGGCATCGTCACTGTTGACCGTACCGTTGACAGCAACCCACCGACCATCTCTGGACCACGCGAGCAGGCTGCAGCCACCCCAGACTCCCTCCACATCCGCGATTCGCACTGCTTCACCCGCGATCGTCGGATCGACGTTTCCGTGGAGTGGCATCACCCAGACGCCGCCACCGGACACGAACGCTAGCCTGCTCCCATCCGGCGAAAGCACACCATTCTGCGGCCGGCTGGCTATCTCGATCTTGGTGAACGTGGGCCCGCGACGCAGCTCGGCAAGTTCCTCGGCCAGACTAGCCAGGCGCTGCCGTGCCGTCTCCACCTGCTGCCGCTGCTCGGGAAAGTCGTCAATCACGCTTCGGTACGCCTGCTGCGCTTCGGCCAGACCGAGCTTCTCTAAACACAATCCGATATGAAGCTGTGCCTTCGCTCCGACTGCACGATTGCCGGGGTACTCGTGTACGAGCTGCCGATACAACTCGATCGCCCCTTCCAAGTCACCCTGCGCCTCCTCCTTGTACAGCCCTGCCTGAAAGAGCTCCTCGGCGGTCTGCTGGGAATGGGCCGCCGCCGGCCAAAATGAAGCGAGTGCCAATAGTGCCGTTACCCATCGCAGCGCTCTCATGATCTGAGCTCCTGTTGAGTGTCCCGTTTTCGAATCCTTCGCGAATCTACGAGGACACCTCCCGAGATGATTGAAGCATGTGTCGCGAGAGTGTTGGGTTTCCGTTAAGGCGGCTCTGCCACGAACTTGTAGCCGACCGCACGTATGTTGACGAAGAACCGCGGATCCGCCGGGTCGTCTTCGATCTTCTGACGCAGGTGCACGATGTGAGTATCGACGGTCCTCGGGAAAACGTCCGAAACGTCACCCCATACCTCATCGAGGATCACGTCGCGGCGCAGCACCTCGTTCCTGCGGCTTATGAACAGCCGCAGCAGTGCGAACTCCTTGGCAGTAAGGTCCACCGGCCGTCCACCTTTTTGCACCTCGTACGCCTTGAAATCGACCTCCACGTCGCCGAAGCTAAAACGCGCAAGGGGCTTGTCGGCCGGCTCCGCTCGTCTGAGCAGAGCTTTCACGCGGGCGAGTAGCTCCCGGCGGCTGAATGGTTTGGTTACGTAGTCGTCGGCGCCTAGCTCGAGGCCAAGCACCTTGTCCACCTCCTGGCTCTTGGCAGTGAGCATCAGGACCGGCGTCGTATCGCCATCCGCTCGCAGTTGCTTGCAGATCTCGAAACCGTCCGTTCCCGGCAGCATGATGTCCAAGAGAACAAGATCGTATCCTCCCGATTGGGCGAGCTCCAATCCTCGGGCTCCATCCTTTTCGCCCGTCACCGTGTATCCCTCGTTGCTGAGGTCGTCCTCTAAGGCCATCAGGATGCTCTCTTCGTCCTCAACGATCAGGATCTTTGGCATCTTCATTCTCCATTATTGCCGGCAGTGTGACAAAAAACCTGCTGCCTCTTCCCAGCTCACTCTCGACAGAGACGGACCCGCTGTGCGCCTCCACGATCTCTTTCACGAGCGTGAGCCCCAACCCGCTGCCCTTGACCGACCGTGTCAGCGGGTGACCACCGCGATAGAACCGATCGAACACCTTGTCGATCTCGTTCTCCGGTATGCCAACTCCGAAATCCTCTACCACGACGGTCACGAATCCTGCGTCGGTCGAGACTCTGACGTTCACCTTCTTTTCATCGCTGGAGTACTGAATGGCGTTTTCCACTAGGTTGGAGACCGCTTGGGATATCGCGCTCCTATCAGCTCGGACAGAAGGCAGCGAGTCCTCGATATGGGCCTCGACGACGACGCCCTCGTGTCCCACCCGCTGCTGAGTCGTGGACACGAGGTCGCACACGAGTGCACCGATGTTGGTTGTCTCGAATTGGAATTCCTTCTTACCCTCTTCGAGCCGTGCTAGATCGAGAATGTTCGTCACCAGTGAGGAGAGGCGTGAACTCTGCTCGACCAGCACATCGTAGTATCGCGACCGTCGCTCGTCCGACGGCACACTGCCTGCCTGGAGCATCTCGGCCATATGGCGGATCGAGGTGAGCGGGCTTTTGAATTCATGTGAGACGGTGGAGACAAAATCCGATTTCAGACGCGCAAGCTCCAGCTCGTGCGCTACCGCACGTACTGTCAATACGAGCCCAAAAACCAGAATGCTCGCAATGAGCAGGAACATGTAGAAATAGATGCTCTGGCTCGAGGCAAAGAGGCGCCTGTACGCACTCTGTGGCCTCTGATGGAACTCGATGAGCCACGGGGGAAAGTTGTCGGCAAAGGTCGCGTTGATTGTGAGGGGCCCGTCGGGTAACTCCTCCCGCTCCGAGATTGTGCGGCCGTCTCTACCCCTCACGATCCAATCACTCGTAGCCGGATCGAGACCGTTCTCCACAACCGAATGAACTAGGTCACTCATGGCGTCAGAATCGAGAACCAGGCCCCACACGCCATCTGGATCGAGCTCTCGATCCGGAACTGAAACCAGATAGGTGTGTCCACCACTTTCCAGCGTGAAGCGCCTGCCAGCAGCTTCGGCGTCCGCCGAGCCCGCTGTCATTCGAGTTCCCAGATTCTCGGCGGCAATCTCCTGAAACAACAGGAGCCGTTCCGTCTTCTCCCCGCGCTCCAACTCTTGCGCCTCCAGGTCTGCTAGCGAGTCTCGATAGGACTCTACGGTTATCCCCGCCGGTGACTGGGCGAGGACACCTTCGATTGAGTCCGCTGCCGAACCCGCGAAAAAGTGGTACTGCGCGCGCGGGAGCTCCCACACACGCTTCAGCAGGTCCTCTTTCAGTGTGACATATGCCTCGAGCGCAGCCGCCGTATCGCCAGACGCGAGCAGTAGAGCGCCCCGCTCCATTCGCGCGATCGGCCCCACCGGCAATCCTGCCGTCGTCCGAACATGGGAGTAATCGTTGATGAGAGTACCACATGATCTGAGTGCTGCTTCAGTCTGCCCCGCCTTTCGTTGCACCCGGGAGATTGCGATGAGTGCTTCACTCTCCAGGACCGGGGCTGAAACCGCGGCAAGCGCACGCCGATAGCTTGCCTGCGCTTCGCCGTAACGCTGCTCACGAAACTCGAGTTGTTGGCCCGTCTGCAGAAAGGCCGCGGCAGCCGACGGCCATGCCTCCTCGGCGGGCTGTGCCTCCGTGACGTTGGATAGGTACAGAAGCTCGGCGGCGGGGAGCAATACGATGCCCGAGGCTTCAATGTAGAAGACTTCATCGATCAATGGGTGCAGATGCTTCAGATCGTGAAGACTGCGTCCAGCATAGACTACTTCAGCGCTGTCATGCCCTGCCACAACGCGCGCGAGGTTCCGTTCCGCCGAGAGTATCTCGGCCGCAACAGTGTCACTTACGTGCTGAGCGAGCGCACGATGCTCGCCAAGCCGACGTTGCTCCAGCAGTGCGCGCTCATTCCGAATCCCACGGAATGCCAGGTAGCTCAGCACCAGGCTTGGAATGCCGATGCCCAGCACAAAGAGCAGCGTGATCTTCCTGCGCTTTCGAAGCGATAGCTCCATGCGCCTACGCTCACACGGCGAGGGGACTACGGATATCTGCCCTGAGATAATGGTGCAAGCAGTTGTATGGTAACGTCAAGTAGAGTCGAGACGCTTGGACCGTTGCGACTGCGGATTAGTCAGCATGAGCGGCATCAGCGGCCCGAGGGCACACTGTCTGAACCGCGCGCTACGTGCGAACCACCCTGCGTGGCAAGCTGGCGGGCATGAGAAAAGCCGAGGCGGGGTTAACCACCTCAGCTACTCATGCGTAGCGGAAACGCTACGGAGGCATCGCAAGCCACCTCAAAGTAATGGTTCCTGACAGCCGGATCAACCGGCCGGTGCGGCGGTGCCGGCGGTGAGATTCGAACTCACACGGGCTTGCGCCCAGAGGCTTGCGATACCTCCGCGTCTACCATTTCCGCCACGCCGACACCCCAGTCGGTAACGAACCATGGCAGGCTCAACGCCTGAGACGCGGTGTCCCACAGCCTCCATCCGAGCCGCGCTGCAAGTCTAACGCACGCAGGCGCTAACTCTGTAACCGAATTGCCGCAGCGAGTGCCTGATTAGTGCGCGATCGTTGCGCAGCGGCAACTCATGCTCTTTCAGTGACAGGTCACGCTCCCTCTGTGGCAAAGAACGCTTCCTCCGTGACAGGGAACGCGGTGTCCGTGACAACTTTCCAACGCTGAATCCGGCCAATGCGCGCGCACTTCCACCTACCCTCCCCACCTGGACACCTGCCCACACCACACCGCATCTTGATCCGACGCTTCCATGCGGCACCACCGCATCACTGCAAGCCACTCAGGAAGAGAGTGTGGAGGACATCTCACCAATGCGCTGTGCGTGGGCGACCGACATACATCTGAACTTCGTGGGAGACCGTCAGCGGTTCTCATTCGCAGAATCCGTGTTGGCGCACAACCCGGACATCGTGCTCTTGGGTGGCGACCTGGCCGAAGCGGACACGGTGGTTCCTTACCTGCAGGAGCTGGAGAATTGGATTCGGAAACCGATCTACTTCGTGCTGGGAAACCACGACTTCTACAGAGGATCGATACAGACGGTCCGTGACTCAGTTGCAGAACTGACGCGACGGTCCAAACACCTCGTTTGGCTGAATTCGGCCGGGGAAATCCCTATCGGGGAAGACACTTCTCTGGTTGGCCACGATTCCTGGGCCGATGGCAGGCTCGGTGATTACTGGCGAAGCGGAGTCGTGCTCAATGACTTTCTCTTAATCGAGGAGTTTCTCCTGCTGGGGAAACCCGAACGACTCGAATTGCTCCAGGCGCTGGCCAACGACGCCGCCTCACATTTTGAGGAACTATTACCCAGAGCGTTCGGCAACAGCCGGTCGGTCGTGCTCCTGACTCACGTCCCTCCTTTCCGGCAGGCCTGCTGGCACGAGGGCAAGATCTCTGCTGACGACTTCCTGCCCTATTTCGCCAGCAAAGTCGTGGGCGACGTGCTGCTGTCGGTGATGGAGGCACACCCGGACTGCAACTTGAGAGTCTTCTGTGGCCACACCCATGGAGGCGGAGCTGCCGACATTTTGCCAAACCTGAGGGTGTATACCGGCGGCGCACAATACGGGGATCCGCGAGTCCAGATGGTGTTTGAGGTTACGTGAGACATTGGGCGCGGATCGTTAGGCCGCGACTAGTTCTCCCGCCGACGAACCTCCCTGAGGTTTTCCATCACCCGAATCTCTAACTCCTGTATGTACTCTACGAGAGCAATCTGCCGACCGTCAGGGCTGACGGTGAACGATCCGGCGAGACGATCTTCCGGAAACGTGTAGAGCTTCTCGGGCTCTCCTCCGCCTGAGGCAACCCGCCACATGTCGGTTCCCTGGTTGTATTCCCCTGCTGAATAAAAAACGTGGCCGCCATCCGGAGCCCATTCCGCGCTCGTCACCCTGCCGGCATTCTGTATGCGATGCAGCTCTCGTCGGTCTCCCGTCTCCAGGTCCAAAACCATCAAGCGGCCCCAACCCTGGTCCGTAGAAATCCCATCTGTCCTTTCTCTCAGTCCAAACAGCAGGTGGATGCCGTCCGGGTGGAGGTCGAGGATTCTGTAGTACAGTTTAGAATCGCGCAAAAGCTCCCGTTCCGTGCCGGTCGCAAGTTCCCGCCACACCAGGCGGCCCTCCGTCGCGTCCTCACCGAACGCCGCGTAAACAAATGACGCACCATCAGCCAGCCACTCGGCCCCGAACCCGCGAAACCAAACGGAACCATCCGGTACATCCATCACATGATCGACCTCACCGGTCTCAGCGTCGACCACGAAGAGGCCCCCTCGGTCCGCTTCGTCCTCACGGGCTTCGTCCTGAGCGTTGATCAAAATGGATCGCCCATCGGGGGACCAGTTCGGACGGCGGACCTGCTTGAGACGGCCTAGCTCATGCCGCTCCCCAGTCGTCAAGTCGTTGATACAGAGCGGCCTCCTGTAGTCAAAACCCGGCCCCCCCGGGCCGTGCTGCTCTCCAACGGAAGCGAGGTACCGGCCGTCCGGAGACCACGCGACATTCATATTCGAGCCCCGGACCGCCACAGACGATCGCATGTCCATGTTTCCGCTGACCGCGTCGAACGGCACCACACTGACGGAAAACCACCTGGTGTACGCCTGGTAGAATAAGCCGCCGTCCGGCGTAAAGTCGATCGATTGTACCTCTCCGATGTTGCGGTGCAAGAGCCGAGGCGAGCCCTGAGATCGGCCACTCACAACCGTCACCGCCCAAACATCCCAGGTGCCATCGCGATCGCTCAGGAACGCCACTTCGTCGGTGCCCGGGACCCATCCCAGCAGTCGGTCGTTCGCGGGGTTTCGAACTATGGGTACGTCAAAGCTCCCATCCACACTCAACGCCCACACATCCCGCATGCCGCTGTCGGCTTCGACGGGTACATCGTACACAACGTACCGATCATCCGGGGAGAAGGCCACTGAGCCTCCGAATGCGCCCCGGCCGAAGTCCTTGAGTAAACGAGCTGTGCTGTCCGGAACGGAAATATGCACGAGATGGAAACTCTCGCTCTCGTTCGCCTCCCAGTCGCAGTCTCGGCCCGCGAGCAGACTCCGTCCATCAGACGACCAATCGAACGGCCAGACCCCACATGCTTGATCCGCAAAAAGCACCCTGGAATTCGTGCCTCCCGTATCGACCACACGTATGATCCCCGGCCGATCCTGTACCCACGAGCCATACGCCACTTGCCCGCCGACGGGCGAGACCGTCGCAGGCCACAAATACACCGACGGCGCCTCCCACGATGCTTCGTCGGTGAGGTAACGGATCTCCCCGGTTGTGATGTCACGCAGTGCGAGGTCGCCCGTTTCTTGTGTCATAATCACAGCGTGCCTGCCATCGGGTGTGATCGAGTACCAGTCCGCATTCCTCTCGCGTGATACGAGCCGCGTCGTGATGCTCGGTGCCTCGGCTGCGCGGCTAGCCCGATTCAGTGCAGCCAGCCGAGTCCGAGCTTGCGCAGCGACGTTTTCCTGATCGGAAAACTCGCGTACGACCCGGCCGTACGCGTCGCGCGCACCTTCGCTTCCCAGCTTCTCATAACACCCACCCATCTGCACCAGCGCCCTGGCTACCAATTCGCGATCAGACGAGAACTCCTCCGCGATCTGCTCGTACATCTGGATCGCCTCCTGGAGGTTTCCTTCCGCCTGCTCCATCACCAGGGCCTGTTGGAACAGGTCGTGTCCCGTTTGCGCCAGCGCTGGTGCGCCCGTGAACACCGACAGCGCGATCCAAACAGTATTGATCCTCAGCGTATTCATGATCGTCCCCCGGTTTGCGGTTCCGCCTTCCCGGGAAAGATGAGATTGCTGGTAACTCTTTGTGTCACGGCTAATACGGTCAGCAGCACGAGATCCGTACGAAATCGTCCGCCGAGAGGTCGTCGAGTTGTCACGGACATGTCAAAACCTCACGGCACGAACTTGTAACCGACCCGGTGAACCGTCTGGAGGTACCGAGGTTCTGCCGGCTCGTCCTCTAGCTTGGCGCGAAGAGCCGCGAGGTGATTGTCCACCGTTCGCGTCGTGGGGAACTTGCCGTAGCCCCAGACCTTTTCCAGCAGCTCATAGCGGCTCACCACCTCCCCGGCGCGCGCGGCCAAGTAGCGAAGCACACCGAACTCCTTGGGGGTCATCTCCACTGGGTTCCCTGCCTTTCGAGCGTCGTATTGAAGGAAGTCCACCAGCACGTCGCCAAAGCTCAGAGTGCCCGGAGGAGCGGGTGGCGGATCGGTCCGTCGCAGCAGGGCTCTGATACGGGCCTTGAGCTCTCGGATCGAGAACGGCTTGGTGACGTAGTCGTCAGCCCCCAGGTCGAGGCCCAGGACGCGGTCGGCCTCCTCTCCCCTGGCGGTGAGCATGAGAATCAGAACGGAGTTGCCATCGTCACGGAGCTTGCGGCAGATCTCGTAGCCGCTGAGAGTGGGCAACATGAGGTCCAGCAGGATCAGATCTGGGTTCGCTTCCCGGGCCAGGCGGTACCCTTCTTCACCGTCTTCGGCCGTGAGCACCTCGTACGATTCTCTGACGAGATTGTCCTTGAGCCCCCTGAGGATCGCGACGTCGTCTTCGATCACGAGGATGCGACTCATGCCGTGGCTCCATCAAGGGGGAGGAACAGGGAGAAAGTGCTTCCCTCACCCGGTACGCTCTGCACAGCGACGCGCCCATCGTGAGCCTCGGCAATGTGCTGGACCAGGGTGAGACCGAGCCCCGTCCCCGATATGCGCTCGTTCTCCGGGCTCGACACCCTGTAGAAGCGCTCGAAGATCCGGGTCAACTCGGCCGGCTCCATTCCGACGCCACGGTCCGACACCTCGATTACAGCCTCACCATTCTCGGACCGAAGCCGTAACTCGATATCCCGGTTCTTCCCCGAGTACTTCATCGCATTGGTCAGCAAGTTCAGTAGAGCCTGCTCGATTGCGTCCCGGTCCACCCGAGCGAACGGCGAATTCTCCTCGATCTCCAGCCGAAGTGCGAATCGTTTTTGCTCCAGTGGATACTGCATGGCCCCGGCAGTGAAACGAACAATCTCTTCGAGGGAGTGGGGCTCGCGCGTGTAGGCCTTTTGGCCACGCTCGATCTTCGAGAAGTCAAGCACGTTGTTCAACAATCTGGTGAGGCGCTCGGTTTCATTGACGATGGTCTCGAGGTATTCTCGGTGCATGCCCGAATCCGGTGGATCATCCTCATACAGCGTCTCTGCAAACATGCGGATGGCCGTGAGAGGAGTCTTGAGTTCATGAGAGACGGCCGAAACGAAGCGGGATCTGGTTTCCGCCAACTGCATCTCGCGCTGAACGTCGCGCCACAGGAGGTACGCACCGAACAGGGTAACGCCAACGACGAGAAGGAGGCCGGCTGAGTAGAACCACCACCGGACATTTCCTGCCCTGCCGGCGGACCCAACGTTGGCCGCACTGAAACGAACGAACATGCCAGGGAAATCGGGCCCGAGGGGCTCTCCGTCCGAGGCGGTCGCCGTTGTCAGTGTTGCCTTGCCCACGACGCCGATGGCACCGTAGGTGCCCGCACCCAGCGATGCCAGGACAGGCGCGGCGCGGACGGCCACGACCACGCCATTTTCTCTGGCGCCGACGGACACGACGCCGACGAGCCAAGTCGGTGTCCCGTGGGGAATCCATCTGTTTTCCCGGTGGGCGGGCGTGGCATCCGGAGCTCTGAGGCCGAGGGAGGGGAAATCGGCTTTGAGCGTCAAGGCCTGCTCTGTGCTGGTCAGTTTATCGGACAGCTCATCGACCAGGCCTTGCGCATCATCCGAAATCCGGGAATCGGACGCCCTCTCCGAAAGCCGGCCTACCAGATCGCGGAGTAGGTACAGGGCGGCGGGCGGGAGCCAGCGTTCCGATGAAAGACTGAACCGCAGCGCCTCCAATACCGGGGGTTCGATAGTAGCGGCTTCGAGGAGTTGCCGGGCTGCGTACAAGGCAATGGGAATTCCGTTTTCATCGATCAGCTCGGGTGGAGCAGCCACAACCCGCAGGTACTCCGCTTTCGCTTCCTCCTGCCTGCCGGCTTTGTTCAACACCCGAGCATGGAGGTGGCTAGCGTACACCGCCTGGACCGGAAGGCGGGCTAACTCCAGGGCTTGCCTGTAAGAGCTGATGGCCCTCGTCGGATTATCTGATGTGAACTCGGCTCGTTCTCCCTCTCGGACGCGCACGCCGAATTCGCCCTGGTCGAGAAAGGTACGAGACTCACTCGACGAATCATCTCGTTCCCAAGGTAGAAAGAGCTGCCCCTCAGAAAAGCGCGCCACCAAAGCGACGACGGAATCGTCGTACGTCCAGGTCTGAAGTAGCTCCGGCTGGTCCGCGAGTGCCGTGGCTTGTCGCAGAGCGATCCGTTCGAGTTGCGACGAGAGATCCTGCCGGAGCTGCCTGGTCACGCGGCGCCGTTCCTCGTCTGCGCGCGCCACACCGAGCTCTCGTTCCTGAACGAGTAGGCGCAGGCCAAGGATGATCAGTGCAAGACACGGTAGAAGAACCGCCGCGAAGAATAGCAAAACTTGTCGCCGGTGAGACTGAGAAGCCATGACCCAAGCCCGCCGCGAAAGGAGTCTCTCCAAATGTAAACGCGACCGGCTTTCGTGATGTCACGGAGTTGTCATCGGGGGATGAGCGAGAACGTTGTGCAATCAAGGTGACCTTGGCGGAAACCAGTTGCAAAGACGGAGCGCTAGCTCCTTGCCTAGGTTTGAGCAACGCATCTAGATCCAGGCTCGCCAAATGGTTGCGTAAATAGTGGCCAAATGGTAGTGCGCCTGACGAAACTCAGCGGCGTGCAGGGAAAAAACCGAGGTTAAGATCTCCTCGGCCTGAGAGATGTGTTGGTCCCAGTTCGAGTCAGCGCCGACGCGGAGAAACCATGAAAATCGCGCTTGTGGTGCGGGATTTTCATGGTAAATTCAACTCATGATTCGCAGAGCACACCTACTCCGAGCCTTGAATCGCGCCCTCGCCCGCTCAAGGGTGGTCGTGCTAACCGGTCCACGGCAGTGCGGCAAGACGACCCTTGCGCGTGAGCTCATCGACCCGGATTCCATCAACTACTTCGATCTGGAGGACCCCGCCAGTCTAGCTCGGCTCGACGAGCCCATGACGGCGCTGGGCCCGTTGCGGGGCCTGGTCGTGATCGATGAAGTCCAGCGCCGGCCCGACCTTTTCCCCGTGTTGAGGGTGCTGGCCGACCGGGAAGGCTTGCCAGCACGGTTTTTGATCCTGGGCAGTGCATCCGGGGATCTCCTGCGGCAAACGTCGGAGAGCCTGGCTGGACGCGTGGAGCGGCTGACCATTAGCGGGTTCTCGCTGCGGGAATTGGGAATCGAGGCGGAGCAACTCCTCTGGTTGCGGGGTGGCCTTCCCCTGTCCTATCTGGCCGCAACCGAGGCCGAAAGCCTGGCCTGGCGCAAGAGCTTCATTCAGACATTGCTAGAGCGGGATTTCCCCCAGTGGGGGGTACGGGTGCCGGCAGCCGCGTTGTTTCGATTCTGGGCCGTAGTGGCTCACTATCACGGCCAGACCTGGAACGCAGCGGAAGCGGCGCGAGCCCTCGGGGTTAGTGAATCCACGGCGCGTCGTCACCTGGACCTGTTGACCGACGGTTTGATGATCCGTCAGCTATTGCCGTTTCACGCAAACCTCCGCAAGCGACAGGTAAAGTCTCCCAAAGTCTATGTTCGCGATACGGGATTGCTCCACCAACTGTTGGGAGTGGCTTCCCTAAAGGCGTTGTTGACGCACCCAAAGATCGGAGCCTCTTGGGAGGGCTTCGCCGTGGAACAGGTGCTGGGTTCCGAGCCCCACGACGAGGCCTTTTTCTGGGCAACCCATCAGCGCGCCGAGGTCGATCTGGTGCTACGGCGCGGGGAGGAGCTTGTGGGGATCGAGTGCAAGCGCACCGATACCCCGCGCCTCACGCGTTCGATCGGAATTGCTCTGGATGACCTGGGATTGAAACGGGTGGCCGTCGTCTATCCCGGAGTGAAGAGGTTCCCGTTGTCCGTGAACGTCGAGGCGGTTCCATTGTCGGTGTTGGCAGAGGGCGGATCGGTTCTCGCTGGTTGAGTTAGGCCACTCCGTAACGTCGATCAAGGCCAGTTGGGCGCAAGGTTGGCGTACTACTCTCCCAACGCCGCCGAGCGCGGGCATGTTGGCCCGCGACTCAGTTCTGACGCTTCAGCACCTCCTTGATGTTCTCAATCACCCAGATGTCCATTTCGTTCTCACGGACCGTATACGCGATCCTGTCGCCGCGGGGATGAACGGCGAGAAGATTGATAGCCTCGCCAGTGGCCCACAACTCTTGTGCACTGCCTCCTGATCGGTGTACGCGAAAGAAGCTGGCCCCTTCCCCGCCCCCCGTCACCCAGAAGACTAGGTGCTCGCCATTCGGAGTCCATTCAATGGCTCCGACTTGACCTGACCAGTTGGCGGTGGTCAACTCCCGCACCTCCCCGCTTTCGATATTCACCATGAGGAACCGGCCTGAATCACTGATGATGGAACGACCCTCTTCGTGGAGTTCGGTAGTGCCAACCCCGAAGGCCACCCACTCACCGTCTGGAGAAAGGGCCAGGAGTCGACTCGCGAGCTTTTCGTCCTGATACAACTCCGTCTCCTGGCCCGATGCCAGCTCTCGGAGGGCCAGGCGGCCCCGGTATGCGTAGACGATGCCTCCGCCGTCCGCCGTCCATATTGCACCCGCTCCGAACGCCCCCCAACGCACGATCCCCGGGAGCTCCAACAGGGTCGTGATCTCGCCACTGGCCACGTCCGCACGGTAGAGGGTCAGCCTTTCCGAGGTCTTCCATTCCATCCCTTCGAACAGGATGGAGCGTCCGTCCGGTGACCATGGCAGGCGGACAAATCCGACATCGATTTCCGGCGCGAATCGGCGTTCCTCTCCGGTTTGGAGGTTGGAGACGACGAGAAATTCCCTACGCCAAGGAGGCATTTCCACGTCGTATATGCGTTCCAGGGCCAGATAGTCCCCGTTCGGCGACCAACTCGGGGAGATGTTATTTCCGAGGACGGGGATCGCCGCCACCAGATCGATCTCCCCCGTCTCGATCTCAAATGGCGCAACGTAAGTGTGGTGATGCAGGGTATAGACGGCGTGGAACAAGGTCCCGTCGCGCGACAAACCCAAGGGCCAGAAATCTCCTACGTCACGGTGGACGGGACGCGGCTCGCCTCTGACCTCCCTTCCAAACACCTCTGCCGCCCACAAGTCCCTCGTTCCTGATCGGTCGCTGACGAAGAGCAGTTCCTGCGTGCCGGGGACCCACCCGACAGGCCGGTCGTCGGCCGGGTGTTCCAAAAGCGGAACCGCAGCGGCGTTGCCGTCGGCCGCCACCATCCAAATGTCGCGGCTGCTGAGGTCTCCACCCACCGGGACTTCAAGGACCACGTAACGATCGTCCGGGGAGAAACAGATGCCCGGGCTGAACGACTCATCGAAGCGCATCAACATCGTCATCGAGCCGTCATCCACCGACAGCGTGAAGAGGTCGAGACCGCCGCCGGCGCTTTCCCGGGAGGTAGCGATGTGTTTGCTGTCTCAGGACCAGGCAAAATCCCTGTCCCAAGTAGAGTCGCTGAAAACTACCCGTGGCGGTGTGCCGTCCAGACCAATGACGCGCAATTCGACGTTGCTCACCTCGGCACTGCCCTGCTCAGCAGTGTTGACCCGAGCGTAAGCGACGTAACGGCCGTCTGCTGAAAATTCGGCCGCAAAGGCATAGCCCCCCTGATCGATATCGCCGTCGTTCGTGAGGCGGCGAGATTCACCCGTGACGAGATCGCGAAGGGCGACATCGCCGGATCTCCAATCCACATACGCGAGGTGTCGGCCATCCGGGGAGGGCCCGCCCGATGCGTCTGGGCCCCCGTCAGGGCCTTTCGCGTAGGGGCCGCCCCATATGTGGCGTTCCACCACGGACGATACGAGTGTGACCGATGCTTGCCCTCGCAGGAGAGCCAGCCTCGTCCGGGCAGTCTCAGCAGACTCGGCCTGGTCGGCGAACTCGCTCACAACTCGGCCGTACGCCTCGCGCGCTCCCTCGGTCCCCAACTTCTCATAACACCCCCCCATCTGCACCAGTGCCATCGCCACCAGCTCACGTTCGTCCGCAAACTCCTCCACAATTCTTTCGTACAGCGCGATGGCGTCCCTCAACTCACCGTTCGCGCGTTCCATCACAAGTGCCTGCTGAAACAGGTCGTGGCCGCTTTGTGCCTGGACGTGCTCCGCGCCCACCGTCAACGTCAGCGTGACGAGTGCCGTAAGCAGTGTTTTCCTCATGACCGGCCTCCTGAGTCTTGTCAATGCGCCGACATGATGCCACCGCAAAGCGTCTCGATTGTCAGGACGCTGATGCCGTCGTGTACGAGTGTCGCAAAGCCGCTGTCTGCACGTGTACCGCGTTTGTCGCGAAATCGTCAGCACGCGCGTCACGGCACGAACTTGTATCCCACACCGTGCACGGTTATCAGATACGTCGGCGCGGATGCGTCGTCTTCCAATTTCCCCCGCAGGGACGACATGTGATTGTCCACCGTACGTGTCGTGACATCAGCTTCATAGCCCCACACTTCGTCCAACAGCTCGTCCCTGCGCACCACTTCCCCAGCTCGAGCGGCAAGGAACCGCAGCACTCCGAACTCCCTTGGCGTCAGCTCGAGCTTCCCTTCACCCTTGCTCGCCACAAACCTCTTGAAGTCGACTACCACGTCGCCAAAGCGAAGCTCGTCAGGTAGATCGTTCGGCGGGTACGCCCGACGCAGCAAGGCACGCACGCGCGCCAAGAGTTCTCTCACCGAAAAGGGCTTGGTGACGTAGTCGTCGGCACCGAGGTCGAGACCCAGCACGCGGTCCGCTTCTTCGCCTCTGGCGGTGAGCATGATTATTGGAGTGGTGAGTCCGTCAGCCCGCACCTTTCTGCAAACCTCATAGCCGCCGAGCTTGGGAATCATGAGGTCCAGGATCACGAGGTCCGGCTTCTCATCTATCGTCATTTGGTACGCAGTTTGGCCATCCATTGCGGTCAACACCTCGTATGACTCGGCCTCGAGATTGTCTTTGAGGCCGCGCAGGATCGCTGCGTCGTCTTCGACCACGAGCACCCGACTCAAAACTCGCTCTCCTCGAGCGGCAGGTGAATGGCAAACTTGCTACCCTCGCCCAACGCACTCTCGACCGTGACGTAACCGTCGTGGGCTTTGGCGATATGATCCACCAAGGTCAGACCCAACCCTGTACCCGGTATGTGCTGGTTTTCCTCCGTCTTTGCGCGATAGAACTGTTCGAAAATGCGTCTCTGCTCCTCTGCCGACACACCAACGCCTCTGTCAGCGACTTCGACAACTGCCTCTCTGCCCGCCTTTTCCAAGGTCAAATGGATGTCGCTACTGTCGCCCGAGTACTTCATCGCGTTTGCGAGCAGATTCAGAATCGCCTGTTCGATCGCGTCGCGATCGACATTCACGGGTGGCAGGCCGTCTTTGATGTTCACCCTCAGATTGAATTGCTTCTGCTCCAGAGGATACTGCATGGCTCGCGCTGATGCCTGGACTATCTCGCCCAGTGCTTGCGGCTCCCGCCGGTAGACCTTTGCGCCGCGTTCGATCTTGGCAATGTCCAGCACGTTGTTGAGCAATCGCGAAAGCCTCTCGCTCTCACTCACGATCGTGTCCAGATACTCGGCCTGCGTTTCTGGTTTCGTCGACCGCAAACGCAGCGTTTCGGCAAACATCCTGATTGCCGTGAGCGGCGTCTTGAGTTCGTGCGACACCGACGACACGAACCGCGACCGCATCTCCGCCGTCGCAAGTTCGCGACGCACATCACGCATTTGCAGGTAAGCACCGAACAAGGTGACACTCACGACCAGCAGAATGACCGCGAGGTAGAACAAGCGCCTGAGGTTCCATGACTCGCCAACTGTGCCTGGCACACCTGCGGCGAAATGAACCCTCAGCCCGGGGAACTCGGCTCCCAGCAACTCGCCGTCGGAATTAGGGTTCGCGTCGAGTGTCGCTGCAGTTGCCGTTCCGGTTGCCGCCACTGCTTCCAGACTCGCGAAGATCTCCTGTGCTCGCACAGCAAAGAGGCCGGCGGCGACCTCCTCCACAGACGATGACACGCCGACCAGCCAGTCGGCTCCATCCCATAGCACCCAAGTCGTCTGTGTTGCGCTCGCTGGATCCAACGAGATCGGAAGCCCGGCGAGTTCCCTCCCCAGAGCAATCGTGTGCTCAGTCGTTGTGATACGGTCGGCCAGGTTGAGCGAAACCTCGCGTACCTGATCTACTATTGCGGAGTCAGTGGCCTCGGCCGTCACAGTATCGACCAGATCACGAAACAGATAGAGTTGCCCGGGGGAGAACCACCTCGCCGAGTCGAGTTCAGCTGCTACGCGATCGAGCACATCCGTTTGAGAGTCGCCGGCCTCCAGCAGTCTCGAGGCAGCGTACGACCACAGAGCAACACCGAACTCGTCAGTCCGGTCGGATGGAGATCCGAGCACGGTGTTGAGGTAACGCCGTGCAGCACGGTTGTGTCCTTGCTTCAGCGAGACGCGCCCGAGAAGGAGCCGAGCATATGATTGCTGCGCGGGGTAGCTGGCTGATTCCAATGCTCGTTCGTACGCGGTCACAGCTGCGCTTGCATCCCCACCAACAAACTCGGCACGTTCTCCTTCAGCGATACGTTCTGCGTAAGACTCGAGACTGAGCGAACGCAGAGCGAGATCCGTATCGGGATTCTGTTCCCAAGGGAGAACGAAGCTGCCGTTCCTCACGCGCGATACCACCACGACAGCGGGGTGAGTGTACTGGGTAGACACGAGAGAGCCGCCTTCGCTTTGAAGTCGAATCTCTTCGTTCGCACATATGCTGCTCAGCCGAGCTGACAGCTCCTGGCGGATTTGCCGCGTAGTAAGACGCCGTTCGTCGGCACGACGTCTCTCGCTTAGCTCGTGTTCCTGATTGACTATGAACACGCCGAGCGCTACCAGCACGGTGCAGGGAAGGACAACCGCGACGAGAAACAGGAAGACCTGCCGCCGATGCGCGAACGAGGCCATGGCGTACGCCAGTTCGTTGGGACAACCGAATTCTAACGCACGAACCGCCCGAAAATGTCATGGAAGTGTCAGGTGGGGCGTGAGTAGTGCGTGGTGAGTAGTGAGTTGGTACGGGCGCTTATTCCTGTCGCTTGGCTTTCGCCTGGCAGTATCGTACCCGGAAGTATGGAATCGAAGTGACTGCATCGGCCCCAATGCCCACTCACTACTCACGACTCACAACTCACCGACGCATGGCGCTCTCCCCAAAAATCCGATAGTCTCTATCCATGGCCCCACTCGACTGGATCATCGTCGCCGGGTACCTGGTGTTTGCCATGGCCGTTGGCCTTGTGTTCAGGAAGCGCGCCGGCAAGAACATCACCGAGTACTTCCTATCCGGTCGAAATCTTCCCTGGTGGATAGTCGGGACGTCGATAGTAGCGACGATGTTTGCCGCCGATACACCGCTCATGGTCACGGGCCTCATCGCGAACGACGGCATCGCAGGGAACTGGTTCATCTGGAATTTCGCTGCCGCTCACATCCTCGCGACGTTCTTCTTCGCACGGTTGTGGAGGAGAGCCGGAGTGATCACCGATCTGGAGCTGGTCGACATTCGCTATTCGGGCCGACCTGCGAAGGTGCTGCGCGGTTTTCGAAGCGTCTGGGAAGGTGTGGTTCTCAACTGCATCATTTTGGGCTGGGTCATCCTCGCAATGGTGAAGATCTTGGACGTGCTGGTGAACCTCGATGCAGTCACTGCGCGGCTCGGATTCGACGGATTCATCGATGGCCGTTGGTTTGGAATTATCGTCTGCCTCGTAGTCGCGGTCGTCTACACTGTGCTCTCCGGATTTTGGGGCGTAGTGATGACAGACTTCGTGCAATTCTTGCTCGCCATGGCGGGAGCGATCGCGCTGGCAGTGATTGCTCTGTCGGATATCGGCGGAATTGCAGAGCTGAAGCTGCGGCTCGCGGAGCAGTACGGCGACCTCGCAGATGGATATTTGAGCTTTTTCCCGGACATGAGCTCGAGCTCGCTACCACTGGTCACGTTCGTGGCACTCATCGGTGTGAACTGGTGGGCCACGCGGGACGCAGGTGGAACCGCTTACATGGTGCAGCGAATGCTGGCAGCAAAAGATGAGCGTCACAGCTTCCTGGGCGTGCTGTGGTTCTGCTTCCTGCACTACGTGATCCGCCCCTGGCCGTGGATCATCGTCGGCCTGATCGCCCTCGTCGTCTTCCCCGCGATCGAAGACAAGGAACTCGGGTATCCGATGATGATCGTCGAGTACCTACCCACAGGACTCCTCGGCCTGATGCTCGCGAGCATCGTAGCTGCATTCATGAGCACCATCGATACGCTGCTCAACTGGGGCGTCTCGCTATTGGTCAACGATGGATACAAGGCGTTCATCAACAAGAGAGCGAGCGACGAACACTACGTGCACGTCTCTCGATTACTGGTTGTGGTTCTCATGATCGTAGGCGGTGGCGCCGCGTACATGATGCAGTCAATACGCGGCGCCTGGGAGCTGTTTTTCGGCATGACGGTCGGCATCGGCGGCGTGTACATCATGCGCTTCTGGTGGTGGCGCGTGAACGCATGGAGTGAGATCGCGGCATGGATATCGACTGCGGTTGTGTACGTCGGGCTGTATCTGCAGAACCCGGAAATAACGTTTGGGTGGCACCTTATCATCACGGCCGGGGTATCGACTGCGTGCTGGGTGGTGGTAACGCTCGTCACACCACCGACAGACGAGGGCAAACTCATAGCGTTCTTTGAGCGTGTTCGTCCCGGCACACCATGGTGGAAGCCAATCGCCGAGCAGAGCAGAGTGTCCGTCGAACGGATGGGCTGGTCGGACGTTACAGGCTGGTTCGCAGGTTTGGTCTTTATATACGCAGCCATGTTTGGCGTCGGAAAGGTGATCTTGGCAGAATGGGCAGTTGGATTCGTCTGTCTAGCCGTAGCGGCAGCGGCCGGCGTGGTCGTGTTCCGAGGATCGGTGCTCGAACTGAACGACAGTGTGCAGAGCTGAAGAGCTTTGTGCGAACAAAAATTGATGGCCGCATCACGCACTACCGGAGATTGAACATGAAGAAGCTCAACCTCGGACTAGCAGGATTGGCGTTAGTCGTTGCCTTCGTGGTAGGAGGAATCGTGCAGCATCCTGAACTGGCAGCTCAAGAAGTTCAAGAGCAGACACCAAACATTGCAGTCGTGTGGACGAGCGGAGATCGCGATGTCGCACTGAAGATGGTGTTCATGTACACTTTGAACGCGAAGCGCAGAGAATGGGCAAATGAAGTCGAGTTGATTGTTTGGGGACCATCGTCGAAGCTGCTATCGCACGACGCCGAGCTACAGGAGCAGGTTGCCGCGATGCGCGATGCAGGTGTGGTCCTCAAAGCCTGCAAAGCCTGTTCTGACAGCTATGGAGTATCCGACGATCTTCAAGAACTTGGCATCGAGGTGAAATACATGGGGGTTGAGCTGACGGAGTTGATCGCCGATCCTAATTGGCACGTCATCACTTTCTAGGTGCAACGATTGTGAGTGTCGCGAACCGATTCCGTCGAGCCGGCATGACAGCCGGCCTTATCGTTGGGTTGTTTGCCGCCCTCTCCTGCGACTCAGGCCCAATGGAGGTGCAGTGGTCCGACGGACTCGAGATCCTGTTCATCGGCAACAGCATCACATATTGGAACGACTTACCGAGTATTGTGGCTGCACTGGTGGATTCAGCCGGCATAGAAGTGGACAGTGTGGCATCGTCTGCAAAGGGGGGATTTTCCCTAGCCGACCACTGGGCGTTCGAGCGCGCCCAGGTGATGATAGCAAGCAACGATTGGGATGTTGTGGTGCTGCAGGGTTATACAGGCATCGGAGAGAGTCGGGATTCTCTACTCAAGTATGTTGAGTTGTTCGCCTACGAAGCGTCGCTCGTTGGGGCGAGGACTGCACTCTTCATGCGAAACCCGGGCGACACATACCGTGAGTATGTTGACGAGATCGCAGCCGCATACACTGTCGCGGCGAGGCAGAACAACGCAGTCCTCCTTCCGGTGGCGGTGGCCTGGGAGGAGGTGTGGCGTAGAGATTCAGAGTTCGAACTGTACGACGATGGCGTACACCCCAATAAAGCGGGTAGCTACCTGGCGGCGCTGGTGATTCACCAACACCTCACGGGGCAGTCTCCTATCGGACTGCCCGCTACACTGCGGTTGGACAGGGGCTGGTTCCCGGAACTATTCGAGCTGGCGGCTGGCGACGCGGAGTTTCTACAGGAGGTGGCCGCCACAATCGGAGCGCCGAATTGAGCACTCGATAACCCGCGGTGTTCTGTTGAGCGCGTCAAGGTTGCACGATCAACGCGCCTGCTCGCTCGATGTCTTTGCCGATCCACTTTTCCATCACAACACATGTTGCGAGATCACCGGTCACGTTGATCGACGTTCGTGACATATCCAGGATACGGTCCACGCCAATGATCAACGCGATGCCTGCTGCAGGAACACCAACGCCCTGAAGGATCGTCGCCAGAATCACGATCCCCACACCCGGCGTGCTCGGTGAGCCGATCGATGCCCCTACCGTTGTAGCAGCAAGTAAGATGAAATCGTTCATCGACAGGTCGACGGCAAACACCTGTGTCAAGAAGACGGCGGCCACTACCTGATATATCGCTGTCCCCGCCATGTTGATTGTCGCACCCAGCGGTATGATGAACTGCGAAAGCGACTTGGCGACGCCAAGTTTCTCTTCAGCGGTCTGCATCGACAACGGCATCACCGCCGCAGAGCTCGAGGTCGAGAATGCGAGGAGTTGTACATCGCGAACGCTCTTGAGGAACGACCACGGCGAACGCCGTGCAAACACGAGAACGATCGCCAGATACATCGTGAGCAGCAGCCCCAGCGCTGCCAGCACCGTTCCTACGTAAGCCGACATTCCGACGATGGCATCCAGCCCGATTTTGATCGTGATTTGTGCCAAGAGGCCGAACACGGCATACGGTGCCAGAAGCATCGCCCAGCTTACGATCTGCATGGACAGTTCTTGGACCGACCCCATCAGGTCGAGCATCGGCTGCGCACGCACCGGTGGAATGGCCACGAGCGCGATACCGATGAAGATGGCGAGAATCACGATTTGCAGCATCGCGTGCTCGAGTATAGCTCCAAACGGGTTCGTGGGTATCAGTCCGATGATGCGTTCGGGCATCGGAGTTGCGTCTTGGGTCGGCGCAGTTTGGGCAGGCGCTGTGGCTGCGGCCGAAGCGGTATTCATCGTGCGCTCCAGTATTTCGGCATCGATGAACTGACCAGGCCGTGCTGCAGTGGCAATCACAATGCCAAGCGCAACGGCAATCGTTGTGGTGGCGACGAAAAACAGCACCACGCGCCACCCCACGAGTCGCAGAAACGCCGGATCTCCGCTCGTGGTAATGCCGATGATGATCGAAGACAGCACCAATACGACCACGGCCATCTGAATCAAAGCAAGGAAGATCTTACCGGGGAGCGCCAACCAAGCAGCAAGCGAGTCGGCAACCGCCGTAGGCACCAACGCCGCACCTGAAGGCGACAGCAGCAATCCTACTACGATCCCCAAGATCATCCCGATCAAGACCTGCGCCCACAGACGAGTTCGTATCCACAGACCCAGCTTCGGACTCATCTGTTCTGGAGTCATGACAACGGAAGGACGGTGTTGGCGTTTGCCCGATTCGGTCATCTCAATGTCTCCGGATGGCAGGGTATCGGATTCCGGGGTAAGAGAGGGATTCTACACCTGTTTTGGAAATCGGAAAGAGGAGGGAAGCGAAGTGCAGGGTGCAGCACCAAAGATACTACGGTGGCAGCATTCGATCGTCACTCGGCCCGATTACGTTCTGGGTTTGTACCACCTGTTCGACCCTCTCGGTCAACCTGTTGGCGAGATCCGAAAGCTGGGGCAGCCTCTTCTTGGTCGCGGACTGATAGATTCCGTAAGACGTGAGATTGAATCCCATGAAGCCACCCAGCACACCCAGCGGGAGCAACACGACTGGCGTAGCAAGGAAGCCTATGCTCGCTGTCAGAACCAAACCCACAGCCGCACCTCCCCCAGCTCCGAGAAATGGAGCGAACATGTCGGGCCCAACCATGGCGAGATGCTCTTCGATGTGAATCTCAGTTCGCCCTTCCTTGGGACGTATGGTGACATTGACGTTGCGACCGATACCGCCGGGGGGTGCGGCGCTCCATGACAGCGTTCTGCCGAGTGTGCTGATCTGACCAGTGGTCCCCATCGTCGAACGCATCTCGTCCACCAAGTCCACATACTGATCCCGGGAAATCTCGCCAACGACAGATCGCCTCACCTCCAGCTTCTGCGGCCAGTTGAAGAGCCCTATCTTCGACTCGCCCCTCTCCGTCAAAACGGCCTCATCCCGTAGCGCTACTTCCCTTGCCGCCTCACGGACGCGTGCGGGCGGAATGCCCACCTCTGCCGCCGCTTGTTCGACTCCGCCTATCGACAACGCATCACCCTGGGAGGTGTGCATAGCATCCAACACGGCTGCACGCCTGATGATCTCTCTCACTTCTGGGTCGGAATATCCTGCATCCGAAGTGCTAGGCATCCCCTGCACCGCTTCCTGCACTCGTGCCGGCGGGATTCCCGCCTCTCCTGCCACCTGCTCAACCAGATCGACACTCATCCGACCGTCCACGGTCGGATTCTCGACCTGCAACTCGGCTGCGCGGGCGAGAATGAGCTGCACTTTGTCGTCGCTCAGTTTCGCGCTGCCCTTGGACGCATCAGTCAGGTCATCGACCAACTCGATTGGGCTGCTGTGCCGGTCTTCAGCATTCATCGCCAAAGCTCTGGCCATCACTTGTTCGAGGCGGCCCGGCAATAAATCCAACCTCTCTCGGTGGTCTGGGGCAGCCTTTACGAACCTGCCAAGACGAACGGCCTCTTCCGTCAACCAGAGTCCCGGGGGGCACCCTATGACGGATTCGTAGAACACGCAGGCGAGCGCATAAACGTCAGTCTTCTCGTCGAGGTCGGTGATGCCGGCGGCCTGCTCCGGGCTCATGTAACCCGGTGTACCGAGCGGGAAGCCGCTGCGGGTGAGGTTGTCACCGCCTGCCGTGGAGATAGCCTTGGCGATACCGAAGTCTGCCACAATCGCATGGCCCTCGGCGAACAAGATATTCTCGGGTTTTATGTCTCGGTGGATCACCCCTTGGCGGTGCGCGTACGTCAGAGCTTCAGCAACGTCCCTAACAATCGAGAGTGCGTCAGCGATGTTGAGCTTCCCCAGAATGTTCAGCTTGGCGCGCAAGGATTTCCCAGATATGAATGGCATCACGTAATAAAGGAGCTCGGCTGCTTCACCCGAATCGTGGAGCGGGAGAATGTGCGGGTGAGTCAGGCCTGCCGCGATCTCTATCTCTCGTAGAAACCGGTCGGTACCCAACGTCGCCGACACATCTGCTCGCAAGACCTTCACCGCCACCTGCCTGCGATGCTTCAGATCCTGCGCCAGGTACACAGTGGCCATCCCGCCTTGGCCGATCTCTTTCTCCAATTCGTAACGATCGGCTAGAGCGGTTTTGAAATCGTCAGGGATGGGGGTCATGGGTAAGAAGGTAAGAAAAGATAGCGTGGGGGGCTAATGGCAGGGGCGGGAGGAGAGGGAGAAAAGGGAGAAGAGGCGGCATGGGCGGCATCACATTCACTCACCTCGCTCGCTCGGCGTCAAGAGAGAGACCATCCCATCGCCGAGTTCCTCCAGTTCCCGCCGGTGCCTGTTCGCGATGTTGACGAAATCGGAACGCGGAAACAGGTATGCCCCGGCCGCTGCAAATCCAGCGACGAAGAGCATCCCAACCCCAGGGTCGCCAGTCACCACGCCGAACCCGATCCCGAATAACGCCCCGCTCATCAACCCGACGAATCCTCCAGCCAACTTACGGCTCAAATCCGATATGTTCTCCTCGATGTGGATCGTGGTGCTGCCGGATCCGGCAGTGATGGTCACCCGAATCCTCCGGTCATCTTCGCCTGGCGTGTCCGAGGTCCAGGTCAGCGAAGTTCCCACAGCAGACACCTGGCCGACTATGCCCAGCCTTGCCCTCACCTCTTCGACGAGCCGCGCAGATTCCGAAGCATCGATCGCTCGCGGCGCGGTGCGGTCCACACGCACGACTGGCGACCGCCCCAAGAATTCTGTTCCACCTGGTTGCTGGACGACCGCGGTTGATGTGGGCTGGATCACCTCACCGGCCGCGCCACGGACAAGCTCGGGTGCGATCCCTACCTGTGCACCGAGCTGCTCGGCTCCCCCCAGGGACAGCGCCCAGTCACCCTCAGAATGTCTGGCCTCGAGCTCCACGGCGCGCTCTATGATCTGTTCGACTTCCGGAGTGGCGTATCCGCCCTCGGAAAGAATGTCGCCTCCCACCTCTTGTGCCGCCTCGCGTAGCCGCTCCGGCAGCACGCCGACTTCGACCATCACTTCTTCCAGTACACCAATCGTTAACCGGCCGCCCTCCGCGGGGAACTCAGCCTGCATCTCTGCCGCTCTGCCGAGGATCTCGCGCACTTCCTCCCCACTCAGCTTCTCGCTACCTCTCGCGCCCTGCCGCAACGCACCCACAAACTCCATCGGTGTGGCGAACCTGTCGGCCAGTCGCATCGCAAGGGAACGTGCCATCACCTGTTCGAGCCGGCCCGGCAGACTGTCCAAGCGCTCCCGGTGTTCTGCGTCGGCATCGACAAACCGACCCAGGCGGACTGCCTCTTCCGTGAGCCAAAGGCCTGGCGTTTCGCCAACCAGCATTTCGTAGAACACACAACCGATCCCATACACATCGGTGCGCTCATCGAGACTCGTCAGGCCGGCTGCCTGCTCAGGACTCATGTATCCTGGAGTACCCAACGGGAAACCGCTCTTCGTGAGATTTTCACCGCCCGCCGTGATGATCGCCTTTGCGATACCGAAATCGCCGACGATCGCGTGCCCCTCTGAAAACAAGATGTTCTCGGGCTTGATGTCTCTATGGATGACGCCTTCGCGGTGGGCGTAGCTCAGCGCCTCGGCAACCTCGCGGATCAACGCCAATGCCGCATCGAATGCGAGCACACCTTCTCGCTTCAACCGCCCTCGCAGCGATCCACCCGCCACATACGGCATGACGTAGTAAAGGAATCCGTCCGCTTCGCCCGAGTCGTGCAACCCCAGAATGTTCGGGTGAGTGAGCCGAGCAGCGAACTCAATCTCGCGCAGGAAACGCTCCGATCCGACGGTGGCAGCTAGGTCGGGGCGAAGCACTTTGACCGCCACGTTGCGGCCGTGCCTGATGTCGCGTGCGAGGTACACCGTTGCCATGCCCCCGATTCCGACCACCCGCTGTAGGTCGTATCTCTCGGCGAGGGCTTGTCTCAGATCGTCTGGGATGTCTGGCACGGGGGTAAGGTAGGGGAGAAGCGGGAGGAGCGGGAGGAGCGGGAGGCTCACCACCCTCCTTGCGTCGATGGTATGTCTGCGTCATGTTCGCAATCAGCGCCGCGAGCCGGTCACCTTCAGCGCGGTGGCGAGAGAATCTGCATTTGGAGATTTCCAATGGCGTCAGAAGAAGCCAAGAAGAAGCCCATCATCCGGTGTCAAAAGAACGGCCCCTACGTCGTCAAGGACCTAACAGATCTATCCAAGTGGGATGGGGAGCAGCTAACGACATATCCGATCATGTCGTTGTGTCGCTGTGGCCACTCCAAGAACATGCCCGACTGCGACGGAACGCATGTCACCATTGGATTCGATTCGGCGAAGACGACTGATGGAAAGTTGGATCACCGTAAGAGCTACGTCGGTAAGAAGATCACGATCCACGACAACCGCGGCATCTGTGACCATAGCGGATTCTGCACCGACGGCCTCCCCGCGGTGTGGAAGAAGGGTGTCGAACCATGGATCGAGCCAGATGGAGCGGAGGTAGAGGAGATCATCGCGATCATCGAGAAGTGTCCATCCGGCGCTCTGAGCTATTCAATAGAAGATGTCGAGCATAGAGACCAGGGTCGCACGCCTGCTATCAGGATCGCTAAGGACGGTCCTTACTGGGTAGTCGGTGGCATTGAGCTCCAGAACGAGCCGCGCGGAGAAGAGGCGTCGCTCGAGCACTACAGTCTATGTCGCTGCGGAGGCTCCAAGAACAAACCCTTCTGCGATGGTACGCATTGGCACATCGGTTTCAAAGATGAGAAACCCGATGCCGAAACGGCGGTTCCAACGGACAATGCAGAAACTGAAGCCTCGGCTACACCACCCCAGCAATCCGCCGATGGCGAAGGGTGGGTAAGAGTCGCCGAAGCAGCCGAGATCGGCGAAGGCCAGGTTCGCTCCGTCACGGCAGACGGCAAGGCAATGGTGATCACTCACCACAACGGGGAGTTTGGTGCGCTGGATTCCAAATGCCCACATCAGCGTGGCCCATTGGGTGATGGAACGATCGAGGGAGGGCTGTTGCGCTGCCCTTGGCACGGCTGGGGATTCGACCCAGTGTCCGGTGAGGCAATTGAGGGAGGTCACCACGATGTCCAGTCCTACCCCGTGGAGGTTCGCGACGGCGACATTTACGTACGCACAGCCGGCGCAGGAGACAGTGTCGTCACGATCAGCGACGTAATGGTGGAGACGATGGTGAACTGGGGTGTCACTCAGGTGTTCGGCATAGTCGGACATTCGAACCTGGGTGTTGCCGAGGCAATCCGTAAGCAAGAAGCGAAAGGCAATCTGGAGTACATTAGCGTTCGTCACGAAGGTGCAGCTTCGTTTGCCTGCTCGGCTTACGCCAAATTGAGCGGCAAACCGGCTGCTTGTCTCACGATCGCAGGACCGGGAGCCACGAACCTGTTGACGGGGCTTTGGGACGCGAAAATGGATCGCGCGCCCGTTCTCGCCCTCACGGGTCAAGTGAACACGCAGGTACTCGGCCCAGGCGCATTTCAGGAAATCGATCTGGCGGCTGCGTTCCGATCCGTCTCCACCTGGAGCCAGACCGTTCTGCCGACGAGCAACCATGCCGAGTTGATGAACCTCGCGCTCAAGCACGCGACCGTGAAGCGGGATGTGGCGCATCTGATCTTCCCCGACGAAGTCCAGCGAATGGAGGCAGGTGAAGATCAAGAGCCGTCCGATTCAACGGGCAGGATGGCACCTACGGCTATTGCGCCACCGAACGAGTCGCTCGAGAAGGCGGTCACACGAATATCCGCGGCGGCGCGTCCTGCGATCATTGTAGGGTACGGCGGGAAAACCGCCATGAACCGAGTGATCAAATTCGCAGAGCGCCTTGGGGCACCAATCATCACGACCTTCAAGGCGAAAGGGCAGATTTCCGACAAACACCCACACGCCGCGGGGGTCCTTGGCCGGAGCAGTACGCCCGTAGCGGCGAATTCCATGAATGAGGCCGACTTGTTGATTGTGTTCGGGGCTTCATTCTCCGACCACACCGGCATATCGCAGGTAACGCCCACCATTCAAGTCGATTCCGAACGATTGGCACTCGGCAAATCCCACCCGGTGGACGTCCCCGTTTGGGGAGACATTGGAGTCACCATCGATCTGCTGCTCGAGAGATTGCCGACAGAGCTAGCGGCAACCGATCAGCTCGGCGATCTGGCCGATCGCTGGACGAAGTGGCGCGCGGAGAAGCAGAGGCGCGCGTCGGAAGACCGCGGGAACGGAGTGAATTCTGCCGCGATCTTTGCGGCCCTTTCCAGACAAGCACCGGCAAACGCCGTAATCGCCGTCGACGTGGGTAACAACACCTATTCGTTCGGGCGCTACTTCGAGTGCCGCAATCACGTCGTACTGATGTCGGGTTACCTCGGTTCAATTGGCTTCGGATTTCCAGCAGCGATGGGCGCTTGTGCGGCCGCGCCAGGAAAATCGATCATTGCGGTTACGGGCGATGGAGGCTTCGGTCAGTACCTCGCCGAATTTACCACCGCAGTGAAGTACGGGATGAACATCACGACCATTCTGCTCAACAATGGTGAGTACGGAAAGATCTCGGCTGAACAGAGGAGCATCGAGATGCCAGTTTGGCAGACAGGCCTCCACAATCCCAATTTCTCAGAATACGCAAAGAACTGCGGTGGTTACGGGGTCCGAGTGACCAAGATCGACAAAGTAGACGATGCCATGGCTGCGGCGATTGTGCACATGGGGCCGGCGATCGTGGAGATAATGGCGGATGGGGAGCTGGTCTGAGGGCGGTCGGCGGTCGGGCGGTCGGGCGGTAGGAAGATCGGAACGTATCCATACCGCCCTACCGGCGGAAGGTGTGGTTGGGTGCGGGGTACCGCCGTGGGGGGTGGTCCGGATGGGCGGTACCGCCCGGTGTGGGGTCGTGGGGGGGTGCCACCGTCCGCCCCCGGCCATTTCATTCCCATATCCGAACACGCAACCAAATGGCAATTCTGGGAAACCCGGGAAAACAATGATGAATCTGGTCCTTCCGACCATCCATCGGCGGGCACGTCCCTTGCCTTAGTTTGGTAGGCTGCGAACTGAAGTAGCTCGCTGGAAACACGAAAGGACTGATGCCGACCATTCTGCCCGACCTTCGCTTCGCCTTCCGGCAGCTGCGCCGAGAGCCAGGATTCGCGCTCGCTTCGATCCTGACTTTGGGTGTTGGGATTGGTGCAACCACCGTTGTATTTGGCATCCTCAACGGAACCATTCTGAACGACCTGTCGACTTCGGGATCGGATCGTCTCGGCCGGATCGTATGGGTCCTGTTGGGCGCCGTTGTCCTGCTTCTGCTGTTGGCGTGCGCAAGCGTTTCGAGCCTGTTGTTGGCGCGCACTGCAAGCCGTCAACGAGAGATCGCGTTGCGGGCAACGCTCGGAGCGCTGCGGCCTCGGATATTCAAACAGCTCATGATAGAGAGCCAGGCACTTGCATTGGTGAGCGCGGCAATCGGAATGCTGTTCGCTGCTTGGGTCCTGCCGATGATTCAAGCCCTGGGCTTCCAGTCACTGCCGCAACTGGCCGACGCGTCCATCGATCTTTCCGTCATTGCGTTCACGATTTTGGCCGCGGTTGTTGCGGGTTTCCTAACCGGGCTAGCTCCTGCGTACCAGGCGTCGACTGAGGAGATGAACCAGACGTTGAGGGGCGGGGAAAGAGTGGTGACCGGAACCTCACAAACGATCCGTGACGCTCTGGTGGTGTGCCAGTTAGCTATTGCAGTAGTGCTGCTGGTAGGTGCGGGGCTACTGACAAACAGTTTTTTGCGCCTGCTCGACGTTGGGGGCGGCCGGGATACAGTCGTGCTTTCCGACCTCCGACTCAATGTCATCCTAGTTGGACTGTTCGGGGCAGTCGCGCTGGGGCTGGCCGCCCTCGGTGTGTACGCAGTCACCGCGTTTGCCGTTGCACGGCGCCGTCGGGAAATAGGAGTGCGAATGGCCCTGGGTGCCGCTCCCGCGAAGATCGTTGGCATTACTCTGAGCAGCGGCACCAAGCTGATCGTGTTTGGTACCGCCGTGGGGCTCCTTGGCGCCTTCGGACTATCGAGATTCCTCCAGAGCCTGCTTTATGAGATACGGCCCAGCGATCCAGCCACATACGGAATCGTGATTGTCGTTTTGGTTGTGGTCGCAACCGTCGCCAACTACTTGCCCGCAAGACGAGCGACCAAGATAGATCCGCGAGTGGCGTTCATATCTGAATAGCTAAAAGCAAAATTCAACTTGACTTTTGTTGTCCGCGGCTCATTCGATGGGACACGGCTCGACATGATTAGCCGCGGCCCATTCCCTGGGTCACAGTGTTATGATATTCGCCAGACCACTGAACCTTCCCGGGAGTCCCAATGGGCATCGACAAGACCGGCACCGACTACAAGTCGTATTCCTACCTCGAAGCAGGGAAGGACTATAAGGAGTTTGCCCTTGCCGATGAGTTGAACAGGGTCGAGCAGTATCTGATACCACTCTCCGACGACGAAGAGAAGCGGGTCGAGCGACTCGTGACCGACAATCTGATGGTCTCGCTGCACGATCACATAACTGTGTTCCCCGACGACATCCGCGAGTCACCCAAGTACACGCATGAGGGCCGCATGACTACGGCGTTCGAGGCTCTCGCTGCTGGCTATTGGGATGCCGTATTCGACAACCTGATGGACGGGATCATCAACATCGAGTCCAAGACGGGATGGAAGTGGACGGAGGTCCTACACGACTTCGGTATGCGATTGTGCGATGTCGCGCACCAGGATTTCTTGGTCCACTGCACGAATGTGGATCAAATCCAAAAGGCTCACGACGAGGGCAAGGTCGCGTGGATCGCGGTAGTCGAAGGCGCGGCGATGATCGAAAACGAAGTGGACCGCATCGACCTCTTGTACGGTTTCGGTGTCCGCTCGCTAGGCGTTACATACAGCGAGTCGAATGCCCTGGGCTCAGGACTCAAGGAACCCGGCGACGGTGGGCTCACGACGTTTGGTCGGCGAGCAGTGAAACGCATGAATCAGGTGGGCATGCTCATCGATTGCTCCCACTGCGGCGACAAGACGACCCTCGATGTCATCGAATACAGCGACGCGCCGATCATCCTGAGTCACATCGGTGCGCGAGCACTTTGGGATTCGAACAGGTTGGCGCCCGATTCGGTTCTGGAAGCCTGCGCGAAAAAGGGTGGGGTCATCGGAATCGAAGCTGCGCCTCACACAACAATCACCCCGAACAGCACATCCCACTCCATCGAATCGGTGATGGAACACTTCGAGTACATCAAAAACCTGGTAGGCGTCGACCACGTTGGATTTGGCCTCGACACCCTCTACGGTGATCATGTCGGCCTGCACGACACCTACTCTGCCGCATTGTCGATCAAAGAATCGCAAGCGGGAGCGGCCGCGTCGAAGAACCCGCCCCACGAGAAAGTCGAGTACGTAAAGGGCGTGGAGAATCCGACCGAGAGTTCGTTCAACGTGGTGCGGTGGCTGGTGAAAAACGGTTGCTCGGACGAAGACATCGTCAAGGCGGTTGGGGGGAATGCGGTTAGGCTGTTGACGGAGGTTTGGTAGGCGGCGGAATCAGAGCCGTGCAACGTGCAGCGAACAGCGTGCATCGAGGTGTCTTCGTGAGATCCGTTTCTCGTTGCGCGTTGCCCAATGCTCTCTGTATGAGTCGCTTTCGACCGAATGAACCCCTACGGAATCACTCCCCCAGTCAACCTGAGCAACTCCGCATACTCGTTTTGCTCTACCTCGATCAGTATTGCTGTCCGCTCGGCTACTGCCTCGGACAAACGTCTAAACAAATCCCGCTGGCCTTGCGTCGGCGGTCCGTCGCCCATCGAAGCGAAACCCATCAGGCGCCCGAGTTTGCTGTCTATGCCCGTGGGCTGCGCAATCAGGTCCTGTCCTGCACGGGCGCGATACTGTACGAGACGCTCCTCCAGAGGGTAAAGCCTGTCATTGAGGGCCGTCATCGCTCGCTCTAGACGATCTCCTCCACCGGCCCGTTCGACCCTGTTTACAGCATCGTTGCGCATCTCGCGGATGCGCCCCACGAGGCTCATAGTCTCGGTCAACTTGTCGCGCACCTCGAGTAAGAACTGAAACTGTTCCTGGAGTTCGGCATCGGCGAACTCGGTGCCGGGATCCTTCACGATCTCGAACTCCGTGCGCAGTGTCTCGCCGTCGACAGTGAGCTCGGCTACGTACGCTCCCGGCGGAGCCATTGGGCCGGAGGAACTTCCCTGGAACACAGCATCGTCCAACAGTTCGGCCCCAGGGTACAGCATGTTCCAAACAAAACTATTGGCTCCCTGGTCCGCCGTGAGGTTGCCGCTGCCGCCGCCGCCGAAGAACCCTCCCCCGCCCGATGTTTGGGTACCGCTGGAAAATGTCGCGACCTCTTCGGTATCTCTGAGAATCCGGAGCGTCACTGGGTTGGAGGGTTCATCCTCGAGGTAGTACGGTATCACAACTCCATCCGGTGGATTCTGCCCAGTTGGGTTTGACCCAATAAAAGTCGGCATGTCTGTGAAGAACGCCGCAGCAGACGCATCTCGACGGAAGCGGATCGTGGTGCGTGGCTCAAACATGTGTCTCGGTGCATTCAGCGCCTGGTCATTGAACTGAGCGAGCAGAGCAACGTTATCCAGAATCCAGAACGACCTGCCATGAGTCGCGGCTACAAGGTCACCGTTCTTGACTACGAGATCGTGAATCGGCACGACAGGTAGATTCAAGCTAAGCGACTGCCAGCTGTCTCCAGCATCGAACGACACATACACCGCTGTCTCCGTGCCCGCATACAGCAGCCCCTCTCTCAGAGGGTCTTCCCTGATCACCCGAGTGAAGTCGCCTTCGGGAATACCGTCAGTGATCTTCGTCCAACTCGCGCCGTAATCACTGGTCTTGTAGAGATAGGGATTTCGATCTGAGAGTTTATAGCGAGTAGCCGCGACATACGCAGTCGCGGGATCGTGTTGCGACGGTTCCAGAATGCTGACCATGGCGAATTCTGGAAGCTCCTCGATCGTGACATCTGTCCAGGTTTCCCCGTTGTCTCTCGACACGTGCACGTAGCCGTCATCCGACCCTGCCCAAAGCAGCCCTGGCTGCAGTGGAGATTCGGCGAACGCGAAGATCGTGGCATACCACTCGGGACCGTACGCCTCGCGAGTAATCGGTCCCCAATACTCCCCAGTCTCTGGTGACAGATATGAAGGTGTATTCTCGAGTGTGCTCGGGTCTGCACGAGTGAGGTCGGGGCTGATGATATCCCAACTGCGTCCCTCATCCGTGGTCTTGTGAACGTATTGCGATGTCACGTACAGCACGTTGGGATCGTGAGGGGAGGTAACGACAGGGAAGGTCCACCAGAAACGATAGTTGATGTCCGCCGAGCCCCAGCCGTAATGCGTCTCAGGGTTCGGAGAAATGTCCCGCACCTGCTTGTTGCCGTGATCGTATCGGTATATCCAGTGGTGATCCGCAGAGTAGACGATGTTGGGATCTTCAGTATTGACCGCAATCGAACCATCTTCGCCACCGCCGATGGTATACCAATCCTCGATAGTGATGCGGCCGTAGTCCGACCTGCTCGGCACCGAGATCGACGTATTGTCTTGCTGCGACCCGTACACTCGGTATGGAACGGCGTTGTCGACGGACGCATGGTAGAGCTGAGCTGTCGGTTGGTTAAGCAGGGTAGACCACGACCTGCCACCGTTGAAGCTCACGGTGGCACCACCGTCGTTGCCGTTGATCATACGCGATGGATTTTCGCGATCGATCCACAGATCGTGGTTATCGAGGTGTTGTGCCAACATCCGGCTAAACGTCTCCCCTCCATCTGTCGACTTCCACATGAAGACGTTCAGCACGTAGACGGTGTTCGCGTCCTGCGGATCCGCAAAGATGTGATGGTAGTACCAGGGACGCTGAGTCAGATCGGCGTCGTCGGTGAGCCGAGCCCACGTCGCCCCCGCGTCGTCAGAACGGAACACGCCCTTCTTTCCAATCTCCGCGTCGAGGATCGCCCAGAGGCGGTTTGGGTCGGCAGGTGACACGGTGATGCCAATGCGCCCTTTCATGCCGTCCGGCATACCTGGGTTGTTTGTGAGTTCCGACCAAGTGTCCCCACCGTCTACCGACTTGAACAAACCGGTGCCGGGTCCGGCACTACGGAATCCCCACGGATACCGTCTGAGTTCGAGCATCGACGCGTACAACACATCGGGGTCAGCAGGATCCACAACCAGATCGACGGCGCCAGTGTTTTCGTCGCGATAAAGGATCTTCTCCCAGGCAGCTCCCGCGTCGCGCGACCTGTAGACGCCGCGTTCCTCGCTCGGGGCCCACGCATCTCCGAGCGCGGCAACGTAGACGAGATCTGGATCGTTGGGGTGGACCCGAACACGGGAGATCTGCAGAGTTGGCGCTAGGCCGAGGTGGCTCCATGTCTCTCCTGCGTCGGTGGACATATAAACCCCGTCACCGTGCGAGGCGTTGCCGCGAATGCACGCTTCACCCATTCCGACGTACACGATGTTCGGATCGCTGGGCGCTACCGCCACTGCACCAACCGAACCTGTGCGGAAGAAACCGTCGGAGACGTTGTGCCAATTGATGCCACCGTCGTCGGTCTTCCAGACACCGCCACCGGTCGTGCCCTGATAGAAGACCATCTTGTTCACGGGATCTCCCGCGACCGCAACTACTCGGCCGCCGCGTGACGGGCCGATAGAACGCCATCGGAGCAAGTCCAGATAGGACTCATCTACGGCCTGAGAATCCGCGGCGAGGGGAACGAAGAGAGAACACAGTGCGATGGCCATGGCGTGGCGCATGGTCTGCTCCCGGTGTACTGGTGCTGGTTTCTTGGTCGGAGGATTACGAGCGTAATCTATCAGCTAGGCCAGGCAGCGGAGCAGCCTATTCAAAAGCCCCCACCTCTCCCGAGATGGGGGCCCTTTCGATTGCGGCCTCAACTGCTCTTATCCGCCGTTTTGATTCTGATTCATCGGCCGAGCCTTGAGCACCGGTGGCATCTTCACACGGCCACTGCCGGTGGCGATCACGTTTCGGAATGTGGCTTCCGCGTCGAAAAGCAGGCCAACTTCACCCACCTGGCCTTCCTCAACCACCAAATCGATGTCAGCCTTGATGCCGCTGTTTTCGACCGACGGGATCTCCAAAGGATGGACGAGCCACGTGGTGGAGTCTGTCAACACATAACCTTCGATGGAATCGCGTGCCAAGAAGGTCGAGTGTCCGACCGTGATGTCCTGGCCAAACGCAACAATGGCATCCGTGACAAAAAGACGAATCTTGTGGTATTCGCCCGCCGAAACTGTGCCCTCTGCCAATGGAAGGGCGTCGGCATCTTCACTGGGAAGATCCAGCAGGTTCAGCTCGTAGTTGTTGTCGCCAAGGTCCAGTTCTTCCCACAGATCTTCACACTGCCCGTCACCGTTCTCCTCGCCCGCATCCTCACAATATGGGAGGATGTGGATTCCAGTCACAGTTACCTGGAGCAGCTTCACGTCGCCCCTCGGGACTCGACCAGATGTCGCCTCCGGTGCTGCTGCTAAGTCCGCAGTCATCATATGAAAGAGCGCTTCCGCCGCAGCCTCTTGGAGTGTTACCTGCACCTCACCCATGCCATCGCCAACGGCAGTTACTTCACCGCAGGCCGCTGCCACAATGAGTATGCCGGGAACTACGGCCAGCATCTTCATTTTCCGAAACAGTTGCGAGTTCATCAGTCCTCCAAAAAGTTCAGCTTGTCTTGAAATCACTCTGGTTGTAGCTGGTTGTCTAATTAGGAGACAAGCCAAACCACTGAAAGGTAACGCCCGGTTTCACTTCTACCATCTTCTAATTGACTGTCACCCGCCAGCTGAGACCCGCAGTGAAGTCAGGCGCCATCTCTGAGAGACCCATAGCAAGGTTCATGCTCACAGCGCCGATTCCGGCCAGCCTGGTGAGGGAAGCGCTCGCAATGTATGAGTCCGCGAACCCTTCTACGATCGACCGGGCCCCCATCAGACTCGCCGATCCACCCCAGCCGGTAGTACCGAGGTACGCGACGCTGGCCGATCCCATTATGCCGTCCCTCAGGTCGAGTTCCGGGAGATCACCAAACCGCCAGTACGAGAAATCGACTCCCAACAACACGCTGGTGTTGACACCGTGCGACAGGGAGAGCGATCCGCCTACATCCCACTCTCCAGTTCCGAAATTCGTAGTGTCGTTCAGTGGGAGCTTCGCTCCGAGACTCGCCAGAACGCTAGTCCGCCCGCTTTCCGTCAATACAGTGCTGATGTTGATCATCGGATCGCCCAACGTGACCCTATAACCCGTGACGGAAGAAAGGGGAACATCTACAGGGTCTGTTGCTAGGGCCGAGGCCTCATGGAACGACGGCAGCACCGCGGCAACTTCCGAGTTGTTTCCGCCACTACCGCCCTGCCCACCTTTGCGAGCCGACGATGAGTCGGATACCACTCCACTAGAAGATCCTCCGGTAGGCAAAAGTCCAGTCGCGGACGTCGTAAGCAACGTGGTGTTCTGCCGGTAGACCGGCACGGTTCCCCTAATGGTGAATGGCCCCGCATCCAGCGCGAGGCCATTCGAGAGCACCCAACTAGTCGTACGTTCGGTGAAGATGTAGGAACCGCTGGACATCGACAATCCACCCTCGTAGTGGAGCCGCTGCGCGGACAATGGCGCCGTCCACGCGACTACCAACACCGATAGTACTAGGAAACGCTTCGGCGTCATGGTATAGCCAGTTCAACGAGCGCCTGCTGCGCCTGTTCCATTTCTTGGATCATGTTCTGAACGCGCTCCTGTACCCGGTTCATCTGCCTCAGCTGATTGCCTGTGGTCTCTGGATCGTTCTGGACCCTCTCCATCTGCTGGAGCATCTGCCGCATCTGGGTGCACGTCTGCTCCATCTGCTGCCCCATCTGCCGGTATTCCTGGCGCACTTGCTGCTGGGTCATTTGCTGATTCATCTGGCGGACCTGATTCATGACCCGATCCATCTGCTGCCCCATATTTTGGAGGCGTTGCATCTGTTGCATGCGGTTCTGCTGTTCCTGTTGCTGTTGCTGCATCCGCTGCTGTTGCTGAGCGGACTGGGCCGTGAGGCCTGTGTGCGCACATAGGGTCAAAGCCGCCGCTGCTATCAAGATCTTTCGCATCGTATCCCCCGGTTTACGTTCGCTGCATTCGAGTTTCGAGTTGCTCGCGCGCGGTGCTTTCACACGCGCCCAACAAGAGACAACACGAACTACAAGGAAGTAACGCGTTTCATGATTTTTCTGGAATATTGGCGCTTTATAAGGCATCATATACCTTGATTGCCTTATCTGTCCCTATGTGTCTCTTTTCATGATCGCAAGTTCAAGATTTGCTGATACAAAGCGTTACTTCTTCGATATTGAGGTTGTCTCTTGAGTGATAGGGCGTCTCCGACCGACGGTGATTTGGTGCGTCGGACCCGAGCTGGCGAAGCTGAGATGTACCGGGTGCTCGTGGAGCGCTATCGCCGGGAGTTCGGGCGATACGCAGCCGCAATGCTGGACGGAGACAAGGACGATGCGGCAGACGCTTTGCAGGAAGCATTCATCAGAGCATATGACTCACTGGCTTCCTGTCGCGATCCGGACCGGTTCAAGGCATGGATGTTTCGAATAGTCTCGAATCAGTGCCACAACGTTCGGAAACGGAGACGCGGACATCTATCGTTGGAGAGGGCAGCAGACCGGGGAGAGGAACCAGCTAGCAAAGCTGACAGCGAACGCTCGGAGATCGGAGAGGTCTTGGAAATCGCTATGAAGACCCTCACGGAAGAACAGAGAGAAGCGTTCGTATTGAAACATGTCGATGGACGTTCCTACGCCGAGATATCTGAGATGCTCGCAGTTGGCGAAGATGCTTTGAAGATGCGGGTATACAGAGCACGCGATGAGTTGAAGAAACGGCTCGAGGAGTTGCTGTGAACAACGACTCAGACAAATTCGGTCCTGATATTCAGCGGTATCTCGATGGTGAGGTGCCGGCCGAAGGCGTCGATTCGTCTGCCCGCGCCGAAGCCGATCGCCTGCTCGAAGCTGTTGCTAGCTACGCCACCGACCTGGAAGATCCGGGCTCAGATATCGACCGAGCGGTAATGGCTTCCATTCGGGCACGAGCCGACGAAAGTCAGAAATCGGCCTGGAATTGGTTGTTCCAACCGCACGTCTATCAGATACGCCCAGCACTTGCGGCGGCGGCCGTCGTGGTCCTGGTGGCTGCCGGCGTTTTGGGCGGTGGGACATTCAGGGATCGAGTGCCGGCGGTAGTTGAGGCAGCTGCGATTCCGTCAACGATTCTCGTGCGGTTCGAGCTCGTAGCTCCCACAGCGGACCGTGTGTCGTTGGCCGGGTCCTTCAATGATTGGCGACCGGAAGGGGTCGAACTCACCAGGAATGCTGAGACAGGCGTATGGACGGGTACAGTTCCGCTCCGGCCCGGCGAACACCAATATATGTTCGTGATCGACGGAGCTGAGTGGATCCCGGACCCGGACGCCCACGCTCAAGTAGATGACGGATTCGGGCAAACCAATAGCGTGATTGTGGTGGGCCCGCGAGGAGTAATACGCTCATGAGGGCACATATGCGACTTGCACTGTTGAGTGTACTCGCTCTAGGAGTGCACACTGGGCTCGCTGCCCAGCAACACCAGGTGCGAGAAATGCTGATCGCGCGTGGCGCTCCCGCGGAGTTTGCGGATCAGGTTACGACGATCGTAGAACAGGCTGAAGCAAGCCAACTGCCGACGGAACCACTCGTGTCCAAGGCTCTCGAGGGTTGGGCGAAGCGCGGTCGAGTACCGCCTGATCGCGTGATAATGGTGATGACCCAACTCCAAACGCAGTTGAGAATCGGCAGAGAGGTGGCTATCGGAGCAGGCCTAGATCCACCACCGGGAGCGGTGGTCGCGGCTGCGGCAGGCGCGCTCGGGAGAGGAATCGGCCGAGAGGACGTGCATGAAATCATTGGAGCCGCGCCCGATCCTGAAGCCGCTGCAACCGGTCTGACAGTTGCGGCCGCCCTGCGAGCACAAGGTTTGGAGAGAGCGGCAGCAGTGAGAGCAGTGGGCGATGCCTACCGGGGCGGCCGTTTGCCAGAGGAAGTTCTAGAGTTTCCGTCGGTGGTCTCGGGCCTCCGAGCTCAGGGCGAACCCATGGCGGGAATCGCGAGGCGCATTCTCGAGGGTGGCGGTTTGCCTGTACCCATGGGTCAAGGTGCAGGTATGGGCGGCCAAGGCGGTCGTCCCCCCGGCGTCCCTGGCACTCAACCCGGTGCCGGTGCCGGGAATAAGAACAAGCAGAGGGGACGATCCGGAGTCTAAGATACCGCGCCTTATGTCTGGGCGCGGCCGTTTTTTTTGCATGGGCACCTGTATCCGCTCAGGAAGTTTCGGTGCTCCTAGGTGGAGTACACGCTCGATACGCTGATTCCATCTCCGGAACAGCGGCGCTCTCGTCTCTGCAGTTTTCCGCTGCAAACACAAACGTCGCTGGTACCATCTCAGGCAGTCTCTCTAGATTCTCCAGCGGCGAGTGGGTGACGCAACTTTCTGGTTTCGGCGCTGCTGTCGTTCCTGTTTCGGGAGGTTTCAGCCTGGGCCTATCAGCCGGCGGCGACGGCAACCGCATTCAGGGAGGATTGTGGAACGGAGAGGCGTCTGGCGGCATTCTCGGAGTTCTGAACGGCGGCCGGACCATGCTTACCGCCGGCGCGTCACTCGGAACGGTCACAACGATCTACGATTCAACATTCAGCACCCAAATCTTGAGTGCCCGGCTGCAAAGGAGACTGAACACCGAAGCCTCAATGTCCGGTGGCCTGATGGCGATTTTTTCCGACACTGTCCGGTACACCGATGCAACACTTGAATTCACATACCGCGGTTCGGGCGTACGTGCGTCGGTGGCGGGCGGTTACAGATTTGGGGACTTCGAAGACGACCCCTGGGGGCAGGGACACGTCGAATGTTCGATGCTTCCGCATCTCACATTCGAACTGACGATGGGCAGATACCCCCAAAACATGGTAGGATTCACCGACGGGCTTTACGTGACCGTCGGCACACGGATAGGAATTGCCGGTGGGCTACGGTACTCGTCTGAGTTGGTTCCTCCGGTTGAGATCACACCGTTGGATGGAAATCGCGTTCGTCTTGCGATCAGGCACTCGGCCGACGCTCAAACCATCGAGATCGTCGGAGGGTGGAACGGATGGTTGCCCGTACCACTCGAGAGGGAAGGCTCGCACGTTTGGTCCGCGGTCCTGAGCCTGGACCCCGGGATCTACAAGTACGCGATTGTGCTCGACGGTGGTGAGTGGACGGTGCCGGACGGAGTGACTGCCGAACCGGACGACTTCGGCGGCGTTGTGGCAACGCTAGTGGTGAAGGCGGTAGGGCGGT